>JAKQDH010000212.1 GCA_029558835.1 Planctomycetota bacterium | reverse complement strand
CGAGCTTCTGCCGGTTCCAATGTGGCCGCTGCGGGTCGTCCGTGCCGGGAGAGAAGACGTCGGTGCCGTGGCGGGATGTCCACACGAAACAGCCGTCTGCAACATGCACGTCTTCATGATCCACGACGCAGGCTGGCAGATGGGTGGGGAACAACGACACTCGGAGCGTTTCCAAGTCCACCGCCAAGGGCCGGCGTCCGGAAAAGCGTTCGCCGGTCCGTTCGTGCCGCCCGATCAACAGCAACGGCCGGTTCGCAGGTCCAGGATCCGGGTATTCGGTCAGCCAGCGGACGGAATAGGCCTCGTCCAGGGAATCTTCGGGCACAGCACTCGTCTTGGTGGCGGTGTGGATGACGGTCGATGCGAGCGTCGGGGAACCGCTGCCATCGGCCGAGCGTGCCAGCGAAGCGACGGCGATCCAGCTGCGGAGTTCCGGCCGCATGTGCCCCAGGATCAGGCACCGGCCGGCGGACGCCGGATAGAGCCAGACGGGCGGATCGGCGACCCCCGTACCCTCCGTGCTGCACGGCGGAAGCTCGCGCCCGAACTGCCAATGTCCCAGGACTTGCCCCTGCGGTGACAGGACGCGAACGCCGGTCTGAATGGACGCGGCCCAGATGTTTTCGCCGTCCCAGCACGCATCGGCAATCAAATCCTTCGGCGTCGTGCTGGAAAAAATCGGCGTGACCTTGCCCCGCTCGCGCATCACGCAGATCACGTTCGACGCCCACATCAGGTCGAACTCGGACCCGCACGGACGCAGGCGAGTCCACGAGCCGGTCAGTCCGAGAATCGGGCGAAAGGCGATGGGGCGATCCGACTCGAAAGGCGGAATGGGATTCCCGATCGGCTGCGGGTCCGGCGTGACGGCCAATCCCGCCTTGCGGCGGACTTCGTCCTGCAGTCTCCGCAGCGCCCGCTCCGCGTATTGCCACCGTTCGTCGCCGTCCTGGGGCTGCACCTCGCGGGTGAACCGGGCGAGCAAGTTGTCTGCTTCCTGGACGTCCACGGTCGAAAGCTCGGTGATTTCCGGCCGCAAGGCCTTCAACGCCATGTCGCCGCAGCAGGCGTAGAATTCGGCGGCCGGCTGTCCCGTTTGCTTCAAGCGCGTAAGGACCCGCTGCGCTTCGTCCGCTGGGACGCGGCCCTCGCGAACGACGGCGACCAGGTTCCATGGGCCGGCACCGGCCATCCGCCTCACGATCCCCGGGTCCAAGTAATCCTGAGGCAGCACCTCCGTCAACAGGTGGTACAGATCCTCCAGCGTATGGCGGTCGTCCCAGCCTGGTTTCGACCACCGTTCCCCGCGAGGTCCGAGGGTCTTCTGCTGCCGTCTGGGCAGGTCGCGCAACAGTGCATAGAGGACGGCGTCCGGCCAGCAGTGGCACTGCGGGCCGTGGGAAGTGGGGTCGGCCACTTGCAGCGGGACACTCGCATCGAGCGACGGCAGGCGCGGCACGACGTTCCAGAACAACCGCCGCTGCTCGACGGCCAACTCCGGCGGTGTGTCGACCCCGTCTGCAGCGTCAATCCAGCCGTGAGCGGAGAGGACGCCGAGCAACTGCACCGCGTCGCACGGAGGGAGGACGCCGGCGGCGACGACCGCCTGGATGTTCTGTGCCAGGTGGCGGAAGAACTCGACCCGGGCCTGCAGCGGGATCTCGTCGCCCTGCGGCGTACCCGAAGGCAAACGGGCGTCGGCCCGACGGGAGATCCTGTTCCTGGCCGGCGGAAACAGCCACGGCGCCCAGCGGCGGTAGTCGCGGATTAGCCGCAGCCGCTGCTCCACGCTCTGCGGCTGCAGCAACAAGGCCGCTTCGCGCAAACCGGTCGCCTGAGGCCACTGGCCCAATTCCGCGAAGGCTTCGGCGCGCTGGCACAGGAGGGCAAACTGCTGGCTCCGGTTCAGCGGCACAACGCTTCCGGCTTCGGCCAGGTTCATCAGCCTTTGCGGCAGCCGTTCGGCCAGCACTCGGACCACTTCCTCCTCGGCCAGCTGGTCACGGGACACCGCCTCCAAGCGACGATCGCCTTGGGTGACGCGGACGGTCAAACGCACCGCAGGCGGCGCCTCGGGCGAGCCGCGCGTGGTGGCATACTCGCCGTCCACCAACAGGGGCACAAGCCGCTCGCGAACCTCCGCGTCCGTGACCGCCAACTCTCGGCCGATCGCCCGCGCTTCGTCCACTTCCAGAACGGCCACGCCGGGGACCGTCATCAACGCCTGTTCGACCAGCGCAGCGTACCCGTTCTGCCAGTGATCGTAGTCGTGGGCCAAGTCTCGCGAGAGGAACGGCGCGACGGCGACGATGCAGCGGATGCCACCGGCAAACTGCTGGCGGGCGGCCTGGAGCACGCCCGCAGCCCGCCGGGCCACTTGCGGCGCGTCCCCGGCCGCATACGGCAGGTATTCGACCCGCAGCCGCACCCCGTACACGCATTCACTGACGACCACTTTGACGTGCTTGAGCTTCTCGCGCTCTTCGCTCGACAGCAACAGCAACCCGTCGGCCTTCAGCCACCGGCC
>JAKQDH010000077.1 GCA_029558835.1 Planctomycetota bacterium | reverse complement strand
GAGACGAAGTTGAAGTAGTACGCCACCGGCGGGGACTGCGCATCCGTGGCCGTCGTCGCCGTCATGGCGATGGCCGAAGTGCTGGTCGGCGCCGGCGCCGAGGCAAACGTCATGGGGTCAGGCGTCGGCGGCGTCGTGTCGGGGGTTCCCGAGGAAAGCCCCCAGATTTCAATGTCGTCGATGTTCCAGCCGCAGTAGTTGCGGCTGCCGTTGGTCGTACCCATCGTCCAGCGGATGTATACCGTCGCCTGACCGTCGGCCAGGGACGAAAGATCGTACGACTCCTGGACCCACGAGCCGCCGCTCATCGAGCTGCTCGGGTTCTGCCAAACCGTTGTCCACGAAGTGCCGTCGTTGCTGACGCGAAGGTAAGCGTGGTCGTAGGTGTTGCGCTGCACGCCCAGCCAGCACCAGAACTTCAACGTGACGACCGTGACGTCGCTGCAGTTGATCGCAGTCGTCGTCAAATGGTACTCGGGCATATTGCCGGTGTAGTCGCCACTGAGGTTGTAGCCGTACACGTACTGCCCGGTGTAGCCGCTGGCTGGGTCCGGGTTCCCCGCCGACCCGCCTCCTCCCGTCGGCTGGCCCCAGGCCCACTGACCGCCGGAAATGGTCCAGCCTGGGTCGGTGTCCATGTTCCAGGAGTACAGCGGCCCCGGGGTAGTGAAAGTATAGCAGGCACCGCCGTTATCGTCGGTCGTTGAGTTCCCCACCTCGTCCGCGGCGTCTACGGCGAAGTAGATTTGCGACGCGTCCGGCAGACCGTTGAGCACGACGCTGTGCGCCGTGTCATACCCGGTCTCGCTGGAGGAGTCGCTCAGCGCCCCGCACGACAGCCCATAGCGCACCGTGCCGTTCGCCGCCTCGTTCGTGGTAAACGTGATCGTGGCCGTCCCGGAACTGATGTTGCTGACCTGCACGTTGCTGATGACCGGCCCCTCACAGTCTACCACTGCCGAGGCCGTCACCTCGATGTTGTACCCCCCCTGCCCGTTGTCCGCGTCGATGTAGTGCGCCGTCACCGTGTCCTGGTGGGCCACCTGCAACACTCCCGGCGCGTTGTCCGCGCTCAGCGCGATCGTGCCGCGGAAGTCCGCGGTGGCCGGCCCCGTCTCCGTCAACAACACCGACTCGCCGGCCGGTTCCGACGTCGAGGTCACCGTGATCGTCACTGTCTCAACCACATTGTCGTTGGCATTCAGGTCGCAGTCCACGACGCGCAGGTTCGCCGTGTCCCTGCAGGCATACCGCGCCGCATTGAGCGACACGATGCCCTGCGACGAGCAGTAAATGAGCGCCGGCGTGGCGCAGAGTGAGAACGGCTGCGGCCCGTGCGGCACGTTGTAGCCGTATACCTCGATCGTCCAGGTTCCCGCCGCCGGGCTGCTGACCAGCACCTGCTCCAGGTTGTCCCGGTGATTCTCAGCGGTGCGGACGGCCGCCCCGCTCGGATTGATCGGGGTCAGAGTCCACGGGTAGTACCGCGTTCCGGTGGGCCCGTACACCCGCAGGTCCAGGTCGTTCACCAGAGCCGGGTTGACATTCGGGGTCCCGGGGTAGTCGTCCCACGCCATCGTGACGCGCAGCTCCGTCGTCCCGCTGGCGACGCTGACGTACCGGGCGGCCGTTCCGCCCTGGCTGACGCTGCCCTCCATGAACGAACCCCCACGCATGAAGTCAATCGCTTCCTTGACCCGAACGGAGCCGTAGCCGTACTGGTAGTCGGGACCCGCATTCCCCAGGTCAACCGCAGTGTGCGCCAGCCAGATCTTCAGCGTGGAATTACGGAACAGCGGGGCCGTCGGGTACTGGACGCGGTAGTCCTGAATGATCAGGGCCGCGCAACCGGCCACCGTGGGGCAGGCCATCGACGTACCGCACAGGCTCGTGTAGGCAGTGTCGCTCGTGGAAGTACAGGACGTCACGCCGCTATCGCCGTTGCTCTGGCAACCCGGCCCGGAAATGTCCGGTTTCATGCGTCCGTCGTCGGTCGGTCCCCAACTGCTGAAGGACGTCATCGAGTCGTCATTCGAGTTCAGCGCCCCCACGCAGATGTGGTTCTTCGCCCCGGCGGGCGGCGCGCTGCTGTAGTAGTCGCCAAACCCCTCGACGTCGCAACGATTGCCTTGGCGCTCATTACCCGCGGCCCAGACGATCCGGAAGGGAGCCCCGAGGCTCCCCCGGACGATGTTGTCGATCAACTGGTCCGTGACGCCGTAGTCACCCTGGATCGCGCAGTCGAAGCCGTTGCTCTCCACGTTGGTGCCGATCGAGTTGCTGCCGATAACGGCACCGTAGGTGTTGATCGCCTGGTTGTAGTCGGACTGGAGATCGCCCGGGTTCGTGTACAGGAACGTACCGGACCCGTCGTACTCGAAGCCGTAGGACTGCATCGTCACGGCCGGGGCCATGCCCTTGTACGTCGCGTTGGCCACCCCGGCGCCACCGATCGTCCCCGCCACGTGCGTCGAGTGGTAGTGCATTCCCGAGCTGTCCCGGACCGTCAGCCGGCCCTGAAAGTCCACGTGCGTCGCCCGCGCCGTTCCACCGTCATAAACCAGGACATTGACCCCGGAACCCGTCAGGTTGTACGGCGCCGCCTGTACCAGGTCCACCTGCGTGCGGGCACGGTTGCTGTCGTTCAGTTCACTCATCCGCGGCAACGGCGGCTCGATCCACTGCACCGCGTCCTCGGCCGCCAGCACTGCAATCGCCGACCGCGGCAGCTCGATCACCAACCCGTTAATCGTGTACAGGATATCGCGGACCACGGCCCCGTGCTGCTCCGCCACCGTGATCCCCGCTTCCAGCGGCACATCTTCGTGGAACACCACGTACGCACCCGCGATCGGGTCCGCACTCTCGTCGCCACTGACGACCGACCACGCCGGCACGCTTCCCTCGACCAGCAGCGGATGCAGCTTCCACGCCGGCTGCATCTCCACCACCGCTGCCAAGGCTTCCGACGCACCCAGCGCCGCGGCATCCAGGCGGTCCGCGGTGACCGCTGCGAAGAACGAGTTCTCCCCCACGTACGCCAACAGCTCGAGTCCGTCCGAGGCCAAGGCGGCCCGAAGCCCATCGTCCACGGGCCGATCAAGCTGCACCACAACGTGCCGGTCCCCACTGGCGCGCGACGCCAATGAGTCGAGGGCATCTGTTATCTCAGCCGGAGTTTGCCACGGCACCTCCACGGCCCCCGTCCGCCACGGAATTGGCGCCCCCGCGGCCGCCGCGGGACCCACCACGACCCCAAATACGACCACGGACATCACCGTTCCCACCGCCACTGCGCTTGCTCCTCGAACCCTATTCCCCAGGCTGAACATGGGCCTCTCCCTTCAGCGCGCTACGATGACGCAGCGCTAGACACGACCTGTAAGCACTGGTACCCCCGACAAGATCCAGCCGCCGTCCCGAGCGCCGTGGGTTACCCCCCACGCCCTCCGCGGGCCGCACCCCATGCCCACCGCCCCCCAAGAAGACCCGATCCTGCGACGCGCGCGGTCCCCTACCCTCCACGCTCTCAGACCGAGCCCCGCGATGAAGCTAAAGCCATTCTAACCTACCAGACAGGGCCGCTGCAACTCGGAAATGAGCCCCGGTGGGAGTCCCGGAAGGCAGCATCGTCAGCGGGTCGAGGCCCCCACCGGCCCACCGGGTACAGCAAACGTGGGCTCGGCCAGCCGCTTACTATCGGCTGCCAACCCCTACACGGGGGAAGCCGCTTCCACGGGGATAGGCCCGGTCGGGACGGGGAGGTCAGGACGCCGCGGCCGCCCCCTTTCCACACCGCCTGACGGAGGCCGAGCGCCCCCCCCTGGCCAACGGGTATCCCTTCGCCGGCGCCACGCACCGCCCGCGGTGAAACACCGCGGGCGGGCGTGGTGCGCTCGGCTCACGCTCGGAAGACTCCTGACCCACCCCCCAGCGCCCGCCCCGCACGATCCGACGCCGAGGCTCCGGACCACGACCGTCGGGGAGCAGGGCGGACCCGGCACCCTTGGCGCGTGCAGCCACCCGGCGGCTTACGGATACGCGTCGCACGTCTCGACGTTCTGGGTCGCGTCATAGACCAGCGTCTCGTGCGTCACTCCGGCAACGCAGAACGTAAACACCGTCCGGCCGCCTTTGGGACCGATGACCAGGACCGCCACGCCGCTGCCGTTCGTGCTCGCCGTGCGGGTGCCCGAGTAGTCGCCGGCAAACGTGCCGGTCACAGTCGCGCCGGCCACTGGGGCGTTGAGTTCGTCCCGGATGGTCACGGTCGCCACGCCGTACTTGTTGCCGCCGCCCTGGTCGTCCACGCTCAGCACGATGGCGAACACGTGCATCGAGTTGACGCCCTGCGGCGCGGCGCTCGCCTCACTGCTGTAGGCGCTCTCGTTGCCCGCGTCATCCTCGGCCGTCACCACGTAGTAATAGGTGGTGCGGTCCACCACGTCAGTGTCCGTGTAGCTGCTCGCCTCCAGGAGGCTCTCATGAAGCCGTTCATACGGCCCGCCCGTTGCCACCGCACGATACACGTGGTACCCCGCCAGGTCGGATTCCAGGTTGTCCGCCCAGTCCAGCGCGACCGCGTGGAGCTGGGCCGTCGCCACCAATCCCGTCGGGGGACTCGGCGGTGTCACGTCGGGACCGGTGAACGCAAGCTGAAACGCCGCCAGGTCGTGCAGATCCACGTCGCCATCGTAGTCCGCGTCCGCCGGCTCGCATCCGGCCGCGTGCGCGACCTCCGGGCCCCAAAGACACGCCGACCAGAGCGTGAAGTCCTCCGCATCCACGTACCCGTCGTCGTCGAAGTCGCCCACCAGCGGCGGCGTCAGCACAAGCTGACCCTGCGCCATCAACTCCGGCGGGCACTTGCCGTTGGCCGCCCACAAGTCGTAGAGGTCCTGTCCCGTGCTGTTCGTGAAGTTCTCGTCCCGCAGAAACTCAACGTACTCCTTGCTCGTGCTCTGGTAGTACAGCGTCACCTCCACCGACGCCGCAGTGGGCGGGATGCTGTACAGAGTGTGGTCCCAGTACTGTCCGTCGGCATAGGTCGCCCCCACCGGGGCGCCGCCAAACGCTGCGTACGCCGCGTTCGTGAACCCGCGCGGCGGAATACGATTGTCCTTCAGGACCACGCTGTTGAGCACGAAGTGAAAGAGACTGCCGTCCGGCAGACCGGGGATGCCCTGGGTGGCCGGCTCCACCTCGTAGATCTTCGCCGCTGCGTCGTGGCTCAGCACCCCGGTCGCCGCATCGTAGGCTCCCGACTCCCCCACCAACCCCTGCTCCTGGTCGTAGAACCGCACGTTCAGCCATAGACGCCGCCCCTCCGGGTAGCCGCTGGGCAGCTTGTGGCCAGTCTCATTCGTAACCGTCACACGCAGCCCGCCGCCGATTTGCAGCAGGTTCAACGAGGCGGCGTTCTGGAGCATGTAACGAGCACGCTCTACCCCGGCCGCGATCGCCGCCGGGTCCACCTCACCGGGGAACATCGCCGGCAGCAGGTTCGGCAGCCACGTGCTGCCGCCCGTCATGTCGTGCAGCGGCAGATCGGTCCGCACCGGTGGGTTCAGGTTGCAGCCCTGGCCGGTCACGTCGCGCAGGTGACAGTCCTGGCATGTCGCAACGTAGCTCTTGTTGCCGCCGAACTGCGGCGCATACACGCCCCCCGGCGTGTTGTACGCGCTGTGCAACCACTCGCTGTAGGTCCGCTCCACCGGGCCCAGCTTGTGCGGCGAGAAATCCGTGGCCGGCGCGTCGAACGCATTGGGCACGTAGTCACCGTTGATATCACGCTCAAACGCCGGGTTACTCACGTCGTGGCACGTCCCGCACAACGCCGCCTCCCGGTGGAACGGCGACACCAGGATCGGGTGTCCGCTGTCGGCGTCCACGAACGGCCCCCGGCGCGCCCCCGTCGGGTCCACGACGAACATCCCCGTGCCGAACTCGCTGGGCGGGTTGCTCAGGTTGGCCAGGATGTTCACGTCTTCGACCGGGTTGCCCGTGCTGTAGATCGGGTCCACCAGGCGGTGGCAATGGTCGCAAGCGACGCCAAACGCGTCGCTGGGCAGCATCTGGCTGCCATCCGTCGGCACCGACCGCCCCTGCAACCACCCACGCGGCAGGTGGCATCGCAGGCACAGGTCGCCGGAGTCGGGCGCGTCCTGGTTGGCAATGACCAGGCACGCCTCGAACAGCGGATCGCGCGACGCCTGCGCCATCATGCTGCCTTCCCAATTGAAATACGGTTCCACGGCCGGGTTGTAGTTGCCGTGGCAGACCGCGCACGCCGCCGGCGGGTTCAAAATACCGGCTTCCAGCGGCTGCGAGCCGGGCTGGTCGAAGTCCCGCAGCGTGCTGGGCACCAGCCCGCCCGGCGGCGACGCAATCGTGAAGGGGCCATTGCTCTCGTCGAACCCGATGTTGAACGAGTTGTCCACCGCCTCCACGCGGATGACCGCCTGCATGCTCGGTCGGTTCGCCGGAAACCACGTCAGGCTACCCGTGTTGGAAATGCCGTCGGCGATCAGGTCGTACGTCGCCCCGCCGTCGAGCGAGAGGTAGATGAACACACCGGCAACGCCGCCGGCGTCGCTGGCCGTCCACTGGATCGTGGAGCCCGTGTTCCCCACCAACGTCTCGCCGCCGTTCGGGTACAACACCGTGACACTCGGCGGCGTGACATCGCCGCCGGTCAGCGGCGCCAGGTAACCCTGGATCTCCGCAACGTTGACGTTCGAGACCAGGCTTACGTTCGCCGGCGTCAGGCCCGGAAACGTCGGCGTGTTGGTGTAGTTGGCGACGTCCGTAATCTCCACGGCGTTACCGAACCCGTCGTTGTCCGAGTCCACACCCCCCAGACCCAGAATCGCCGCCGCAGAGCGGTCCGTCGCCTCGACCGCCAGCCCATACGGATTGCGCGCCCCACCTCCGCTGAAGTCATAGTGACAAACACCGCAGTGGCCGGGACGGCTCGGTACGGTGTCCAGAACACTCCCCACCGCCGACGGATACGCACTGAAGAAGCTGTTACGATAGGGGTTCCGTCCGTAAGCCGCTTGCTGCACGCCCGAAGCCGCCAGCCCAACCACGAGCGCCGCAATCCCCAGCGTCCTGGACCCCACGTGGTTGTTGCGTCCTGTCGTCACCGGAACCTCCCTCCGTGTTGTCCCGCCACCGAATCGTCCGCGCGACACCCGACCCGCCGCCTGACATACGTCTCACTCAAGACGCCACGCCGCGAATCCCGCACGGTCTTCTGCCCGCCCTTTTCTCGATCTGCCCGTGCGCGACCCGGCGCGCGATGTGGAAGCCACACGCAAACCCTACGGTACCAACGTAGCGTCGCGAGGGGTTTCTCGGTATCCGTCGGCCTGGAAATCGAGCGTGGGAACGCACGCTCGGCGCGGTAGGAATCTTCTGACGGGTGCTCGCCCGCCGCCCACGGCGGACCGACCGCGCGCCACCTCGGCCCGCAGCTAGTCCACGATGCCGTGTTCCAGCGCGTAGCGGACCAGCTCGGCGTTGCGCGTGAGCCCGAGCTTCTCCAGGAGCCGGCGGCGGAACGTGCTGACCGTCTTGATGCTCAGCGACAGCTCAACCGCGATCTCGCTCAGCCGTTTGCCGGAGGCGATGAGGCGCAGCACCTGGAATTCGCGGTTCGAGAGGCGCTCGTGCGGGACCGCCTCGCGCGTGGCGTCCACATGCGAGGCGAGGCTCTCCGCCACCGGTCTGGAGATGTAGCGCTGACCGCCCACCACCGTGCGGATCGCCTCCACCAACTCGCCCGGCGAGTCACCCTTGTGGAGGAAGCCGGCCGCTCCCTCCCGCAGCGTGCGTACGGCGTACTGGTCCGCCGGGTGCATCGTCAGGATCAGCACCGGCAGGCGCGGCTGCCGACGCCGCAACTCCCGCAACACCTCCAGCCCGGACATGCCCGGCATCGCTAGGTCCATGACCACGACGTCGCAAGGCACCGCCGCCACCCGCCGCAGGAGCATCTCTCCGTCCGCCGCCTCGGCCGCCACGGACATGTCACCCGCACCTTCGATGATGCGCTTCATCCCCTCCCGCACCACCGCGTGGTCATCCGCAACGACTACCTGAATCATGGCGTGCCCTCCCGCGCCACCTGCCCCAGCGGCATACGCAGGGTCACGGTCGTTCCCTTTGCCGACCGGTCGCTGACCTCCACCTGGCCGTTCCACTCAATCGCGCGCTCGCGCATCCCCATCAATCCCAGCGACTGCACACCCCCCGGCCGCGCCCCCGCCATACCCACACCGTTGTCGCTTACCTTCAGAGTCAGGAGCTTCGCGCGCGCCTGAAGCACAATCCGTACCTCCGTCGCCCGGGCATGCCGGGCGATGTTGGTCAGGCTCTCCTGCAGGATGCGGAAGACCGCCGTCGCCTGCTCCTTGGCCACCTCGACCGGCGCGGCCGGCAGCGACGCCACACACCGCACCCCCGTGCGGACCTGAAACTCTCGCGCCTGCCACTCGATGGCCGCGATCAACCCCATGTCGTCGAGCAGCGCCGGCCGCAAATCCGTGCAGATTCTCCGCAGGGCCACGATCGCCCGCCCCACCAGCTCGTGCATCGCGGCGACCCGGGCCACGGGCATGTCCTGCTGGTGCGCCGCCCGCTCCCGCAGCCAGTGCAGGTCCATATTCAGGGCCGTGAGGTATTGCCCCAGTTCATCGTGCAACTCACGCGCGATGCGCGCCCGCTCGGCTTCCCGCACCGCTTGCATATGGTGTGCAAGCCGCCGCAGCTCGCCGGCGAGTTCGCGGTGCCGACGCTCGCTCTCCCGCAGCGCTTCTTCCGCCAGCTTGCGCGCGGTGATGTCCACCATCGTGCCCTGGATCGTCAGAAGGCTCCCGGACTTCTCCCTGACGAGGCAAACGTTCTCCAGCACGTACATCGTGGTGCCGTCCTTGCAACGCAGGGCCAGTTCCGAGTTGGTGAGCACCCCCGTCCGCCGCAGGCGCCCGAGAAACGCCCGGCGATCGCCCGGCGTGTGGTACAGCTCCCCCGCCTTGTGGTTGAGCAACTCCCGGCGCGACCGGTAACCCAGCATCCTCGCCATCGACTCGTTGCAGTCGAGAATGCGCCCGCGTAGCGTCGTCCGATACATCCCGATCAGGCTGTGCTCGAACACAAGATGATACTGCGGCTCGGTCAGCGCCGGCCCCGCTCCCGCCGGGTGGTCCGCTACGGGCCGGGATGTCGCGGTCTTGCTCCGACGGCGCCGCAGCCCGGTCACTTGTCTCTTCATCGCAGCACACCTCGTCGCGCTCGGCCCCTGCCGCCCGCCTCTTGCCCTTCGAGACCACCCGCAAACGACTTGCCTGCCGCCAACACGCCCCCCCATGCTCTGTTCCACCGAGAGTCCCCGTCGCGACCGGTCGCAGCGTTCCTGCCCAAGAAAGTCCCACCGACGTGGGCTGGCCGGTGACACGGCCAGTCACCAGAAGCCTACCTCAGAACTCCCCCTCCGGACAGGGAGGGGAAGGGAGAAGTTCGGAGCCCCCCCGTTAACCCCGTCCCCCTGCCTGCTGCGTACCGCGAGGCCGCGTCTGAGGCAGCCGCCCACCAGCGCGACTTGACACGCCCACCAAACAGGGTCGCGGACATGCCGCCGGCCTCGGGGGAAACAACGCCTGGCGGTCCGCACAGGTGCCGCCCCCAGCCGCTCGCGATACCGGGCCTCCGTCAAGCACCCGCACAGCGATCCCGCCCGGGCCTGGCTTCGTCCGGCATCCCACTCCCCGCCCCGACACTCGGCCCGCCCCGCGTTTCTCCCCCGACACCGATTAGTGCTATTGCAACCAGACCCTCCCCAATCGCGCGCCGCGTTCGTTGTCGGTGCGTCCGAGAATGGGCCTTGCTTGTCGAAACCCTTTGCGGTAGTATGACTTGCGTTCACTCGGGGGGGCGTCCGGACACGGGACAAATCCGCCCTGCGGCTGATGGGACCGGCGGTTGCTCCGGCGGCGGGTCGTCAGTCGCAGGCTGGTTTTTGGCATTCGGGTTGGGCACGGCACTCGAGGGTCGCTTCAGCAGGGCAGATCACACTCATGGCCACCGTAACCAAGAAAGAGTTGATTGACCGGCTGGCAGAGCGGGAAGGGGCCAAACGCTCGCTTGTGAAGCGCATAATTCAAGGGTTCCTGGACGACGTGATAAGTGAACTGTCCAACAACAATCGCCTCGAGTTTCGCGACTTCGGTGTGTTCGAGTGCAAGATCCGGGCGGCCCGGGTCGCACAGAACCCCAAGACGATGGACAAGGTGGCCGTGCCGCCCAAACGCACCGTCAAGTTCAAGATGGGTCGGGTGATGCGGTCAAAGCTCCGCGAACAGGCGGGCAGCGTGGACGAAGCCACCGGTTTGCCTCTGGAGTCGAGTGCTCCGAAGATCGCTCGAGGGCACGCGATTCGCGCGCGCGGGTCCTCTGCGTGAGCATCAACAGGTGTGTCGGCTGCCGAGTCGGGCAGGTCTCAGGTGGCGGGTTCCGGTCAGTGTGCGGCGGCGCCGGCCGCGGCATTCACCTTGGCCATGGTCTGTTGAATCTTCTCCCCCAGTGAATCGACGGTGAACGGCTTGACGATGTAGTTGTTCACGCCCGCCTTGATGGCCTCGAGGACACGCGACTTCTCGGCCTCCGTCGTGCACATGATGATGGGGACCGTCCTGTTGACCTCGCGGATCTTGCGGACCAGGGTCAGGCCGTCCATGTTGGGCATGTTCCAGTCGACGAACATCAGGTCCGGGACCTGTTCCTGGAAGCGTGCCAGGGCCTCGACGCCGTCGGCGGCCTCAACCACGTCGGTGTGGTTCAGTTGCTTGAGCACATTCTTCTGGATGTTGCGGATGGTCCGCGAATCGTCGACGAGCATGATTTTCACGGCGTGACTCCTGCGGCAACGGCTGCGGCGCGCTGCACCTTCTTCTCGACCACCATGCCCACCTCAACGTAGAAGAACCCCGCTTCGGTCCGGCAGGGAATCACGATGCGCGGGGCGCTCCGCGAGGGACAGACGTTGTGGTCACGCCCAACGATCACGTTAGGCAGCGAGATGTTGATGTTGAAACCATCGAACTTCGACTTGGCCCCGCCGGCCACCATGTTGGCGAGCTCGCCGATGGCGTCGGCAAAGTCAGGGTGTTGCGGGGTGATCTGCGCACCAGCGAACGCGCTGGCGATCTTGGCGGCCGTGTCGAAGCTGAAGGCCAGTACGACGGACCCGGTCGCATCACCCGAGAAACCGATGACCCCGGAGACGTCAGCGCTGGGCGTCGCTTCGCTCTTCACGGTAGGCTTGTCGACGGCCACCGGCATGCCCACCATGGTCTCGAACACGTTGCAGGTCGCTCCCACGAAGGAGTTGATGTAGCGCACGTCCATTCCAGGTCTCCGGGTGTGGTCCCACCGGGGTCCGATAAGCAGGCAACCCCAACGCCTCACGTCCGCCGAGCGGCGTGGGGAATATCCAAGTGGCGTATCGACGCGAGGGGGACGGGACTGAAATGTCGGGGCCGCGGGAGTTGTGGGAGCCCGCCCATAAGTCTTGGCCGTCGCGCTGGCCGGCTGCCGACATAGCGCCCGCAGCCAGCACAGGCACCGAGTCCGCGTGGACTCCGGGCCCGCACTCGCGGCAGGCAGCAAGCAACCGCCGGTGCCCTTCCCGGGCACTGCGACACAGGATGCCTCAGGCAAGCTTCCGCGTTCAGACGGCGCACGCGCTGCGGCACGGGCCACGCCGGGCGTGGCGGACCAGTTCCTCGTGCAGGCGACGGGTAATGGGGCCCACGGTCCCGTCCCCGACGGGTTGATCGTCAATTCTGGTCACCCCCAGCACCTCCAATGTGGTGCTGGAGATGAAGGCCTCGTCGGCCGCCCGCAGGAAGTCAAGATGGAAGGCCCGCTCCTCGACCGGCACATCCACGCGGGCCGCGCAGTCCAGGACGAGGCTCTGCGTGATGCCGTGGAGGACCGCCTGGGTGCGGGGCGGCATGCGGAGGCGCCCCTGGCGCACGGCGAAGATGTTGGCGGCGGTGGTCTCCCGCACCTCGCCCTGGTCGGTGACGAACACGGCCTCGTAGTAACCGCGGCGCCGGGCCTCCGTCCGCACCAGGATATTAGGCAGCAGCGTGATCGCCTTGATGTAGCAGTTCGCCCAGCGGATCTCGCGCGTGGTCATCACGCTGACGCCGCGTTCCCGCAACTCCGCCGGCACCACCGGCGCCGGGCGGAACGTTACCACCACGGTCGGCGGCAGCCCACGGGGGATATCGTGGATGCGTGGCGCGGCGCCGCGCGTGATCTGGATGTACACCACCGCCTCGGCCATGCCGCTGCGCTGCACACCCTCGTCAATCACGCGTGCGAGGCCCAGTTCCTCGACGTTGACCTCCAGCCCGATGGCAGCCACGCTACGGCAGAGACGTTCCAGATGGCGTTCAAGCAGGAAGGGGCGTCCGTCATAGACGCGAATCACCTCGTAGATGCCGTCGCCGAACTGGAACCCCCGATCCTCAATGGAAACCTTCGCCTCGTGGATCGGGCAGAACTCGCCGTTGAGCCAGGCTAGCGCGTTAATGGGGAACCTCCTTGTTTGCGAGACGCGAGGGCTGGAACCAGCTCCCTCTGGTTCCGGGTGTTCCGGCGCCAGGCGCCGACTCCCACGTGGAATCCGACCGGGGCCGGAGCGTTCGGACGGCACGTATATCTACCACGAAACGCGAGGTCATGCAACTCGAAAGCTCGCGTTTTTTGCGGCGCCCAAGCCAGTGGGCAAGTTCGTACTTCGCGACAGAGACCCGAGCGACGTACCTGTCCGGCGTCCTGTGTGTGGTCGGCACGCGTGCGTCTACACCACCAGGCGCGCCCCGCCTCTGCGGCCCTCACCCCTACCCCTCTCCCGCCGGAGAGCACGTGTTTAGCGTCCCCGGCGTGGCGGGTGCCATGCTTTCCCGCGACCGCGGTCGCGGGTAAGCATGCCTCTGCCTGCCGCAGCACATGCCCACCCCCGCCTGCGGCGGGTGAGGGCATGGCACCCACGCTAAACAGGTACGCGGGAGAGGGGTCCAGTACCGCGGGCGTGGGTGTGCGCGGTGGATGAGGCAGCGGAACGTACGCCGGGCAGCTCCACACCTCAGGGAAACTGACAAGGAGACAACGGCGGCCGGACCCCGCGAGCGGTGATCCGCGGCGGCGCGAACTCGATGCCTGCCACTGGGTGCCCGGCGCAGTGCTAGCGAGGTCTCTGCGGGGCGGAGCCGGGACCGCCCTCCGGTGGCGGCGCGGGGGCACCCATGGTCCGTTGGACGAACTGCATGCGGAACTCGTACAGAACCGCCTCGAGCGTCCGCGCCTCTTCCGGGGTCAGGTTGCCTTTGGTCTTCTCCTCCAGCACCGTCAGCAGGTCGATGTGGTGCCTCGCCAAGGCCGGGTTGGGGGGAATGTATTCGCCGGAGGGGCCCTTGGCCCCGCCCAACCCAATGGCAGCCTGAAGGGCAATGGCGTTCAGGAGGTCGAGGAAATCGGCCCGGGTTGGGGTGTCGGGCCTGTCGGGGCCGCCCGCCGCGCGCTCCTGCTCGGCCAGCCGCTTCTTCTCCCGGGCGGCCTCGCTCTTCCAGTCGTCGTCAATCTGAAATCCCAGGGGCTCCTCAACGTCGGACATGGCGGCCTCTCCCAACGGGTCTCCACAGGTTCGGTTCGGCCACGACTATACAGCAGCGCAGGGACACAGGGAAACTCACCCGCCCTGGCCGCCCCCACCGGGACGGTCAACCTCGGTTGGATAAGTCAACTGGACCCCGTAAGTCGTTGGGCCGATAATCGTCGTGGGGCCGGTCCGGTGCCCTGCGTTCCAGCCCCGCATCGCCCGGGGCATGCGGGAAGATGAGGTTCCCTCATATGCCAAGCTCAGCTAGATCTATGCTCCTCGCGGCATCCACCGTGGTCTTCCGACTTGGTGCGGGCGCATCCAAGGTGGCGCAAGTAACCATGCGGCAGCCTGAGGCGGCGTTCGGTATGCGTTTGCGACACCCGTGCCTCTACCTGCTCGCCCTCGCCGGCATGCTGCCGTGTCTGGCGACCACTTCAGGTTGTCACGTTGTGCATAAGGTCCAAGCGGACTATCACTTGGACCGGGGGGAGAAGCTACTGGCGCAGGACAACTTGGACAGGGCCTTGGTCGAGTTTGAGAAAGCCAGCCAGCTCTCCCCGAAGCTGGCAGCGGCCCCGTCGCGCATGGGGACGATCTACCGTCGCATGGGTGATTACGAGCACGCGATTGCGTGCTTCCTGGAGGCCATCCGGCGGAACCCGTTCTCGTTCGACGACACGCTGAACTTGGCACAGCTTTACCACTTCAGCAGCCGCCTGCGCGACGCGGTGCAGGCGTATTTGCACGCGACCGAGCTGCAGCCGGACCATTTCGAGGCACAACTCAACCTCGGAGCCTGCTATCAACAACTCGGAGACTACGACCAAGCGGTGGAGCGGTTTGAGCGGGCCATAGCCGTCGATCCGGACCAGCCCAGCTCCTACGTCAACCTCGGGGTGACGCTCGACTCACAGGGTAAGTACTATGAGGCGATCCGGGCCTACAAAGAGGCGTTGGAACGCGACAACCGTCAGCCGCTGGTGTTGGTGAACCTTGCGCACACTTACGTAAATCAAAACAGACTGAAGTTGGCCAGAGGGACGCTGCAACGTGCCGTTCGGATGGACCCGCAACTCGGGGTAGCGCATGAGGCGTTGGGTTACTGCCTGTTCCGGATGCGGGACTTCGACGCGGCCGAGGTTGCGTATCGGGATGCGATTGCGTGCGACAAGGGTCTGACACGGTCGTACGCAGGGTTGGGGTCCATCTGCATGCTTCGCTACCTGGAGGACGCCACGCGTACCGACGTGCGGGCCGAGGCTCTGGAGTACTGGCATAGGTCTCTGGAGGTTGATCCCGACCAGCCGCGTATTCGCAAGCTCATCGCCCGATACGAGTCGTCAAGCCAGGACCCGGACACGGTACTCCTTTCCGACCGGCAAACGCCCACCCAGTCCGCGGGCGGGTCATAGGTTCAAGGTGCAACCTCGCCGGATGGCGGCGGACGCACGACCACAGCACAGGTCGTTTCGCACCTGCACTCCCAACAAACCGTGCCGCCAGGAAGTTCCCTCGCACGCACTACGTCGGGGTTCTCGGGGTGTCGTGCGTCACGGACAGGATTCGGCGCGTTGCCCCACCGGGGCTGGGGTTCACCCACTCCCTCAGGGTCACGGTTCGGACCCGCGGCACCGAATCGCGTGCTGCGACCTGGATGGGCTGCGGCACCCCCGCGCCGCCGGTGCCGCGCGAGCGCATGGCGGGTTCGGCGCCGAATGTCGTAAACATGTAAGCGCCGGGTCCGGCGTCACTTCTGGGACCCTTCGTCGAGAGGCAGCGTTGCCACCGAGTGCGCACCGGCGCCTGTGGCGCGGGCGGATTCTTCGGATCGCGCTTTCGGCTCGCCGTCGGTATACCTACAATCCTGTACGGAAGCTGACGGTGGCCGGGACAGCCGCACGTCTAGTATATGGGGACGGTGCGGGCCCACCGAGCGAACACCGAGAGGAGCGTATGGACCAAAGGCCGCAATCGTCCGTGGGGCAGGATGTCTTCATTGCGGATTCCGCCGTTGTCGCCGGTGACGTCATGTTGGGCGACGGATGCACGGTGATGCATCAGGTGGTGATCCGGGCGGACATTGCCCGCATCCGCATCGGCGCGCGGGTAAACGTGCAGGACGGCACGATCATTCATACGCCGCACGGCGTGGACATGGAGATCGGTGACGACGTGGGAATCGGTCATCGCGCCGTCGTGCACGGTCGGCGCATCGGCGCGCGGACGTTGATTGGAATCGGCGCCATCGTGCTGGACCATTGCGAGATCGGCAGCCGATGTATTGTAGCGGCAGGCGCGGTGCTCACTCCGGGCACGGTGGTTCCCGATGGCAAAGTCGTGATGGGGACGCCCGGGCGGGTCGTGCGGGAGGTGGGCCAGCGCGATCTGGAAGCGATTGACCACGTGGTGCGGAGCTACCTGGAACTGGGCGCAAGGTACCGGGCGGGCGAGTTTGCCTCGAGGAGCGGTCCCGGTGGTTTCGCAGCGCGCGGCCGCTAACGCCGGCCGACGGCGAATGTCTTTGTAGGAGTGACCTGCGGGCGCGACGGTTCCCGGGGTTGCCTGGCGACCGCATCTGAGTGGTGCACACGGTCCACCCGCCGGAGCGCGGCCGGGCGCTGGGCGTGGTTGCCGGGCTGTCGAGGAACTCGTGGGCCGGCGCGGGCTTCCTAACAGCGTGTTGAGGAGAGCCTCGTCAGCGCTGGTATCCTCGACGATCCGTGCGTCAGAGGCGTTCTACGTCGGCCGCAGGGGGCCGACGCTACTTCTTCAACGGGCTGCTAAGGGTGGCAGGTGCGGCAACTTGCGCGGCAGGCCCTGGCAGCCGTATGCGTTCAGCGTCTTCCGCGTGTTGGGGGGGCCGGTTGGACATCCGGGGGGCCTTCGCCGCCGCCGCCCTCGCCGCTACCCTCTCCCGGCGGGAGAGGGGGCCAGAAGCCGCCCACCGGGGGCCGGCGCGGGTGCCCGACCGGGCCGCCGATGGATGTTGCGGATCGTTCGAAACGGGCCGGTAACAAGCGGTTATAATCAACTGGGCGAATTCGCATTGCCGCAAGCGTGCAAATGGGGGACGCTGGTCGTAGTGGGGAACGCGCCGCGGGCTGGGCGGTACGGGACCCGGACGGGTGAAGGGCAGCAGCCCCCCTGACAGAGCAGGTGGGTATGGGTGAGGGGCGTGGGTGTGGTTGAAGGAACGCCTCACAATCCGACCCGTGGCGGCGAGGCGCGGGACGTGGGCACTCTGCTGGGCCCGGAGGCCGGTTTGCAGGTGCAGAGCCTGGGCGATTTCGAGTTGCGACGCGAGATCGGCCGGGGCGGCATGGGCACGGTCTACGAGGCTTGGCAGCGCTCGTTGTGCCGCATCGTCGCGCTGAAGGTACTCGCGCGGCACGTCAGCGAGTCGCCGGCGGCCATTGTGCGTTTTCAGCGTGAGGCGCAGGCGGCGGCCAAGCTGCATCACCAGCACATCATTCCGATTCACGCGCTCGGGCACGAGCGTGGTCACTACTTCTACGCGATGGAATACGTCGACGGGCTCAGCCTGCACCAGATCATCGCCGCGGCCCAGGCCCAGCTCGGAGCAAACGCGGGTGATGCTGATAGCGAGGAGACCGTCGCGGTCCGGCTACCCGAGGGGGCGTCGGGCGGCAGTGGGACCGGGGGCGGAACGTCGGCTAACGCCGCCGGATCCACCCCGCCGGGGGACGTCGCGTCGTCCGCGGCGGGGTCGGGCTCGATCCACGTTCCCGCGGAGCATCCGGCCACGGAGTCCATTGCGTGCGCCGTGCAGCGTGATGCCGAGCACTTCCAACTGGTGGCGCGGCACATCGCGGCCGTAGCCGACGCGCTGGATTACGCCCACGGTCAGGGCGTGATTCATCGAGACATCAAACCGCACAACCTGATGCTGGGGCATGATGGGCGGATGATGGTCTCCGACTTCGGGCTGGCCCGTCTGGCGGAGGAGCCGGGGGTGACCGTCAGCGGTGAGTTGATCGGGTCACCGTTGTACATGTCCCGGGAACAGCTTTCGGGGAACCCGGAGGCGGTGGACGACCGCACCGACATCTACTCGCTGGGGGCCACGTTGTATGAGTGGCTCACGTTGCGCCCACCCTACCCCGGCGACACGCGTGAGCGTGTGATCAGCATGGTGCTGAACGAGGATCCGGTACCCCCGCGGGTCCACGACCCGCGCGTGCCGGTGGACCTGGAGACCATCTGCCTGAAGGCGATGGAGAAGACCCCGGAGCGCCGCTACCAGCGGGGCCGGGACATGGCGACGGACTTGCGGGCATTCCTGGCCCGACAGCCGATCGCGGCCCGCCGGGCGGGCGCCCTGGTGCGAACGGGGAAGTTCGTCAGCCGGCACCAGTTGGCGCTGTTGACGTCGGCGGCGGCCGTGGTGGCGCTGGCGTTGGGTTCCGCCCTCTTGATGACGCGCAGCACGGTGCAGCAGCAAACGACCGCAGTGGAGCATGCCCAGACCCGCGTGGAGGCACTGGAGCAGGAGGCAGAGCAGGCGAAGGCGGAACGTGACTACTTGTTGCTTCAGATGCTGGGGTTGCCGTCGCTGGCGGCCGGTCGGTCCCTGTTGGAGGCCGGAGCCAGCACGGTGGGACCCGTCGTGGAGAACCTGGTGCAGACGGGCCAGCAGGTGGTCTCTGCCAGCGGTACGGTGCGGGGCGGCGGTGCGAGCAGCACGGAGGTTGGCACCCCATTGGGGCTGGCGCGACGCGTCGCCCGGGACTACATCGAGGCAGTGTACCCACAGCGGGCGGCGCCGGTGGACCTCGTCAATCTCGGTCCCGGGGTGGACGAGCGGCAGGTGCTCCTCGACCAGGCCCGGACGGCCGCGGACCCGGCGGAAGCGCTGCGGTTGGTGGAGGCCGCGCTGAGGCTGAACCCCAACGACGTTGAGGCCCACATGCTACGGGCTTTGTGGTCCTGTCAGGCACAAGACCACGCCGGTATGTTGCGGGAGGCCGAGGTCCTGCTCACCCTGCGTCCGGAGGCGGAGATGGGCTACGTGTGGCGGGGGCTGGCGCGTCTGCTGAGCGGGGATACCGAGGGTAGTCTGGCCGACTGTGAGGCGGCCCTCAAGCTGGACGGGCTGTCGATCTGGGCGCGCACCCTGCGGGGGCTGGACCTGCTGCATGCCGGCCGGGCCATGGAGGCGTTGCTGGAGTTCAACAGTACGTTGACGCTATCGCCTGACCATCCGGTGGCGTTGCTGGGTCGGGCAGTCGTGCATCGGGCGGACGGGCATCTGGAGGATGCAGCCGGTGACGTATCTCGGGTGCTGACGGTGGAGCCGACGAACGCGGACGCCCTGGCCCTGCGTGGGGAGTTGCTGGCGGCGTTGGGGCGGTACGCCGAAGCGGCGGCGGACTTCAAGCAATCCATGGACCTGGCGGGTCGCACCGAGGCTATGTTGGGGCAGTTTGTCACGACGCTGGCCAAAGCACGCCTGGGGGAACAGCAGAAGGGACCGGGCGAGGCCGAGCAGGGCGCCGCGGGGACTCCAGCAAGCACCCCCTCCGGGCGTGCGGGCGAGGACCGCAAGCCGGAGCCGGTGAGCCCGGCCGACGGCACTTCGTCACTGCACCCCGGCAGAGCTACGCGCCGGACGTATGCCAGCGCGTGGTGGAGGCCGTAGGCGGCCGCGGCGGCGGCTACTCCTCGGTCCGCACGTTGCGGTACCAAACGAGGCGGTCGTCGGTCAGGCCGCTACGGGCACGGCGGTCAAGCGTGGCGATCACGTCCGGCCGACCATCGGCGTCAAGGTCGACGATGAGCACACAGTTGACGTGCGTTGAGGTGTCGACCTGTTGGACACCGACGCCGCTGCCTGCCGGGGGAGTCGTGCCGGCCGCAGTCGTAGAGTCCGGCGGGTTGTCGCTGATGATGGGGTTGCCCACCCAGGGATCGAACACGGACGCTCCGGTGGAGCCGTCAAGCCAGAGCACGGAGCCCTCGGCCGCCACCACCAGGTCCAGTTGCCCGTCGCCGGTGAGGTCACCCAACGCGATGGCCTCCGGCTCCTGATCGCGAAACTCCGTGAGGGTGAAGACCGGCCAGGGGAAATCGTGCCGGTCGGGCACGGGATCATTGGGTGGAAACTCGGGGGCGATGATGCGGTCGCTGGGGCGACGGAACCACTGCACGAGTTGACCGACGGACGAGCGAACGACCACGTCCTGGTGGCCGTCGCCGTCGATGTCCCCGAGCGCCATGACCTCGGCACCGGTGTCGAGCTGCCCAATCGGGCGGAACTGCCACTCGCCGGCCAGGAAGCGCGCTCCGTCGCTGGTGCCGGCCCGGACGGCTTCCGGTCCGGAGGGGCCGCCTTCGGCGTGCGGGATGAGCGGGTTCCGCGCCCAGCGGACGTTGCGGGAGACCGAGGTCGTGTAGGTACTGACGATGTCGAGGTCACCGTCGCCGTCCACGTCGTGCAGGGCGATGGCGGCCACGTTGGGCGCGTCGTGTTCGACGGAAACCGGGTCTCCCCAGTTGGTGAGACCTTCCACGACGTCAGCGCCGGGGTTGAGATACACATCGACGGTATTGATCGGCGGCTTCTGAAGATAGCCGCGACACTCCGCGGGATTGAGTGCCACCACAATGTCATCGCCGGGGCGACCGTCGAGGTTGCCGACGGCCAGAGACGTGTAGCCGCCCAACTCCGGCTTGGTCTTCATGGTGTCCAGTTCGGCGGCTTCAAGACCGGGGTAGTGGTCGTGGATGCCCTCGGTGACGGCCTGGGCCAGCGGGTTGACGACGATGAGCTCGTGCCAACTGTCGCCGTCGAGCACGCGGGCAGCATCACCGGGGTTGAAGAGGACGACGATCTCCCCATCGAGCACGCCGATAACGCTAGGGTCACCGCGGGGCTCGCTGGGATCCTCGGGAGGTGGAGGCAGGCAGATCGTCGTGTAACCGGTGGACTTGACCAGCACCACGACGTCGAGCCAGTCGTCGTTGTTGATGTAGCCCAGCGCCACGCCGGCGACGATGGCCACCGGGGTGGTACCGGCCAGCGTGATCGTGCGGAAGGCGATGCGGTCGTCGCCGTCGCGTTGCTGCAAGTGCAATTGTACGGGCTGCGACTGGTTCCACGCGCTGACGAGATCCAACAGGCCGTCGTGGTTGATGTCGCCGGCGACGACGAACTTCGGGCCGGCGCTGTCCTCGGCCTCCGGGTCAAGCTGGAAGGCGGTGAAGAAGCTCTGGGTCGCCTCGCCGGCGGAGGCGACGCCCGTGTCGGGGACCCCGCCGGTGCCGCCGGGAGAGACCGGGGCGCTGGAGAAGTCGCTGTCCACGCGGACGGGCGCGGGGACCGCCTCGTTCTTGTTCCGGTCGACGCAGGAGGGAGAAGCGAGGATAATGATGACGAAGGCGAGGACGCCGGCAACGACGCGAATCAACGTGGTTGAGTTCATGCTCGGACTCCCGGACTGACCGGCGCAGAGATCAAGGCACGCCGCGGGGCGGACCCGCGCCGGCCGGCCTGCGCGTGAGAGCTTCTGACACCGACCCCGCCTGCTCCAGGAACGGGTTGGGCGAGGGTCGGACCCCAGCGGGATTTCCCCGCACCCCGCCCTCTCTCCCAGGGGAGAGGGGTTCCGTCCGGCGTTGCAGGAGGCAGGCGTCGGGACTCTGGCGCAGTTATCGGCATGCAGCACGGATGACTTGCGACGGGACCGGTCGGCGGGCGCGGCCCTGACGCGAGTCGTGCGGATCGAACCGGAGACCTCCCCCATGGCGCAGCCACACGAGGGCGATGACAGCACGCTGGGGGCACTGCGCTTCCTGCACCTGGACGACCAGGCCCTGATCGGACAGTGCGAGGTGGACTGTTATCGGTCGCGCGGGCCGGGGGGACAGAAACGCAACAAGACCAGCTCGGCCGTTCGCCTGCGACACCTGCCGACGGGCCTGGCTGTGACCGCCACTGAGGAGCGTTCACAACACGTCAACAAGGCGCGAGCCCTGCGTCGCCTGCGGGCGGCCCTGGCGCTGAACGTGCGGGCGCACCTCGACGCGGAACGGTACCGAGTCAGCGAACTACTGGCCCAGTGTATCTCGCGCGACGGGCGGATCGTGGTCGGTCGGCGGGACGCGCGTTACCCCCTGGCGGTAGCAGAGATTCTCGATGTCCTGGCGGCCCATGAGTGCCGGGTTCCCGACACAGCGCAGGTGCTGGGCGTTTCTACCGCGCAGCTTCTGAAGTTCCTGCGGAACGATCCGAAGCTGTGGGACGGCGTCACCCGCCTCCGGGCGGGCGCGGGGCTGGACCCGTTGCGTTCAGTGTAGCATCCGCCCCGCCGTGATCGGCATGGAAGTGTCAGAGCGTCATCAACAACCACGCCGCCCGCGGGGGCGGCGCTACATCGGCGCGAACGACTCCACGCCGGTCGGCGCCCCAATCGGCACCGACCGGGCGTTGACTCCACGCGGGCAGCCGGCTACTTGTCCGCGGTCTTGACGGTGATGCGTTTCGGCATGGCGCCGGGCTGCTTCTTCAGCGTGATGGCCACCACACCGTTGGCATGCTGCGCCGAGACCTTCTCCGTGTCCACCCCGGCCGGCAGCCGCACGCTGCGCTGGAAGCTGCCAAAACGCCGCTCCGAACAGTAGTAGTTCGCACCCTTGCGTTCGGTGCTCGCCTCCTTCTTGCCGGAGATCGTCAGCATGTCGCCGGTGATGGAGATGTCGAGTTCCTTCGGATCGACGCCGGGGATCTCCGCCTGGACGGTCACCTCGGTGTCGCTCTCCGTGACGTCTATCGACGGCGCCCAGGCGCCCAGGCGCGTCATCGGCATGCTCACCATGCCCCAGGGGTCGCGCAGGAACCGATCGAAGGTGCGCTCCATCTCCGTGCGGAACTGGTCAAACGAACTCAGCTCCGCCAGGTCCGTGGACTCCGTTTCGCCACGCTTGTTTCGCCAGGGAATGATTGACATGATACTCGCCTCCTTTCGTGTAATGCACTGCTGCCCGATTGGCCGCTGGTGTACTTCCGCGTCATCCGAGTGCCGCACCTTCCCGCAACCGCAGTCGCGGGTGAGCATGCAGTCGGCACCCGTGGTCGGCGCACCCTTCATCAGTCCCCCAGGTCCGCAGGACCTGGGCCACCCCAGCCGGCAGCTCGGCGTTCCTAACCCGCCTTCACCGCGATCTTCCGCGGCTGAACGGCCGGCACCTTCGGCAGGTGCAGCGTCAGCACGCCGTGCTGATACGCGGCCGTGATCTGCTGGGCGTCGATTGCCTCGCTGACGCGGAACGTACGGTAGAAGTCGCCCACACCGTACTCGCACAGCAGGTATTCCGTGTTCTGCTGCTGCCGCTGGGCCGCCGGACCGAAGATCGTGAGCGTGCCGTTCTCAAACCGCACGTCGATCTGGTCACCGCGCACGCCGGCCATGTCGGCCCGGATCAACAGATGACCGGGCTGCTCAATGATGTCGACGTTCGGGCGATACTGACGCCCGCTGCGCGTCGGCTCCGTCTGCGTCACTTCGCTGTCCGTCTTCCTCTGCATCGTGGTTTCGGTGGTCATGCCGGTCACTCCTTGCGGCTGATCCCTTCGCCCGCGGGCATGCGGGCGACGTTGCGGGAGTACCTACTTCGTCACACACTTCACCTCGATCTTGCGCGGGCGAGCGGCCTCCGCTTTCGGCAGCTTCACGGTGAGCACGCCGTCCTGCAACCGCGCCTCGACTTTGTTCGCGTCGATCTCGACCGGCAGCCGGACGACACGACTGAACGCACCGACACCGCGCTCGCGCCGGTGGTACACGGCCTCATCCTCCTCGCCCGCCTTACGTTCGCCCTTGATGGTCAGTTCGTTGCCGACGACGAGCAGCTCAAGGTCGTCCATCTGCATGCCCGGCAACTCCGCCTCGGCGTAGAGGCACTGCTCGTCCTCCCAGACGTTCAGGGCGGGGAACGCCGACGCGCCCGTCTCCGCCAACCAGCCCGGCCAGGGGAGGTTGGCGGCCAGGTCACTGAACAACCGGTCCATTTCCCCGCGTAACCGGGTTGCGGGAACCAGAGGATTGAATACACGGATGGTCATGGCAGCACACTCCTTTCGAGCTTGGTTTCCGATCGGTCGTCCCGGAGCCGCATCCGGCACCGCCTTGGCCACCAGCCTGTCCGCTGTGCCCCCTGCCACGGGTGGACAGCCGCCGCAGGGCGCTGTCGCCGCCCTCCGCTAAAACCCCGCGGCCATCGGCGGCACGCGAATGCCACGCGTGCGGACGCGACCACTCTGCCTCGGGCCGGCCTCCGCGTGCGCCATCCCGGCCGCAACTGTTCGCCGGCCCCGGGCGAAGGTGTTCGCAAACACCGTGCCAACGGCAAGCCGGACGCTGGCGTCCGTAACTTGGCATTTCACAATAGGTTATGACGAGGCCGGAACGGCCGGGCGTGCGGTTCTGTCACGATGGCAGACCGCCCGCGGCAGGTGGCAGGTTAGGAGGGTATTATGAAAGAAACTATAAGGGCAACCGACACTTGGCCACGACGCAACCGACTTGGCCAAACGCCCATATGCAAAAGGCTCCCTGCTGGCCTGCGTCGCGCCGTTCAGCAGGTCCAACAGGGAGCCGGGTTTTCAGCAGCAGTGCACGGGTTCAACCCGTTCGCACCGCGTTAAACAGCGTGTCGCATGCTCGCCGAATCGGCCACCATCGCTGCTCGGCGGGCCGCGTCCTCGTGCCCCATCGCCAGGTCTACGACCGCCTCCAGGTGGTCGCTGGTCAACACGTCGTCGCCCTGGACAAATGCCAGCTTCGCCCCCAGGTACAAGTACACCAGGGCCTTGCCGACCCCGCCCTGGCCGAGCGTGCACGCCCGATCTTGCAGCCACCGCTCGGCATCCGGCGTGACCCGCAGTTGCAAGCCGGCCTGGCCGACCAGGGCTCGAATGTCTGCCAGCGTGTACAGCGGCTCGCCCGGCCTGCCGTCCCGGTCGCGCGTGCGCTCCAGCAGGTCGCGGCAGACCACGACCCGGCCCGAGAGCTGGTCCATCACTTGCTTGAAGCCCCCGGCTTCCCGGAAGCCCAGGCGGTCGTAGATGACCGGCTTGCCGCACAGCAGGAGCGGGCAGCCAGTTTCGTCGTGCAAGTCCCTGAGAAACTCCAGGGTCCGGTACTGAGCGCGGTCGATTTCGTCGAAGATGAGCAGCCGCTTGGTGCCGCGCAACCGTGTCACCAGCCGGCTGAAGATCGCATCGAAGCTGCCCCGCGTGGACAGGTTGAACCGGGTCGCCACATGCTTGCACAGCGCGCACGGGCAGGTACGCGATTCATCTACGCGGATCAGCAGCGGTGAGCCGAAACGCGCGTCGCCCTCGATTGCTTGCAGGGTGAAGGTCTTGCCTATCTGAGCCGGCCCGAACAGCACGCCAATCTTGCATGTTTCCGCCACGATGCCGACGACAGCGAGCACGTCGCGGGCGACCGCCGTTTCAACCCACTGCTTGCCACCGATCAGATTGTGCTGCTGGGCCGCCAGTTCAAGCCAGTTGTTGAGGCGGGCCAGATACCGGTCGCCCGCGGTCCCGTGATACTTGTGGCCGAGCAGCTTCGACACGGTGCCACCGGCCAGCCCTACCGCCCGTCCGACCTGGTCGCGGGTGACGCGGTGCTCGCCCATAAACTGCCGGCAGCGGTCCGCCACGTCGCGCCGCTGGGCGTCGCTCAGTGGTTGATCCTCAGGCATGTACCGGGCAGAGCGGACGACCCGGCTCTCCGCGGAGAGCACGTCGAACGCATCGCCTTGCCTGTCGGTTGGCTCGGTCATGGCTTGTCCCCCTTCGCCCGGCGGCCGCGCCCCTCAAGCCACCGCATGGATTCGCGCTCCCGCGCCGCGAAGTAGGCGTCCAACTCCGACTCCGTGTCGTCCGGCTCAGGCTCGGCTGCCACGTTCGCCAGCCCCGCCAGGTCCAGGTCCGCGTAGGGATCGGGCTCCGGCTCGGGCGCTGGCGTCTTCGCAATCATCTTCAGCAGCTCGCTCGACGACATTCGCTCCGGCGGCTCGGCGCGCGTCAGCGGCCGGCCAAAGCCCAAAGCCCTAGCCACGTCCGGGTCGGGAGCCCGCCGCGACGGCCGTTCGATCGGCCTTGAAGCGGCTTCCGAGACGCCCTCGAACCCTGTGTGAACCGGCACGACCGTCGCCACCGCCCGCACGTCGTCCGTGCCCGTCGCGGCTCGCTCGGCCGCCAGTTCGCGGCGCTTCGCGTTCAGGATGTCCACGGCCGTGTAGTGTCGGCGGGCTGCCGTCCGCGTCGCCTCGTTGATTCGCTTGCGGTGGTGCCCGACTTCGGCCATTGCCTCGCGCAGCTCATCGGCAGTCGCCCGCGGGCTGATGCGGCGGTTGCTCGCCAGCCGGCCGATGTACGCCTTGCGGTCCGCGGTGAACGCCTGGCAGTAACTGACATCGTTCGGGTCCACCGTGATGAACACGTCCCTGCCCTTGAAGCGCTCAAGCTCGGGGCTGCGGTCCCCGTAGGACACGCGGCCGCCGGCCAGCTTGAGCGTCACGCCCTTGCCGGTGACCCGGTAGCAGCCGCGAGCCTGGAGCAGGAACATCAACTCCTGCTCGCCCGCACGACGCAACCGGGTCGCGGTCCGCCAGCATTGCAGCGGCGTCAAGTCAAACAGGTCTTCGGCGCTGTGCACGGTGTTGTGGTATTCGTCGATGTACTCGCCGATAGCCTGGCGGGCCTTGTCCATCGTCGGTACGCGGCTTTTGTCCACGTACTTGAGCACGACGACTTTGGTCCAGTCTTTCCCCCACTTGCTCTTGAGGTAGCGTCGCTGCTCGCGCGTGTAGCCGCGTCGGATGTCTTCCAAACACTCCGGCCGCTTGAGGCTGGACCGCCCGCAGTACGTAGTGAACGTCTTACCGCACCGCCCCTCACAGGTCCCGAACCAGCGCTCCGTAGTGCCCTTCGACCACGGTGCGTATGGTATGGCGTAGCGCAGGGCGATTCCGAGTTCGGGAACGATTCCCTTGAAGCGCGGGTCGCGGCACTCGACCAGGTTCGCGTCCCGTGTTTCGATCTTCGCCCAGTCGCGCCCGTAGAGTCTGCGCAGCCGGTCGCGCTCACCTTTCGTCACGCCCGTGAGCAGCGCACTGGTGAAGTCGCGGCCGTTGTCAATCCGCAGCACTTGCGGCACCGCCCACTTACTGAACGCCATGCCGAACGCCGCGATGATTGCGTCCTGGTGCGGCGCCGGCCCGAGGTTCCAGCCGACGATGCACCGCGAGCGCAGGTCCTGCACAACCGTAAGCCACGGCCGCAGTTGCGTGCCCTGGTACTCAACCCAGAAATCGCACTGGTGATGGTCACTCTGGAACATCTCGCCGGGCTGGATCAGCGTGTAGTCGATGTCGTTGTGGGGCAGGTACTTGCGGCAGTACGCTTGCGTCCCCTCGCGCAGCAGGCACGTGAGTCCCAGGTTGTCGTACTTGTCCAGCCAGGCCCGCGTGCTCGCCGCGGTAGCCGGCCACGCCCAGCCCTCTTTCCGGGCCGTGTGCAGGGTCACGTCATGGCAGTACGCGACGCTCTCTTGGGCTTGGGTGTGGTACAGGCTGTAAAAAAGCTCTACAGCTCGCGGATCGCGGGCGCTGGAGCTGGGAGAGCCTGGCATCCTGCCGTCTTCCGTGCTGCTTCCGCAGGCTCCAAGCGCCCGACGATCCATGAGTGCCACGAGCCCAGTCTTGCGATACGCGGCCCGCCAGCGCCGGAGGGTCCGGGCCGATGCCCGACCCTCCAGACCGCCGGAGGACGAAAGGAACGCTTCTGCAACGTCGGCCTCAGACTGCCCGCGCGGGGCGTCCAGGAGCGCGCGCTCGAATCTCTCAACCAGGTGGGCACGCTCATACGCCCGCTCAACCGCGTGCCGCGGGTACTTCGTCAGTAGTGCCTCCCGAGCCGGCGCGTCCTGCGGATCCTCAGCGGGCAGCCGCGCTAGGCGTCGATCCAGGGCTCGGCTGATATGCCAGCCCGGCCGACCCCGCCCGTCCGCGACCAGGCGGGCGAGCGCGGGCGTCCCTGCCCGCGCTGCGCCCGAAGCCAGGCTTCGTGCCCGGCGCGACAAGGTTCGTAGCGACATGCGCAGCAGCGCAGCCGCTTGCTCCAGGGACAGCCAGTCGTCCCCGCTGGGCATCGGCTCCAGATGTTGCGCCTCTGCCGGCATGTTCTCTATCCGCGGCCGGAACGCCCGGTCAGAATCCAATCGACCGACCGCCTGAGCACTCGGGCGATACGGATGAGGCTGAGCAGCTTCGGGATGCGGACTCCAGTCGTATGCATGGCCAGCGCCGCATGCGGGATGCCCGTCGCCTTGCTGAACGAGCGCAGCCAGGCCCGTCGCGGCCAGCGCCGTTGAGCCGTGGTCCGAATCCGCTCCGCAATCGCCTTTCGATCCAGTTGCTCCATCATTCCGCCAACTCCGGCCTACCCAGCCGACTGGCCACGCGCCTCGTGCGCGGGCTCCTTTGTCCCGCCAGGTGGTCGCTGAGCATGCACGCGAGCAGTTCGAGGAGCCCATCGGACAAACACTCACAGCCCGAAATGATCTCCTCGACCAACTCCGCTCGCGTTGGTTGCTTGCACCCCCCGTTGTTCGTCCGCTTGTTGCTCGCAATCATCGTGCACCTGGTCCTTTCTCACGCGCCCCGCTTTACACCCTTCGCCCCGCGCGGCTTGCCCTTCGCTCCGCGCGGCTTGCCCTTCGCTCCGTGCGCCTTCAGCCATTCGGGATCGGCCGCAATCAGCAGCGCCGTATCCCCGTTAACCTGAGCCCACGCCGTGAGGGGTATCGACGTGTGCTTCTGTACTTCGACGGCGATGCGCACCATCTCTGAGACTTGCCAGATGGTCAGGTCCTCCCCCATCCAGTGCCCCAGGCAGAAGCCCGCGCGCAACAACCCCTCGATGGTTTGCCATTCGTCCGGCTCCACGCTCTGCGGAAAGGCTTCGGGCTCAAGCCGCCCGTCAGGGCGCGTCATCTTCCCCAAGAGAGTGAATCCCGAAGTGGCGTCGCGGTCCACTCTGGACATCACCTGCCGCTCCCCGCACTCCGCGATCAATCCGTCGATCTCATCCTCTGTTACCGCCGTTCTACCCATGCCCGTGCTCCTTCTCAGCTTGGACCCGTGCTTGACGCCGCAACGTTACGGCGTCAATCTCCCCTACTCGCTTTCCGCCCCTCGCCCACGACCAGCCCGCTCTGCGGCCGCCCGCCCGGCGCGACCACGTGCCTGTCATAGCTGGTCCGATTGAACGTTACGTGTACGTTCGTGGGCCCAGACTTCCTCTCCAGACTCTCAGTGACTCTCCGCAATAGGGCGTGCAGCTCCGCGATTTCCCCGGATGTCACTTGCTCCGTGATGCCCTTTTCCTTCAGTGCCCAGTTGAGCCGCTCCAGAAGATCGGCCCGATCCGCAATCGACCGCCCACGGTCCGATGTCAGTAGCTCAGCGCTCTCCGGGTTGGCGAGCAGGGCTTGTAGTTGGACCAGCTTCACGGCAGCCGTGCCCGCATCAACCTCTGGGGCCACGCGCCCGATCTCGCGTTCCAGGCCGGCTGTGGGCGAAGTCGTCTGGGCGGCCGCCGGCGATAGACCCGCGAGCAGCTTCGGATCGAGCGCCCAGCCGTGCATGAACACGCCACTGCGCAGCGCAGACAGCGCCGACGCCGCGATTTCCGCGTCCAGCCGCTCGCGGGCTTGCAGATTGACCGCCGCGGTGCGCCCAGCGGACCCCCGCAACAGCGCTTCGATGCCGGTTCGATCCCCCCGCTGCATACGCCGCCGCAACCGCTCGGCATCGTGCCCGCCCGCCGCGAGGATTTGCGCCATCAGCGGCAGTCGCTGGTCTGCGTCCGCCCCGCCCTCCCCGCCCAATAAACCCCCGCCAACCAGGCCGGCCGTCAACTCGATCGCCACCGCCCGATCCGCACCGCCCGCCGTCAGACGCTCGGCCGCTCGTGCGGCCGCCTTGCGCGTCTGAGCATCGACGGCCTTGCCAGTCGCGTCGATTGCTTTGCCCAAGTCTTCCTGCAGTGCAATCGCCCGCGCCTGTGCGCTGCTTTGTAAATTGGCGAAGTCCGCGACGGCCCGCGACGTGGCTACCACCTCGTCCTTCAGCCCAGCCCAGACCTGCTGGAGGTGGCGCACGGCCAGGTAGGCCGCGGTGCCCGCGCCGAGCAGCTTCATCGCGTCCGCGTTGCCCGCGACCGCTTCGCTGAGTTTTTTGGCAATGCCCGTGAAAGTGATTTCGGCGTTTCCTGCTTCACCCAGCGCGCCGACGACGCGATGGAGCGAAATGGCGAGCGAACCCAAACCGGGCATAAGACGATTCAGTACTACAGCCCACTGCTCGCCGGTGACGGCCGCCTTCTGCTCGGCGACCGCGATGCCTTCAAGCGGCCCCTTCGCGTCCTTGCTCGCGTCGGCCACCCCATCGACGGCCGTGCGCAGCTCAGCGGTCTGCGGTGCAGTCCCCGCGGCGGTCTGCTGTACGTGCTTGACCGCCGCATCGAGCCTTTGCACTTCTTGCGCAGCCTGATCTGCCCCGGTCACTTCAGCTTTCAGGGTGAGTTTTTGGTCCGGCATGCTCTGTCCTCTGTCTGCGAAATCTGCGGAATCTGCGGATCAGCCCGCCGCCCGCACTCGTTCGCTCGCAATCAACGCCAGGTCGTCCGCCGTGAGCTTCCGGTCGAGCCCGGCCCGCTCCAGCTCGCCCGCTACGAAAGCCTCCAACGTGCAGAAGCGGAGTGCCACCGACCCGCAGGACAAAACGTCGCCACAGGCGGCCCGGATCGTGGCCGTCCGCCGAAGGGCCTCCACCCGCCGGGCCAGGTCGGCCAGGTCAACGGTCACCGGCTCCGCCTGGTCCACCGCCACCGGCGCCCCCGACCGACCCGCCCCCAGGACCGCCAGGCTGGCCGTCTGGCCCCCGGCGAGCGTCGCGGCTGCCTCGGGCAGGGCTACCAAGCTCCCTATGACCAACTCGTACCCCTCCCCGGCGGGCACGTGCCCGCCGGCGCGGCCCGGTACCCCGGACGCGCCGCCCCGCCGCGAATCCCCGTTTTTCCCGAGTGTTTTCACCGTTTTCGTCGCTCCAGCCGCGCCAGGTGCTCCCGCTTTCCGCTTCCCTAGCGTCCCAGCGGCCAGCCCACAGCCGCACCCCACTAGGCATATAATACTCGATAATTCTGAATCTGTCCAGAATTATCTTGACTTTCCGATCCGGCCAGGATAGAAGGCCAGAGGCAAGCCCGAAGCTCTGACGTGTCGGGACTGAATCGGTACGATAGAATCCTCACGGGGGAGTGCGCATGACCGTCGAAGTTGGACCCAGGGAGGCGCGGGCTATGGCGAAGGTGCAGAAGGGTCTCATGGTCCCCGAGGACCTGTACCGTCTGATTCAGTGGCAGGAGCGTGAGAAAGGCGCCACCTTCACGCGCCAAGCCATCGCGGCGTTTCTCGCTTACTTCTTCGCGGAAGGTCCCGCCGGCCCGGAGAGCTGCTGGATGCGCTGGGCTGTCGCCCTGGAGAAGGGCGAAATGAGCATTGCGGACGTCCCGCTCAAGTTCGCCGAGCAGCAGCTTTTGTGCGCCCAGGCCCGGATGACCGTGCAAGCGGAGACGCTGCCGAAGGGCGCCCAGCTACCGAGTCGTCGGGAGTACAGCGTCGCCCAACACAGACAGTGGGCTTGGCAGCAAGTCTTCGCACGCGGGCCGAACGCCCTTGACGGCCTGCTCGACTACTGGGCGGAAGGGATGCGGAACCCCGACGCCTCACCGGCAGCCTCCGCTACGCCTGAGGAGATAGCCGAACTACCGGAAGGTCTGCGACGCAAGTTGGGACTGCTGCCGGAAAGCGAGACTGAGGCCCCGAAGGGATGATGCTATCGCAGGGACGCTGGCATCGTAACAGTGCAACGGAGTGCACACCATGACCGTTAACAGCAAAGACGCCTTGATGGCCGCGGGAATCCGCGGAGAGTTTTTCGAGAGCATGGCGCGGGCCCCACAGCACTACCTGCGCCTCGCCACACGCATCCAGAGCCGGACGGCCGTCGAGCAGTTCCGCTTCTTGGGCCATCTTCCGAGCATGAGGCAGATGCTGAGCGACGGCCGCCGGATTCAGACGCTCGCCGTCGAGAGCTACGACGTGGCCAGCGAAGTGTACGAATGTACATGCTCTGCCACGCGCAGCGAGTTCGACGATGACCAGACCGGGCAGATTCGCGCCCGCGTGCAGGAAATGGCGCAAGCCGCCGCGACGTTTAAGGACTACGAAATCTCGCAGCTCCTGATCCACGGCGACGAGGCGGGGTACAACAGCTACGACGGTGTGCCGTTCTTCTCGGCATCGCACGAATCGTTCGAGTCCGGCGCGCAGGATAACACGCAGACCAGCGCCGCCGCGACCGGCACGCAACCCACCGTGGCAGAGTTTCAGGAAGCCCTGGCCACGGCAATCCAGCGGATCCTCGGTTTCAAGGATGACCGCGGCAACATGCTCAACTTGGCGCCCACGGGGCTCGTGGCCGTGGTCCCGCCGAACATGTACATGGTCGCGCTCACAGCGCTGGGCGGAACCGTGATTGCTGCCACCGACAACGTACTCAAGGGCGCGGCCGACCTGATCGTCATGCCGTGGCTTGTGTCGGAAACGGCGGAGTGGTACCTGCTGAAGGCGGATACCCCCATTTGCCCGTTTATCTGGCTCGACCGCGACCCCATCGAGTTCGAGGCCAGAGAGCGCGGCAGCGACAGCGCGTTCTACAGTGAGACCTACGTCTGGGGCGCGCGCGACCGTCACAAAATGACCTACGGCCGCTGGTCGGGCGCGGTCAAGCACACGTTCACGTAAGCCCCGGTGCCACCCGCTGGCACCAGCAACGGAGACGCTACCATGCCGAGCATGCGGAGAGTCCGAGACCGTGAATCTGAGCCGGTGACGATCGTCGCGCCGCCGTCGCGCTCCCTGCGACGTGGGCACGGCCCGCAGCAGCCGGTCAAGCAGCCCCCCTTCGGCGCCGATCGGCTCCGCCAGGTTCTCGGGGCGTCCACGGACGTGCCGCTTGCCGAGCTGTGCGAGACGGCCGCCAGCGAAGTGGAACGCCTGCGCCGGCTTCTGGATTCTGGCGCCCGCGGTCGCGGTGTATGAGTCTCAGCGTTTGTCGTTGGGGTACCACAGCGGCACGGCACTAGGCACCCGCCCAGTGCCGCGCCGTTTCGCCCCGATCCGGGCAGGTGCTGCGGGGTGGCTCTGAGCAACTCCCCGCCCCGCTCCCTGCTGGCTCTTGGCGGCCCCGGCGGTCGGGAAAGCATGGCCTGCGCACCCCCGCCGGCGGCCGCCGATCCCCGCAGCCGCCGATCCCCTTGCCCCCGGCCGCGTCCGTGGTACGCTGCTGGTGTACGCCCACGTTGGGCGGGCTATCCACGCTGGCACGAATGGAGTGAGTTCGACTCGTCGGTAGCTGTCGCGGCAACGGCCCCTCGAAGGGGCCGTTGTTGTTTCCGCGAACGCCCATCGCACCCCCTTCAACCCGCCCCCAAACGTCCGCCCCGGACCCCCGGTCCCCCGCCCCGATCCCCGCCGGCCGGCCCCTCCCCGACGCCTCCCCGCGTACAGCCCTGCTGGAAACCGCCGCGCCGCGTACACGGGCGCACGCGGTAGACGCGGCCGCACAAGTGGCGAGAAACATGGCGACAAATCGGTTTTGGCGAAAAAGACACCGCCCTGGCGCTATCCCCAGGCCGGTTTCGCGTCTCTGCGCACTGTAAACGTGGCCAAGTACGAAATGCCCTCAAAACCGCCCGTACCCCCGCTCCCACCGCTACTTAGCGATTTGCGGCCATTTTGCGCAAAACCCCGTTTCTTTCATAGAAACGGGGGTATAAGGGCAACCGACATCTGGCCACGACGGGGTTTTGCGCAGAATGGCGGCAAACCGCCAAGGGGCGGCCCGACAAGGGGTCCCGAGCGAATTGGGGGTGTCTTGGAGTCGGCCGCTGGTTCGCCCTGCACTCTACGGGTTTCCCACGCGCGCCGTCCTGTCCAGCGTGGTTGCTGCCGGGCCGATCACATTCTGCAGATCGACCAGCCGAAAAGCCTCGGTGATGATCTCCGGTCGGGTCTGACGCGGGCGTTTGATGATCAGGGGTACGTGCGTAAGCTCGTGGGGCATGGGGTCCAGAGCCGTGAACTGCCCCAGAGCCAGACCCTGCTCGGTGTAGAAATGCGCGAACTGCGGATCCACTCGCCAGTTGTGGTCGGCGGTCAGAATCAGGAGCGTCTCGTCGAACCGGCCCGCGTCCTTCAAGGCCCCCACCAATTCCCCCATCACGGTGTCCAGGTAGCGGAGGTTGTGACGGTAGCGGCGCACGTGGTTGTCGGTTGAGGCGCAGCGGAACACGCCGGCGTCATCCTTGTTGAAGTGGACGGGGAACTGCGCCCGCACTTGCGTATTCACTCCATGCCGATCGAAAATGAACGGTCCGTGCGGTAAACCGGGATTATTCACCATCCCGGTGCTGATAGCGTAACGCGCCGCGGCGGGGGCATTCAAGGCCGAGAGCACGGGGTGCGGGCCAGAAGAAACCCTGCGGGACGGGGCTGTGGCGAAAGCGCCCCCTTACCCCCACAAGCCCGACCGGCTCGGGAAGGTCGCGTCGCCCGCCTCTCGGCAGACAGGCCCGGGTTGTCCGAGGAATCACTCCCGCAGCACGAGGCTCAAATGGGCATGCCGCGGCGGCGGCACCCAGCGCCGCGGGCGCGGGCCACGCCGGCCCCACGCG
>JAKQDH010000063.1 GCA_029558835.1 Planctomycetota bacterium | reverse complement strand
CGGCGGCTGCATCTTTCGCATCGATCGTAGCCAGGACGACCGCACCCTCCTAGAGGGATTCACCATTACCGGCGGGCTCGGCGCGGGCATTGACATTTCCAGTGGTACCAGCCCGGTCATCCGTGGCAACGTGATTACCGGAAACTCGGGTGGGTGCGGCGGCGGAGTCTATATCTCCGGCAGTTCGCCCCTGCTCTGGGGGAACGTGATCACCGCCAACACGGCCACCGGCCCGCAAGGCGGCTGCGGTGGGGGAATCTACTGCGAGGCCGGGCAGGGCCAGACGTGCATGCCCAAGATCGTCTGGTGCACGATCGCCTGCAATGAGGCGGCCGCGGAGGGCGGCGGGATCTGGGTCTCCGGCATGGCCCGTCCGCGCATCAGCCACTGCCTCGTTGAAGGGAACTCGGCCCCCAAGGGCGGCGGGGTGTTCCAGAAGATGGTCAACTCGCTGGAACCCGAACGGGCGGTGGACTGCGTGGCGGACGGCGAGCGCAGCCCCATCATTGACGACTGCTTGATCATCGCGAATCTCGCGGTCGGTGCCTATGGGCGGGGTGGCGGGCTGTACTTCGACGACTGGACCCAGCCGACGGTGATTAACTGCACGCTCAGCGCCAACGTGGCCGGCGAGTATGGCGGCGGGCTGTACGCCATGCACGCCTGCGTCTACATGGACAACTGCATCCTCTCCGGCGATACGGCAGCGGTTTGGGGCCACGAGGCCTACCTCACCAATGGCGCCTATCTTCGGTTTCGGTACTCGGATGTGCACGGTGGTTTAGGTGTGATGTATGTCAATCCGGAGTTACCAGCGAGCGAACTCCACTTCGGAGTTGGTTACGGTGACATCGACGCCAATCCGCAATTCCGGGACCCGGTGCATTGCGACTACCACGTGCGGCCGACCTCGCCCACTGTCGATGCCGGCAGCAACGAGTTGCTCCCGGACGACGACGTGGACGTCGATGAGGACACATTCACAAACGAGCTCATGCCGCTCGATCTCGACGCGAACCCGCGCATCCTGAACCTGATCGTGGACATGGGAACCTATGAACTGACGGGGGCGGTGGCGGGCTGCCCGCCGGCCACCATTGGTGGCGCCTACCCGCCCGACCAGACCGTGGATGCGCGACAACCGCATCCGATCAACGACAACTCCTGCGCGGCCCAGCAGGGCATCGGGCAGGCCTCGCCGCCCGAGCCGATTCTGATTGCCCTCGCACCGCCCGTCGAAAATGCGGACACGCTGGATTGCTGGGCCTTGTGCGAGACGCTCAGCACGGCGTGCGGGCCCAACGCCATCACGAGTGTCACGCATCTGGGCAGCGGGGTGTACCAGATCGAACTCGCCCGCCCGATCACGCCCGGCGCGGTGACGACGATTGAGTACCTCGGCGATCACAGCTTCGTGACGTACTATACCCATCCCGCGAACGTGGACGGCAGCCCTACGGCCAACGTAAACGACATCAACCAACTCATCAATTTTCTTAATATCTGCATCCCCAACCCCGGCGATCCGAGTTGCCAGGGGGCGGGTGTGTACAAGGGCGACATCAACCACTCCGGCGGATACGCGATAAGCGATCTGAATACCGAGATCAACCTGCTCCAGGGTAGTGGGCTCTTTGCGCCGGGGTGGATGAACACGGCCAAGCCCGAACTGGACGGCTGTGCGCCGTCGCCGCCGGACTTCTGCATCTGCACCGAAGAGCCTGAAGCCCCCGAGGGTCGCGGGGGCGAAGGTGAAGGGCGGGACGGAGGCGAAGGTGAGGGGCAGGGTGACATTGTCGATGCCGGCTGCTACGGGGCGGCCTTCGCGTTGTATCTGACGGGCGTGGACCTGGAGAACGGCACCGAGGCGGAGTACTTCCCGCTGCTGGTGGAGGGCCTCACGCAGGTCGCGCTGAATGTGTTCGACGAAGAGCAGCGCCACGATATCGCCTGCGCGCTGCTCGATCCGCAACTCGTGTTCTTTAGTCCCACGGTGGAGGCACAGGTCCCGCAAATCGCGGCGCGCCTGGACCCGTAAGCTACATAGTACCCCCTGAAGGAGGACTCCGATGATTCGGTACTTAACTCGCATTGGCTTAGCACGGCTGCTGACACTCGCGTGCGTGCCTCTCCTGTGCCTTTCCGGGCCGGCGCAAGCGGACCTCGAACTGTGGGCAACCGGAGCCTACCCCGCCCGCTTCGACGGCTACACCGGACAACTGCTCGGGCCACTGTTTCCGCAGGGGAGCGACAACGGCTTCGCCTTTGGCCCCGACGGAAACGTATACGTGACGTCCGGGCACAGCGTCCTGCGCTACGATCCTCAGGGACTGCAACTGATTGATGTGTTCGTGACATCGGGGAGTGGACCTCTCCTCGGGCCCGCTGGCTTGGTTTTCGGCCCGGACCAGAACCTCTACGTATGTGGAGCTGGGTCCGACAACGTAGTACGTTATGATGGACACACTGGGCAGTACCTCGACGTGTTTGCGACCGAGGGTCTCGACGGGCCCTACGGTCTGCGTTTTGGTTCCAACGGCGATCTCTACGTCAGTAGTGCCTATAGCGACAGCGTCCTGCGCTACGACGGCCAAACCGGGCAGCTTGCGGACACGTTGACGGCTCCGGGCAGCCTCGGCGGTCCAAGCGATCTGTTGCTTGGCCCGGACGGGTTGTTGTATGTCAGTAGCTACCTCACCGGCAGCGTCGTACGGTTCGACCCGGTGACGGGCGACTTCGTGGGGACGTTTGTGCAGCCCGGCAGCGGCGGGCTGAACTGGCCGGTCGGTCTCGCCTTCGGCCCCGACGGGAACCTCTATGTGGCCGACGAACGCCGCGTACAGAACGAGATTCTGCGTTACGACGGGGTCACCGGGGCGTACTTGGGCGTCTTCGCCTCCGGCGGCGAGCATCCGGCATTCATCGCCTTTGTCCCCGAGCCGGGGAGCCTGCTGCTGCTGGCGGGCGGGGCGCTGCTGCTGGGGCGCAAGCGGCGAGCGTAAGCATGGGCCCTCCGACGTCGGCCGCGGGGGGCCGACGCTACGGGCGGAAGCGGTGAGCGTGAGAGCCCCCAGCACCCTCTCTGTCCCCTGGGGGACTGTGTGTTTAGTGTCCTCAGGTGTGGCGGAGTGTCGGCTCTTGCCTGCGCCAAGCAAGCGTGTGCTACGTCGGCCGCGCACGTGCTAATGGTTCCAGCGGGCTCGTCCGCCCTCCGGGCGGACCTAATAGAAGAAGAACAAGAAGAAGCACGCGGCATCCCAGGGACTCGAAGTCCCTGGCAACGGCCGTGCGCCCTCCGGGCGGAGGTCACGGGGGGCCGACGCGACGGATGCATCCGTGCCTTGCGTGGGGTTGAGGGCGTCTACGTCGGCCACGGGGGGCCGACGCTACTCTTCAACAGGCGGTTGGAGGCCTGCTCGCCCACGATGCCCATCGCGGGTAAGCAGGCCTTTGCGCCAGGTGCGCGTCGTTGGCTCCGCAACCCTCACCCCTGCCCCTCTCCCTGGAAGGGAGAGGGGTTTTAACACTTACGAAGCGGTGAGGGATTTCAAGCGTATTGTCAGCGCACGTACCCCTTCAGGCGCTCGGCCACCAGGCGATTACAGTCGTCGCGTGTCTTCGGCGCGAGCCGCTGGAAATCCGGCTGGTGGTTGTTCTGGAAATCGACGATCACCCAGGCGCCGTCGCGGTCGCAGACGACGAAGTGCACCGTCCAGACCTCCTGCTCGGGCAGCTTGAAAGTGTACTCGGCATACAAACTGTAATCCGTGTCCGGGCGATGCTCTTTGACGTACGCCTGGAACGCGCGGGCCAGGTCCCAGAGGCGACGCTGCTCGTTGCTGCTGGGGGCGATCTGGAACCGCGGCTGGTCCTGGGCGACGCGCGCCCGGCAGAGCTTGTCCTGCTGCAAGTGTCTGGCGAGCCCGCCGGCCGCCTCGGGTTCCACTTGGTCGCCGACGGCCACGGGGAAGACCGTGAGGGTCGCGTCCGCGCCGGCCGTCCGGAGCTTCTGCACGCGCGCCTGCATGGCGTCGCGTTCCACCGGCGGCGGGGTGCCGGACTTGGCCGCCCAGACTTGGGCCATGGTACCGGCCTCGGGGTCGCCGGCGGGCTTGCCCGGCAGGTTGAGCTGTTCCGAAAGGCGGTCACCGACCAGCACGCAGCAGGTCATCGGGTTGCCCGGCCGCTGACGCTGGAAGTCCTTGTCGTCAGGGCCCTGGCGGTCGATCCAGACGCAGGTGCCGGCCTTGTGCACGACGACCGCCCGGATTTCCTGGACGCTCGTTTGCGGGGTGCCGACGAACTGGGCGTACACGGCGTAGTCCGTGGGCAACGGGTGCTGGCGCACGAACTCGCCAAGCAACTTCGGCACCTGCTCGAAGTCGGTGCCGCTCGGCACGTTGAACACCAGCTCGTTCGGCTGGATGTTGGGCATACCGAGTTTCTCGAGGTAGGCGCCGATGACGTCCCCGGCGTCCCGGTGCGGGCCCGACATCATCTCGACGGGCAGGACGGTCATGGCTGCCTGGGCGCCCTGCGTTCGCCAGGTCTGGTACGCCTCCGCGTCCGCTCCCGGCGGCGTGACTGCGGCGTTCCGCCCGCCGAAGGTGCAGGCGGTGGTTCCCAGCAGGCAGAAGCAGGCAACCCCCACGATGGGTGACAGGTTCCGGTCTCTCATGGTCTTGACTCCTGACGTTGGACACTCGCTACGGATACGTAAGCAAACGCTTACATTAACGACAAAAAAAGAAGAAGCCGGCCCGCGGCCGACCTCATGCCTCCCGCGCCCCGTCGAGCAGATACCCGCCGACCTCCTCGAACAGGCGGGTGCGCCGCCGCGGACCGAACAACGTCAGTTCGCGGCTGATGTTGGCCATGGTACCCAGCCCCACGAACGCCCAGGCGGCCAGCTCGGCGTTCGGCACGTCCTCGACCGCCTGTGCCTGCCGGTGGGTGCGAATCTGATCACACACGAAACCCTGGTAGCGTGCGAACACCCGCTGGAGGGCGGCCCGGATGTCCGGATCGTCCGTTTCGCTCAGACCGGCGAACACGATGCGGTACAAGCCGCGTTCGCCGTGATGGGCCGCCTCGTACGCGAGCACGCGCCGCGCCGACGTCCGCCCGCCGTCACCCCGGGCCAGCAGCGCCTGCCAGGCATTGGAGGAAACGCGGTAGACGAAATCGAGGGCGGCAATGAACATCGCCTTCTTGTCCGGCCAGAGACGATAGAGGATGTTCTGCCGCACGCGGCACCGGCGGGCCAGCTCGGCCGTGGTCGTTCGCCGATAGCCCAACTCCGCAAAGGCATCGGCGACGACGGGGATGAACTCCTCGCGCCGCTGGTTGACCTGACTCGGTCGGGGCATACTCGGCTCCGGCAGCCGGCCGCGGGGCGGCACTGTAAGCAAACGCTTACAATATAACCCATGCTCCCCGCCCTGTCCAGTCGGGTCCGCCGTCCTGACAAGAATTGACACCCATCCCCCAAGGGCATGGCGGCGCTGTGCTTGGCCAGGCCACACTACCCCGGCATGGCGGCGCTGCGTTTGGCCAGGCCACCCTGTCCCGACGTGGCGGCGCTGCGTTTGGCCATGCCACGCCCCCGGCCTCTCGCATTCGCTATTCGGTATCCGTGCTTCGGCTCATAGCCGACGGCGGCGGGAGGGTCGGAACCGGCTGCCGAGGGTCTTGGGGGGCAGCTTACGTTCCGTCGAGCCGCCCGCTTCGCTGAAAACCGGCGCTTGCAGGCGCGAGACTCGCTGGGGCGGTAGGGCTGGTGGCGGGCCTGCGTCGCGCGGCGGGCCCGACGCGGTGAAACCCTCGATCTGCCGCGGGAGGATTTGCTTGTTGATCAGGCTCTCGATGGCCGTGAGCTGCTTGCCCTCCTCGCGCGTGGTGAGCGTGACAGCTATCCCCTTGGCCCCCATGCGGGCGGTGCGCCCGATGCGGTGCACATAGCCTTCGGAGTCGGCGGGAATGTCATAGTTGATGATGTGCGTGATGGCGCTGATGTCGATGCCGCGGGAGGCTAAGTCGGTGGCCACCAGCACGCGGATGCGGTGTTTGCGGAACCAGTCCATGACCTGGTCGCGCTTGCGCTGGACCAGGTCGCCGTGAATCTCCCGGGCGCTGACGCCGGCGTCGTGCAGTTTCTTGGCGAGCTTGCGCGCCGCGTGACGCGTATTGCAGAAGATGATGCAGGTTGGGTAGTCCTCCTGCTTCAGGAAGAGCGAGAGCAGGCGAAACTTGTCCCACGGATCGACGGTGATGTAGTACTGCTCGACGCTGTCGACGGTGAGTTCATCGCGCGAGACGTTCACCTCCATCGGGTCCGTGGCATAGCGGTTCGCCAGGTGCTTGATGTCATCCTCGATGGTGGCCGAGGTGAAGATCGTCTGGTGCCGCTGGGTGACGCGCTGGAGGATCCACTGGATGTCGTCTCGAAAGCCGATGTCCAGCATGCGGTCCACTTCGTCGAGGATGACGTGGCGGACGCTGCTTACGTCGAGCGCGCGGCGGCTCATGAAGTCCATAACGCGCCCCGGCGTGCCCACCACGAAGTGCGGCTTGCGGCCTAGGTGGTGCAACTGGGTGGCCACCCGCTGCCCGCCGTAGATGGCCGCCACGTGCAGGCGCGTAAACTCCGCGAAGCGGGTCACCTCCCCCGCCACCTGGATGGCCAGCTCCCGGGTGGGCACCAGGCACAGGGCCTGCACCCCGCCGGCCGGGTCAAGCTGCTGCAGCACGGGCAGGGCGAACGCGGCCGTCTTGCCCGTCCCCGTCCGGGCCTGGCCCATGACGTCCCGCCCCGTCAGCGCCGGGGGGATCATGCCCTTCTGGATGTCGGTCGGCTCCTGGAACTGCATCTTGGCCAGCGCTTGCAGGAAGCGGGTCTCGACCCCGAGATCGGCGAAAGCGGCTGGAAGTTCAGGTGTCTTCTTCATTATTCTCTTTGCAACAGCATGCCGCGGCACGCGGAGCCGCACTATACGGGGTCCCGGGCCCACTGTAAATGGCGGGTGGCATGGTCAAGCCCAGCGCCGCCATGCCGTCAGGGGGTGGCGGGCGTGAACGGTGGGCCGCGGGTGGCATGGCCAAGCGCAGCGCCGCCATGCCGTCAGCCGGGCGAGCAAGCCGCGGATGCGATGGTCCGCCGCCCGGCCGGCGGGCACCTGCGGCTTGGGCTGCTGCCGGGTTGCCCCGCGCGGGCGTCGCGGACGAGCGGCCCGCCTCACACGTCAGGCCGGCGGCGTTTGCGGTAGTAGCGGGCGGGCACGTCGTTGCGGTACCCCAGGCGTTCGAAGAGGGCGGCCGAGGCGTCGTTCTCCGGCTCGATGAGGGCGGCGAAAATCTCGATGCCGGCAGCCAGCAGGGCGGCCTCACAGGCGCGCACAAGCTGCTGGGCGATCCCCTGTCGGCGATACGCTGGCAGCACGGCCAACCGGTTGATCCATCCCTTGCGCTGGTCGTGAGAGCCGAGGACGACCCCCACGACCCGCCGGCCGTGCTGGGCCACCAGGTAGAGGCCGTGGAAGTGCTCAAGCTGCCGGCCGAACGCCTCCTGGGACTCCCGCCCCTCCTGGCAGAAGGAGAGCCCGACCGCCTGCCAGACCGCGACAATCGCATCATAGTCTTCGGTCCGGGCCGGACGGATGCGTACTTCGTCACTCGTCTGGGCGTTGCTCATCCGTTGCTCCCGCCGCAGGTGCGCCCTACCCCTGGAGGAAACGCATGCCCATCATTTGCGAGAAGTTGAAGAGGGCGTGGGCCACGATGGCCGGTACCACCGACCGCCGCCAGATCGTCACCACGCTGAGTACCACCGACAGAGGCGCGATGAACAGCAGCGCTGCCGGGACCTGGTCCCCCAGATGGGCGGCCGCAAACAGCGCGGTCGAGACGACCACCGCGACCCACCAGCTTCCCGTCAGGCGGCGCAGTCGCGTCATCAGCATGCTTCGGAAGATCAGTTCCTCGCAAGTGCCGACCATGATCATGAGGAGCAGCAGATGCGTCCACGGCATGTCCGGCGGCAGCAGGTCGCCGAGGCGTTCGGCATTGCTGCCCATCTGCTCCGCCAGCCCGGGCACGACCCACAGCAGTAAGAGCAGAGGCGGGTAGATCAGCAGGTAGGCGGCCACCAGCGCGGCCACACCCGCCAGCACGTTGAAGCCGAGGCCCCGGCTCTCCAACCCCAGCGACGCGGCCGGGTTCGGCCGCCTGCGCACCAGCAGCGCGAGCACCCCGACCGTGGCGACGAGCCGATACGCCGTGATCGGCAGCATCCACTTACCCAACCCCACCAAGTCCTCGTCGGACGATACCGCCAGCCCCACCATGAGCTCCATGGGAACGATGAGCCCCAGGAACAACAGCGCGAACAGGACAATCTCCCCCAGCGCCGCCCACCGTGGATACCCCACCAGCAGGATGGGATGGGCCACGCTGGGCGGCGTGCCGCCCACTGCCACCGGCGCCGCCACCGGACGCGCCCAGCCGACGGCCGGAAGCGTCTGCGCGGCCGAGGCGTGCACCTCATGCTGGTCCTGTTCGTCCGGCACCGGATTGGCTACCCCGTGGATGACTGGGGCTCCGCGTCAATGGCCCCGCATTGTAGGGTCGGTCGCCGCGGTTTCCACTGGGGTGCGAACGTGGGCCCGCGCCCGGCGGACGCGAGTGCTGTCCGTGCGCAGATGCCCAGCCATCGCGCTCGCACCCGTTGGCCAGGCGGTCCACGGTGACCACACGGACGAGGTCGAGCAGGTGACGCAGCCCCCTTCCCCGCGGACGTGTGGCGCGGCCTGCTCAACGAGACGCGGGCGCGCCCGTTCCCCCGGCGGCGCCTCCACCGGCACGAGACGCACTATCCGCCTCCATCAATTGGCGGAGAACCGCACCGAGGTTGTAGCCCGCGGTGCTGGTCTCGATGACTCCGGCTTCGGTCCCGACGGCCCGCCATGACACACACAGTTGGTCGGCCACGTAGTCATAGGTCACGTCGGCCCGTTGGGCGGCCGGGTTGTACACCACGTCGACCTGCGACAGCAGAAACCCCTCGTGGAGCAGCTCCTCAAGCACGGCCGGCAGCGTCTGCGCGTCACGGGCGACCACGACGAAACGCACGTGCCGCCTTTCATACTTGTAAATGTCATAGGTCTTGATGTTCTTGACGATGTGTCCCAGCAGGTCCGTGGACCCCTCACCGTAGACACGGTCGAACGGGCTGATGTGGGCCAGGTACGCGAAGCGTCGTGGATACGCGGCGATGAGGGCCGTGCACGTCGAGACGCCTCGGGTTTGCAGGGCCTCACCCGCCTGAGCCTTCACGAACTCGTCCATATCGACCTTCAGCAGGCGGGGTGCCGGGGCGGCGCATGGCCCCCCCGGTGGCGCGGGCTGCGCCGCCCGGGCCAGCAGGGGCGGGAGGTATTCCGCCTGATGCTCCCGGAAGTGATCCGTGAGCACCTCTGCCTCGTCAATCTTGGCAATAATGAGCCATTCACTGCTTAGAAAGCGAAACACGTCGAAGGAGCTGAGCGCCCGGCAGCCGCGGTAGTCGGTGATGATCCGGTTGCCCGCGCGTTCGGCGAACTTCGTGCGGATATTGTCCGGGTTCAGGTGCATCGAGAGGATGGTGGACTGGCCGATGAAGCGCGACTGGGTGAGCATGTACTGCTCTTTGTTGACCAGGAACACCTCCCCGGTCGCCCCCAGTTCGTCCGACCCGGCGAAGATGGAGTTGATCTTGTTAATCGCACATTGCAGGATCAGCCAGCCGAGGTGTTCCCCGTCCGCGAGCACGGGCTGCACGAAGAACGCCGCCGGCTCGTCCGAGGGGAAGAAGTACTGGAAATCGACAAACGCGCCCTGGGGCTGCTCACGCAAGAGCCGCGCCAGGTGGGTCTGGGCAAGCTCCCCGCTCAACAGGTTCCGTTGGTACTCCGCCTCCTTCCGAATCGTGTAGAACACGTCTCCCGCGCGTCCCACGAAGAGGATGTCGTAGAACTGCCGGTAGTTTTCCAGGTAGTAGCTGTCAATTGTTGCCTTGTACTCGTCGATCGCCCGCACCGCGTCCGCCGGCGGAGGAGCCTCCTGCTGCAACCGGTAATACTCCTGCTTCAGGCGGAAGAAATCGCGCAGGACGGGATCAGCGCCGGCCCGCGTCGCCAGGGCGTGCATGCCGTTGCAGAAGTCGAGCAGCCGCTGCTTCCTGTCGTCCCGGACGTGCGTCAGCCGGGCATAGGCCGCGTCGTATACTTCCTGCAGGGACGCCGCGACACCCGCGTCCCCGCCGCTTGCGCCAACGCACCCCATCGCCGCCGCGATCAGCGCATAAAGAGCAGGACGGTGCCGGTACTGGCGACGTAGTTCGGCCACGGTCGTCTTGTCCCCGCTGCGCCGCCCCCTCCCGCCCGGTCTTCACGAAGGCTCCCTGCCTTCCATCGGCAAACGGGTTCGTCCAGCCCAGCGTTTCGCCCGTCACAGCAACCCGGCCATAGTCTCCCCGATCGTGGCGGGGCTCTCGGCGACGACGACTCCCGCCTGCTGCAACGCCTCGATCTTGGAGGCGGCCGTGCCCTCCCCGCCGCTGATGATGGCCCCCGCGTGCCCCATGCGCTTGCCGGGGGGGGCGGTCCGGCCCGCGATGAACGCGACGACCGGCTTGGTGACGTGGCGTTCGATGTGCCTGGCGGCCGACTCCTCGTCGCTGCCCCCGATCTCGCCGATCAGCACCACGGCGTCGGTGTCCGGGTCCTCCTCGAACATATCCAGCAGTTCGATGAAGTTGAGCCCCTTCACGGGGTCCCCCCCGATGCCGACGCACGTCGTCTGCGCGATCCCGCGTTCGGTGCACTGCCAGACCGCTTCATAGGTGAGCGTGCCGCTGCGCGAGATGATGCCCACGGCGCGCCCCTTGCCGTCCTTCGCCTTGTGAATGTAGCCGGGCATGATGCCGATCTTGCATTCGCCCGGTGTGATGATCCCCGGGCAGTTGGGCCCGATCAGCAGCGTGCCTCTCTGGTCCAGGTACTCCCGCGCCTTCACCATGTCGAGGGTGGGAATCCCCTCCGTAATCAGCACCACCAGCGAGCAGCCGGCGTCCGCGGCCTCCAGGGCCGCATCCGCCGCAAACGAGGACGGCACGAAAATGAGCGACACGTCCGCGCCCGTGGCCGCCAGCGCGTCATGGCAGGTGTTGAAGACCGGCAGACCGTGTTCCGACGTCGTCCCCCCTTTGCCGGGCGACACGCCGCCGACGATCTTCGTGCCGTACTCGAGGCACCGGGCGGTGTGGAACGCCCCGGCCTTGCCGGTGATGCCCTGGCAGATGACCTTCGTATCACGATTGACCAGGATGCTCATGACCTTCCTCGCACCTTGCCGCTGCGATCCGGCGTTCAGCGCCGGTGACGCCGGCTGGATCTCCTGCCTCCCCGCAACCTCGGGCACGGGGCAGAGTGGTCCCCCCGCGCCGGCACGCCCGCGCCCACCCGTAGCGGATAGGGGCAGAGCGTCGCCCGGACGAACCGCCGCTCGCAGTATGGCATGATGGGAACCGGATGTCCACGTCCAGCGACAAGGCCGGGCTTGCGGTGCCCGACCCCTCTCCCCTCGGGAGAGGGGCAGGGGTGAGGGCGGCGGACGCAACGACGCCCCCGGGTACGCAAACGCGCTTACCCGTCACCCGGAAGAACTGAACACGCACCGCGGTACGCCGCTGTTCGGTCTCAAGCGCTGCGCCGGGCGCGCAGGGGGCCGACGCCCCGTGAATCAAGCTGCGGGGGCGCCCGGTGCGTCCAGGGCCGCCTGCCCGGCGGCCAGCTCGGCAGCGTCGGCGGCCGCCTCCGCCCGCTCCTTCGCCCGACGGGCATCCTCCCGATACGCCCGGCACTCCTGGCGCGCGGCATCGGCGTCAGCACCGGCCGTGATCGCCTCCTGCTGCACACGCTCGACTTCCTGCTTCACACGCTCAACCTCCTGCTTCACGCGTTCAGCCTCCTGCAGCAGGATCGTGATGTGGGTGAACGTCTGCTCCGCCTGCGTCCGCAAGTCCGCCAGCGTTGCCAAGGCCTGCTGGCTGCGCGACCACTGACCCGCCCATTCCCCGGTGCACGCCCGGGCGAGTTGCTCGATGAGGGTTTGAATGCGCGCCACCGCCTCCTCGGCCGAGCCCGCTTCCATGCCCGGCGCCCGGGCATCCCCGGCCGGCATGCCGGCAGCCTCGCCCATCGCCGCTCCGAGCATGTCGAGCGCCGGCGTGGTCTCGGGCCTCCGTCCGCCGGGAGCCGCCCCATCCTCCGGCGCGTGTGACTCGCTCAGCGCAGAGGCGCCACCTTCGACGAGCCTCACGGTCTCGTCTCCGACAGCCGCCACGGGCAGACCATCGGCGGAGGAAGTCGGCCCGCCCGGTTCCCCGAGCCCTTGGCTGGATGCTTCCGCCACCGCGTTCGCCAATGCCGCCCCCGCGCTCGACAGGGCACGCAGCACGTCAGCCGACACCACTTCGCCGGGTGTCGCCTCCGCACCCCTGTCCGCGACGGCCTCCTCTACCATACCCGCGACCCCATCGACTGCCTCAGCCGCAGCCGGCTCCGCCGCCGCGGTCAACTCACTCGCCGCAGCCAACTCATCCTCGGTAACCGTCTCCATGCCTGCTGGGGCTTCGGCTGACGACATGGCCTCGAGGCCGGCAGCCGGCTCCATCTCCGCAAGGCACTCGTTGGCCGTTGATGATTCCGCAACCGCTGCTTCCCCAATAGCGTCAAACTCCGGGACCGACGCGGGCGGTCCTGCCGCCGCGGACGCCGCAGGTTCCACCGCGACCGGCGTGGCGGCTTCAACATCCGGTGCCGCAACGACCTCCACACTCGTTGCTACACTCGTCTCGACCGCTGGGCTCGCCCCCACGCCGGATTGGTCGGTCGGCGTGACCGCAGGCGTCACCTCCGCAACCTGCTGGGCAGGCGCAGCCGGCGGCCGCGGCGGTTCTACACGCGTACCGGGTTCGGCCTTTTGCGGTGACGCGACGGCCGCCGCCGGCACCTTCGCTACCGGAGGTACCTGCCCCGGCTGCACGGGAGGCGGTGCGGGAGCTGCGGGGGCCGACGCGGTCACCGGCGTGCCTTGCCCGGCTGCCGATTTCGCCGACACAGCGCGGCTTGCGCCCGACGCCGGTGCGGCCACGCCGCTGGCGATGGCCTCCTGGACGATGTTCTCAGCCTCTTGCTGAATACGCGACATGACAATGTCCTTTCGCAGCTCGGGAGCAGATTCGTCGATGGCGGCCATGGCCGTGCGCACCGCCGGGTGCCCAGCGTCCTCCAGAATTCGCGCCAGCTCGTCCCGGTCCTCAGTGGTGTAAGCAGCGGCCTTTGCGGCCTGAGGTAGCGCCGGCCCCCCGCGGCCGATGTGGAGGCTGCCGGACGCACCGGCTCTTGAGGCGTCCACATCGGGCCCCGAGTCTGTCACCAAGGTCTCACACGCCACCCCCGCCACCGCCTGGGCAATGCGGTCCAGCAGTTCGAGCTCCGTCCGCAGGCGTAGCGCGCCCTCGTAATCCCCGACGGTTACTTCTTCCAGGCGGCCCGCCCGCGGCACCACGCATGTCCGCGGGAATCCCGCGCCGCTGGCATCCGGTGGTGATGCCACGCGCCTCACCTCGACCTGTTGGTCCTCGAGCATTCGCGCTCTTCGCTCAGCGCGCCGCCGGCTTGCCCACCGTGACGCCCAGCGTCAACGGCTGCCCGCGCGGAATCCCCCAGGCCTGTGCACCGCACGGCCGCGTCGGTTTTATCGGCTCCACGCGAGGCCCACGTCAGCTACGCGAAGGGCATGTTCACGGCCCGGTTCCCCCCGACGCCCCGTCCGCACGACGCATGGTCCGATATTCCCCCACGCGGCAGCAGGGCTCGCCGTCAGCATCCGGCGTCGGCGGTTGCTGCTCCGTCGTCACGCCCAGCGGAGCGGCTCGGGGTCTGCCCTGGGACTCGCGGGCCGCTCTGCCTTTGCGGCTTTCGAGAAGGCGGCCTCGCACGCCACGGTGGGGCTAGATAGGGACCTCTGTATCGAGCCGACGTGGCCTGGCTATAATCGTGCCCCGATCAGGGCAGGCTCGCAGCCGGACCTCGACTTGGCACGGATGCATGCATGGGCGCGGCCACGCAACAACTCACCGACTACCTCGAACGTCTCCACGAGTTGCGCCGGCATGGGGCGTCAGAGGACTCCATCCGTGACGGGTTCCTGAGCTTCCTGCGCGCCGCGTTTCCGCGGGTGGAGGAGGCCGAGCCGATCGTGCTCGAGAAGCACATCCCGGGCCTGCGCGTGCGCGGCGGGTTCGCGGACGCCCTGTACGGCGACTTGATCCTGGAGTTCAAGCGGCGACTCGACGAGGTCGGCCGAGCGGACGGTCAGGCTGAACTTACCCGCTACATCACCAACCAGAGACACCCCGAACGATACCTTGGCGTCCTGACCGACGGGGAGACGCTCGAAGTCTATGGCCTCCGCGAGGGATCGCTGGGGAAGATCGACCAACTACGCCTGACCGCGTCCGACGCCGAGCGGGCGAGCCTCTGGCTCGACTGCTACCTGTTTCACGAGAAGAACCTGGTCCCCACCGCCAACGACGTTGCCCTGCGCTTCGGCGAGCGCAGCCCGAGCTTCTGGCGCACCCTGCGCGTGCTGGAGTCCCTCTGGCGACAGGCCGGCGCCGCGGCGCCCACGCAGACCAAGCTCGCCGAGTGGCAAAGCCTGCTCTCGATTGTCTACGGCTCCCGAGTCGGCGACGAGGACCTCTTTCTGCGGCACACGTACCTCGCCTTGTTCGCTCGGGTGCTGGCATTCGTGGCGCTCGGACGCCGCGCCCCCGACGGCGACGCGCTGGCCGGGGTGGTGACCGGAGAGGTGTTCGAGCGGATGGGGCTGGAGAACTTCGTCGGGGATGATTTCTTCACCTGGGTCGACGCGCCCGAGTGTCGCCCGCGGACGTACGGCATGCTGGCGGCCCTGGGTACGCGCCTGACGGTCGCCTACGACCTCAGCGCCATCAAGGAGGACCTGCTCAAGGAACTCTACCAGGAACTCGTTGATCCGGAGACCCGGCACGACCTCGGTGAGTTCTATACACCGGACTGGCTGGCGGAACTGACGCTGCGCGAGGCAGGCTTCCCCGGCCCCGGCGGTGCGTCGGACGGCGTGCCCTCGCTGCTGGACCCCGCCTGCGGGTCCGGTACGTTCCTTTTCACGGCCATTCGCCTGCTGCGCGAGTCCGGACGCGACGGCGCCGCCCTGGCGGACTTCTGCGCCCACCACCTCGCCGGGCTCGATGTCCACCCCCTGGCCGTCATCATCGCCAAGACGAACCTGGTGCTGGCGCTGGGCGACGACCTCTCGCGGTTCCAGCAGGTGTTCACACTGCCGATCTTCATGGCCAACACGTTGGGTCTTGAGTTGCCTCGCATGCAAGCCGCCCCGGAGGGGCGACCCATTCGCGTCCCCATCGACCTGGACGCCCTGGTGAAGCGTTCCGGCAAGTCGCGGCCCCGGATCGCGCCTGAGTTCCATATCCCACCCGCACCACCCGAACGGGCCGAAGTGCTCCACCAACTTGTCGACCACATTGTGGGCCTGGGAGACCCGGGCGTGGAGGAGAAGGACGCGCTCGCGGGGCTCGATGAACGATTGAACGAACTTACGGTCCCTCCGGCACACCGCCACTTCTGGCGCGACAATCTGCGTCTGATGCGCTGGCTTCTCGAACCGCCGGCTACGGACAGCGTTTGGCGGTTCATCCTGAAGAACGCCTACCAGCCCGAACTGCTGGCCCGCCGGAAGTTCGCCTTTGTGGTCGGGAATCCACCCTGGCTCTCCTACCGTTACATCGAGCGCCGCGACTACCAGCAACGAGTGCGGGAACTGGTGTTCTTCTATGAGCTGTTGGGGAAACGCCAGGCCCACCTCTTCACGCACATGGAGCTGGCCACCGTGTTCTTCGCCCTCGGTGCCGAGCGCTTCCTGGCCGAGCGCGGCACGCTCGCGTTCGTCATGCCGCGGAGCATCATAACCGGCGCGAAGCAACACGTCGCCTTCGCCGATCGCTACCTGCGATGCGCACGGCTCATCGTTGACTGCGAACGCGTGGCCCCGCTGTTCCACGTTCCGGCATGCGCGGTAATCTGGGAGCGAACACGGACCGCGCGTGGCAAGGACGCCGGGCGGGGGGCCCCGACCGTTCGGCTCCAGGGTGAGTTCCCCGTTCGCAACGCCTCGCTTGCCCAGGCAATGAAACACCTGGAACGCTCGGAAGGCGTCCACCATCCACCGGGCAGTACAGCGCCGAGCCCTTACTGGGAGCAAGTCACCCAAGGGGCGAGCATCGTTCCCCGCTGCCTCTGGTTCGTTTGCCCGCCCGCGACGGCGCGGCTTGTTGACAAGCGGCGTCCCTACCTGCAGACCGACTCGACGATTGAGCGCCAAGCCAAGCCGGCGTGGAAGGGCAAGCACGTCGAGGGCCCCGTCGAGGCGGACTTCCTCTACGCTACGTTGCTGTCGGACCACATGGTACCCTTCGGCTGGCGCCGTCTGTCCGTGGTAGTCCTGCCACTTGGAGAGAACGCCGATGGCGAGCGCCGGTTGCTCGATTCAGATGCAGCGGTCCGACTCGGGAAGCTGGGGCTCGCCGACTGGCTGCGCGCCGCGGCCGGACTCTGGGCGAAGCACGGGAAACACAGTCAGCGCATTCGGTCGGTTTCCGACAGGCTCGACTTCGGACGCTGCTTGACCCGGCAGCGCCCGTCCGGCGTTCTCAAGCTGCTGTACAACACCAGCGGGACACATCTGTGCGCCTGCCTCGTGGACGCCCGGTCGGAGTATCCGAAGACGATCTCTGGCTTGCCGGTTGGTGGGTTTGTTGCGCAGCATACAACCTACTGGTATGAGAGTGTGAAACCCAACGAAGCGCACTTCCTTTGCGCGGTGCTCAATGCCGCCACGGTGGACAGGGTCATCAAGCCCTTGCAGGCCAAAGGCGCGTTTGGGGCGCAACACGGGGGCGGTGAGCGACACATCTGCCGACTGCCGTTCGAGGTTCTGCCAATTCCGGAGTTCTCGGGGAGCGACGGTCGGCACCGCGAATTGGCGAAGCTCAGCCGGCGCTGCCACGACCTGGTAGGCAGGTTCCTCGCGGAGCCGGACGAGAAGACCATGAGTATGCCGATTGGGCGCCTGCGCACCCAGATTCGTCGGGAAGTGATCGCCGACGAACTCGCTCGAATCGACGCCCTGGTGGTGGAGTTGTTGGCCGAGCCCCCGGCCTCCTGACGGTCCCTCGCCTTGCGCCGAACAGTGGCGCCCGCGAGCCGCCCCTCGCCTCGCGGGAGACGGGCAGGGGTGAGGGCAAAGGTGCTCCGCTGAGGCACCACTCCCCGCCCGTCGCGCAGGAGGCGCTGAGCACGCACGGGCGGGACGCCCGGGCCACGAGAGAAGGTTGCCACGGGCGGGACGCCCGGGCCACGGGGCGGAGCGGCTGGTGAATCCGGAGAGCGACGCGTGGGCGCTGAGGTCGGCACGTTCCTGAGCGTAAAGGGGGTCCGGTTCGGGTATCCGGCGGGGCCGGAGTTCCTGGGACCCATCGACCTGCGCTTGGGGCGGGGTGAATGCTGGGCGATCGTCGGGCCCAACGGCGCGGGCAAGAGCACGCTGCTGCGTCTGCTGGCCGGGCTGCTGCGGCCGCGGCGGGGTACGATCGAGCTGGAAGGCGCGGCATTGGCGGCCCTGTCCGCGCGGGAGCGTGCCCGGCGGGTGGCGCTGATCCCGCAGCAGGTACGCAGCGACATCGAGGACACGGCCCGCGGACTGGTGCTGCTGGGGCGGTTTCCGCATCGCTCGTTCGGGCTCTTCGAGACGGCACACGACCTGGCCGTCGCGGAACGCGCGTTGGCGCTGACGGAGACGCTGGACTTCGCCGAGCGTCCTTTGTGCACGCTCTCGGGCGGTGAGGCGCAGCGCGTGCACGTGGCGGCCGCCCTGGCGCAGGAGCCGCGGCTGCTGCTGGCCGATGAGCCCACGGCGTCGCTCGACGTGCAGCATCAACTCACAATCTTCCGGATTCTGCGGGGGCAGGCGGTGCGGGAAGGCGTTACGGTGGTGGTGGTGACGCATGATGTCAATCTGGCGGCGCAGTTTTGCACGCACGTGCTGGTGCTTGATAACGGACGGATTGTCGCCTGTGGCCCGCCGGCGGAGGTGGTTCGCGCGCAGGTGCTGAGTCCCATCTACAACACGCCGCTGGTGGAGGCGTGTGCGCCGGAGGCACCGGCCGTGTGCTGGGTGGTGCCGCATGTCCTCGCAGGTGAGCAGGTTGGTGACCAGTCTCCCCGGTGCGGCCCCCTCACCCCGCCCCCTCCCCCGATGGGGGAGAGGGGTCTTGAAACGGCGCCTGAGAGCGTGAGGCGCCCCTCGGTTCATCAGTCCCCCAGGTCTAAAGACCTGGGCCACCCGCGGGACGACTTGGGCCACCCACGGGACGACCTGGGCCACCCCAAGGGAGGTGGCCGGGGATGAAAGTGATGTCGGCCGGGGGATATGCGTGGCGAGTGGGACTTTGCGGAGTGTGCCTGGCCGGTCTGCTGGTGCTCAGTCCGGGGATCGGCGTGACCAGCGCGTCGTTCGGCTGGGTCGATGCGTGGCGGGCGCGGCTTGGGTTGCCGATCGCCACGGAGGAACTTGCGGATCGGCCGCTGGTGGACGTGGACGGCGATGGGCAAGTCTCGGCCGCGGAGCTGACCGACTATGCCGACGTGGCCCGCTACATCGGCTTCGAGCTGCGTTTCGCGCGGAGCCTGCTTGCGCTGCAAGTGGGGATCACGCTGGCGTTGTGCGGGGCGACGTTTCAGACGCTGTTCCGCAATCCGCTGGCGACGCCGTACACACTGGGGATCGCCAGCGGCGGAGCGTTAGGGGCGCTCATCGCCATCAAGGCCGGCTGGGAGTTGTCAGTGTGGGGTGTCTCGAGCACGGCCCTGTGCGCCTTCGTCGGCGGGCTCGGGGTCGTGGGGGCGGTGCTGTGGCTGGCGCGCGGCGCGCGCGGGCTGACCTCCAACGAGATGCTGCTGGCGGGCGTGACGATGGGGTTGTTCTGCTCGGCCATGATGATGGTGGTGACCGTTCTGGCCGACGAACGACAGGTCTTCGAGGTCATCCGCTGGATGATGGGTTCGCTCGACGCGATCTCCACGACACGCAGCGCAATGCTCTGGCCGTTCATTCTGCCAGCGTGGGTCGTGCTGATCGTCAGCGCTCGGGCGCTCGATCAGTACCGCCTGGGGGATGAGTTGGCGACCACGCGCGGGGTCAACGTGCGCCGGTTGCAGATTGGGTGCGTGCTGGTGGCGACGTTGGCGGTAGCGGCGGTGGCGGCCGTGTGCGGGCCGATCGGATTTGTGGGGCTGGTCGTGCCGCACATCGCGGCGTTGCTGTTCGGGTCGGACCGGCGGGTGGTGCTGCCGGCGTCGGCGCTGCTGGGGGGGGCGTTCCTGATCGTGTGCGATTGGGGTGCGCAGTTGGCGATGACGGCGGCCGGGGCGGTCACCGGGCGGGAGTTGGGCGGAACCGTGCTTCCGGTGGGGGTGGTGACGGCCGCGGTGGGCGTGCCGGTGTTCCTGGTGCTGCTGCGGGCACGGCGGGGTCGCGGCGGGCAGAGCCCGCCCTACGGACGGTGATGCGTAGGGCGTGGTTGTTGGACCGGCGGCCCGCTTACGCGTTCAGCGCTTCCCGGTGTTGCGGAGACGCATGCCTGGGCATCGGGGAGCGTCTTCACCACCGCAGCCCTCACACCTACCCCTCTTACGGGGGGAGAGGGGTTCAGGCCCCGTGCGGGTTGGCTTGACCCGTAGGTGGCGTCCCCGTCCAATAGGGTGCCGCCGGGTTTGGTGAACCTCAGAAGCGGATCGCGCGCCCGCCGGAGGCGGCTCGCTTGCCCCCTGGACGCGGGTCGCTCACGCGCCGGGAACGGGTCGTCTGTCTGTACGAGGCGGGTCGGTTGGCTGCCGGAGTCGGTTGCATGGCCGAATGCGCTGGCGAATCCGGGTTTCCCCTGACGCCCGAGCACAGGCTGCTGTTGCAGATTCGTGATACGCTTTACGAGGGAAACTGGGAAGACTTCGTGCACGACCTGCGGGCCCGGCTGAACGACGAACCGCACGTATTCGAGATCGTGCCACCCTCGCCCGCCATGAAGGCGACGATTGCGGGTCACTTGGCCTTGATCGAGGAGATGGCGGCCTGGGAGCGTGACCACGACGTAGTACTGAAGCCTGGGTGAGGTTGGCCGGAGGGGCGGGGTCGATTACACTGACGCCCGTGACGGGAGCCGCCTGGGGAACAAGCCAGGAGGAGCGGGGGGGCTGGGAAACGGTGCGTCGGGGGTATTCCCCGTCGGCCACGGGGGGGGCGACGCGACTTCGGGTCAGTAAGCTGCGGCCGGGGCGGTGCAAGACGCGGTAGGCCCTGCCGGGCGGCGGGGCGGTGGGTTCCTCGCGGAGAATGCGGGCATGAAGTGGGCAGTTGGGCTAGTGGGGGCCGGCGTGGCGGCGGTGGTGCTGGTCGGGTTGGGCGGTTGCGGGCGACCACACCCCGGCGCCGGCGTGACGCACAGGGAGCAGATTGAGTCGGCGGCGTATCGCACGCAGTGGGCGACGCGGGCACCCGTGCGCCGCGGCGATGCCGTGAAGAGCTGCTACCTGGTGGATGACAACCTCTACGTGCTTACGCACGGCGGGGATGTGTTTGCCCTGCACGCGGAGCACGGCCTGCTGCGCTGGGGTGCCAGCCTGACGGAACGAGACTACACGGTCTACCCGCCGACACACCTGCAGACGCCGGATGGCCACGGGCCGGTGCTGTTCGTGACGACCACTCGGCTGTGGGTGCTGGACCGATACTCCGGCGACGTGCTGCTGTCGGTGCCCACGCCGTTTCCGCCCAGTGGCAGCGGGGTCGGCGACGAGCGTCGGCTGTACCTGGGCAGCACGGACGGGCACGTGTACTCACTGGCCTGGAAGCACGCCCTGGGTACGGAACCCAAGGAGCGATGGCGGGTGATGGTGGGTAGTCCCGTGGCCGGCGGACTGGTGTGGCAGGCCCCGGACGATCTGTATTTTGCCACGCAGACGGGGGCGGTGGTGCGTTGCGGGGCACGCCAGAAGTCGTTCGGCTGGGTGCAGCGCGTGGGAGGCAACGTGGTGGCGGACGTCTTCGTGGATGACACGGGCGTCTACGCGGCCAGCCTCGACCGTTCGCTGTATCGGCTCGAAGAGGCAAGCGGGGCGGTCCTGTGGCGGTGTCGGTTTGCGGACCCGTTGCGCAGCAGCCCGGTGACCGTGCACGAGACGTGCTACCAGTTCAACGAACGCGACGGACTGAGCGCCGTGGACATCAACACGGGGCTGGTTCGGTGGCAACGAGGTGACGGCTTGAGCGTGGTCGGCGCAGCTCCGGGCGAGGTCGTGGTACGCACGTCGGGCGGGGCGATTGAGGTGCTCGACGCGGCCACCGGGGCGACGCAGCGCGGGTTTGACGCGTCGGACGCGCGGGTGGCGGCGTGCAACCTGCGCGACTCGGCCGTCTATCTGGCCGCGGGTGACGGACGGGTGGAGTGTCTGCGTCCCGAGGGGGTGCCGTACCTGCGGCAGCAGGAAGTGGCGGCCTCGCGGGCCCAGCTTAACCGGGCCCCGCGCGGGACGGACGAGCTGATCGCTCCGCCGCCCGCGCTGCCGCCGGCACACGATGCCGATCCGTTGCGCAGTTCCGTGGATCGCCGGCCGTAGAGCGGCTCGGTTGCTAATCAGGAGAGGCCCCCAGGCTCATGACTCATCCCCAAGTACGGCGGGCGTTGCTGAGCACCTATGACAAATCGGGCATCGTGGAGTTCGCCCGAACCCTGAGCGTGGACTTCGGCGTGGAGCTGATCGCCACGGGCGGTACCGCGCGCCTGCTGAAGCAGCACCGGTTGCCGGTGACGCTGGTGGAGCAGATCACGGGTTTCCCGGAGATGCTGGACGGGCGGGTCAAGACGCTGCATCCGAAGATCCACGCGGGCATCCTGGCCGACCGTGACAACCCGGAGCACCTGCGGCAGCTTGAGGCCGCGGACGTCGTGCCGATCGACCTGGTGGTCGTCGATCTTTATCCGTTCGAGGAAGCAGTCGCGCAGCCGGGCTGCTCGCCGGCGACGGCCATTGAGATGATCGACATCGGGGGTCCGTGCATGCTGCGGGCGGCCGCCAAGAACCACCGGCACGTGCTGGTGGCATCCGACGCGCACGGGCGGGAGCTGTGCCTGGCGTACCTGCGCGGCGAAGTACCGGGCGACGAGCTGACGTTGCGGCAGGAGCTGGCCGCGTTGGCGTTCAACCGCACGGAGGAATACGACGCGGCCGTCTGCACCTACCTGACCGAAGCGGCCCTGGGGCGACAGCCGGCGGCGCCGGGCGAGAGTGAAGAAGCGCCGTTTCTTACCGAGAAGGGGCAGGGGCTCATCCAGGTGCTGGAGGAGTCGCAGCCGCTGCGTTACGGCGAGAACCCGCATCAGCAGGCGGCCTACCTGGCGCTGTGCGGAGCCGAACTGGTGGGCGTGGCCCCCGCGTCTCAGGTCGCGGGCGACGAGGTGTCCTTCAACAACCTCGCCGACGCGGACGCCGCCCTGCGGCTGGCTACGGAGCTTGCCTGCGCGGGCCGTGGCCTGCTCGGTGAGGAGGAAGGCCCGCCGCCGTCTGTCTGCGTGTTCATCAAGCACGGCAACGCCTGCGGCGCGGGCGTGGCGGACGACCCGGTCGAGGCGTATCGCCGGGCGTATCTGGGTGATCCCAATGCGGCCATGGGCGGCGTATTGGCGTGCAACTTCGCCGTCGACGCCCAGTTCGCCGCGGCAGTGATGGATTCCTACGATCGCTGGGGCAAGGCGGCCGGCGCGGGCGGGTTCTTCGTGGAGGTGTGGGTAGCCCCGGCCTTCGACGACCATGCTCTTGGTCACGTCCGCGATGCGAAGAAATGGGGCCGCAAGGCCCGCCTGCTGGCGGTCGGCGACCTCGACACGGAGTCCGAGTCGGCCGAGCTCGATTGCCGCCAGCTTACCGGCGGCATGCTCGTGCAGACGCCCGACCTGGTCGGACTCAACGAAGATGAGTGGAAGCTGGTGACGGATCGCCCGCCCACCGCGCGGGAGCTGGCGGACCTGCGGCTGGCGTGGCTGATCTGCAAACACACGCGCAGCAACGCGATCACTCTGTGTAGAGATGGCATGCTCATCGGCAACGGCGCGGGGCAGATGTCGCGGGTGATGAGCTGTCGGATCGCCACCTGGCTGGCGCAGGAGAATGGGCATGCGGAGCGGCTGGGCGGGGCGGCCGCGGCCTCCGACGCCTTCTTCCCCTTCCGGGACGGTCCCGACCTGCTGCTGGCGGCCGGCGTTACCGCCTTCATCCAGCCCGGCGGCTCCAAGCGCGACGCCGACACGGTAGCCTCCTGCAAAGAGCGCGGGGCGGCGATGATCTTCACCGGCACGCGGCACTTCCGGCATTGAGGCGGCGCACCATGAATCCCCGTGAATCGCGCCCGGTCGCGCGGGATGCGGTCCGTGCTTGTCGTCGTGGTAGACGGCGGAACACGGAGCGGCTATAGAAGCCGGGATGCCGACGTTGGAGGCACAATTGCGGGAGCAGCTTCTCGCGGACCTGACGGAGCCGCAGCGGGAGGCCGTCACGTGTACCGACGGGCCGCTGCTGGTACTGGCCGGGGCGGGCAGCGGCAAGACGCGGGTGATTACGCGGCGGGCGGCTTACCTCGCCGGCACGGTCGCGACGCCGGCGCAGGTGCTGGCCATCACGTTCACGAACAAGGCCGCCCGCGAGATGCGCGAGCGCATCGACGCCCTGAGGTTGGCCGGCGGACTGCCGGTGGCGACGTTTCACGCCTGGTGCGCCCGCACCCTGCGTATCCACCACGAACGGGCCGGCGTGCCGCGTGAGTTCACGATCCTGGACACCGACGATCGACGCAAGGTCATCAAGGACGCGACCCTCGCGGCCGAGTTGTCCCCGACGAACTTCCCGCCGGCGCGGGTCGAGAACCTCATCTCGCAGGCCAAGAACGCCCTGCGGCTGCCGGACCGCTATGAACAGCAGGCGGTCGATTGGGAGCAGCGAGCGGTGGCCCGCATTTACGCGGCGTATGAGAAGCTGCTGAGGCGGATGGCGTGCCTGGATTTCGACGACCTGCTCCTGCGCCTGGCCCTGCTGCTGGCCGAGGACGCCGAGTTGCGCGACCGGCTGGAGGAGCAGCACCGCTACCTGCTCATCGACGAGTACCAGGACACGAACGCGGCCCAGTACCAGATCGCCCGGCTGCTCACCCAGCAGCGGCGCAACCTGTGCGCGACGGGGGATCCGGACCAGTCCATCTACGGCTGGCGTGGGGCGGACATACGCAACATCCTGTCCTTTGAGCATGACTACCCGGAGGCCCGCGTGGTGCGGCTGGAGCAGAACTACCGCTCGACGCAGCGCATCCTGGCGGTGGCGGACGCCCTGATTTCAGGCAACGTGCGTCGCAAGCAGAAACGGCTGTGGACGGAGAACCCGGCCGGGGCGGCAGTGCGCGTCGTCGAGTGTGAGACGTATGCGGACGAGGCCGAACTGGTGGCGCGGGAGATCGGGCAGGCAAAGACGGCCGGCACCCGCCTCGACGACGTGGCGGTGCTCTATCGCGTCAACGCCTTGAGCCGCGCGCTCGAGGAAGCGCTGCTGCGCGCGGGGATTCCTTACCAGATCGCGCGCGGGGTGGAGTTTTACAACCGCAAGGAGATCAAGGACGTCCTGGCGTACCTGCGGGCGCTGGTCAACCCGGCCGATGAGGTGTCGCTGTTGCGGGCGATCAACGTGCCGCCGCGGGGCATCGGCGAGACGACCCTGGAGCGGCTCGTTGGGCACGCGCGGGCTGCCGGTCGGACGGTGCTGGAGGTGATCCAGGCGGACGATCTGCAAGCCGTAGGGCGGGTGGCGGCGCGGGTGCGCGAGTTCGGCGTGCTGTGGGCGCAGTTACGGCCGCTGCTGGAGGGCCCGCCGTTTGCCGCCCTCGGCGCGGTGCTGCGGGAAAGCGGGCTGCGGGCGTACTATGGCGAGGAGAACGACCCGGACGAGGGGCGGCGCCGCAACCTGGATGAGCTGCTCAATGCCGCCCGCGAGTACGAGTTGCAGCAGCCGGAGGCCACCGTGCTCGACTGGCTCGAACACACGGCCCTCATCGGCGACGTGGATGCCGTGCGCGAGGGGACCGGGACGGTGACGCTCATGACGTTGCACGCGGCCAAGGGACTGGAGTTCCCGGTTGTCTTCATCATCGGGCTCGAGGACGGGCTGTTGCCGTTCCGTCGCGAGAACGATCAGCCCGCTGACGACGAGGAGGAGCGGCGGCTGTGCTTCGTGGGGATGACACGGGCGCGCGAGGTGCTGACGCTGACGCGGGCGCGCCGACGCATGCTGCGGGGGAAGACGGAGTACACGACGCGCAGCGAATTCCTGGAGGAGGTACGCCGGGCAGGCGTGGAGTGGATCAGCACGGAGACGACCTCGCCAAGCCGGAGCCGGCACCCGGACGCGGGCGCGTTGCCCGAGGACGCGGAGGAGTGGGCTGTCGGCACGCTGGTGCGCCACCCGCGTTACGGGCTGGGGCGTATCGAGGAGATCGCGCGCGGCGCCCGGCGGACGCACGTGCGGGTGCTCTTCGAGAGCGGGCATGAGCAGGCGTGGGTGCTGGAGTTTGCCGACCTGACGCGGGTGGACTTCCACGAAGTGGACTGAGGAATCCGTCATGGAACATGCCGTCATCATGGCCGGGGGGGGCGGGACGCGGCTGTGGCCGCTGAGTCGTGCGCAGCGCCCCAAGCAACTGCTGCGTCTGTTCGACAAGGTCAGTCTGTTGCGGCTCTCTTATGAACGGGCGGCCGCCCTGCTGCCTGCCGAGCGCATCTATGTAATCACGCTGGCCGGGTACCTGCCGCTGGTGGCTGAGGAGTTGCCCGAGCTGCCGGGCGAGAACCTGCTCGACGAGCCCGTGCCGCGCGACACGGCCAATGCCGTCGCGTTGTCCGCGGCCATCCTGGCGCGCCGCGATCCGGACGCGGTCCTGGCGGTGTTGACGGCCGACCAGCTTATCAGCCCGCTCGCTGAGTTCCGCCGGGCGGTCGAGACGGGATTGCGGCTCGCGCGCGAATACCCCGATGCGCTGGTGACGTTCGGCATCCGGCCGCAACGGGCCGAGACGCAGTTCGGCTACGTGCGGCGCGGGAAGGCCCTGGCACCGGGTGTGTATGAGGTTGAGAAGTTCACCGAGAAACCGACGGCCGAAACGGCTGAGCAGTATATTCGCAGCGGCAACTATTACTGGAACAGCGGCATGTTCGCCTGGCGGGCGGAAACGATCCTGGCTCAACTGCGGGAGCGTCTGCCGGCCGCACATGAGGCGGGCGTGCGTCTCGCGGCGACCTGGGGCACGCCGCAGGGACAGCGCGCGTTGGCGGAAACGTACCCCGCGTTGCCGAAGATCAGTATCGACTTTGCCGTGCTGGAGCAGGCGCCGCGGGTGCTGGTGGTGGAGATGGACTGTCAGTGGCAGGACGTGGGCTCCTGGGCGGCGCTGGCCCGAGCGTTGCCGGCCGACGCCGATGGCAATGTGAACGCTGCTGGGCAGGTCGTCCAGCTTCGCTCGCGCGGCAACCTGGTCGTCTCCGAGCAGGCGCACCTGATTGCCACGCTGGGCGTGCAGGACCTGGTGATCGTGCATGCCGCCGATGCCACGCTCATTTGCCACAAGGATCAGGCGGCGAACCTGAAGGAGCTGTTGGGATTGATCGGCGAAGGGCGCACGTGAATAGCGAATGGCGAATAGCGAATAGCAAATGAAGGGGGCGACAGGCTGTGTAGGGTGGGCATCGCCCACCACGACAGCCGTGCGGGGTGGGCATCGCCCACCGGACCGTCCACCGGCGGATTGTTACTTTCGATGTCTCGGTTTCTGGGTATTGACTACGGTACGAAGCGCATCGGTCTGGCGATCGGCGACACGGTCGGGCGCCTGGCCACGCCGCTGGCTACGCTGGAGGCACCGGAGCCTCCGGACCGCCAGGTCGAGGCGGTGCTCACCTGCGCGCGGGAGTACGAGGTGGATGCCTTTGTGGTCGGCTTGCCGCTGAACATGGACGACACGGAGGGTCCCCAGGCGCAGAGCGTCCGGCGCTTCGGCACCGCCCTGGAGGCGGCCGGCGGTTTGCCTGTCCATTATTGTGATGAGCGTCTTTCCAGCCTCACCGCCGATGAACTGATGCAGGGCACGGAGTTGACGCGTAAGCAGAAGAAACGCCGGCGCGATCGCCTGGCGGCGCAAGTCATGCTCCAGGCTTTCCTCGACGCCGCCCCGTCGGCGTAGCATCCGCCCCCTGCGGCCAACGCCACGCTGCTTCGGCGGTTGCTCGTCAGGTGCTTCGTGCGGCAGGGACCGGGGCTTTCTTGGGCGGGACGAGGAACTGCGCCTGGCACTTGCGACAGACGTGTCCCCGCCCCCGGGCATTGTCGGGAACGACGTTGGTCTCGCCACACTTCGGGCACATGATGCCGACACAGTCCTTGGGCAACGCCACGGCGGGGCATTTCGGCGGGGGGGCGGGCGTCTTGGCGCGAGCGGCCGGCAGGATGTCGTCCTGCGGCTTGCGCGCCGGACGGCGGGCGGGCGCCAGCGCGGGCTTGCGACGGGGCGGGGCGGTGGCCGCGGGCCGCGCCGGCAGCGGCATGCCGCGCGCTGCCTCATAACAGTGCGTGAAGAGCAATTCATACTCCAGAGACTGGAGTTGCCGGATGATCTGCTCGGTGGCCTGCGACAGCTTCCCGGCGCGGGCCTGCTCGTACAGGTCAATGAACATGTACGGCTCCCACTCCCCGGCCTGCACCAGAATGCCTTTGAAGCGGGCCAGCAGCGGATCCACCCCTAGCCCGATCAGTTCGCCGGACTGCTGGTGCAGCACCGACAGGATCACGTGGGCGCCGAGTTGGGTGTAGAGGGTCTTGCTGTTGTCCGGCTGGCCCGCGTGGCGAGCAGCCAGCGCGTCAAGGTAGATTCGCTCCTGCGGCGGTGCGGTCCGGCCCCAGGTGGCGCAGTCGGCGAGGTGCCCATTCCAGAGATACAGCAGCGCCCGCACGGCCGCCGCCATCGGCTGACTCGCCACGGACGCACAGCCGAGCAGCTTGGTGTCATCTCCGAGTCCGTTGAGCATTTCCTTGGCGAGGCGGACCGGCTTGGCGGACCACTGCAAAGGTGGCAGTTCGGCCCCCCGCAACAACAGCAAGGACGCCACCTCCGGCGCAAGCTGGGAAGGATCAAGCCTGAGCATGATAAGACCGCACCTTGTGAGACAATGGACCCCTGACGCGTGCTCCCGGCAGCCCGTTGGAGAAGCAGCGTCGGCCCCCCGGGCCGACGTAGAAGGTGTCAGGTACACCGGTCCGCGCGGCACCGACTGCGGACGCGAGACCCTCAACAGGCTGCCCGTGTTGTATCGGTGTCAACGTGGGTCGGCTTGGGTGGGTACGTTCGCGCCGCGTGCGAACCGTTGGGAAACCGGCGAAGTATCGGACTGTCACCCGTCAGCCGGCCGGGACGCTCGCGTCCACCGGTGCAGCCACCCGGATGATACAGGTCTCGCGCGTCGGCAATGCCCGCAGGGTCACGAGCGTCGTGGCGGACCCCGCCCGGTAGACCCACTGCGGGGGGCTCAGCACCCGTTCATTAACCCGCACCTCGCGAGGGGGCGCGGTGCCGACCAGTTCCAACACCGTATCGCGGCGGAAGGGCACGACGGCCGGTTCGCCTGCCAATGGCCCGACGTGGATTTCGTGCGCGCCGCCGTCCAGCGGGGCGTACTCCAGGTGGGTCCAGGCGTAGCGCCCGCCCTGATAGGCATTGGTCTCGCCGTCATCGTGGTAACAACGGGCGCTCCCGGCCGGCCCGGCGTGCACGCGTACGTGTAGGGCCCGCTCGGTCTGGCGGCTGTACAGGCAACCCGGCGGCGCCATCGGCACCGGCACGCCCGCGCGGACGAACACGGCCATCATGTCCAGCGGCAGGCTCAGCGTGAGCTCCACCGGCCCCACGTGCACGGCGCCGGTCAGCAGGTGGCACCAAGTCCCCGGCGGCAGCCAGACCGTAACGTCGGCCACGCGCTGCGGGCCGGTGCCAGGTTGGGTCACCGGCGCCACGAGCAGGTCATCGCCGAACAGGAACTGCCCCTCGGCCCGGTAGGCGCGTTCCTCGTCGGGATACGCCAGGTACACTGGTCGTACCAGCGGCAGGCCCGTGTCGTACGTCCGGCGGGCCATCGTGTAGATATACGGCAACAGGCGATAACGCAGGGCATACGCGCGTCGGGCGACCTCGTCAAACGGCGGTCCGTCCAGCCAGGGCCGGCGGTCGTTGTGGGCCGAGCGCGTGCTGTGCACCCTCAGCGCGGCCGTGAACGCCCCGAATTGCAGCCAGCGCACGAACAGCTCGGGATCCGTCCGCTCGTCCGCGTAGTGTCCGCCCAGATCGTGCGACCAGTAGGTCGCCCCGACGTTGCCGCCGGCTGCCGTGAACCGCACCTGGAAACGCAACACCTCCCAGCTCGCGTGCGTGTCGCCGGAGAAGTGCAACGGGTAGCGATGGTTGCCCCAACCGGCCCAGCGGCTCAGGAGCAGCCCGCGCCGGTTCGTTCCGGGTCGCCCGGCGTCGGTGGCGTGCAGGTGATTCAGCCACAGGAGCGGATCGAGCCCGGGCACCGCGCAGCGACGCTCCTGTTGCCAGTCGATCCACCAGAAGTCCACGCCCTGCCGCTCCAGCGGATGATGCAGGAGCCGGAAGTACTCACGCATGTAGTTGCGGTCGGTAACATCGAAGGGGATGGGTTGTCGCTCGCTGGGGTTGCGTCCCAACGCCTCCGCGAAGGCCGGGTACGCCCGTTCGTGCGGATGGACGCCGTCGGCCGGATGGAGGTTCAGCGTGACCCGCAGACCTCGCGCGTGCAGGGCCTTCAGCAGCGCCGTCGGGTCGGGAATCAGCTTCGCGTTCCAGGTGTAGCCCGTCCACCCTTCCAGGTGCCAGTCCATGTCAAGCACCATGACGTCCAGCGGAAAGGCGTGGGCGCGGTACTGATCGGCGATCTTGACGAAGTCGCGTGCCGGGTACGGCCAGTAGCGGGAATACCAGCTTCCGAATGCAAACCGCGGCGGCAGAGGCACGGGGCCCGCCACGGCCAGCAGGTCGCGCAGGGCGGTCTCGTAGTCGCGCCCGTAGCCGAAGAAGTACCAGTCCACGGCGGCCGGGTCGGCCGCGCGGGCCGCGATCCAGCCGTTGGTCAGCACCGGAGCGTGCGAGTCGTCCAGCACGAACCATCCCGCGCGGGAGAGCACGCCGTCACCAAGCGGGGCCGGGCCGCTGCACTCATCAAGCGTGCGCAAGGTGCCGCCGAGGCTCCCGGTGTTGCGCATCCCGGGTACCCAGCGAACCTCGCCGGCTGGTGTGGGCACGACAATCGAGAGGTTGTCCTGGCCGAGCCCCTCGGGCCCCGGCGCGTAGCGTACGCACAGGCGGTCCGTCTGGATCGTCAGAACCTCGCCGTCCCGTTGGACGGTCATGGCCGGAACCGGCAGGCGCCGTCGCACGGCGAACAGGGTGGGACGCCCCTCGAACCGCTCCGTAGGGTCGTACTCCAGGCGTACCAGGGAAGGCGTCAGCACGGTGAAGCGGGCCCGCCCGGCCTGGACCATCGCAGCGGGATGGGCACGCCCGGAGGCCGTTCTGCTTGGCTTCTTCATGACGGTCGCCTGCTTTCTCCCGGATCCCCCCAAGTGTCAACCGGGCCCGCGCCCTGCACCCCGGTGCCGCTTGTCGTATCGTAGCGTGTTCGACCAGGGGGTGATACAGCATCCCGGCATGACGCAGTGGCCGGCGCAGACGTGAGCAGGGGAACCGTGTCGGCGGCGGCGTCCAGCCGCAGGGCCCGGGCCTGGCCCCCCGCGAACCGCGCGCCGCCCGGCCCTCGTGGGCTCACGCAGTCCCCGGATGGGAAGCACCCCCTTCCCCCGGTGCCGGCTCCACGGTATCCTGGTGTCTATCAACTCTGGTTCAGGATGGCAACACCCACTCGGCGGTGGGGACGCCATCCAGGTGCGACCGCAGTTGCCTGCGGTGCGAAGGCGTGGGGGGCTGACGCGAACGTGCTCACATCATATTTGGGAGGAATGGAAACATGAACCGTACATGGCTGCTCCTGGGGATGCTCGGGGTGGTGCTGTTCACCACCATCCGGGCGGAAGCTACGTGCTGAGGGTGACACAGGTACAGCGGGCAGTCTGCCTGCGATACCGATTGGGTGACGGCCGAACAGTGTCAACAAGCCTGCCAGGCCGGCGGGTGGGACTGGTGCGAGTGGGACCCGGACCCGTTCGCGGTCTGCAATCCCGACAACACCTGCCCTAACCCCACGATCTTCTTCTATTGTGGTACCGGATGTTGTGAGTGAAGGGACAGCGTCATTGGCGCCCAGGATGGGTGCATGAACAATGCGACGTACGACGCCTGCGTGGCTGCCTGCCAGGCCGGGCGGTACTCCTGGTGCCGCTGGACGCCGAGCCAGCAGTGCCAACCCGGGTACGTTTGTGACGGACCAAACGCCCAGCTCATTCATGGGTGCGCGGATCCGCCGGTGCCTGCGGTTGCCGCATGGGGTGTGCTGCTGCTGGCAAGCGGGCTCGCCGCGGGTGGAAGTGCCACGATATGGCACCGACACAGGCGACGGCACACGTGAACGCAGGCGCTGCCCGGTCGGGCAGCGCGAGTACGCGGTGACTGGTGCACGCGCGCGTAACGCGCGGATGATCCACACGCGACCCCTACGCAACCCCGGCCCCCGGAGATCACTCCGTGGGCCGGCTTCGTTCCGGCTCAACTGACGTACCTGGCCGCGGTCCGCGCGACGGCTACTGCGCAACCCCGCAGGGCGGCGCTCACGCCTCAGAACAACTTGTCCAGCTCCTGATCAAGCCAGTCGTCAAACGTGATCTCGCGGTGCTCATCATAGTTTACCACCGCGTTGACGCCGGCAACGAGACGCTGGAAATCGGTGGGGCTGCACGTCGTCTCCGCCAATGTGGCCAGCAGCGCTCCCGCCAGAACCTTCGCCAGTCTCCGCCCGGTTTGGGTATGGGTCATGCTCGTTACCTCCCACTCGCGCCTGCGCCCGACCTCCGTGACAGAGTGTGCGGCGGCCAAGCGGCACCTGGGCATCCTGCCCGATTCCGGCTGGACCACTACTGATCCTAGTCGTTCCAATTATCCCATGTTATCGGACAACATTTACCCATATGACTATCGAAAATTGCGTTATAATATCGCCTCGCACTTGCATTGGATGGGGGCGAGCGGCAAGTACGGTCGCGTTGCGGTACCGGCGTGCGACTTGGTCGGCCGAGGAGCGCCGGCCGGGGCACGCGACGTGAGTTATTGACTTTGGGGCGATGAGGGCGTACCCTTCCCCCTTCCGAGCGCGACCGGGGGACGGGCGCGCCGGTGGAGAGTCTCACGACCCTGAGGGGCGGATTCTTGCCCGCGCCGTTGCAGCGCGGGCGAACGCTGGGCATTCTCGCAAGGCGGCAGGGTGCCCAGGCCTCGGTCGTGAGTGGCCGCCGCAACTCCTTCCTGATGCCTGGACGGGCCCCTCGGCTATCCCGGGTGCTTCAAGGGAACGTTGCCGCGGTCGAGGCGTGCGGGTATGCGCCCGGTGGATTGCCCGGTGGTGTAATGGTAACACACCAGGTTTTGGTCCTGGCGTTCCAGGTTCGAATCCTGGCCGGGCAGGTTCGTCGGGGGCAGGAACACTCCGCGTGAGCACGTGGTTGAGCCGGCAGGCGGCGACGAACGGAGTCAGGGCGATATGACGAGGCATGGCGAGCAGGCGGTGAACTCACCGGTCGGCGGGCTCCAGGTGTTCGGGGGCTCCGCGAGTTCGGCGCTGACCGACAAGGTGTGTCAGTACCTCAACCTGCCGCGGGGCAAGGCGAGCAGCAGTCACTTCCCGGACGGCGAGACGCTGATCAAGCTGGAAGACGACGTGCGCGGGCGCGACTGCTTCGTGATTCAGTCAACGTGTCCGCCGGTCAACGACAACCTGATGGAGTTGCTGATTTTCATCGACTCCCTGCGGCGAGCGAGCGCGCAGCGGATCACGGCCGTCATCCCGTACTACGGTTATGCCCGGCAGGACCGCAAGGCGGAGGGGCGCACGCCGATTACCGCCAAGCTGGTGGCCAACATGATCGCGCAGGCGGGGGCGGACCGGGTGCTGGCGATGAACCTGCACGCGGACCAGATTCAGGGGTTCTTCGATCTGCCGGTGGACCACCTGACGGCCGCCCCGGTGCTCGCCAGGCACTGCCTGTCGCGGAAGATCCCGGACGCGGTGTTCGTGTCGCCGGACGTGGGGAATCTCAAGCTGGGCAACGACTTCGCGGCCCGGCTGGGGGCGGAACTGGCGGTCATCTACAAGCGGCGGTTGTCGGGTGACAAGACGACCGCGGTGAAACTGGTGGGTGACGTGGCGGGCAAGACGGCGGTGATGTTCGACGACATGATCACGACGGCGGGCACGGTGGCGGAGGCGGCCCACCTGGTGCGGGCGCACGGTGCGCGGGCGATCTACGTCGGGGCGACGCACGGGTTGTTCGCCGGCCCGGCCTTGCAGCGCTTGCGCGAGGCGGAGCTGGCGGAGATCGTGGTCACCGATACGGTGCCGCTGCGCCCGGACGTGGCAGCGGGTTTGAAGAACCTGACGGTGTTGTCAGTGGCCGAGTTGATCGGAGAGGCGATCCGGCGGATTCACGAGCACCGATCCGTAAGTGCGTTGTTTGACAGATAGGACGGACACACGTAAGGAACCGACGATGGAAATGCTGACACTGAAGGCCGAGCCGCGCACGCCGGGAGGCACCCGGACGGCCCGCGCACTGCGCGAGAAGGGCTCCTTGCCGGCCATCATCTACGGACACCATGAACCGCCGGAGCCGGTGACGCTCCACGAACACGAGGTGGAGGTGGCCATCGGCCACGGGGCGCGCACCCTGCAGGTTGAGTTGAACGGGGAGGTCAAGCAGTACCTGATCAAGGAAGTGCAGTACGATCATCTGGGCCTCGCGCCGATCCACATCGATCTGGCCCGCGTGGACATGCACGAGCGGGTGCGGGTCAAGGTGGCGATCGAGCTACGCGGGGTGCCCAAGGGGGTGGCCGAGGGCGGCATTCTGGAGCAGTTGCTGGGCGAGGTCGAGGTCGAGTGCCGCGTGACCGACATTCCCGAGACCCTGCGTCCGGTGGTGACGGACATGGAGTTGGGACACGTGTTGTGCGTAAAGGACGTCCAGCTTCCGCCGGGCGTGGTCGCAGTGACGCCGCCGGAAGATCGCGTCGCCGTGGTCAAGGCGCTGGTCGAGGCACCGGAGGCAGCCGCGCCGGCGGTGGAAGGCGAAGCGGCCGCTGCCGAGCCGGAACGGATCGGCCGGGTGCGACCGGAGGAGCCCGCGGAGGACGAGGGGCAGAAGGCCAAGAAGAAGGAGTAGCGGAACGAGCGGCGACGCGGTCGACCGGTTGAGCAGGCGTGAAGCTGATCGTGGGTCTGGGCAATCCTGGTCCGCAGTATGCGGAGACGCGGCACAACGTGGGTTTCCGCGTGGTGGACGTGCTGGCCCGGCAGGGCGGCATCAGCCTGGCGAGCGAGAAGTTTCACGGCTGGTTCGGGCAGGGGAGGCTCGCGGGTCAGCCGGTGGTGCTGCTGAAGCCGACGACGTTTATGAACCGCAGCGGACGGGCGGTGCTGGCCGCGGGGCAGTTTTACAAGTTGTCGTTTGAGGACCTGCTGGTCGTGGCCGACGACCTGGCGTTGCCGGTGGGGCGACTTCGCCTGCGAGCGCTGGGGTCCGCCGGCGGTCACAATGGCCTGCAGGACATCATCGACATGCTGGGCAGTGAGCAGTGGTGTCGTCTGCGGGTGGGAATCGGGACGGCCGTGGGCGACGCGACCGGCTACGTGCTGGGGCGGTTTGCGGAGGACGAGCAGCCGCTCATCGAGGCCGCCTGGGAGCGGGCGGCGGAGGCGGTGTGTTGCTGGATCGAGCACGGGCCACAGGCGGCGATGAACCGCTTCAACGCGGGCGATGACCGCAAGTAACCGGACGGGCGAGGGACCCTGAGCAGGAGTGAACCGACGTTGAACCAATACGAAGCGATGTTTCTGTTTGATCCGACCTTCGGCGCGTCGTTTGAGGCGTGTGAAGGGGAGATCCGGCGGTTGATGGAGCGCGTCGGCGCGGAGATCGTGTTCTGCCGTCGGTGGGATGAGCGCCGGCTGGCGTACAAGATCAAGGGTCGCAAGCGCGGCGTGTACGTGCTGGTGTACTTCAAGGCGGGCCCCACCCGGATTGGCCAGCTCCATCGCGACGTGGAGATCTCGGAGAACGTGCTGCGGGCGCTGGTGTTGCGCGCGGATGCGGTGACGCCGGAGATGATGGAACGGGCGGCCGCCCTGCGTTCCGAGGCACGCGAGGGGGCGCCGGGCGGCGGCGAGGAGTCCGAGGGCGAGCGGTCGGGCGGTTTCCGGCGCGGGCGCCGGGAGGGCGGCGGTGACCGTGGCTCGGGCGGCGGGCGCGGGGACGGTCCGGGCCGGGAGCGCGGGGACGGCCCGGGCCGGGAACGCGGGGATGGCGCGGGTCGGGAACGCGGGGAAGCACCGCCGGTGGCTTCCCGGGAGGCCCCCGAGGCCGTTCCGGGTGCTGCCGACGAACAAGCGTAACGCCTGCCCCTCGCGGACGGGCGTTTGGGAGAGGGCGTCATGGCGAGTTACAACCGCATTGTGCTGATGGGGAACCTCACGCGTGATCCACAGCTCAGCTACACGCCGGCGAACGTGCCGGTCTGCAAGTTCGGAATCGCCACGAACCGGAAGTGGCGTGACCGTGACGGGGCGGACCGCGAAGACGTGTGCTTCATCGACTGCACCCTGTTCGGCAAGGGCGGCGAGGTCTTCAACCAGTACATGAGCAAGGGGCGGTCGGTGCTGATCGAAGGTCGCCTCCAGCTTGACCAGTGGACGACGCCGGAAGGCGAGAAGAAGAGCAAGCACCAGGTGCTGGTGGAGAACTTCACCTTCCTCGGCGACGGGCGGGGCAGCGGTGGCGGCGGTGGTGGTGGTCGGAGCGAGACCCGGGCGGGGACGGGTGCGGCGGCCGGCAGTCGCCGGGAAGCCCCGGTTCCGGATTACGATGACGGCGGCGCGCCGCCACCGAATGACAACGACATTCCGTTTTGAGCGAGCGGCGGCTCGGGTAGAAATGAGACTGATTCAACGGCAGGGACCTGCATTATGAAAGTGCTGCTGCGACGGACGGTGCCGAACCTGGGGATCGTGGGCGACGTGGTCGAGGTTTCGGCGGGTTATGCGCGGAATTACCTCTTGCCGGAGCGACTGGCCATCGAACCGACGGAGGCGAACATCAGGCAACTGGCCGAGGCCCGGCGGGTGGCCGAGCTGGAACGGGCGGCGGAGCGGGCCCGCATGGAGGGCGTGGCGCAGCGGCTGGCGGAACTGGAAGTGACGATCCCGGTCAAGGCCAACGCGGAGGGCGTGCTGTACGGGTCGGTCGGGCCGCGCGAGATCGCGGCCGCGCTCAATGCCGAGGGGCACGACGTAACGGCCGAGCAGGTCGTGCTGAAGACGCCGATTCGCCACCTCGACAACGTGAAGGTGGAGGTGAAGCTGCTTCCCGAGGTGGTGGCGACGGTGAAGGTCTGGGTAGTGCGCGAGCGTGGGGAGGAGGCGGGCGCGACGGAGGAGCCGCCGGCCGAGGGGCAGCCCGCGGCCAAGTCGGAGCACCCCGAGAAGGTCGAGCCGCACGGCGGCAAGGCACGCAAGCGACACGAGGAGGAGTAGCGCGGCAGCGCCGCCCGCGTCCGACGCCGCGAGGGTGACAGGCCCACGCGGCCGGCGCCTGCCGGCTGGCGCAAACCGCACCGTATACGATGCTGCCGTTAGACCGCTCGACGCGGGAGGGGCATGGCGGCGCTGCGCTTGGCCATGCCACCCTGCTCCTGTCCCCCGGGGTCGCCGGTCCCGTCGCCGTCGTGGGACAGAAGCGCGGTGGGCAAGGAGGCGTAAGCAGATGACCACGGCCGGGACGATGCGACCGGGACCGACACCGCCGGTGGCCGGGGAGCGCAAGCCGCCGCAGGACCTCGACGCGGAGCGTGCCCTGCTCGGCTCGATGCTGATGAGCCGGGACGCCATCGGCGACGTGGTCACCATCATTTCGCGCAGCGAGAGCGCGTGGTTCTACCTGCCGGCCCACCAACGCATCTTCGAGATCCTTCTCGACCTTTATGAAGACCCGAGCAAGCCGATCGACCTGATCGTGATGCGCGAGGAGCTGCGGCGGCGCGAGTTGCTGGAGGAAATCGGCGGGGTTGACTACCTGGTGCAACTCGCGGAGAGCTTCGCGGACTGGGCGAACGCCGAGCACTACGCACGGCTCGTCCGCGGCAAGGGCATGCTGCGGGACCTGATTCGCTGCGTGGGGGAAATCAACGACCTGGCCTATGCCGGTCTGGCCGAACCCGGCGAGATTCTCGAGGAATCGGAGCAGCGGTTCTTCGCCGTCGCGGAACGGCGCGTGTCCGGGCAGGCGGTGCCGATTCGGGAGCCGCTACGGCGGCTGGCCCAGCAGATCGAACGCCATGACCAGGGAATCATCACCGGGCTGGGGACGGGGTTCGTCAATCTGGATCAACTTACGACGGGTTTTCAGCGCGGCGACCTGGTGATCGTCGCGGGTCGGCCGTCGATGGGCAAGACGGCGCTGGGGCTGACCATCGCGCATCACGCGGCCGTGCGCGACCGGACGCCCGTGGTGTTCTTCTCGCTGGAGATGAGCGTGGACCAGCTCGCGCAGCGGCTGCTGTGCGCGGAGGCGCATTTCGACATGCAGCGTCTGCGCCGGCGGATGCTGTCGGAGGAGGACGTGCGTGATCTGCTGGGCGCGTGCGATGAGCTGGACAAGGCGCCGCTGTACGTGGACGACACGCCGGGGATGACGCCGCTGGAGTTGCGTGCCAAGGCGCGCCGGCTCAAGCAGCGCCATGACATCCAGGCGGTGTTCGTGGATTACCTGCAACTCATGCATCTGCCGGGAGCGGAGAGCCGGCAGGTCGAGATCGCCACGATCAGCCGTCATCTCAAGAGCCTGGCGCGGGAGTTGAAGGTCCCGGTGATCGCGATGGCCCAGCTCAACCGCAAGCCGGCCGACCGCAAGGACAACCGCCCGATGATGAGCGACCTGCGTGAGTCGGGCGCCATTGAGCAGGACGCCGACGTGATCCTGCTGCTGCACCGCGAGGAGTACTACGAGTACGACCCGCAGAAGCGCGAGGAGGTGAAGGGGCAGGCGGAGCTCATCATCGCCAAGCAGCGCAACGGGCCGACGGACGTCGTGCCGCTGCACTTCCATAAGTCATTTGCGATCTTCACGCCGGCCGCGGTGGAAGCCGAGCCGCCGCCGGGTACCTACCGCGACGACGCGCCGTTCTGAGAGTGCCTTTGGCACGCGGCCTCCTGTTGTCGAACTCGCGATTGCGCGGCCGAAGCCGCACGGGCCGGCGGGCGGGGACGCGTCGGTGTCGACCAGGGGGAGCCGCGCGGGCTCGACGCGTTCCGTGCGGTGGGGGCCATACCTGTCTGTGACTGCGGATGGGTTGGGCGTTCTTCGCGTGACGGGCGAGCATTCTGAGGCATCCGGTGGGCCTCATCACCACGCCCGCCCTCACCCCTACCCCTCTCCCGAGGGGAGAGGGGTTCACTGGCCACACGCTTGGTCTTGGCGGGCGCGGGTGAGGGGACGGCACCCAGGCACGGTGGCGTGGCCCACGCGCGGTGGCGCGACCCATGTGCGGCGGGCGGGTGCGGGGCGAATCTTGTAGAGGCCGGCTCCCCTTTGTCCGATAACAAATCCCAGACGGGGACGCGCGGGACGATTCCCCGCGGGCGGGCAAGGCCGAACGATGCCCGCGTTGATCATCGCCCGCTCCCTAACGGTCGCGGTTCGGATCGGCGGCGCGGGATGGCGCCCGGTGCTACAGGGGACAGCGCATGGTGAACGTAGGTCTGGTGGGTGCGGGTCCGTGGGGCAGGAACCTGGCACGGAATATCGCGGAGGGGGAGCAGACGGTGCTGGCGGCCGGGTGCGACACGGACGCTGCCGCCCGGCGGGCGCTGGCGAAGTCGTATCCCGCCGCGCGGGTGTACGAGACGTTCGAGCAGCTCCTGGCACACCGCGACCTTCAGGCGGTGGTGATCGCCACGCCGTCACGGCTTCACTGCGAGCAAACCCGGCAGGCCCTGGCGGCCGGCATGCACGTGCTCGTCGAGAAGCCGATGTGCATGACGGGCGTCGAGGCCGAGGCCCTGATCCGGCAGGCGGAGCAGGCCGGGCGGGTGCTGATGGTGGGGCACACGTTTCTGTACAGCAACTTGGTGCACGACGTGCGGCGGCGCGTTGTCTCGGGCGAACTGGGTGAGGTGCTGTGCATCTACGGACAGCGGCTTAACCTCGGGCGGGTGCGCAGCGACGTGGACGCGCTGTGGAACTTCGCGCCGCACGACATCTCGATCGCGTGCTATCTGCTGGATGGCTGGCCGCGGAGCGTGAACGCGCGCGGCGCGTCGTTCGTGCAGTCGGCGCAGGGCGTGGCGGACGTGGCGTTCTTCCAGATGGATTTTGACGGGGGAGCGTTCGTCGGTGGGCACGTGTCGTGGCTGGATCCGCAGAAGGTGCGACGCATGGTCGTGGTGGGCAGCAGCAAGATGCTGGTCTACGATGACATCGATACGGCGCACCACATCCAGATTTACGACAAGTCGGTGCAGTGCGACTTTCAGGGCTGCGCGACGGACTTCTCCGACTTCCGGACGCGGGTGCGGGCGGGCGATCTTGTGGTGCCGAACGTGCGGCTGATCGAGCCGCTCGGCGTGGAGATCACGCACTTTGCGGAGTGCATCCGGACCGGGGCGAGGCCGGTGAGCGACGGCGTGAACGGGCTGCGCGTGGTGAGCGTGCTGGAGGCGATGTCACGCTCCATGCGGCAGCGCGGGGCGCAGGTGGAGGTGGATTACGGAGCATGGGGCCCGCGGGAAGCCGCCGCCGGCGCGCGAGAGGTCGCGGCGGCCGAGCCGGAGATGGTGGGGGCGGCCACGCAGTGAAGAGCGAATGGCGAATAGCGAATAGCGAATGAAGGCGTGGCGGGTTTCACCCGCTGCGATGTAGGGCGGGTTCTACCCGCCGAAGTGTAGGGCGGGTTTTACCCGCCGCGGAGGTGGACCGGGTTTCGGGCCCAGTGGACCGCCCGGCGGGCGGAGCCCGCCCTACGATGGCGGGGCGGCATGGGGCGGACGTTACGGGTGACAGGGAATGACCACGGCCGTGAATCGACGGATTGCATTCTTCGGCGGTAAGCCGTTGTCGGCGCGTTGCCTGCGCCATCTCTACGAGTTCCACCGGCGGGGAGAGATCGAGATTGTGGCCGTGCTGACGCGGGGGAAAGGGGAGCGCGGCTGGTGGTCGGGCCCCGGCGTGCCGGAGATGTACGAGACGGCCGAGGAGCTGGGGCTGCGGTTGCTGACGCACGCGGATGAGCTGTTGGAAATGCCGGTGGACCTGGGTCTGTCGGTCCTGCATTACTGTATTCTGCCGGCGCGGATCGTGGGCCATCCGCGGCATGGGTTTCTCAACCTGCACTGCGCGCCGTTGCCGCACTACCGCGGCTGCAACGTCGGCTCGCACGCGATTCTCAACGGTGAGGCGCGTTTCGGCGCGACACTGCACTACATGGACGAGAAGCCGGACCACGGACCGGTGATCGCCGTGGAGTGGTTTGACATCCCGCCGCAGGCGACCGCGCGCGAGTTGATGACGTTGACCGAGGAGGCCGCGTACCGGCTCTTCGTGGCGCGAGTGCCAGCCCTGCTGGCCAATGACCTGTGCGGCGAGCCGCAGGAGCGGATCATCGCGCGCGAGCGGATCGTGTCCTACTATTACCCGCGCACGTCGCTGGCACGGCCGGGGATGAAGGAAGTGGATTTGCACTGGCCGGCGGAGAAGATTCTGCGGCACGTGCGGGCCCTGGATTTCCCACCGTTTGAGCCGGCGTATGCACTGCTGGACGGACGGAAAGTGTATTTGAGTATGAGCTACCGCGGGGCGGAGCCGATCGTGTCGACCGCGCCCGTGGTGGCCGTGAGCGCAACCCATGCGTAAGAGCGGCGAGTCGGTACCTTTGTCGGACCTGAAGGCGCAGTACCGGGCCTTGCAGGCGGAGTTGGATGAGGCGGTGCGCGAAGTAGTCGAGTCCTGCCGGTTCATCGGCGGGCCGGCAGTCGAGGGCTTCGCCCGCGAGTATGCCGCGTATTGCGGCGTGCAGCATGCCATTCCCTGCGCCAACGGCACGGAGGCAGTGCGGCTGGCCCTCGTCGGCGTGCTGGGGCCGGGGGACGGCTCGGGCGAGGTCATCACCGTCTCGCACACGTTCGCGGCGACGGCGGAGGCGATCGTAGCGGCCGGGTACCGACCCGTGCTCGTCGATGTCGACCCGCATACGTTTCTGATGGACCTGCGGGCGGTCGAGGCCGCGCGCACCAGCAACACGGTGGCCGTCGTCCCCGTGCACCTGTACGGGCACATGGTGGACGTGGAGCAGCTTCGGGACTGGGCGGACCGCTACCGGATTGCCGTGATCGAGGACGCGGCGCAAGCCCACGGGGCGCGGATGAACGGCATGGGGCCGGGCCAACGCAGCCACGCGGCCGCGTTCAGCTTCTTCCCCGGCAAGAACCTCGGTGCCTGGGGCGACGCCGGCGCGGTGGTTACCGACGACGGTCCCACGGCCCGGCGGATCAGCCAGCTTGTGGACCACGGGCGGGGCGACAAGTACAGCCACGCGCGCATCGGCTGCAACGCCCGCATGGATGCGCTCCAGGCGGCCGTGCTGCGCGTGAAGCTGCCGCACCTGGACCGCTGGAATAGCGCCCGCCGGCAGGTGGCACGCTGGTACGAGGAGTTACTGGGCGAGGTCGGCGGTTGCGTGACGCCCGCCCTGATGCCCGGGGCGCAGCACGTGTACCACCAGTATGTCATTCAAGTGGAGCACCGCGACGAGGTGCAACAGGCGCTCAACGCGCAGGGCATCGCCACGGGCATCCACTACCCCATCCCCGTGCATGAGCAGCCGGCGTTTGCGTACCTGGGCATCCGACCCGACGATCTGCCGATCACGCACGGCCTGTGCCGGCACATTCTCTCGCTGCCCGTCTTCCCTGAACTGACGCAGGCGCAGGTGGAACGGGTGTCCACGGCGTTGAGCGAAGCCCTCGGAGTAACAACCGGGGCGGGCGCCCGGTGAGGGCGCGTGGTTCCCTGACGGCGTGCCCGTCGCGCCGCAAGCGCCGGTGATTCGAGTGTCCGCGAGACCGCTGTGTTCTTGTCCGCAGATTACACAGATTTCACAGATTACATGGATTTCGCTACAGTATCCCATCCGCGTGGTTCTGCTCAGCAGCCTGTTGGATGAGTAGGGCGGGCCTCAGCGCCCGAGGCAGCGGGCTTTAAGTATATTGATTTTCAGAGCATCAACTGCGGGCTGCCCGTTCTTCGGCAGGCTGCCAGCCCTCGCACGGTGCGTCCACAATCTGTGTAATCTGCGTAATCTGTGGAGAAGAATGCAAACTGCATGAACCCGCAAAGCAGCAAGCGGCCGCCTTCCGCTCAGGCCAGGCTGTCGGCACGGAATGGGGAAGGTGGTTTGGCAGGTCACGCCCGGCCGGGGGTGGGCGGATGACCGCGGTGGGAGACGGGGACCGGACGGCGGACTTCTTCGTCCTCCTCTTCCGCGGCATCCTCGTCTTCCTCGTCGTCGTCATCCTCATCCTCGTCTTCTTCGTCCTCCTCGTCCTCTTCGCCTTCTTCGTAGTCGCCCTCAGGATCCTCGGCAACCCCAGCCTCGGCGGCGGCGGCGACATCTTCAACTTCGGCGTCTTCAGCCTCGTCGTCCTGGTCGGCCGCGTAGCCAGATTGCAGGTCGGCCGCCAGTTGCTTCTGAAGAGCATCCCAGTCGGCCAGCGTCATGAGCACCTCGCGGGCCTGCGAGCCCTTGTAATCCCCGACGAGCCCGGCGTCGGCCATCTGGTCGATCAACCGTGACGCCCGCGAATACCCGACCATCAATCGCCGCTGCAACAGGGACACACTGCCCCGCTTGGTCTCCAGCACGATGCGCACGGCTTGGTCGAACAGCGGATCGCGCGTGCCGGGATCGCCCTCGGCATTGTCGGGGCGCAGGCGCACCAGCTCGGGGTGGAACTCCGGCCCCCCGCGCTCGGCGAGGTAATCGAGCACCGCCTGGATCTCGTGGTCCTCCAGATAGGTGCCCTGCGCGCGGACCAGCTTGTGCACCCCCGGGGGCAGGAACAGCATGTCGCCCTGACCCATGAGCACCTCGCCGCCGTTCTGATCGAGCACGATCCGCGAGTCGATGCGCGACGAGACCCGGAACGCGATCCGACAGGGCAGGTTGGACTTGATGAGCCCGGTGACCACGCGGGCCTCGGGCCGCTGCGTCGCCACGATGATGTGGATGCCCACCGCCCGCGACTTCTGCGCCAGACGCGAAAGGTGGTGCTCCACCTCCTTGGCGGCCGTCATCATCAGGTCCGCCAGCTCGTCGATGATGACGACGATGTACGGCAACGCGGTGGGGATGAGCGCGCGTTCCTGGTCGTTGCTCGGCTGAAAACGCTCGTAAATGGCCTCGGCACCGAGCGCGTTGAAGTCGGCCACGTTGCGGACGCGGGCCTCGGCCAGCAACTCGTACCGCTCCTCCATCTTCGTCACTGCCCATTCCAGGATCTTCTCCGCGCGGGCCATGTCGGTGACGATCGGGCACATCAGGTGCGGCATGCCCTTGAACTGGCAGAGCTCCACCATCTTCGGGTCGACCAGGATCATCTTCACCCGGTCGGGCCGCTGCGTCATCAGGACGCTGGCGATGACGGAGTTGAGGCAGACGCTCTTGCCGGAGCCGGTCGTGCCGGCGATCAGCAGGTGCGGCATCTTGGTCAGGTCGGCGACCAGCGCCTGACCCGCGGCATCCTTGCCCAGAAAGAGCGGCAGCGACATGCGGGCCGCCTTCGGGCCCGACATGAACATCAGTTCCTTCAGCCGGACGATCTCCTTGCGACTGTTGGGCACTTCGATGCCGACGGTGTTCTTGCCGGGGATCGGCGCGACGACACGAATGGCATGGGCTTTCAGCGCCCGGGCAATATCGTTGGACAGCGACGCGATCTGCGACACCTTCACGCCCGCGCCCAGCTTCAGCTCGAACATCGTGATGACTGGACCGGTGTCGATCTCGACCACCCGGGCGTCGAGGCGGAACTCCTCGAGCGTGCGTTCGAGGATGCGGGCCTGCTCGCGGACGAACGCTTCCTGCTCGGCCGTGAAACCGTGCTCCGGCTCATCGAGCAGCGACAACGGCGGCAGCGGCCAATCACCCAACTCACGCGGGTACGGCTCGGGCGGCCGGTCCGCCCCCGGCACGGTGAGCAACGCCTCGGCGGGCGCCGCCCCGGACCCCGTCTGCTGGTCGTCTTCCGCGTCGCTAGCACTCTCCGCGCGGCCGTCGTCGCCCGCGTCCGCGACGCGATCGTGTGCCGCGGCCGACGCCGCCCGCCCGGAGCCTCCGCTGTGGCCGGCACGCTTCGCCCCGGCGTGCCGCACCCGCGGTGCCTGTTCCGTGCGCACGGGCGGGGCCCCGGTCTCGCCCCCGCTGCGCGGCGTGTCCTCCTGGTCCTCGGCCGTTGCTTCGTCCCGATCGTCCGTCCTATCCTCGGCGGGCGGCGGAGGCGGCTCCACGCGGTCCGGCTTGCGGGTGGGCCGGGAGGGGTTGATCCGCGGCTCGAGCACGGCCGTCTCCGCTACCACTGCGGGGACGGCCACCGGCGCCGGCTTCAGGGCCGCCGCCCGCTCCGCCATCCGCTCCCGGGCGGCCGCCAAAGCCTGCCCCGACGCCTCGCCGGCCCGTCGCATCAAACGCGGCAGCCGCAGTATCCACCCGTGCGTCGCGAAGACCAGCCCCACGAACAGGACCGCGCCGAGCACGATCACGGTTCCCAACTGTGAAACGTGGCGGGCAAGAAGCTGCCCCAGAACATGCCCAAGTACCCCCCCGGCTCCCACCGGCAGGGAATCGGCATTCGGGGCGGCCACCAGATGCACGGCAGCGGCCGTGCCCGGAACGACCAACGCCAGCCCGATGAGCCGCTCCCAGAGATGTCCCACCTGTCCGCGCACCAGACGCGTCACGAGGGCCAGCGTGGCGAAAAGGAGTAGCGGGTAGGCTCCGTCCCCCAAAGCGTAGCGAAGGCAATACGCAGCCAGCGCCCCGACCGTACCACAGGCATTGCGCGGCGGATCGTTGAGCGGGAACTGGTGCGGGCTAGGCCAGTCGCCTATGTCGAAGGTCAGCAACGCCGGCCAGAGCAGTGCACATGCACCAACGGTCAGTACCGGCCACAGAACCCGGCCGTGGGACGTCGTCTGGGTCGATGCGCTCATCCATTACCACTCAGCTTCGCGGAGGTCGGGCAGCCGTCTCGTGCCCAACTTAGCGGGGTACCCTCGGGGCCTCCAGTGAGGTGCCACCCTCCGTCCTCGCCGATTCCCAGTACTGACAGGGGCACTTCGCTTGCGTGCTTCCCGGCGTAGTGGTCAAACCGGCCGGCGCCCTTGCCTCCTGCCTGGCGCTACTGAGAACGCGCTTGTCCTGTTATCGGCCCCGGCGCAGTTCGGTCTGTAGGCAAAGGCCGCGCGACCCCGCGCATGGTCACGCCCTCCGTCGAGAAGAAACCACATTATCGGTCAGTTTGTTCTTTGACCCGCCGTTGGCAGCGGTCCTAGTATCAGTACCGGAACCCAGTTCCGGTGTCGGTGCTTCCGGGCCCGCGTGACCGCTGGCTCGGCGGGCTGGGTCGAAAGAGGCATCCCACGCGTGCCTCGGGGGGTAGGCAAACGCGTGGGGACCACTGTCCTTAGCCCTCCCTGGGACCGATTGAACAACCCCCGACGGTCAATCATACGCGTGGCTGCCCCACGGGGCGGCCGGATGTGGTGCGCCCTGGCGCACCACGCTTCTTTACGCGCACGCGGGTGGACCGACTGCGGCCGGTGCAACGCAAGGAGAGCGCGGAGCAACTCCGCGCGCACGACAACCGCCGGACGCGCCGTAGGGTTCCCGCCGGCCCGTGGCCGCCGCGTCGCAGACTGTTCCGTCAGAAGCACCGGAGCTGCCAAGTCGTGTCAGCAACCGGATGTCACACCCCACCGTGTGCCCACTGAGGGAATCAGGGTCCTACTTCATCCGAGCTGCTTCGCGTTGCAGCTCCTCTTTAGCCTGGTTCCAGTCGCCCAGCGCGTCGCCGCCGCGCCCGCGCGCTGCGCGACCCAGGTAGATCTTGTAGGCGCGCTCCCGAATCTGGTCTTCGGTCACCTGGACCGAACGCAGGGCGGTGGTGGTGCCCCGGCTGATGGTGCTGGTGGTGGTTACCTTCTCTCGAATCGCCGTACGTGCCATCGGTCATCCTCCATGCAAGAGGGATTGGACTCAGTCCTTTCTAGTATCTTACGACGCTGCCTGCCGGCGTCAACCGATTCGCTTTCGAGGCACGGGAGCTGTCTGGTGCAGAACTCCACGGCCGAACCGAGAGCCTCGAAAAGCGGGGGTCGGGCGACGCCTACACCGCCCGCGGGTGGGCTGACGTTGCGTTACGCTGAGCCGGTCATGGACCGGTGAACGCCTGCTGAAAGGCCGCCACGTCGGCCAGGTCCACGTCGTCATCGCCGTCGAAGTCCAGCGTGCCGCAATCAGGAAACACGCCCCCCCGCGGGCCGGTCAGGCAGTCGGCAAGGGCGGTCAGGTCGTCGTAGTCCACGCGTCCATCGCCGTCCGCGTCGCCGTTGGCGCGCCGCAGCGCCCGCACCACTCGGAAGCCTATCTGAGCGAGCGTCGAGCGCGGATCGGCGAAGTTGCGCCGGTTGGTCGCCAGGCTCTCCGAACCGGTGGGTGGATGCACGGTGCTGTAGCTGCCGCCGCGGACGGTACGAACGGCGAAGCTGCCCGGCGTGTAACGTCCCTGTAACCACTGATAGACGTTGCCGGACATGTCGAAGAGCTGGAACGTATTGGCATTGGCGTTCGTGGTGAACGAACCGCCGTGGTTCGAGCCGTCGTAGTAGCCCACCGGCGTGGTGCTGTTGTCGAACGGGTCGCCGCTGTTCTTGTAGTTGGCATCCGCGCCGGTCAGCGTGTCGCGTCCGCAGCCGTACACGGTGTTGCGCGCGAGGACGCTGTTCCAGGCGGCGGCCTTATACCATTCGTTGTAGCCGTCGGCGAAGTCGACGCTGACGTCCGGGTTGTTGTAGCCTTCGTCCATCGGCAGGCGGTACCCGCGGTAGTTCTCCACCAGGGCAAGGCGTTCGTCATCGTTCAGGTCACGCGTGGACCACAGCGTGCCCGTTGCGGTGACCGGGCGCCAGCCCGCCAGGTCCGCGTCGCTGGCTTCGTTGTAGCAACGCTGCTCCGGGCTCATCCCCTGGTCCAGCGTGAGCCAGTTGCAGTACTTCAGGGCCCCGTACCAGCTTGCGCCCGTAACGGGGTGGGCTTCGTAGCCGGTCTGCACCGAGTACATTTGCGTGCCGTCGTCGTAACTGATCCGCCCCCCCGCGGCCGGCGCAAACATCTTCACCGTGCGCGTGCCGGGCGAGGCTCCGGTTTCGCGCGCGGCGGTCGTGTTCACATACACGTCGCCCGTCGTCGTGTGGAAGAACATGTACGCACCGCGCGGGGCCGCAGACGTGGTTAGCGCGTCGTTCAGAAACGCCGCGAACTCGGCGTTGGTGGTGTGATACGCGGACATCTCGAAGTTGTACGCCGGCCCGCCCGGTTGGAGCACGTCCGCCGCGACGTGCGCCGACGACACGGCGAAGTGTGGATTCACCAGCGTCAGGCTCACGAGCCGCGTGCAGCTTACCGCGTTGGTGAGGTCGGTAAACACGACTTCGGCCTGGTTCTCGCCTTCCTGCAAGGGGGGGATGGTGGCGTTGCCCACGTCAATGGCGACGACGATGTGCGTCGTGCCGGCAGACGGGAGACTATCGACCACCGGCCCGGTCCCGCCGTTCAGCAGCACCCAACTGTTTGGTTCCGACGATTCGGCCCGCCACTGGATCGCGCCCGTGTCGTAATTCACGAGCGTGTAGATCGCCGTGGGATCCAGGATCGGCCCCCCGGGCACGCCGTAGGCGGTCAAGCCGGTTCGCGGTCCAACCGAAAGCGTCTCCACAATGTGCAGGCGAACCGTCCGCGTCTGCACGTGACCCGTGTAGGTGTCCGTGAACTGCACGGTGCCAACATACGTACCGTGGTACAACTGCAGTGCCAGCTCGTTCACCGAGACCGTCATGGTCGCAGGCGCGCCGCCGGGCAGCACCGTCACGGTGGCGGAACCGACATCCAGCCAATCCACGTCGGCCGCCACGTGAACGTCGATGCCCCTGTCCGTGCGGGCATTTGTAAGTGTATAGACTTGGAAGGGCAGCGGATCCAGCTCCGGCCCGACCTCCCAGGGGTCCTCGGTCGGCGTGATGAAGATCGGGTCCTGGACCACCACCGTGACCGTCTCCTCGAGCGTGGCCGAGAGGTTGTCGTTGCCGGGGTCAGTGAAGCGAAAGACCAGCACGGCGTCGTATTCTCCCACCGCCAGAGAGGCGGCGTCCTCATCCACGCTTACGTCGAAAGACAGGCCGGCGCCCGGCGTGAGCGTCCCGCTGAGCGGGTACTGCCCCGTGATGGACACCCACGGTTGGGCACAGCTTACCTGATATTGCAGGTTGAAACTTACGAGGCTGCTCAACGCAAACGTGCACGGGTTCGGGTTGATAAACGGGCCGCCGTAGAAACCGGTGAAGACGGCCGCGTCGTCCGGCGGCGTGACCGCGATGGGCCAGGCGACGTTCACGGTGGCGTTGCGGGTGCGGACTTCATTGGTCCGCGTGTTGCGCCAGGTGGCGACGGCCACGTGGGTACCGGGGCCGAGGGCGTTGGCCTCACTGTTGAGCGTGAGGGTCACGGCGCCCTGTTGCCCGGCGTCCAGCGTGCCGCTCGCCTGCCCAGGCGTCGGCCCGGTGACGGTCAGCCAGGTCTTGTCCGCAGTCAGAGCCCACGGCATCGCGGCAGCCGAGCGGTTGGTGACCTCATAAAGCTGCGTCGTCCCCGCGGCCTGGCCGGAGCGGTACATACCGGCGTAACTGATACCGCCGCCCGGAGTCAGCAGGAACGGCTCGCGCAGATGCAGTAGGACAAAGCGTTTCTGCGTGGCACCGCTGAGAGAGTCGGTTACCGTGATCGCCGCCACCCGGCCGGGGTTGCGGACCACCCGAAACCCGACTTGGGCGTCGGCGAGGTCGGGCGCCAGCGGCTGGCGGGTGGCGTTGGTCAAGTACGCCGACTCCGGCGCGTCATCCCACCCACCGCCGCGCGCCGCCTGTTGCAGGTACGCATTTCCCTGCACCCATTCGGCTGCGTTACCACATAGGTCGAACAAAGCGAACCCGTTGCCGGACGCGGTCGTCGGCGTTTCGCCGTCGCCGAGCACGTTTGCGCCATCGAAGAAACCACGTGGTGTGGTTCCGCCGACTGTACAATCGTCCTCGTCCTCGAACGGGTCACCGCTGCACCGGAAGTTCGCGTCAGCGGCCGTCAGGGTACCGCGTCCGAAGCCGTAGGTGTGCTCGCCACCGGTCGCGTCGTCCCAGGCGGCCGCCTTGTACCACTCGTTGTAGCCACTTGCGCCCGCCTCGGCATCCAGCGGCAGGCGATAGCCTATGGTCTCGGCTACTATGTTTGCCGGGTCGAATGCCCCGGCAATCCAGTCGGCATCGCTTACGGTAACGGGGTGCCAGCTACTCAAGGCCGTGCTCGGGGCTTCCGTGTAGACGCGCAGCTCGGGCGGCAGGCCCGCGTTCAGGGTCAGCCAGTTACAATATTTGAGGGCTCCGTACCAGGTTACACCGGTAACGGGGTGATCCGTGTACCCGTCGTCAACCACGTAAGCGCCGCCGACAAACTGTATATGGCCCGCGCCGGCATCGTAGAGCAGCGGTCCTGCCCCGTCCGTACCCGCGGCGGGTTCCTGCGTGTCGTGTATATGCACATTGCCGGAGTCAGTGTCGAAATACATGTACTCGCTGCGTGGCCCCGGGTCAACCCCCACGGCATCCTGATACGCGTTGTTGAGGAAGGCGGCGAAGTCGCTGTTGCGCACCTCGAATTGCGCCACCCAGTAGTCGTAGGCGGGCCCGCCGGGCTGAGCGGCATCTGCCGGCACCCAGGCACCGCTGCCCGGCGGTGCGGGTGACACACCGAGCGTATCCACCGCTTCTGACACCCGCAAACGTGCCTCCGCGGTGGCACCGGGCGGAACGCGCGGACCGGCCGAGGTGTCCAGGGCCAGCCAGGCGGCGTCAACCGTCACGGACAACGTGTCCAGCGTGTAATCGCCCGCGTTCTCGATGGCGAGAACGAACTCGGCAAGATCGTAGGGGCCGCCGACGTACGCCTCCAGACGCTGGGGGGGTACGGGAGTGAGATCGAACTGTGTAAGTGTGTCGGGGAGGGCCTGCGCCACTCGAAAGCCGAGGAACCGGTAGGCCGCGCTTGCTGCCTGCGAGTTGCGCCCGTCCGCGCGCAGGAGCGGCGCTTGAATCGCGTTGGTGTAGTTGCCGCCGCGCGTGGCGCGTTCCGAAGCGGTGCCGCCCACGTCCTGCATCCATTCGGATACGTTGCCCGTCATGTCATAGAGGCCGTAGCCGTTGGCCGTGTCGTTGGTGATGATCGGCCCGGCGATCTCGTGCACCCCATCATAGAACCCCACCGGTGTGGTGTCGGCGAAGGGATCAAGACTCAAGTAGAAGTTCGCATCGGCGACGGTAATCACGTTGCGCCCGAAACCGTAGTCGGCGTACAGGACGGTCTCCGGCAGCCAGGCCGCCGCCTTGTACCATTCGTTGTAGGTGCTGACCGCCGCGGCTCCGTCGTCCACGGGCAGGCGGAAGCCGCGCCATTGCCGCAGCTCCGCCGGCGTGCCGAGGGGGCACCACTGATCGGCCGGGTAGCCTTCGTGATACACCCGCTGGCCGGACATACCGTGAATGAGCGTCAGCCAGTTGCAGAACTTCAAGGCGCCGTACCACGAGACGCCGCCGACAGGGTGGTTCTCGAAGCCGCTCTGCGGGACGTAGCGACCGCCGGTGAAGCTGATGTAACCGTTGGCGGCCGCATCGAAGAGGACCGTGCCCGTTCCACTGGTTCCCTGGGTACCGGTCTGCGACGTGTGCAGGTAGACGTTGCCGCTGTCCACGTCGAAATACAGCCACGCGCCGCGTTCGTTGTTGACGTTGGCGAGCGCGTCATTGAGGAACAGGCAGTATTCGTGGTTGGTGACCTCGAAGCGGCCGATGCGGAAATTGTACGCAGGGGGGGCCGCGGCGTCGCCGGTGACCAGCGCCAGGTCGAGGACCACGCCGGCCGCGGTGATGACGAGCGTCACGCGGCGGGTGCTCTCGAACGCCGGTTCGAAGGTGGTGTCCGTGAAGATCAGGTCGCCGACGTACACGCCCGCCGGCAACTGCGCCGCCACGTCGTTCGGTTCGATGGTCACCAGGGTGCTGCCGTTGGGCTCCAGGATCAGCCCTTCGGTCGGGTTGACGTCGAGCCAGTCGGCGCCGGACTCCGGGACAAACTCGGCTGACCACCAGCGCTCGCCGAGGGCATTGCCCGCCAGCGTGCAGGACGACGAAGGCGGGGTGAACTCCCCCCCGAGCGGGCGCGTGAAGCTGATATCGCCGGCCGGCGTTACCCAGTCGTTCACGGTCAGTCCGATGGTACGCTCCACGGTGAAGCCGCTGCCTGGATCGTGCTGGAACCGCAGCGTGCTGTCATAGCTGCCGATGTCGAGGATCTCGGCCGCGTAGGTGAGCGTCGCGGCGACCTGCGTGCTGCCCAGCGCGGGGAGCGTACCCTGATAAGTGTTCAGGGCAAACCAGCTCGACGTCGGTTGTACCTCAACGCGCCAGGGAAGCGTCTCGCTCGCAAGGTTGCTGATCTGCCACTGGTGTTGCGCCGGCGCGAAGGGTCCCCCGGCCGGGCCGCTGAACAGTTGCGTGCCTGATGGTGCCACCGAGAACCACGGCAACACTTGCAGACTGACCGCGCGGACCCAGACGCTCCCCGTGCAGCCGTCTGCGAACGTCACCTCCGCAGTGAAGGTGCCGAGGTCCAGGCCGGCGGCCGCACCGGCGTCGATCGCAATGGTGACCGGCGCGGTGCCCTGCGCCGGGACTTCCCCGCCGACCGGCGGCTGGGTACCGTTCAGCGTCAGCCAATCCAGCCCCGAGGGCGTCGCCGTCGTTTCCTCCCAGGTGGCCGACCAGAGCACCGGCAGGTCCGAACCGTTCGTGAGTGTATACAGCTTGCTCCCCGGATTCGGCGTCCCACGATAGCGCATCGACGCCGCCAGGCCGCCGGAGGGCTCGACGTTCAGGGGCTCCGTAACCGTCAGGCGCAGGAGACGCTCGATGACCGTTCCCGGCGGCGGACCATACACAATACCCACGGTGCCGATGTTCTCGCCCAGCGTCAGTTCATCGGTCGCGCACGCCGGCGCGACACGCACCGTGAACGCGTAGCTCTCCCCGGGGACCAGCGTGACGTTGACTGGCAGACCGCCCTCGACCTCCAGCCACTCCGCGTCCAGCGTCACGCTGAACGTCGCGTCCTGGTCCGTCACGTTCGTTACGGTGTACTCGCGCGCGCCGGCGGCATCACTGTAGGGTCCGCCCCACGGTCCTGATACGACGTAGTCAGCCTGCGGCGTCACGAGTACGTCATCGTGCACCGCCTGCACGACGCGGAACCCCGTGACGTTGCTGGTCGAATTCGCCGCCCGGTCGGCCCCGAGTGCCGTACGTAGCGAGGACGTCGTGCTGTTCCATGATCCGCCGCGATTGCGCCGGTCGGTGGCGGCCACGCCTTGATCCTGCATCCATTCCCATATGTTCCCGGAGGCATCATACAGACCGTAATAGTTCTGCTCCGCGTTGGTTTGATAGGTTCCGCCGTGGTCGCTACCATCGTAATACGCGACGGGCGTGGTGCCGTTGTCGAACGGGTCGCCGCTGTAGCGGAAGTTCGCGTCCGGCCCCGTAATCACATCCCGCCCGAAGCCGTACAGATGGTTGCAGCCGGCGGGCAGACAGCTCTCGTCCCAGGCGGCGGCCTTGTACCACTCATTGTAAACGGCCGCCGCGTCCGTGCGGGCGTCCATGGGCAGGCGATAGCCGAGATAGCCCAGCAACGCCTCGCGTTCCGCGCTGTTCAGGTCCCGCACCGCCCAGTTGGCAGCGCTGATCGTGACCGGGCGCCAGCCCGACAAGTTCGTGTTCGCAGCCTCGCCATAGACGCGTTCAGCAGCGGTAAGCCCCGTTGCTAGCGTCAGCCAGTTGCAGTACTTGAGCGCCCCATACCATGACACGCCGATGACCGGATGCTGCTCGCAGCCGGACGCGATCAGGTAGACCCCCTGCCCGACGTTGTAGCTGAGGCAGCCGCCGACGGCCGCGCTGAACATCAACGTCCCCGACCCCGACGTACCCTTCTGGCCGGTGCTGCTGGTGTTGATGTACACGTCACCGCTGTCGGTATCGAAGTACAGGTACGCGCCGCGCTCGTTGTTGAGGTTGTTGAGCGCGTCATTGAGGAACGCGGCGAACTGGGCGTTGGTCACCTCGTGCCTGCCGACGCGGAAGTCGTGCACCGGCCCACCGGGTTGCCCATCAAGTCCGGGGACGTAGGTGAACTGCGGGACCGGCGGGTCCGCTTGCGTCGAAGCCACGACCCAAAGTACTGCCGCGATCGCGACGTCCACGGCGGGCTTGCGCCGCGTCGGTAGGCCACGCCAACGTGCAGCCACAGGTCAGCCTCCTTGCTGGGGCGGCCGTCGCCACGCGTTCCCGCCTCCTTGCCGGACTACCGCGCGGACCTCCCGCACCTGCCGTCCTCCGCTCCGGGCGCAGAGCGACGGACCCCGGTGCTCGGAGCGCGACGGGGCACGATCCGGTCGAGCGAAACGGCTGCGGCCGCTTGCTACTGGATATCGGTATCAGGCTAGCTTGCACGCCACCCGAGCGGCGCCGCTTGAGCTTCCTATGTATGCATTTGGGCGAAGCGCAAGGGAAAAATGGGTAAAATGGGCAATGCCGCCGGCAGTTAGTGATCGCGGCGCCGGCCGTTCACGTCACTCGGAAAGCAAGGCCCCGGTCGTGGCGTCGTACTCCACCTCGCGCGGCGTGGACCCCACCAGGACCGTGACGGTGATCGTGAGCGTCTCGCCGGTTGCCCGGTAGCTAGCGGCGACGCCGACTCCGCCGACGTGGCGTTCCGCCCTGGCGATGGCATCGGCCAGGGTCAACGCGGCGCGGGGCAGCAGGGTGTGGAGCGGCGCATCCGGCGTGGAAGCGGCCGGCTGAGCGGCCGCCTCGGGCGCGTCGCCAGTCGGCGAATCACCAGTATCCGGCGTGATGACAAGGTCATCGAACCAGGTGACCGCGTCCGCCTTGGTCCAGACTCCCACGCCACCGGCCGTCGGGAACGTGGAGTCACGCGCGTCCAGGAGCTTCTGCCCGTTCAGGAAGCAGCGGATACGCTGGCCGTGCTGTTCGATGGCAATGGTGTGCCACTGCCCGACCGGTGAGTCCACCTTGGTTCCGTCGAGCATCTTCCGCGCGCCGTCCTTGACGCAGTAGACGCGGAAGTTGCCCTCGAGCGGATTGACGCGGCAGATGTAGTAGTTGTTGGCATTCTGGGCGCGCCACATGGGGCCGCCGCCCTGGTCTTCCTTGCCGGCGACGGACTTGCATTTCACCTCGATGCGGCCGTTGTCGAACGTCAGCTTGTCGGTCCAGCAGAGGTTGAACGTCGCGCTGGCCCCCTCTCGCGGGTCGCTGAGGGCGAGCACGTTCGGCGGCGAGGGAGCGTCCTGCGCGGCCGTCACCTCCCACTTGGCGACGGGACCGGCCTGGTTGGTGCCCTCCAAGCGCCACGGGGTGGAGACGAGGCCGGGTGAGTCGCTGTCGAAGGACACGGTGGTCTGGCGTTTGGCGGGGCTTGCTTCGGCCGGCGGTTCAGCGGCCTGGGCGGCGGCAGCGGTGACGCACGCCCACGCCAGCAGCATCCAGACCCACGTTGTTGTACGAAGTGTCCGTTTCATTCGCGGCACTCCTCGGTTGTTGTTGTTGATCGAGGAGGCTGGATGGTACACTGGGGGGGCTGGGGTGTCCACGAGGCGGCCGGGCACCTGCGGGAGCGGCTGCAACCGCCGAGGCGCCGTGGCTCGGGCGTCCCGCCCAGCAGGTGCTTAGCGTGTTCGGCGCTATGGGTGCCGTGCTTTCCCGCGACCGCCGTCGCGGGTAAGCATGGCTTTGCAGTCGTGGCACATGCCCACCCCCGCCTGCGGCGGCTGAAGGCATGGCACCCAGGCTAAACAGGTATCTCGCCCGAGTGCCCCCGCGCAGGCGAGTTAGCAACGGCTACACCTCTGGTGTGCCGGGCAAGACGGACTGGAGGCACGATGGACAAGGAGTGGCCGATCTTCTGTCCGCAGTGTGGCGAGCGGCTGCGGGCCCGCCGAGGCGTGGCCGGCAGGCAGGTCGAGTGTCCCCGGTGCCGCCAGGACTTCGTGGTTCCCGACGGGCTCTTTGCCGCTCCGCCGAGTGCCCCTGCGACCACGGACCAACCGGGGAATCCTGGGGCCGGAGCCGGTCAGTCTTCCGCGCCTGGCACATCCGCCTCCGGGTCGCGGGGTTGGGGGTCTGGGTCGGCCGGGTCGTCACCGCAGGCGTCTTCGGCAGCGGTCCGGCCGCCCGCGTGGAACCCTGCTTCGGCGGGCGTGCCGGGGACACAGGCGGGCGGGGGCCCTGTGTCACCGGGCGGTGTGGCGTGCGGGTCGCCTGTCTGGGTGCCCGAACCGCCGCCGCCCGGGGTGTCTGCCGCACGCACGAGCGGGCATGCCATAGCGGCGTTGATCGTCGGATTGTGCGGGCTGTTCGTGTTCAAACCGTTCCTGGCGATCATCGCCATTGCGTTGGGGATCCGCGCGCGGCGTGACATCGCGCGGAATCCGCACCTGGGCGGCTGGGGCCTGGCGACCGCGGGCATCGTGGCGGGCGCCATCGAATTGGTCTTCGTCCTGGTTGCGCTGCTGGCCTGCGCGTAGGTCACCCATCACTGGTCGGCTGCCCCACGGAGACTGCGTCGGCACCTGACAAGGAACCACGGGAACCGGGACGCACACGATCTTTGAAACTAGCTGCGTACCCGTTCCTCCCCGGGGAATCGCTACTGCGCTGGCGCAGCACACCCAGATGATCCGGGCGCCTTGGGCGGTACCGCTTGAGGCGGAGCGGGTGTACCCCCGAGGATTCGCTGCTTCCAATCCGGCCAAGTTCCGACCACCCTACTGGCCTGCTCCAAATGCTCGACGAACGCATCGCGTTGTCCTTGGTGCGCCTTTGCTTGAACCGGCATTTGCTTCGCTTTCTGCTTGTCAACCTCCATTGCCAAGCTCCGTGACCGCGCTGCGGGCTTTGTTGAACATGTCTCCGGCGACGAACTCCAGGTCCAGGTACGACGCGGGCAACATCTGGAGCCGGAGCCCGCTTTGCCCAGCCTTCCACTCCATCACCCGCCCCGCTACGTTCTTCCGCTCCACAGGATACCCGGAACCGAGCCGGATTGAAAAGAGGTCGAAAAACCGCCGGGGACCAACGCCGACGAAGGGCTCGAAGCATACCATCCGGCGGTCATCAGGCGGGGACCCCAGGTCGGCAAAACCGACCTGGATCGAGTCCGAATGAAACTCGGCAGCCTTCGACTTCTCGTACGGCTCGATGAACACAACACGGTGGATTCCAGCCCCCACAATGTGCTTGGCGCAGTTGTGGCACGGGAAGGTGGTGCAGTAGAGTGTGCCGCCTTGGGTAGGCGCTCGGATTCGACCGCAGGAAAGCAGAGCGTCCATTTCCGCGTGCACTACGCGCCCAAACTCGGTCAAGTCGCGGATACGGCTTGCGTCGAGGGCCTCACGGACCTTCTCGCGGTCAAGCCCAGTCTTCTCCGCGCGGTCTAGGATCTCATCGATGATCTTCTGCTGTTCGACCTTGTTGGAATCTTCGCCCCTCATGTAATCGCGCCCGTCCTCCTGGTCCTCGATCCGGTGCGTCTTGGGATTGCGCACGGGCCAATATCGTCCGCCGTTTGCACGAGGGCAGTCATTGGCACCGGTGGCGACGACCTGCTCGTCGACCGCCACGACGGCGCCGACTTGACGGGACAGGTCGGCGGAGCTGAGTGAAGCCGCGAAGGCGAGAAACATGGCGTACTCATCGAAAGTCGGGGTCACGTACGGGTTCCCGAAGAGGAGTTCGAGAATCCGCCACACGCTGTCTTTCAGATGGTCGTCCTGCCCATCGATCCGCACGAAGAAGTCGGAGAGGTGAAACGTGTCGGCAACTCTCTGGCCGTGGGGTAGGTGCTCGTTCTCATCGCGGTCGATGAGCTCGTTCGCCTTGGCGTCGGATATCGATTTGTCTTTGGTCAGGTAGTCAAACCGCCGTTTTTCGTCAGCATGCACACCGATGAGGTAGAACCCCTGCGGATAGATCTCGCGCAGACGACCAACCTCGTCGGGGTGTTTGAGCGAACTGATGACGTACGCACACCTGGGTACATGTTGCGGGCACCCGTTCTCGTCCTTGCTCCTTTGGGAGTTGATGTACGCGGCAGCGCCAAGAGCCAGTATCGAGTTGTCACCTGATGTAGCGCGCGCCTCGTTCCCCGCATCCATGAGGCCACTGAGCCGATCGTATTCGGAGCTTCCGGAACGTGGGATGTTCTCGACGATCTTCGGGATCACGTCTTGCGTGATCCGGATCTGTCTGACCGAGTAGCCAGCCTTTCTTAGCCAGTCGTCGAGAATACCCCGCACCTTCTGCAGCTCTGTGCCGACCGCTCCAATCAGTGCAAACACCAACTCGGACTCGGAGAAGGCCCTCTGCAACAGCCCAGACCGACCTGCCCCTGACTCTGCTGTTGCCATGGGCACGGGGACTGTGACTTCAGCACCGTGTCTCTCCGGGACAGTTTCCCTCTGCGGCGTCAAGCCGGGCGCAGCATCGACGGGCGTACCCGTGAGAGCGGCAATGACCTCGTCACGCAACTTCTCCGCACCAGGCGAGTTGCCTTGGAAGGTGAGCGATCCGGTCGACGGGTACCAGTTCAGGACTCCGCCTGCGGGCGTTCGGAGTTGCTTCTGGTTCGGGTTCAAATCGCGCCACACACCACTGATGTGCTGGAGCTTCTCCCTGAACTCCTCGTAGCTGCCGGTAAACCGTACGTTCATGTGTTGCCTCGGTTAGCTGGCTTTGCGTCTCAGCGCCGCTCGGCTGTGGGGACCCCAACTACCCACCATCATACGACGTACTGCGCGGCAGGTCGAGTGGTTCCTCTGCTTCCTCCTGGTCGAGCACGTCCCAGCCCAGGGCCCTTAGTAACGGATTGATCACCTTGCTGCGCGTGGGGGTCTCCTTGAGCTGCTCGCGGCGGAGCCTGGGAAGGCGGGCGCGCAGGTCCTCGATCTCTTTGATGAGCTGCTGCATGGGATGAGTACCTCCGGGAGTGCCACGACGACGCAAAGGAAACACCTCGACAGGGCTAACGCGTCGCGCGGGCTCATGTGGCGAATCGTAACCTGGGGGTCAGGTCGGTTCAAGGTCGAGCATCGAACCGGCCCGCTTGGGCGCGGGGATGGCAACCCAGGGGAACGTCTGCTGCTCGCTTTCCGCCTCGGCGGTCGGACGTAACAGACACGCGCGGGAAATGACTGCCGGGTGACGACGTGCTCGGCATCCAGTTCGGCCCGTTCGAAGACTGCTCCGGCCGGGGAGCGCACCGGTGACGATGGACGCGGGACGGCCTTCACACCGTCAAAACGACCTCCTGCGGCCAGGGTTGTTGGCCGGAGGTGCCCCAGAGGGCACCTACATAGTCGATGGAGAACAGGTCCTCCACCCAGTGCAGCCAGTAGGTGCCGCGATCCGAACAAACGATCTCGTCTCCGTCATCCGTGAGGAAGCCGGCCAGCGCTAACAGCTTGAAGTACTTGCCGAATACCTCGTCGAATGATCTTCCGAAGCGCTCGTAGAAGCGCGACTTGCGGAATCTGGTCTCGTAGAGGCGCCAGTAGAGCCAGCCGGCCATTTGCATGTCCGGGGACAGATCGAGCGACAAGGCGATCGGCAAACGCCCCTGCTCAAGCGCCTCGCAATAGGCCCGCACGTTGAACGTATTGACGTAGAATACGTCTCTTAGATACGAGCTGCCGCTGGCGCCCAGGCCGAGGTACAGCGGGACCGTCACCGAGCAGTACCGCGGCACGCCGCTGCGCGTAAACGCCCACACCGAGCTTCTGCGGAATCCGGCGTCGTAGAAGATGTGCTCCAGCGTTCGCAACATCCTCCGCTTGCGCAGGGCACCGAAGCGTCGGTAGCCGTTCTGGCGGGCAAGCTGGGGCCAACGGGTATAGGGGAACTCGAAGAGCGGATACGTGGTTACCTGGTCTGCGCCCAAAGCAACCATGCGGTGGCCCAGTTCCTCGATCTCGGCGAGCGTCTGGCCCGGCAAGGCGAAGATGGCGTCCACGTTGACACAGTCGAAGCCCGCGTGCACCGCTCGATTGACGGCGGCCATAGCCTGGTCAACAGTGTACGGTCGGCAGAGAGTCCTCAGGTGCCGGTCCTGGAGGGCCTCCACGCCAATGCTCAGGTGCTTGACCCCCAGGGAGAGAAGCAAGCCGAGGTTGTCGTGGCTCAGGTCGTTGACGTGGCTCTCCAGGTGGACGTCGCATTGCATGGGGAAGGAGGCGTAGACGTGTTCCAGGATCCGGTCGAGCCCGGCATGGAGCAGCGTCGTCGGCGTACCTCCGCCGATGTAGAAGGAGGTGACGGGCTTGTGACCGACGAGATCGGCGTAGATGTCGATCTCGCGCAGGGCAGCCTGGGTATAACGCTGCGCCAGATCGGCATCGAAGAGCTCTTTGTTGTAGGGGCAGTAGGGACAGATCTGGCGACAGAACGGGACGTGCAGGTAGAGGCCCAGTTCAGGGAGGGCGTCGAGCCTGCTCTCCAGCGCGGGGACTTCGCGGCGCAGAACCAGCCGGCGCGCCCCGGTCAGCCGTCTCCCTACTGCGCGTTTTATGGACCGCTGCAACCACATGATCGCCCCCGACCGGTGTGCCAGCGTGTCACGGCGCCCGCAGGGCGCCCGCTTCCCGGTGGGCATGTTATCGAGGCGTCTTCGGCGTCGTCAAGTGACTGCCTGCCACTGCACTTCAGTGACGCTGGATCCGACAGGGTTTCCGGTTCCGCGGGCCCGAGCTGCAATCCGGGCGGGGCTGGGCTGCCCTGACGGGGGCACGAGCCCGCACGGCCAGTCCGGCGTGCATCAGATCTCCTGCCGATACCGGGACGTGGCGTGTTGCACAACCAAAGGCAAGCAGCGGTTCCCATCCGATCTGCACACGACCTGCCTGGCGGTCCGATCTTCGAGCCCGCGCCGACGTCCCACCAGTCGCATTAGCGGACGCGCCCGCGGCAGCGGATGGGGTGGAAGAACTGCTCAACGCACATGGTTGTCGTCCCGATTCACCGTGTAGAACGGACTGCGGGGACGGGGCCCACTTGCCCTGGTGCCAATTCGTGGCGATGCGGGGACAGGGACTACCCCGAGTGTCTTCCGGGCAGGTCTTGCGGGAGAGGATGCTGATACGCTGCGCTCGTTTCTCAGACCGACGGAGATCGCACGATGGACGACGATGCGCTCGACCTTTGCGGGAAGATCTGCCCGTATCCCGTGGTGGCGATCGTCCGGGAAGTGGCGCGGCTGCGACCGGGCCAGAAGCTCCGGTGCATGGTGGACGATCCGCTCGCCCTGAAGTCGGTGCCCGAGGAACTGGAAGAGTTTCCCGATGTATCCCTCACGATCAGCAGCCGTGGCAGCGTGTGGGAAGTGATCGTGAAGAGACAGTTGAAAGGCAACCAGGACCATGAACATGAACGAGACCACGGGCCATAACGCGCCGACTCCCGGCACCCGCGGTGTCACGGAGCGGGCAGGGGGCGCCACTCGTCCCGATGTTGAGGAACGCCTCCGGCAGATTCCCACCGGGCAACCCGGGCGGGGAGAGACCGGCCGTCTGACCGAGCCCGCCTCTCCTGAGCCCCGCCGCACGACGCGGCGCAAGCTGAGCAACCCCCTGTTCCTCGTGGGCTGCTTCGCCGTCCTCAACGTCATCATGTACCTGACCATCCAGAAGTTCTGGATCGGCGGCAGCAGCTTCCTGCCGTTGATCGGGATCCTGGGAGACAACCACGGCTTCCTCTTCGCTTTCCTGGTGAACGTCGGTGTCGTGGCGGGGGCCCTGGTGGGTGCACTCAGCAGTGGTGAGTTCCGCCTGCGGCTTCCCCGGAAAAGGGATTTGGCCAAAGCGATCGTGGGCGGGTTCCTGATCGGAATGGGTATCACGGTGGCGCCGGGCACGTGCACCACCGCCTTTGTCACCGGCATACCGATGCTCTCGGTGTCCTCGTTTCTGTCGGTGGCGGGCATCTTCATCGGCGCTCATCTGATATACGGCCACACCCTGGGGAGGCAATAGACATGTCATTTCCACTGCTGGCAACGCTGGGCGTGTTGTTCGGGATCGGCTTCGGCTACTTCGTGCAGCGGGCGGGGCTCTGCTTCGCCCACGGCCTGGGGGAGATCTACTTAGGCAGAGGCAAGCGTATTACCCGGATGTTCCTGGTGGTGTTTACGATCACCAGCGTGGGCTTCCTCCTGAGCGGGTATGTTTCTGACGCGCTGGGGCTGAAGGCCGTCGGCCAACTGCGCGGCTTTGGGTTCTACAACGTGCTGTCCGGCATTCTGTTTGGGGCGGGGATTGCCCTGTGCGGCGGCTGCATTCTGGGTACCCTGCGCCAGCTCGGCGAGGGGAACCTCATGTACCTGGTCGTGCTGGTTGCCTTGATTCCGGGAATGGCCCTGGTCGTGTACGGCCTCGATCCGCTCCTGGAGAAGGGTTACCACGTGGAGAAGCTCCTGCTTCCCGGACTGTTGGGCGTCGCGGCGCCGTACGTGACGGCCACGCTGGCAGCCGGTGCCGTGATCTGGTTCCTGGCCATCCGCAAGCGGACTCCTCGGACACGATGAGCGCAGGTCAAACAACACCTTCTATAGACCCGGCCGCGCACGTGCTGGAGGAGCGCAACCGGGCGTTCCGGATCCTGTATGACACGGTCATGGAGGTCGAGGGCGCCTCCGAGGACCGCGTCTATGCAGTCCTCTGCCGCAACGTCCGACGCATCTGTGCGGCGCGCGGCGCGGCGCTCAGTGAATACGATCCCGTGACCAACACGCTGACCTTGAAGGCCGTCGATTGGGAAGAAGCGGCGGCCACCGCCGTCGCGGAAGCGGGAAAGTCGGGCGGCACCCACGTCACTGGGGAGATGTTGGAGCGCTACCTGGGCCGGCAGGTGCGGAGCTGCACGCGGCACGCCGACTGCCCGATAGATGCCCTGGCCGCCCCGCTGCTCCCCGGTGGGGTCGATATCGAGAACACGGTTCCATTCTGTCTCTCCTGCATCCGCGAGGGCACCCTCATCGCCGTGGCGAAGGTGTACTTCCCGCAGGGCGCCCGGCTGAAGCTCAAGGACATGGTCGACACGTACATGAATCTGGCGGGCATGATTCTGCAGCGCGTGCAGGCCCTGCGGTCCTTGAAGCAATCACTTGATGCACTCGCGCGGCAAAACGCCGCCATGGTCGGGCGCGAACAGAGGATCAGTGAGCTGAAGGCGCAGGTCAACAGGTTGTCGCAGGAGCTGGGGCGTGCGCATGCCTTTGGGGGAATGGAGGCGCCGCGACCGGAACTGGATGACTCGCGGCGGCAGACGCCCACGGAACAGACGCCCACGTCCGAGGAGATACTCGCCAGTCTCAGGCAGATCAAGGAATTGCAGGGGCTGTTGGAGAGTCTCTGTGAACTGGTGGGCACGGCCGCCGCCATCATTGACCTGAACGGCGAGGTGTTGGTAAGCGCGAAGTGGAAGAAGATCTGCACGCACTTCCATCGGAAAAACCCCCAGACGTCCAGCAAGTGCGTCGAAAGCGACACGCTGCTCGTGAATCAACTGCGCGCGACAGACGGCTTCTCCGTTTACACTTGCAAGAACGGCCTGGCGGACGCGGCCTGTCCCATCATCGTGCACGGTAAGCACGTGGCGAACCTCTTTGTCGGACAGTTTCTGCTGGAGCCGCCGGACCTGGACTTCTTCCGGAGGCAGGCGTCCCAGTACGGTTTTCCCGAGGAAGAGTACCTGGCGGCCCTGGCGGAGATACGCGTCGTCGAGCGCGAGAAGCTGGAGTTCATTCTGGGCTTCCTGCGCGAGTTTGCCGTTCTCGTAAGCACGCTGGGGGTCGGGCACGCCAGTCTGACCCAGTCGAACCGCGACCTGAGGCAGAACCGCGAGGCCTTGCTGAGCCTGATGGAGGACCTGATTGAGGCCCGCGCCAAGGCGGAGGCGTTCGCCGCGCGGGCCAAGGACGCCAACCGGTCCAAGAGCGAATTCCTGGCCAACATGAGCCACGAGATCCGCACGCCCATGACGGCCATCCTGGGATTCGCCGACGTGCTGCTCGAACATAGCCGCCTTGCCGGCGCGGCCGGGGAGGTGGGCGACGCGGCCAGCACCATCAAACGCAACGGCGAATACCTGCTCGGTATCATCAACGACATCCTCGACCTGTCGAAGGTTGAGGCAGGCAAGATGGTCGTGGAGAACATTCCCTGCCAACCCTGTCGCGTCATCGCCGACGTGGCCGCCCTGGTCAAAGTCAACGCGGACGCGAAGGGGCTGGGCTTCGCGCTGGCGTGCGCGGGGCCGTTGCCGGAGACGATGCAGACCGACCCCACGCGCTTGCGCCAGATACTCATCAACGTCATCGGTAACGCCATCAAGTTCACCGAAGCCGGCGAAGTGCGCCTCACCGTCAGCCTGCGGGAGGACCCCACGAGGCCCGTCCTGCAATTCGACGTGGTGGACACCGGCGTGGGCATGACCCAGGAGCAGGCCCGCAAGCTGTTCCAGCCGTTCACCCAGGCGGACGCCTCGACCACGCGGCGGTTCGGAGGCACCGGGCTGGGACTGGCGATCAGCAAACGCTTCGCAGAGATGCTGGGCGGCGACATCGCCGTGGTTCAGACAGCCGAGGGCTTGGGCACGCACATGCGAGTAACCGTCGCCACCGGGCCGCTGCAGGGAGTCAGGAGAGTCTCCCACGCCGCGTCTGAGGCCGCCGCCACGTCGTCACCCGCACCGCCGCCGGCACGAAGCGCCGACGCGCAGGAGCTGAAGGGTTATCGCATCCTGCTGGCGGAGGATGGGCCGGACAACCGACGGCTGCTTTCCTACTTCCTGTCGAAAGCGGGCGCGGAAGTCACGCTGGCCGAGAATGGCCGGCTGGCCGTCGATGCTGTGCTGGCGGCCGAGCAGGCCGGCACGCCGTATGACGCCATCCTGATGGACATGCAGATGCCCGTACTGGACGGCTACTCGGCTACCGAGCTACTCCGCCGGCACGGCCACGGCGAACCAATCATCGCGCTCACGGCCCACGCCATGGCGGCCGACCGCGACAAGTGCCTGCACGCCGGTTGCACCGACTACGTCTCCAAGCCGGTCGACCGCGACCAGCTCATCCGCACCATAGCCGCCCATCTGCGCCCCGAGCCGCACTTCGTGGCCGCCCCCTGAGCCCTCCGAGCCCGAGCGCGCACGTGGCACGGGCGTCGCGCCCGTGGCAGCCCCATCGCAGCACGAGCGCTCCGCCCGCGGGCTCGCCGGCCACGCCTGTGTTCAGCATGGGTGCCACGCCCTCACGGCCCGCGGGCGGGGGGTAGGCATGCGGCAGGCGACCCCTCCCTCGCAGGGGCAGGGGTGAGGGTGACGGAGGCAAAGACGCCTGCGGCCAGCCTGTCTGCCTCCCCCGCGAAACACGCCGAACACCTGCCCGGCGAGACGCCGGTGCCCTGAATCCTCGCGGGCCGCGAAAGCTACTGGGCGTTTGCGGCAGACACTCCGCAGACGCCGGGAGCAGCGGGTTGCGTTCGCCTCGGAATGTCCCAACAATGCCTGCCGGAGTGGACGGCCGACGGGCGGGGCTGGTACCGGCGCCTTCATGGCCTCCTGCAAAACCGCCACCCGCGCCCGCAGCCGCCGTGTCGACCGAACCCCAACAGTCGAAGGCCGCGAGCGGAGAGCTGGCGGCTGAAAGCTGATAGCTTATCGCTGAGAGCTTCCCATGCTGACTCTTACTGCCCCACCACACGTCTACCGTGAACGCCGAGCCCGGCTGGCCGCGGCGCTCTCACGCCCGCTGGTCATCCTGGCCGGCTACGCCCCGGCCCGGAATTACGCCACGAACCCGCATCCGTTCCGCGCGGGCAGTACGTACCTGTATTTCGGCGGCCCACCGGTCGAAGCGGCGGCGTGGGTGATCGAGCCGGGCAGTGACGGCGATCTGGGTTGCACGCTGCTGCGCCCGCCGGCGGGACCGGACGATGCGCTGTGGTTCGGCGAGCTGCCTCAGGACGCCGAGCTGGCGGCTGCGGCCGGGGTGCAGGCGGCCGCGCTCTCGGATATCGCCGGACTGGAACAACTACTGGGCGATCGGCTGGCCGCCGTCGTCTGTCCGCCGCATCCGACCTGCACGGCCCTGGTGCGGGAGCTGGACCTCGAACCGGCCGGCGAAGCGGAACTGCTGCCGATCATCGACTTGCGCCTCCTCAAGGATGAGCATGAGCTGGCGGCCCTGCGTCGGGCGGCCGGCGTCAGCGTGGAGGCCCACCGGGCCATGCTGGCGGCAACGGCCGTCGGCCGCAACGAGGCGGACGTCGAAGCGGCGTTCCATGCCGTGGCCGTAGCGCACGGCTGTACGCCGTCGTTCACGCCGATCGTGACGGTACGCGGCGAGGTCCTGCACGGCCACAACCGCTGCCTGACGCTACAAGACGGCGCCCTGCTGCTGGCCGATGCCGGCGTCGAGGAGCCCGGCGGCTATGCCGGCGACATCACGCGGACGTACCCCGTCAACGGGCGGTTCACGCCGCTGCAGCGTTCTCTCTATGAGGCGGTGCTCGGCGCCCAGCGCGCCGGCTGCGCGGCGTGTGTGCCGGGGAAGCGCTTCCGCGAAATCCACGAACTGGCCGCCCGCGTTCTGTGCGCGGGACTCGTGAACGCAGGGCTCCTGCGCGGCGACGCGGCGCAGCTTGCCGAGCGCGGCGCGCATACGCTCTTCTTCCCGCACGGCCTGGGACACCTGCTCGGTCTGGACGCGCACGACATGGAGGATTTCGGCGACCTGGCCGGTTATGCCCCGGGCCGCACGCGACCGACGCGCTTCGGTGACAAGTATCTGCGCCTGGACCGAGACCTGGAACCGGGAATGGTCGTCACTATTGAGCCGGGCTTCTACATGGTGCCGGCCATCTGGCGCCGACAGGACCTGGTCGATCCCTACGCCGACGCGCTGAATCGTTCCATGGTGGACGGCCTGCTGCGCGACGGCTTCGGCGGCATCCGCATCGAGGATGACATCCACGTCACCCCCACGGGCCCGGAGAACCTCACGGCCGAGCTGCCTACCGATGCCGAGACGCTGGCCGCCCTCGTCAGCCCCTGAGCCCGACGGTGCCTCGGCTATGTACACTCAAACACCGCGGCCCGCACCGGCCCCGGCGCTCTCGCCGAAGCCGGTGCGGGCCCGGAACTGTTCCTTGTGTATAGCTTCGCCGCACCGGGGCGCCGGCGGAACAGCCCCCGGGGCGGGACCCTCTAATTCCCGCTCGTGGTGAAGTCCTTAATCGCCGCCCAGAACGTCAGGTCCGTGTCCGTGACCGTCACGGACTTCGAGGGGCCCGAGTGCAGCACCGCGCCCGGCGCGTAGAAGTCCAGCAGCAGCATGGCCGGCACCTGCTCGTACTCGTTGCCGTCCAGGTTCAACTGGCCCGGCGTTCCCGTCGGCTGCCCGTGGGCCACCGTAGCCACCGTCTGGAACGCCCAGGCGTTGTACTCCCAAGCGGTGCCCTTGTCATAGTTCATGATGAGGACGTCACCCTTCAGGTGGTTCCAGCGGATCTCCTCCATCGTCACCGGATCCACCGCCCAAGCGATGATGTAACCGCGCATCCGCCGACCGCCCGGGTTCTCCGGATCGGTGTCCGGGCACGGCGGCTCCAGGACCGGGAACGGCGACACGCCCTTCGGCCAGCCCGTGGAGACTCCCCAGTACGCCGGCTCGTTGCCCGTCAGCGTGATCGCGTTGTCCACCCAGATGCACAGGTCACCGTTGACGAAGTACATCTGCACCATGACCGAACCGGGGTAGTCATTCGTGAGGTCCACGAAGGTCTCCTGCACCAGCCGACCGGCGGCGTTCCACTTCACTTCCACCTTCGGGAACACCAGGAAGCTGCCCTTGCTGGTGACCTGCCCGCGGGTCAGCACGGTCCGCTCGCCTCCGCCGAGCGCATTCGCCCTGCCCCCTGAGCGCGGCCGTGGCCATTCGCCGGGCACCGCTCCGCCCTCTCCTTCGGGCTCTTCATCGCCGCCCGGCCCCAGCACCCAAACGTCGCGCAGCACGTCCTGCATCGGGTAGGCAGAAATCGCCCCCACGCCACCTCCCGACACTCCCGCCGGCGGCAGCGACGGCGGCGGAGGCTCCCCGCCGCCACCGAAAGCCCAGATAACCTGCCCGGCCTCGCTGCCCAGCCCCACCATGTTCGTGCCGGCCGTCTCCACCTCACCGCCTTCGAACGTCAGCAGCTTCATCGCCACGCCCAGCAGCGGGGCATCCACGCTGGGGTGATCAGGGTCGTCGTCGCACACCTGGCTGGCCACGCCGTCGATTCGAGCCTGGCCCTTGGTCGTTTGCAGATACTGCCACAGGAAGTGGTTGGGCACGTCGTACTCCGTCACCCACTGCTGCTCCCACGACCACATGCAGTGCTCCGTCCCCGAGAACTTCACTTCGTTCTGGTTCCAGATGTCGAACTTGACCTTCACCCGCGGCGGACAGGGAGGCGGGGTGCAAGGTTCCGGTGCGATCGTCACCCGAGCGCTGCAGTCATGCTCCACCGGCAGTACGTCGTCGGGCGGGCAGATGTCCACTGCCACCTCCGGCATGCCCTGTACGGTCGCGGTGTTGTCGTAGCACCTGTCCTCGCTGCCCGGCGGCATCAGCGGGCAACCTACTCCGTCGAGCTTCGCAAATGCATCCCAGGCAGCCTGATCCGCCACCTCAATCGTGCAGAACAACTCCACCTCGGGCGAACCTACAGCCAACGGCCCCAGGTCCGCCGAGCACCCGGTGATGGGGTCGAGGTCACAGGTCACGAACGTGACCCCCGGCGCACTGGCAGTCACGTCCTGCACGAAATCGAGATCGCAGAGAACCACGTTCGTCAGGACCGTCTCCCCCTCGTTCTTGGCCGTGAACCTGTACTTCAGCCGCACGGGGTACACGATGTCACCGGTCGTGATCACCAGGTCCTGCTGGAACGGATAGGCCGCCTCGCAGGCGTCGGCAAACGGTTCAAAGTCTGGGCATACCGTCTTGGTGCATGTTATCGCCGGCACCTTGACGTTGATGGTGGCCGTGTCGCTGTCCTCGTCGCACGGACCCGCCGGACCGCAAATATCGGAGAACCCACCCACCGTCATCTCGTTCACGCACGGATCCGGCGTCTCGTCCACGATCACGCAGAAGATGATCGTCAGTGTCTCACCCGGCGCAATCCCATCTGCCTTGCACGGGGTAAGGTCCTTCAGCCCGTTGATATCCGAGAACTGATCGCAGTTGCCTGCGGGGTTCGTGCAGATACAGTTCGTCACGTCCGTGCCGTCGATATCCGCCGTCACCGAACTCACCGCGTACCACGGCAAGCAGCCCAGGAAGTCGCTGATCTGCACTTTGGTGATGTTCACATCGCCAAGGTTCTCCACCTGATTCCGGAAGCACACTTCCGCACCCGGCAGGGCATCCACGCTATCCTGCCACACCGCCCCCGGATCAGTCGGATCGTCGCAGGTAACCTCCTTCGTCACATCAATAGCGCACGTCTTGATGTCCAACGCCACCTGGGACGTGTCGTCGTCACCGCAGAACACCTGCGGTCCACCCGGCAGCGGACACGTCGCGCACTCCACCGTCACCGTGTTCAGCGGGTCCGGAGCGGCCGGGTTCGCCGACACCGGCAGGCACGTGCAGAAGCTCAGAGTCAGCGACTGTCCGGGTTCGAGCTTCCCAGTTGGGTAGGCCGTCGGGCAGCTTGCGGGGTTCCACTCAAAGGGAACGCCGGTCACATTGAACCCGAAGCCGGGTGGGATCGGGCAGGCGCCGCCATTCAGTCGCACCGTCGCCGCGCTGGGGGCCGTGATGTCGCCGGGGATACCGGTGAGTACATCGGTAAAGCGCAGCCGGCAGATCGGGTCCGTTCCCGCGTTGGTCACCTCGATCTCGTACTGCACGCAGGCACCCGGGAGCACGTCGAGAGTCTCGACGCCGTTGTTCGGGTCCTTGTCATCCTCTACCCACGTCCCGAACACCGTCGGATTCGGGCAGGTGTTCACGCACCGCACCCGCTTCACCACGTCCAGCGCGCACGGCGGCGTCACGCACACCCGGGCCGAGCACTCCGCCGGCTCCGGCGGGTTCACGCCCCGCTGACAGAGTTCGTCGTCATAGTCCCCCTCGCCCGTCATCGTGTTGCTGTAGCAGTCATCGGAGCCGTCGGCGTCCAGACCCGCAAAGATCAACCAGGCCGCGTACGTCGGCACCTCGATCTCGCAATGCGCGGTGCACGACTGGCCCGGCAACAACGTGCCGCAGTCCTTGCACCCAATGGGCAGCAACTCGCACGGGTTGATCGTGCACCCCGCGGCCGTCGCGTCCGCGATCAGGTCCGCGTCGCAGATCGTCACGTTCTCATACGCCACCTCGCTGCTGGCGGGGTTGGTCACCTTGAAGTCGTACATCAACCGCAGCGGGAACACCGTGTCGCACGGCAGGATCAGGTCCGTCGTCAGGGCCGTGTCGCACACATGGTCCCCGTTGAAGTCCGCACAGACCTTCTTCTCGCACTCAAGGTCCTCAGGCACCTTCACGTTGATCGTGGCCGTATCGGTGTCCTCGTCGCACGGGCCCGCCGGCGCGCAGATGTCGCTCAATCCACCGATGGTGGCGACGTTCACGCATGGATTCGGCGTCTCCTCCACGATCACGCAGAAGATGATCGTCAGCGTCTCACCCGGGGCAATTCCGTCCGCCTTGCACGGCGTCAGGTCCTTCAGCCCATTGATGTCCCCAAACTGATCGCAGTTACCTGCGGGGTTCGTGCAGATGCAATTCGTCGCCGGCGTCCCGTCGATGTCCGCCGTCACCGAACCGGCGACATACCACGACCCATTATCGCACAGGGTGTCGGCGATCTGGACCTTGGTGATGTTCACGTCACCCAGGTTCGCCACCTGGATCCGGAAGCAGACCTCCGAGCCCGGCAACGCATCCACGCTGTGCTGCCACACCGCACCCGAATCGGTCGGATCATCGCACGTAACTTCCTTCGTCACATCAATGGCGCACGTCTTGATGTCCAGACCAACGTGGCTGGTGGCCTCGTCACCGCAATACGCCAGGTCTCCGCCGTCCAGCGGACAGCTCGCGCACTCGACCGTAACCGTGTTCACCGGATCGCAGGCGGGGTCCGCCGCGGGCTTCACATCCCCACGGAACGTGATCACCTGCGTGCCGCCCGGCGGCAACGGCTGCGGATTCTGCGGGTTCTCCACGCACTCCACCACCGTTGCGTTCCAGGGCCACTGCCCCGGGGTGTTGTTGCAGACCAGCGGCCCCGTGACGACGGCGCCGAAACCGGCCGTCGTCGTGAAGTTATCCGCACACGTCATCTGGTCCTCAAACCGCAACGCGCAGATGTCCACGTCCGTCGAGCTGTTCGTTACCGTGATGCGATACTCCACGCACGCCCCCGGTAGCACCTCCAGCAGCTCCGGATCAGCCACCCACGGGCCCGGTGTCGCCGGGTTGCAGTCGTACAGGCAGCGGACCTCCTTCAACACCGTAATCTCGCACGGCGGCGTCACGCACACCCGCGCCGAGCACTCCGCCGGCTCCGGCGGGTCCACGCCCCGCTGGCACAGGTCGTCGTCATAGTCCCCCTCGCCCGTCATCGTGTTGCTGTAGCAGTCATCGGAGCCATCGGCGTCCAAACCCGCAAAGATCAGCCAGGCCGTGTACGTCGGCACCTCGATCTCGCAATGCGCGGTGCACGACTGGCCCGGCGTCAACGTACCGCAGTCCTTGCACCCAATGGGCAGCAACTCGCACGGGTTGATCGTGCACCCCGCCGCCGTCGCGTCCGCGATCAGGTCCGCGTCGCAGATCGTCACGTTCTCATACGCCACCTCGCTGCTGGCGGGGTTGGTCACCTTGAAGTCGTACATCAACCGCAGCGGGAACACCGTATCGCACGGCAGAATCAGGTCCGTCGTCAGGGCTGTGTCGCACACATGGTCCCCGTTAAAGTCCGCACAGACCAGCTTCTCGCACTCCAGCGGCTGCGGCACCTTCACGTAGATGGTGGCCTCCGCCTCGGCCGGCCCGTAGTACTCCGGCGGTGAGCACAGCTCGGCCGAACGCCATCCCACCGCGACATGGTTCAAACAGCTCGTGCCCGACACGGCATCGGCGGGCACCAGAACCTCGAACGTAATGGTGAGGCACTCACCCGGTGCAATCCCGTTCGCCTTGCACGCCGTCAGGTCCTTAAGCCCCGTCAGGTCCGCGAACTGGTCGCAGTTGCCCACCGGGTTCGTACAGATGCAGTGCGTCGCCGGCGTCCCGTCGATGTCCGCCACCACGGAGCCCAGCACGTACCACGGTACGCACCCCAGCACGTCCACGATGCTCACGTGCGTGATGTCGACCTCGCTGGTCACGTCGTTGCAGACCTCGATCTTGAACGCCACCAGCGCACCCGGCACCGCGTCCACGCTGCTTGCCCAGACGGCCGCCGGGTTCAGCGTCCCGTCCGGCAGCCGCGGCTCGTCGCAACTGACCTCCTTGGTCACCGTCGCATTCAGCCGCTTGATGTCCAGCCCCACCAGCGCGCTGTCCTGGCACCCGTACTGCGGTCCACCGACACAGGAGGCCGCCCCCAGCACCGTCACCGTATTCAGCGGATCGGGGTTCGTCGGATCAGCCGTGGGACTCACACAAGTACAGTAGCGCAGTTTCAGCCGGTCGCCCGGGTCGAATGTCCCGTTCGTGAAGATTGCCGGGCAACTGGCCGGGTCCCATTCAAACGGCACATCGCTCACATTGAAGCCGAAACCCAGCGGGATCGGGCAGGAGCCCGTGCCGCCGGCGCCCGTGCCAATCAATTCGACGGTGGCCGTATCCGGCACCTGGATGTCACCGGGGACCTCGCTGAGCAGGTCCTGGAACTGCAAGCGACAAACCGGGACGGGCGGACTGATCGCGATGTTCTCCACCTCGATCTCAAACACCACGCACCCACCCGGTAGGATCGGCATCGGGTCATTCGTATCGTCGTACACGGAACCGATCTGGTTCCGATCATCGCAGTTGTCTACGCACCAGACACGCTTGGTCACCTCGATCTGGCACTGGAAGTTGCAGATGGTCGCCAACGACTCGCCCGGCAACTCTCCCGGCGTACCGCAGATGCCCGACGTCCCGCCGGCCGTCGCGGACACCGAGGCGCAGTTCTTGTAGCAGTCCTCCGGATACGTCTCCGCGTTGCAGTCCGGGTGCACAGTGTTGTCGCGTGCCAGGAAGTACCGCAAGGCATCCTGCGTCGTGAACTCGATAACGCAACTGGTCGTATACGGGTCGCCCGGGGCAATCGGCCCGAGCACGACCGAGCCCGCCGGACACAGCGGGCAGTTCACAATGTTCAACTCGCCCGGGAACGCCGCCTGGGTGGCCGCGATGTCCGCACACAGGTAGTCGTCGGTCACCGTGAAGGTTTCCGGCAGCTCTCCCTTATTCGTGCCGGAATAGCGGAACTCAATCTGCAGCGAGCCCCCGCCGGGCGGCAGCGACGGCAGGCCCAGGGCGTCGTCGCCCGTCTTAAACGAGCCCGGCTCGCCCGGGAACCCGACCTCCTTCACGAAGTCGATCTCCCGGCAGAGCACGTCGAGCGTCACCACGTTGTCGTCATTACCGCCGTTCCAGACGAGCTCGCGGTAGGTATCCACGTCGCTGGACACGTCCATCACGGTGATCGGCGTGATGTTCGGCTGGGCGAGCGTCGTGCCCGACACCGTAACCGCGTTCCGCCCGTCAAGATCGACCCGCGGCTCCGCGCAGAAGCACTCGTTGTCTGTGACGTCCACCTGAGCCAGCACGATCAAGACGATCTTGTCGCCCTCAACGACCTCGCATGCATCAGTCAGCTCGTTGCGCAGCAGCTTCACGCCCTTGAGCGTACCCAGGTGGATCGGCGCGTCGGCGTTGATCCCCGCGATGAAGCCGATCGTGCGGTCGAAGAAGTCCTCGTCCAGACAGTTCTCGGGATCCACGACGGGGTTGCAGATTTGCGGGTCCGTCGCGTCGTCCGGGAAGTCGATCAGGAAGTTGGCCAGGCCGCGCCGCGGGCTGGTCAGCCGCGCCTCAAACGGCGTCAGGGGCGCAGGCCGATTCGGGTCGTTGATTGCCGTCAACGCCACGCACGGCGTCAGAGGACTGAGCACGTCCGTCACCGTGACGTCCAGGTCCTCATTGCCGGTGTTCTCGATCTCGATACGGAACTCGACGAGACCGCCCGGCAGCACATTTGCTGCGTCCCGCCAGGCACCCTCTCCCTCTCCCCGGCAGCGAACCTGCTTCTTGACTTCGATCTCGGGCAACCGCTGGTGGCGCGCCACCAACGCCGATTCCTCGTCCTTGTCGTCCGACTGGTTGTCGCCCCGCAGCAGCGCGACCAGTTCCGCAATGGCGAACCGGTTCGCGCGGGCCTCGTCGCTGTCAGGGACGACCACTGCGGGCGCCAGATAGGGCCCAAACAGCCCGCTCGTTTCCACGCGCTTGACCACCAGCTCTACGTTGTTCTGCAGCTCGCAGGTCTCCCCCACCGGACACCCGCCAGGCGCACCGAGCACGCACGGCGTGCCGCTCACATTGCACTTGCCCGCGCAGTACGTGATCTCCTGGTCGATGCAGACGTTCCGCGGGTTGGTAACGCCATCGGCCGTGGGAAACGACAGGAAGTCCGAGTCCGGCAGTACGGAATCATGCCGCGTCACCAGCGGACTGCGGTTGAAGATCACTCCGGTCTCCTGGACACGCATGTGCACCAGCGTGTCCGGCACGGACGACACCGAGTTCGTATCGCGGACCAACGGGTCGTAGGTGCTCAGATCACTGCAGGCTCTCAGATAGACCTCGTAGAACTCCTCCGCGCCTTCGTCCACCAGTGTCCCCAGCTCAGTCGCCGTGCAGGCGGAGCCGTCATAGTCGCCGTCGTACTGCCGTGGACGGTTCACCACCGGGTCGGCCACATCCCACCCGACGTACAGGAAACTCGTATCCACGCCGTCCAACGGGTCATCGTCCGGCGCAAACCACATCAGCGAGCAACCGACGTTAAAACCGCTCGGCGCGTCGATGCTGTAGGGGGGCTCCAGCCACCCGTCCGGACCGGGGTCCGGGCTGATGGGCAACCGGTCGATGTGTCCTACGGCGCACGCCTGGTCGGGACACTGCGCTACAAACGCGTGTGGCGGACATCCCCCGGGGCAACTCGCCAGGTACACGCATGCGCCGGAGTTGAACTCCGGCCGCAGGTCCCCGTCCAGAGTGATCCCCAGGCTCGCCATGCGCACTTCCACCGGGTCGCCAAGGTTGGGGAAGAAGCTCCACCTGCAGTCCGCCATCGAGGCGACGCCGCAACCAGCGGTGTTTGTGCAATCAATCACGAACGGCTCGGGAGCCATCACGTCGCCCCCGCCGGTCTCGCCGGCAAACGCCTCCGCTCTTCCCACGTCCGTCGCCCGCAGCTCGCCGGGTTCTGGCGATGACTGCTCCTGCGGCGACCCTGCTCCCAGGGCCAGTAAACCGACCCCCGCCAAACACAAAATCAGCAACATGGTCCGCTGCGTGTCCATTTGCCCTCTGCTCCTCTCTGCCGCGCCTCCGTGCGGTTCCGTACGCTAGTTCCTGGCGCGCCTCCGCTGTTACCGGCCCGATCCGAATGCTTCTTCATTCCTCGCCCATTGTCCGCGCTGCCGCGGCGTCCTCACCCCAACAAGCTCGCGAACCTCTTCGTCGCCGCGCTCGGTACTGCCCCGTCGGCTCGCCGCGCTGAAGCCGTCCGCAGACACCCAATTCAGACTCTACCACGCTCCACTGCCGTGCTACATTGTCGCGCGGATGCCATCGACAGGCCACCACCGCTCGCACCCCCAACACTGCTGCCTGATGACCCCCAAGCCCACCCACGCCCCGGTGTCGCCGTTGTCAGCCCGTCCTCGAACACGGCTCGGCCACTGCCGAACTGAAACTGTGCAAGGTCCACCGCTAGACAAGACAAGCGCAAAAATAGGAAAACCCAGGATTGGAAGACAGGAACACATGCTCCCTCCCCTTCCGATCGCATTGACAAACGGGTCAAGCTAATTTCTATCCTTTACACAATAAGCGCTAGGAAGTCAAGGCCTCGAGGCCGACCGACTCGAAATCACTAACCCGAAATTACCAGATCGGGCTGACTGGTAGCGCAGAGAAATATACCCATATTAACATGACGGATTCTAGCATCGGCAGCCCCAAGCTCAACATCTGCCCCAACGAATCGAAACTGCCAGCCCAAGTCGAAGGTTAGAATGGGACGACATACGCAGACGCCCTAAATGTTCATGCGCAGCCATTCGCATGCCCAAAAGTCCAAGACTGAACCACGCTGATTGCGGGGGCCTCTGTAGGATTCAAACCCAATTATCTCGTCGTACGTGCCGGTCATTCGACAAACTAGGCTTAGATATGCACTCTGATATGAATGTGTTCTTGTGTAGAGCGCCATTAGAAAGGAAGACTGGGATGTTGTAGGATGGTAACTTCGGATGTCTTGGCGTGAGGCCCCGTCCTCCGTTACCGTGTGTGCTCCAAAAGTGTCACGTTCGGAATCGGATACGCACGGACGACCCAGAACAAAAAGGGGGGCTTGGACCCCCAACGGGGAACCAAGCCCCTGCTCTTGCACCGTGGAAAGCCGCCCGCCGCACGGCGGCGTCACGGCACCGGCGTCAAGGCTCAACCAAGGCTAGCACGTCCGTACGCAGCCCGGCGTAAACGTACCCATCGGCATCCTCCCGTAGGGCAGCCCCCACCCCCGGCAGGTTCACGGTGTCGCGGAGTGCCGGACAGGTCGGCTGCGACAGATCAACCTCCCACAACATCAGCAACTCCGTGACGTACGCCCTACCGCTGGCGGCCAAGAGAATCGAACGGTAGTGCGATGTCGCTCCGCCGAGGCGCGAGAGGAACTGCGGAGCCGCCGGGTTAGACACGTTGAAGAAAGCGACGGTACCCAACCCCTGCTCGTCAGAGGTGTTGCACTCCACCACGCCGAGCAGTCCGCCGCGCACGGAGAGATCAAACGGCCGGCGCGCCACCGGGACCGCGGCAACATACTCGGGCGCCTGGACATGCCCTTCCCCTATGTGGTAAATGAGAATGTTGCCCGCCGCCGCACCGGTCTTCTCCCCAACGTACAGGTAGTCACCGGCCACCTGAATCCGGTTGTTGACGGCGGCGGTCACGTGATCAAGCACACCCAACACAACCGGCGAACCAGGGCTACTCACGTCGAGAACCTTAACGCTCAACTCGGAAGCCACATACAAGGTGTTTGCGTCACCAAAGGCCACCCCAAACGCCCGAGTCCCATCCACAAGGTTCGTTCGGTAACGCCCCAGCACCGTCGGGCTCTGCGGCTGGCTGCGGTCGAACAGGAACACACCCTCGTTCAGCGCCGCCACCGCAACCAGGTCACCCGAGACAGCCATCTGCCACGGACTGCCCTGAAACGTGAAGCGGCCAAGCTCAACCGGAGCGTCAGGATCTGTAAAGTCGGCCGTTACCACGCCCCCAGCGGCACCTTGGCAACCAGCCGCCCACACGGTCGACCCGTCGGTTGCGAGGCCCCACGCATCTCCGACGCCCTCCTCCAGAACGCTGAGCACCGCCATCGGCAGATCAGGCTCACCCTGGACGGTAATCGTCTTGGTGAGGGAAGCCACGCTGCCGTTCCAGCCGGTCACGCGCAGCATCACCGAATACTGCCCCGGCTGGGCGAAGGTGTAGTGTGCCTCCCGCGTGTACTGGCGGGAGCCGTCCGGGAAGTACCAGCGGAATGAGTAAATGAGGTCCGGACAGGCGGCGGCCACGAAGGTCACCTGCTGCGCCGGGACACACGGAGCGGGCGCCGTCTGAAACTCTGCAGTCACGGCCGGAGTGCAACCCGGCACCTCGGGCTCCGCGACGTCTACGAGCAGGGTGCTCTCGGCCGTCGCGCCGCAGTTGTCGGTGACGGTCAGCGTCACCTCGTACTCGCCCGCCTCGGAATAAGCGTGCGTCACCTGCACGCCGCTGTCGGTTTGCCCGTCGCCGAAGTCCCAGGCGTAGGAAGCCAGGCTGCCGTCCGGATCAGACGACGCACCGCCATCGAAGGTCAATTGCTCATTGGTCTCCGCCTCGCGGTCCGGGCCGCCATCGGCCTGCGGCGGCTGGTTGTTCGCACACGGGTCAGGCGGGGCCTGCACGGTCACCAGCAGCGTGTCGCTGTTGCCGGCGTCGCAGCCATCGGTGACCGTGAGTGTCACTTCGTACTCGCCCGCCTCCGCGTAGGCGTGGGAAGCGGTCACACCGCTCCCGCTCTGGCCGTCGCCGAAGTCCCACTGATAGGCGTCGTCAGGGAGATCGCCGTCCGGGTCGGACGAAGCGCTGCCGTCGAAGCTCAGCTCTTCACCCGGCTCGCCCTGCTGGTCCTCGCCGGCGGCCGCGCTGGGCGGCTGGTTGTTCGCACAGGGGTCCGGCGGCGGCTCGATCGTCACCGTCAGCGTGTCCGTGTCGGCCTCCCCGCAGTTGTCGGTAACCCTCAGCGTCACCGTGTACTGGCCAGGCGCGGCGAAGGCATGGGCCACTTGCGGCCCACTGCCCGTCTCACCGTCACCAAAGTCCCAGGCATACGAGGCCAGCGTGCCATCGGGATCGTGCGAGGCGCTGCCGTCGAACGACAGCTCCTCGCCGGGCTCACCCTGTTGGTCCGCACCGGCCACCGCCACCGGCGGCTCGTTGTTCAGGCAGGGATTGATGTTGTTGATGAGCGCACTGACCTCGTCCGCTTCCGAAATGGCGCCGCAGTCATCGAGCACCCACAACCTTACGGTGTAGCTTCCCGCCGCGGTGAACGCGTGCTGTGCAGTCGGTGTCGACTGCCATTGGACGTATCCGCCGTCGTCGAAACACCAGTGGTAGCCGATGATCCGCCCGCCCGGGTCGCTCGAACCCGAGCCGTCGAACGTGACGGCCGTGCCCACCACACCCGTCACGTCCGGTCCGGCGTCTGCGATCGGCTCGTCGTTATCCCGACAGCCTGCCCCGCCCTGACCACCACCCTCAAGATCGGACCCCATCAGCTCTGGCTCGGGCGGCACCGCGGCGCCGATTACCCCGGCCGAACTCAGGGACCCCAGACTCCCCGCCGCCGCCGTTGCGGACGCGAACGGAAAAGCCAGAACCAGACATGCCGCCAAGGCGGCCACCAGCGCCTTACCGACCGGCTGGCGATACCCTCGGCCAGCCGATACCCTGACCCCTCCGGCTTCCCCATGCCGCGCAAGTGGTACGGCGCGCGCATGGGAAGCGCACAGTGAACGTAACATTGGCCTGTTCCCCGGCCGAGGAACTGGTCTACGCTCACCCGAACCAACTGTCCGGGTCCAGGCCTGGCGCTCCTGAGACACCACTGCCGGATCCCGCGCCTCCCAGGGCAGCGGCGCGAGGCAGCTCTCGGCTTCCTTAGAAGTGTGCGTTACCCCTCCGTCGTGTGGACCGGGCAGTGTAGCCTCAAAGGCCAACGGATGCCCAGTCAACCTATCGTTGCAACTACAAGTTACGATACCACCACTGCGGAGACGACCCAACAACCCAAGACAGCGGCGATAAGTGCTTATGGAGCTTCTAGGGCACAGCATGCCCATATTATCGGCTCCCTGCCAATCCCCGCCTGAACCGCACACCCACAGCCCACAAAAGGCGCGCAGCTCCCATGCACTCGCACTATGGCGATAACCCACTTCTTCACGCGTCGTGCAATGGATTCGCCCCAGTCGGAAACCCCCTGCAGTCTTCAACCACCAGCCCCCGTCCGATCAGCGCTGCGCGCACTACGCAGGCCCGGCGGCTCCCGTATGTGTAACGTGGAGAAGCAGCTCCCCCCTCCGAAGGCCTGAACCATCCCCCGATGGCTGCCGCCTTCCCCGTCCTATAACACCCACTATAGCAACATTATAGGACGCCTGTCAAGATGATGCGTTGCACAGACGCGGAAGTGTGTTCAGGAGCCGCACGGGGTAGCAACGCACGCCTAGCTAGGATTTGCAGGCCCGACACGCCGGCTCGGGCGCACGAACCCCTTGGCTGTTAAGTTAAACAGCGAGAAAGTCAGGGACACAGATTAACGACGGCTTCCGCAGCCAGTTAGCCACCAGGCGTGGCGTGCACACGCACGTTCGTAGATGGTACCGGCGGTGCTGCCTACCGGCCGCCGGCCATTCCGGCGTGCCGTGTCCGGCGGCGTGGCCGCGACGGAGCGGGTCCCACCGAACCCTACCCCCCAGCAGCCTCGTGCACCCCCGTTTCCAGCGGAACCAGACCAAGGTGGGCATACCGAACCCCCCGCGTAGCGCGGACTCGGTCCGCCAACGATTCGACCGCCTCAACCGCTCCCCGAAGCACGATCACTTGCAGTTCGGTGTCCGACGAGACGGGGAAATGGAGTGCCGCGCCCACCACCGTCGCCTCGGCGGCCAGCAGGCCCCGCACCCGTTCGCCCGCGTCCGCCTCGGCAGGCGCGCAGAGCAGCGTCAGTACGCCGGCGGCCGGCTGTCCGGGCTCCCGCAAGCGGGCCTCGCCCAGTTGCTGCCGGACCAGGTCCCGCAACGCCTCGGAGCGGTTCCGGTAGCCGCGCGCGGCCAGGTATCGGTCGAAGGCGGCCAGTAGTTCCGCGTCCATCGAGACGCCGAAACGGTCAAGGTAGGGCATCGGGGCATCCTCCGTCCGGGGACGCGAAGCCGCCGGAATTCAGAATGCCGAAGGGGGAATTCAGAGAGCGGAGACCGCGCGGACCGGCCTCGGGTCCACTGTTTTTCTGCATTCTTCCTTCATCATTCTGCATTCGGTGCGTCCCTACGCACACTCCTGCGGTGCCGGGATCAGGCAGAGGAACGTCAGCGGACCCGTGCCGCCGTTGACGAACTGGTGCCGCTCGTCGGCCGGCACGAACACCACGTCGCCGGCCTTGATCGGGCGGTCGCCCTGCGGTGAGCGCACCACGCCGTTGCCCGAGAGGATCAGCACCTCGTGCTCATACGGGTGGGCGTGGTGGGGCGTGTGTCCCCCGACGCCGACCTCGAAATGGCGCATGTGGAAGTTGGCCGCGCCGTCGGCGCGCCCGATGAGCATGCGCATCTTGACGTTCTGTGCGCCTTCCATCTGCACCGGCTGTTGGGGATGACTCTCGATGGCCTGCACCTTCATGCGCTGCTCCTTCCTTCGGAGGGCGGACCTCGTCGCGCCGGAGTCTAGTTGTCCGCGTCACTTAGAGTACGCGGATCAAAGTGCCGCGTGGTGCGTGTCGCCGGCTCGAAGATCGTAAGCCGCCCGTCGTCAGGATCAGTCCAGATGACGTAGCCGGCCGCGAAGCGCGGCGACGGCTGATACGCCTGCTGCTGGAACAAGCCGCGGCTGAACTGCACCACGGCCGCCGAGCGCCCGTCGAACGCCCGCAACTCGTAGGCGGTTGTTTCGGTGGACAGCAGCGAGCCGTAGACGCGCTCGATGAGCATCTGGTCACCGCGCACGTCAACCACCCAAGCCACGCCGGTGGCGTCGTTGAGGGGGTCGGCCAGAGTCCGGAGTTCCTGCGTCAACGGATCGTAGCTGCGCAGGACCGTGTCGAAGCCGCCCGACTTGAACTGCTGCCAGACGAACCGCCCCGCGCCCGCGAACAACTCCCCTCCGTCGCCGCTGACGCGGATGTTCGATGCGATCTTCTCGCGCGCGCCCGTCGTCAGGTTGACGATCTCCAGGTCCGCCCCCAACTCCAGCCCCAGAAGCCGCGCATTCCCGTCGGCGTCGTTCATCAACGCCAGGTAGTCGCCACTCACTGCGACCGTGGCGTACAGCCAACTGTCCGGCAGCACTGTCTGCGCATCTGTGGCGAGGTCAATCACCACGAGTTCGTAGGTCGCGGGTGACGCCGCGCCGGTCAAATCCACCGGCCGGTGTGCGACCAGGCGCGCGTCGTCCAGCGCCACCGGGGCGACCTGACCTCCTGCCCCCTCCACGCCGGGCAGCACAACGCGGTCTGCGCCCGCTTGCAGATCGCGCAGGGTCACCGTGCCATCGGACCAGTCCGCCCAGACCACGGACGCGCCGGTGGCACGCAGGAGGGACGCGGCCGTCTGGATGTCACCGGTGAGCTTCTCCGCCGTCAGCGTGGCCAAGTCGAGGGCGAAGATGTCGTAAACCGGGTCGTCCCCCTCGAGGGAGAAGGGCTCCTGCCGGACGGCCAGCAAGGCCCGCCCGGCGTCGTCCTCGCCTATCAAGGCATACTCAGGGAAGTCAACGTGGAACTGCCCGGCGATCAGGTCGTAGAAGGCTTGACCACAGCCCGGTACGCCGGTCAGGCCGACAACCAGAACGAGCCCGAAACAAGCCGCAGCAAGCCGCATAAGTACACCTCCTGTATGGGATCTCTACCCCCGGGGCCCCAAAGACGGAAACCACAACGGCGGCATGCCTCAGCCAAAGGCACCTGCCAACCGGCGGGTATGCACCACGGCCACCAACCCGCCGGAGGGCATGGCGGCGCTGCGCTTGGCCATGCCACCCCGAGGCGCCCTGGACGTCGCCCGCCAGGGAGCCACGCTACCACCGCCGGCCCGGCGTCTTCCACGTCGGCCACGGGGGGCCGACGCTACCTCTTCAACGGGCGGCTATGCCTCACTGCGCGCGAACACCCAGGGCGAATCGGCCGGGGCGTAGTCAAGCAGTTCGTCCGGCGAGAAGTACAGTGAGATCTCGGTGGCCGCGGATTCGGCGCTGTCGCTGCCGTGCACCAGGTTGTACGTCCGGCTGGAGCCGAAGTCGCCGCGGATGGTGCCGGCGGCCGCTTCGTAGCCGAACGTCTTGCCCATCATGGCCCGCGTCATCTCGATGCAACGCTGGCCCTGCAAGACCATCACCACCACCGGCCCGCAGGTGATGTAGTCGATGAGGCCGGGGTAGAAGGGCTTGCCCTGGTGGGGGGCATAGTGCCGCTCGGCCAGTTCGCGGCTGATGCGCATGAGCTTCATGCCCGCGACGACCAAGCCCTTGTCCTCGAAACGCTGGATGATCCTGCCGATCAACCGGCGCTGCACGGCATCCGGTTTCAGGATAATGAGACTACGCTCCACTGGCGGCATTCTTCACCTCAACAATGGTTCCCCGGGCCGCTGCTCCTCCGCCGCGACAACCCGCGGGGGCAGGCACGCCCTTGCGTCTGACGACACACACGCTCTCGTCCGCGAGAGCTGATCTCGTACCGTCCTTCATCAGGCCCCCAGGTCCACAGGACCTGGGCCACCCGTCCCCAGGTCCAAAGGATCTGGGCAACCCATACTGAACGCGTACTGCGCCAGCATGCACCCTGGTGCTCACTCACTCAGCGTTCGGTCCTCCCGCAGTTCGCGCTGGCCCATTCGGTACTGGTTCAACGCGTTGGTCCGATCGGGCTGATCGGCCAGGTAGTAGGTCAGCACGGTGTTGCCGACGCGAATCTCGTCGCCGTCGGCCAGCAACTTCTGGGCACACCGCTGCCCGTTGATGTACACGCCGTTCTTGGCCTTCAGCTCGACGATGACGTGTCCGTCGCCTTCCTTGCGGATCAGAAAGTGCTTGCGGGACACCGTGGCATCGACGATCTGGATTTCCCGGGCGGGGTCGCGTCCACCCGCCAGCGTGCGGTTGCCCAACTGGTAGTACTTCCCGACGTCCTCGCCCTTGGTGATGATCAGGCAAGCCATTGACCACCCCCGGTCCATCCCCGGCGCTTCGTACGTGCTTAGCGTCTTCGGCGTTGTGGGTGCCATGCTTACCCGCGACCGCGGTCGCGGGTAAGCATGCCTCTGCGGACGCGGCACCTGCCCACCCCCGCCTGCGGCGGGGGTGGGCATGGCACCCACGCTAAACAGGTACGGCGCTTCAGCGCCGGATGCCGGTGTCCATCATCGTAGCGAGCGCGGCACGACCGGGCAACGCGGCCCCGCGGCCGGCTTCTGCCTCTGCCTCCTCCACCCTCACCCCCGCCCCTCTCCCTGGGTATGTGTTTAGCGTCTTTGGCGTTGTGGGTGCCATGCTTTCCCGCGACCGCGTACGTGTTTAGCCCAACTTTCGCAGATCGGCGAGGCGACCGGCGTTGACGGTGGCGCCAGGGCCGATGCGGGGGGATAGGTCTGCACTACATTTTTGGCGCGGACCGGGTGGATATGGTGGGTGGGCCGGTGGCCCCGTACCC
>JAKQDH010000062.1 GCA_029558835.1 Planctomycetota bacterium | reverse complement strand
CGGCGGCTGCATCTTTCGCATCGATCGTAGCCAGGACGACCGCACCCTCCTAGAGGGATTCACCATTACCGGCGGGCTCGGCGCGGGCATTGACATTTCCAGTGGTACCAGCCCGGTCATCCGTGGCAACGTGATTACCGGGAACTCGGGCTGGTGCGGCGGCGGAATCTACATTTCCGGCAGCTCGCCGCTTATCTGGGGCAACGTCATCACCGCCAACACGGCCACCAGCCCACTGGACGGTGGCGGTGGGGGAATCTACTGCGAGGCCGGGCAGGGCCAGACGTGCATGCCCCAGATCGTCTGGTGCACGATCGCCTGCAATGAGGCGGCCGCCGAGGGCGGCGGGATTTGGATCTCCGGCATGGCCCGTCCGCGTATCAGCCACTGCCTTATTGAAGGGAACTCGGCCCCCAAGGGCGGCGGGGTGTTCCAGAAGGCGGTCAGCTCGCTGGAACCCGAACGGACGGTGGACTGCGTGGCGGACGGCGGGCGCAGCCCCGTTATTGATGACTGCCTGATTATCCGCAACGGTGCCAACCTGGGCGGCGGTTTGCACTTCGATGACTGGACCCAGCCGACGGTGATCAACTGCACGCTCAGCGCCAACTCGGCTGACATGTACGGCGGCGGGCTCTACGCCATGCACGCCTGCGTCTACATGGACAACTGCATCCTCTCCGGCGATACGGCGGCCGAGTTGGGTCACGAGGGCTACCTTACCAATGGTGCGTACCTACGGTTTCGCTATTCAGACCTGCACGGTGGGCAGGGCGTGATCTACCTGAATCCGGACGTGCTCCCTAGCGTCCTCGCCTTTGCGTCCGAGCCGGGCAACATCGACGCCGATCCGCAATTCCGGGACCCGTTGCGCTGCGACTACCACGTGCGGCCGACCTCGCCCACCGTGGATGCCGGCAGCAACGCGCTGCTCCCGGACGACGACGCGGACGTCGATGCGGATGCGAACACGGACGAGACCATGCCGCTCGATCTCGACGCGAACCCGCGCATCCTGAACCTGATCGTGGACATGGGAACTTATGAACTGACGGGGGCGGTGGCGGGCTGTCCGCCGGCCACCATCGGCGGCGCCTATCCGCCCGACCAGACCGTGGATGCGCGGCAGCCGCATCCGATCAACGACAACTCGTGCGCGGTCCAGCAGGGCATCGGGCAGGCTTCGCCGCCCGAGCCGATCCTGATTGCCATGACGCCGCCCGTCGAGGATGCGGGCACGCTGGACTGCTGGGCCCTGTGCGAGACACTCAGCACCGCGTGCGGGCCCAACGCCATCACCAGTGTCACGCATCTCGGGGGTGGGATGTACCAGATTGAACTCTCCCGCCCGATCACGCCCGGCGCGGTGACGACGATTGAGTACCTGGGCGACCACAGTTTCGTGACGTACTATGCCCATCCGGCGAACGTGGACGGCGGCAGCATGGCCACCGTCAACGACCTCAGTCAACTCATCAACTTTCTCAACATCTGCATTCCGAACCCCGGCGATCCGAGTTGCCAGGGGGCGGGCGTGTACAAGGGTGACATCAACCACTCCGGCGGATACGCGATAAGCGACCTGAATACCGAGATCAACCTGCTCAATGGCAGTGGGCTCTTTGCGCCGGGGTGGATGAACACGTCGAAGCCCGAACTGGATGGCTGTGCGCCGTCGCCGCCGGACTTCTGCATTATTTGTACCGAAGAAGCCCCCGAGGGTCGTGGGGGTGAAGGCGAAGCTGAAGGGCAGGGTGACATTGTCGATCCGGGCTGCTACGGGGCGGCCTTGGCGTCGTACCTGACACGCGTGGACCTGGAGGACCGGACCGACGCGGAGTACTTCCCGCTGCTGGTGGAGGGCCTCACGCAGGTCGCAGTGAATGTGTTCGACGAGGAACAGCGTCACGAGATTGCGTGCGCGCTGCTGGATCCGCAACTGGTGTTTATCAGTCCGACGGTGGAGGCGCAGATTCCGCAAATCGCGGCGCGCCTGGACCCCTAAACTACATAGTACCCCCCGAAGGAGGACTCCGATGATTCGGTACTCAACTCGTATTGGCCTTGCGCGGGTGTTGGCTTTCGCGTGTGTGCCCCTCCTGTGCCTCTCCGCCCCGGCGCAAGCGGACCTGGAACTCTGGGCCAGTGGGCAGATCTCGGCACACTTCGACGGGTACACGGGGGAGTATCTTGGCGACCTGTTCGGAACTGCGCATACGTACGGTTTTGCTTTCGGGCCCGATGGCAATGTATATGTATCGGATGGAGGCGGTGCCGACCGCATCTTGCGCTACAACCCCAAGACTCTGCAACTGATCGACGTATTCATAGCACCGGGGAACGGACCGGTCGACGCGCAACGCGGCCTCGTCTTCGGCCCGGACGGTAATCTCTATGTGTGTGGATTGGCATCGGACAATGTCGTGCGCTATGATGGACACACGGGGCAGTACCTCGACGTCTTCGCGACCGACGGTCTTGATGCGCCCTACGGTCTACGTTTTGGTTCCAACGGCGATCTCTACGTCAGTAGTGCCTATAGCGACAGCGTCCTGCGCTACGACGGCCAAACCGGGCAACTTGTGGACACGTTGACGGCTCCGGGCAGCCTCGACGGTCCAAGCGATTTGTTGTTTGGGCCCGACGGGTTACTGTACGTCAGCAGCTACCTCACCGGCAGCGTCGTCCGGTTCGACCCGGTTACGGGGGACTTCGTGGACGCGTTTGTACAGAGCGGCAGCGGCGGGCTGAATTGGCCGGTGGGGCTTGCCTTCGGGCCCGATGGGAACCTCTACGTGGCCGACGAGCGTCGCGTGCAGAACGAGATTCTGCGTTACGACGGGGTCACCGGCGTGTACCTGGGCGTCTTCGCCTCCGGCGGCGACCACCCGACGTTCCTCGCCTTCGTCCCCGAACCGGGGAGCCTGCTGCTGCTGGCGGGCGGGGTGCTGCTGCTGGGGCGCAAGCGGCGAGCGTGAGCATTTGACCTCCCACGTCGGCCGCGGGGGGCCGACCTGACCACGGAGATCAACCTGCTTAACGGTAGCGGGCAGTTCGATCCGTGGTTCAACACGCGGTTGCCCGACATGGGAGCGTGCCCGAGCGGTGTTCCGTGCAGTTGTCCGGGGATGGAGCCTCTGGGAAGCGAAGAAGGCGAGGGCGGCGGCACCTCGGTATTTGCGACGGCGCTGGTTCTGTACTTGACGTACGTTGACCTGGGCGATCCGCGGCAGGCGGCGGCGTTTCCGGAAATCGTGCAGGGCTTGGTTGCCCTGGCGCATCGTGTTCTCGACGACGACGCACGTCACGAGGTCGCCTGCGCGTTGCTCGATCCGACCCTGGTGTTCATCAGTCCCGACGTGGAGGAGATGGTTCCGGGTCTCGTCGCGGCCCTTGACCAGTAAGGCCGCTCGGGCGTGCCCGGACGGGAGGGCAACAACCATGTATCGTGGTCAGAATGTAGGCTTGACCGCCGTACTGGGTCTGGGCTTCGCCGTGGTCATCGCGGCGGTCGCACGTGCCCAGCCCGCGCTGGAGTTGTGGGTGTCGTCAAGCCCGGCGGTTAGAGTCGATCCGTATAGCGGGAGCACGCTGGGCTATCTCTTCCCGCAGAGTCCGGATGCCGTCGGCTTCGCCTTCGGCCTGGATGGAAACGTCTACGTAGCGGATTCCAACACAGATCGGGTGCTACGCTACAATCCGCAGGGCGACGAGCTAATCGACGTCTTCGTACCTGCGGGCAGCGGGGGCATCGACGGTCCTATGGGGGTGGTGTTCGGTCCGGATGGCAACCTGTACGTCGCCGGTTCGTGGTCGAACAACATCGTCCGGTATGACGGAAGCACGGGCGCATTCATCGACGTCTTCGCCACCACCGGACTGGACGGCCCGCACAGCCTGCGTTTCGGCCCCGACGGCAACCTCTACGTTACCAGCGACACCAACGATCGGCTGCTGCGCTTCAACGGTCAGACCGGGCAGTTGATGGACATTCTGGCGGAAGGCGGGGAACTCGATGGGCCGCTGGACCTGATCTTCGGTCCGGATGATCTGCTGTACGTCGGCAACCGCTGGACGGGCAGCGTGGCGCGCTACGACCCTCTCACTGGCGAGTCGCTCGGCTACTTCGTTCAGCCGCATGCCGGTGACCTCCATTGGGCCTTCGGCTTGGCGTTCGGGCCGCACGATGGGAACCTCTACGTGGCCGACCAACTCAGGTTCCGCGTGCGCCGCTACGACGGGCAAACCGGAGCCTACCTGGGCGTCCTGGCTGCGTTGGACAACCCCACGTTCCTCGCCTTCGTCCCCGAGCCGGGCAGCCTGCTGCTGCTGGCGGCCGGGGTGGTGCTGCTGGGGCGCAAGCGGCGAGCGTGAGCGTTGGACCTCCCACGTCGGCCGCGGGGGGCCGACGCTGCAGGCGCACCGCACGACCCCACGGGCGCGAGGGCGGGCGGTATGCCTGCGCGCAGCGTGCACATGCTCACGCTGCGCGAGAGCATGGCACCTGGCGGCCGGAGTGCAGAAGTCAGAAGCAATAATGCAGAAAGAGCCTCCTGTGCCTTTCTGCATTCTTCCTGCTTCCTTCATCATTCTGTATTCGACCGCCCCGCGTCGAGCCGGTCGGGCCCCTTGCCCACGGCCTTCTCGTAGCGGCCCTGGTCGGTCTTGACGTACTTGGTGAAACCCAGCCGCTCGAGATTGCGGTCGGCCAGCACGTTCTTGCCGGAAGACGGGCCGGACTTGCCCGGCACGTTCGGGCAGGCGATCACCCGCCGCACCGGCTGCCCGGTCTCGGGGTGATGGGTCAGCGGCGGGTCGTCCATCTTCTGGAAGACCTCGAACTGCTCGCCCGCTTCGCAGGACGCGGTCATGACTTCGTACACGTAGATGGGCATGGCCCGCAAGCTCGCGCTCGTCCGCGGCCGCGGGCATGCCACGCGCCCGCGGCCACCGGACGGCACCCGATTATATCCCGCGTCCGCGGCCGGGAGCACCGGCCGGGCACGTGCTCGCGGGTCACCCGCCGGTCCGGGACGTTACCGCTGCCCCGCCCACTCCTTGAAGAAGCTCTTGGAGGCGTCCACCGTCGGCTTGATGGTCTTTTCGCCGGGATGCCAGTTGGCCGGGCAGACTTCGCCGTGCTGCTCAACGAAGCGCAGGGCGTCCACCATGCGCAGGGCCTCATCGACGCTGCGGCCCAGCGGCAGGTCGTTGATCACCATATGCCGCACGATTCCTTCGCGGTCAATCAGGAACAGCCCGCGCAGGGCCACCCCCTTGTCCTCCAGCAGCACGCCGTACTTGCGGGCGATCTCATGCGTCTGGTCCGCGATCATCGGGTAGGCGATGTTGCCCAACCCGCCCTGGTTCTTGGGCGTGTTCTGCCACGCGAGGTGCGTGAACTGGCTGTCCACGGACACGCCCAGCAGGGCCGTCTTGCGCTCCGCGAACTTGGCCGCAGCGTTGCTGAACGCCACCACCTCCGTCGGACAGACGAAGGTGAAATCAAGCGGCCAGAAGAACAGCAGCACGTACTGCCCGCGGTACTTGGAGAGACTGACTTGCTCGAACTTGCCGTCGATCACGGCCGTGGCGGTGAAATCCGGCGCCTGCTGCCCAACCATAACGCACATTCAACCACCCCTTTATGTTGTGTTAGACTGTGGTAATCTCCGGCCTGGGCCGGTCGGCTCAGGCCCGAACCGTCATCGCGCCGGGACTATAGAGAGCAGGTCAGCGTTTTCCACGTGGGGCGCAGGGTGGCGCCGGGAGGTCATGGGCCCGCGGAGCCGGCGTGGGACGCGGCCGGGAAGTCGAGCCAAGTGCCGCCAACGCAACGCGAGGCCGGACATCGGCCCGGCGACACGCGCGGGTATCGTGTTGAGTGACTCCGAAGCCGGACCGAGGCCCGCGAAGGCCCGGGTGTGCGGCGGCTCCAACGTCGGCCACGGGGGGCGAACGTTAATTGCCCAGCCGGCTGCTAGGCGCCGCGGCGCCGAGCCACCGGCGCAGGCACTGCCCGCCGGGGGGGCTGCGGTTTGGCGCCCGGTGCCACTGTGGCGGCGGGCTTGGCTGCGGGAGGTTTGGCGGCCGCCGGAGCCGGGGACGGCGCAGGCGAGGTAGCCTCAGTGCCACCTGCCGGAGGCGGAACGGCGGCCGGTTGATTGGCCGCCCGCTTCGCCAGAACCGCCTGTTCGACTTCCTTCATGAGGTCGGGGTTCTCGCGCAGGAACTGCTTGACGTTCTCGCGTCCCTGTCCGAGGCGGACTTCCTTGTAGCTGAACCACGCCCCGCTCTTGACGATGACGTTGTCGGCCAGCGCCAGGTCGAGCAGGTCGCCCTCGCGGCTGATGCCGCTGTCGAACATGATGTCGAACTCGGCCTCGCGGAAGGGGGCGGCCACCTTGTTCTTGACGACCTTCGCCCGCACGTGGTTGCCCTTGAACTCCTCGCCCTCCTTGATGGACGAAATGCGGCGGATGTCGATGCGGACCGACGAGTAGAACTTCAGGGCCTTGCCGCCGGGCGTTGTCTCGGGGTTGCCGAACATCACGCCGATCTTCATGCGGATCTGGTTGATGAAGATGACGATGGTGCGCGTCTTGCCGATGGCCGCGGTGAGCTTCCGCAGCGCCTGGCTCATCAGCCGGGCCTGCAAGGCGACGTGCTGATCGCCCATTGCGCCTTCAATCTCGGCCTTGGGGATGAGGGCGGCCACCGAGTCCACGATGATCACGTCCAGCGAGCCGCTGCGCACCAGCATCTCGCAGATTTCCAGGGCCTCCTCGCCCGACTCCGGCTGGCTGACCAGCAGGCGTTCGAGGTTGACGCCGCACTTGCGGGCCCAGATGGGGTCGAGGGCATGTTCGGCGTCGATGACGGCCGCCAACCCGCCGGTACGCTGCGCGGCAGCGGCCACGTGCAGAGCCAGCGTCGTCTTGCCCGAGGATTCCGGACCGAACATCTCCACCACGCGCCCGCGCGGCAGACCCCGGCCGCCCAGGGCCAGATCGAGCGACAGTGCCCCGGTGGAGACGCCCTCGACCTCCGCCCGCATCTGGTTGAGCTTCATGATGGCGCCCTTGCCGTAGGTCTTCTCGATCTGCTGCAAGGCGCGTCCCAGTGCCTCTTCCCGCTTGGCCGTCCGTTCCTCGTCCATGGTTGCACTCGCTGCCACGGCTGAATACTCCTGTCGAAGTCCGCGCCGCTCCGCGGGAGCCGGCGCCACGTCCTGCTGCCGTCATCCACGACCGCCGCTCAGGTTCGCCCGGCTGACGATTGAATAGGTGGGTCCCTCGCGGGCCAGCACCGATGCCATCACCGCAATGCGTTCGACCGCTTGCGGCAGAGCGGCGAAGCTGCCGGCGCCGACCGCACGACGAATGCCACCATTCGAATGGTCCTCCTTCACCCGGCCGATGGTGATATGCGGCGAGAACGGCCGCTGCTCCCTGGGAAAACCCAGGTCCGCCAGCCGATTCTCCACCGCCTCCGCCAGCCGGACCACCGTGCCGGTCGGCTCGTCAATCCCCGCCCAGACGATGCGTACAAGGCCGCGCGGCGGGAAACAACCGGTGCCCCGTAGCGTCATATCGAACGCCGGTAGGGTGGCCGCCGCCTCGGTCACCGCCGAGCAGACCTTCGGCACGTCCCCGTCGCGCACCTCGCCCAGGAACTTGAGGGTGACGTGCAACTGGTCCCAGCGCACCCAGCGCACGCCCGAACAGCCCGGCGTCAGGTGTTCCTGCACGCGCTTCAGGCCCAAACGGACCGGCTCGTCGAGCAGAATGGCCACGAAAAGCCGCAAAGTTCGGCGTCCTCCCCGGCCTACTCGATGCGCAGCATGCGTACGTACTGCTCGACCCGTTGGTCGAACTCCGCCCGGCTCAGGCGGCGCAGGCGCGCCAGTGAGAAATCCTCGATGGTAAACGAGGCCGTCACCGTCCCCCGTACGATCGCGCGACGCAGGGTGTCCCGATCAGCCCGGCCCTGGGCGTGCAGGTACCCCATGACGGCCCCGCCGAAACTGTCGCCGGCGCCCGTCGGATCACGCACCACCTTGGCGGGGAACGCGGGCAGCGCGTCCGCCCCGTCGGGCGTGACCAGCAGCGCCCCGTGCTCGCCCTTCTTGATGATGACGAAACGGGGGCCCAGCGTCAGCACCGCTTCGCCCGCCTCGATCAGGTTCACCTTGCCGGTAAGCTGCCGGGCCTCACCGTCATTGATGATGGCGCCTGTGGTGAGCCGCAACGTCTCCAGCAGGGATTCCCGCTGCGTCTCAATCCAGAGGTTCATCGTGTCGCAGACGACGAGTTGCGGCCCGCGCAACTGGGAGAGAAGCTCCCGTTGCAGCGTCGGGTGCGTGTTGGCCAGGAAGACCGTGCGGCTGTCGGCGAAGGTCGCGGGCACCCGCGGAGCCTCCTCAGCCAGCACGTTGAGCTTCGTTTCGGGAAGGGTCTCGGCGACGTTCATGTCGCCCTCGAAGCGTGCCACCCAGCGGAAGGTGTGGCTGCCGCGGCGCACCTCGACGCCGCGCAGGTCAATCTCGCGCTCGTCCAGGATCGCCCGGAACTCGGCCGGGAAGTCCTCACCCACCACGCCCACCAGCCGCACCGGGGTGAACCACGCGGCCGCGTACGCCGAGTACGAAGCACACCCGCCCAGCACGTCCGTCGCCCGCCCGTGCGGCGTGGTCACCGTGTCGATCCCGATGCTGCCGGTGATCAACAGCGCCATCAACCCAAACTCCGCAATCCCGCTCCGCGCCAAGCAGCCCCGCGCGCCGGGTGCCCGCGTCCGGGCAGTCCGGATGCCCGTCCTCCGGAGCCCGCGCTGCGAAACTCTACCGGAACCAACACGGCGAGACAAGGGTAATGTTCAGAAAATGTTAGGGTTGGTACGGAGCGTCGTGAGTGCGCGTTGGGACGGGACGATGGCCGCGAACCAGAGGCATAGCGCCTACGAGAACCACCAACAAGGCATCTGTGCTTCAAATGCTGCATTCACGGTACGCGCCTTGTGGCCTGTTACTTCGCCCGGCAGTCGAGGCGGGCGAGATGCCGCGGGCCCGCCTGCGCGGGGAGGCGGAGCGTCTCAGGAACCGGTGGCCTCCTGGAGGGCCTTCAAACATTGCTCGCTGCGCGGGCCGGCAGCGCGCAGCGTCAGCCGGCGGGCCGTGGGGCCCAGGACCTCCAGGGTGATCCACAGAGCGTCCTCGGGGAGCGCGGGGCGCACGCGGTCAGCCCACTCGACCACCGCGGCGGAGTCCTCACGGAGGAGTTCGTCGAATCCCAGACGTGCGAAGTCCGCCGCGTCCTTGAGGCGATAGGCATCCAGGTGATACAGAGTCAGCCGGCCGGGATACTCGTGGACCAGGGTGAACGTCGGGCTGGTGACTTCCACCGCCGGGCCGACGGCGTTGCCGGCAGCCAGGCCCTGGACCAGGACCGTCTTGCCTGACCCGAGGCCACCGACCAGCGCAACCACCATGCCGCCGGGCAGGCAAGCTCCCAGGATCGCACCCAGGGTGCGGGTGCCGTCCGGTGTGTTTGTATCCCATTTCGCCGAGGCGAACGGCATGTCTCCCCCGCTCCCCCTGCTCCGTGAGTGGGTCACCAATGCAGGTACCCGGCCGGTTCCAGCGGCGCGAGTCTGCCGTCGGGTTCCCGCAGGAGCAACTGACTTTCGGTCATCGCGCCCAGCTCCCAAAGCTGGACGTCGGGCACGATCGCCTCGCCCTCTACCGCCAGAAGCAACTCGAAGTCCTCACCGTCGTGAAGAAGGTGATCCAGCGGCGTGCGACCGTCTTGCGCCGCCAATCGCCGGGCGGCTTCGGACACGGCGTGGTCCAGGCTCTGCGCGTCGAGCGTGGCCCCGGTCCCCGAGGCGGCGCACATGCGGCTCAGGTCGAGCGCGAGCCCGTCGCTGATGTCCATCATGGCGCGGAGCCGGGGGCCCAAGGCGTTCGCCAGGGACCCAGCCTCATATACTCGGGGCCGGAACGACAGGTGCTTGCCGGCGAGGCTGCCACCCAGCGGTCCGGTCACGTACAACCGATCACCCGGCCGGGCGCCCGCGCGAGTAACCGGCGCCACGCCCGGGAAAGGCACGGCGGTGATGGCCACGTCGATCGCCAGAGGATGCGTCCAGCTTGTCGTGTCCCCGCCCACGAGGGCGAGGTCGAACTCCGCGGCCATCTCGGCCATGCCCGCCCAGAGGCGTTGGCCGTCAGCCAGGCTGAATTGGGACGGGACGGCCAGCGAGACCGTGGCAGCCAGGGGACGGACGGCCATGGCAGCGCAGTCGCTGAGGTTGCACGCGACGGCCTTGCGTCCGATCAGCTCCAGCGGCTGCGTCGTCGTGTCAAAGTGGACGCCGTCCAGCAGCATGTCGGAGGCAAAGAGCAGCAGGCCCGCGGGTGAGGCAAGGACGGCCATGTCGTCGCCAATGCCGAGCTTGATGACCGGGTTGGACGGCTGTCGGCCTCGCAGCCACTCGACGAATTCGAGCTCGCGGTGCGGCATGGTTGGGATTGTAGCCCGGCGTCCGCGCGAACGCGAAATCGACGGGGGGTGCGGCGGTTGCACTTCACCCCACGCCACCGGAACGCCACCGAACCGAATGGAGTGGCATGGCCAAGCGCAGCGCCGCCATGCTCTCACTTGGGCAAGGGGCTGGCTTCTCGCCCCAGCATGCGGGCGCCTTCGGCTTGGGCATGCCCGCCCGGTTTGCCACGAGCGCCGTCCCGTTTAGGATACCGGCGGTTCGCCCCACGCAGCCGAAGAAGTAAGCCGCGCGGGCGAAGATCAACGGTCCACAGGGGGACCGGCCTCGACCGCCGGCCCGGCGGTAGCCTGCACTCTTGCCGCCTGCTGAACAACGGTGGAACCGCGGCGGGTGCTTTGAGAACCGGTGCCTTTGGAGCCCTCCACGTCGGCCGCGGGGCCGACGTTGCTTCCTCAGCAGCGTCATAGGGGTTCGCTCCCATGTGTGGGCGCTTCACTTTGACCACGCCGGCGGATGTGGTGGCGGCCGTGTTTCGGCTGCTGCACGAGCCGCAGTGGCAGCCGCGCTACAACATCGCGCCGACACAGCCGGTGGGAGTGGTGCGACACCAGGGCGGGACAGCGACGCCAACCCCCGCGGCCGCAAGCGGCGCGCACCCGTCGGGCGAAGAGGGGCGCCGCTTCGACCTGCTGCGCTGGGGATTAGTGCCGCGCTGGGCGAAGGAGCCCGACGGTGGGGTTCTGATGATCAACGCGCGGGCGGAGGGCATCGCGTCAAAGCCGGCGTTCCGGGCGGCCGTGCGGTTTCGCCGCTGCCTGATCCCGGCCGATGGGTTCTTCGAATGGCAGAAGCTGCAGCGCCGCAAGCAGCCGTTCTACATCCGCAGGCGGGATGCGTCGGTATTCGCGTTCGCGGGCTTGTGGGAACATTGGGAGGGTCCGGACGGCGCGGTCATCGAGTCGTGCACGATCATCACCACCGAGGCCAACGACGTCGTGCGCCCGCTGCATGACCGCATGCCGGTGATCCTGGCGCCGGCGGAGTACGAACTGTGGCTTGATCCGCAGGTACAGGACGCCCAGCGCGTGCTGCCCCTGCTGCGACCTTGCCCGAGCGAAGCGCTGGAAGCCTACCCCGTGAGTGCCCAGGTCAACCGCCCGACCACCGACAGGCCGGAGTGCGTAGCGCCGCTGGCCGCCCAGCTACCACCGCAGGAGCACGGGCGGTAACGCACGGTCCTCCTGCGGGTCGGAATCAGACGCCCAAGGAAGGCGGGGCGTCCGCTGAGCAGCCGCGGGTGTTGGGCGACACTTGCGGTGGAAGCAGGCGGGCGCGTGGCGAGCCTTCCCCACAGGTAGAAGATGATCCCGCCGACTGCGCCCGGCACAGCGATTCAGTTCGAGTCGGGTGGCCGGGCGAATCGCCCGTTGAAGATGAGACGCACCGCCTCCTGCCCATCAACGCCGTCGCGGTTGTCGGCACGCGCACTCGTCCCACGCGGCCTTCGTGAACACCTGAACCCGATGTCAACACGCCGGTCGGGTAGAAGTGGCCCTACGTGCGCCGGACCGGCGTTCAGTCACAGCGCGAGGCGCCCTTGCCAGGCAGCAAGGCCCGTTGCGGGGCCAAGCGACGCTGCCGGTAATCGTTAGGGGTCGGTGGGAGGGCCAGTGCACTCAGGTTAGCGGACGGGGCCGCGCGTCAGCGGCCGGCGTAGCAGCGGTCCGCTGCGTACCGTTGTTCAGTCCTGAAGGGCTTGGCGCCCGTCTCCGATAGTCTACGGGGCAGGCCCGTTCCTGCCAGAGTAAGGAGTAACTTGTGGACTCCGAGAAGGGCCCTGCCGGATCACAGCCGCAGGTTATCGAGGTCGACAAGGACAAGTGTGTCAACTGCCATGCCTGCATTTCGGCATGTCCGGTGAAGTTCTGCAATGACGGCAGCGGCGACTACGTGAAGGTCGACGCGGACACCTGCATCGGCTGCGGCAACTGCCTGAAGGCCTGTCTGCATCAGGCCCGGCACTACGTGGACGACTTCGCGGCGTTCAGCACCGATCTGAGCAACGGCGTGCCGATGGTGGGGATCCTCGCCCCGTCGGCGGCAGCGAACTTCCCGGAGACCTATCTCAACCTGGTCGGCTGGCTCCAGGCGCGGGGCGTGCAGGCGGTGTTCGACGTCAGCTTCGGCGCCGAGTTGGCGGCGCAATCCCTGGTCGACTACCTCCAGGCGCGGAACCCCAGGCTCGTGATCGCGTCGCCCTGTCCCGCGATCGTCACGTTCATTCAAACATACCAGCCTGAGTTGTTGGAGTACCTGGCCCCCATCGACTCCCCGATGGTGCACACCATGAAGATGGTCCGCGCCCACTATCCGCAGTACTCCGATTGCCGGGTCGTGGCCGTCTCGCCGTGCGCCGCCAAGAAACGGGAATTCGGCGAAACCGGGTACGGGGACTACAACGTCACGTTTCAGGCTCTGGACCGGTACTTCCGTGAGAACGGCGTGGACCTGTCCCGGGAGCCGGCGGGAGCGTTCGCGAATCCGTCGGCCGAACGCGCGGTCGTGTTCTCGACGCCGGGCGGTCTCCTCCGGACGGCCCGCCGCTGGATGCCGGAATTAGCCGAGCGGGCCCGGAGAATCGAAGGGTGTCCGGCCGTCTACGAGTATCTGCGGAGACTGCCCGCAGTGCTCGCCCAGGGTCGCGCCCCCCTGCTCGTCGACTGCCTGAGTTGCGAACTGGGCTGCAACGCCGGTCCGGCCGCCCTGACGCGCGCCAAGTCCCCGGATGAGATCGAGTACTGGGTTGAGAAACGCTGCCAGGCCGCGCAGGCTCACTACGCGTCGCCAGGTGACCCGGGGGACGGCGACGGCGGGCATGACATCACGGCCCTGCTGGCCAACTACCGGCGCAGCGACCTCTACGCGCGGCAGTACACCACGTTCGAGGGTCGGAACAAGGTACGTATTCCCGACGAGAGAAGCCGGTGGGTCATCCTGAGCCAGATGCACAAGTACTCGGAGGCCGACCTGTACAACTGCACGTCCTGTGGGTATCTCTCCTGTGAGGGCATGGCGACCGCCATCTACAACGGCAAGAACAAGCCGGAGAACTGTCATTTCTACCTGGCGAAGGAGCGGGCGATCAGCCATCGGGAACTGCTCGAGCGCGAGAAGCGCTTTCGGAACATCCTCACCACGTGCATCGAGGGTTTTGTTGCCGTTGACAACGAGTTCGTGATCACGGAGGTCAACCCGGCCTTCTGCCGCATGCTGGGCATGGGCCCGGAGCGGATCGTCGGCACGAGTTTGCGCGACCTGACGGACGACGCCGGCAAGATGGAGTTCGACCGTCAGCTTGAGCTCCGCAGGGCCGGGAACTCGAGCGTGTATGAGGTCCGCCTGATCCGCGCCGACGGCAAGGCGGTGGACTGCATCCTCAGCGCCTCGCCCATCCGGGACGGCAACAACCGCCCCATCGGTTCCTTTGCCATGGTCACGGACATCACGGCGCGGAAGCAGGCCGAGATTGAGCTGCGGGCGGCCCATGACGGTCTGGAGCTGCGCGTTCAGGAGCGTACCGCCGAGCTGGCCCGCATGAACGATGACCTGCAGGTCGAGATCGCCGAGCGCAAGCGGGCAGAGGCAACGCGCCACCTGAACGAGATCCGCCTCGAGGCGATGCTCCAACTGTATTCGATGAAGGGACGGAGCATTAAGGAGATCGGCGACTTCGCCCTCGAACACGCCGTGGCGATTACGGAAAGCCGCATCGGCTATCTCGCGCTTCTCAACGAGGACGAGAGCGTCCTGACGATGTACTCCTGGTCCCAGGGTGCCATGGCCGAGTGTGCCGTCGCCGACAAGCCGGTCGAATACCCCGTGCCCACGACCGGCCTGTGGGGCGAGGCGGTCCGCCAGCGCCGGCCCATCATCACGAACGACTACGCCGCGCCGAACCCTTACAAGAAGGGCATTCCGCCCGGCCACGTGACCGTCCTCCGCCACATGAACGTCCCCGTGTTCGACGGCGACAAGATCGTCCTGGTGGCGGGTGTCGGCAACAAGGCCACCGACTATGACGAAACCGACGCGCGGCAACTGACCCTGCTGATGAGCGGCATGTGGGATCTCATCCGGCGCAAGCGGTCCCAGGAGGCCTTACAGGCTGCCAAGGAAGCCGCCGAGGCGGCCACCCGGGCCAAGAGCGACTTCCTGGCCAACATGAGCCACGAGATTCGCACCCCCATGACCGCGATTCTCGGCTATGCCGGCGTCCTGCTCGAAGAGGACAACCTTGCGGGCGCCACCCCCGAGAGGCTGGAGGCGGCCCAGACGATCCAAAGAAACGGCGAGTACCTACTCGACATCATCAACGACATCCTCGACCTGTCCAAGGTGGAGGCCGGCAAGATGACCGTCGAGCGGGTCGCCTGCGAACCGTGCCGACTGATCGCCGAGGTGGCGTCGCTGATGAGGGTCAAGGCTGGCCGTGCCGGGTTGTCCTTCGCCACCGAGTATGTCGGAGCCCTCCCGCAAACCATCCACACCGACCCCACCCGCTTGCGGCAGATACTCATCAACCTGATCGGCAACGCCATCAAGTTCACCGACAGCGGCGGCGTGCGGCTGATTACTCGGCTCGTCGACGACGGCGACGAGCCCTGTCTGCAACTCGACGTGGTGGACACCGGCCTCGGCATGACGCCGGAGCAAGTCGCCAAGCTGTTCCAGCCGTTCACGCAGGCCGACAGCTCAACCACGCGCAAGTTCGGCGGCACCGGCCTGGGGTTGGCTATCAGCAGGCGGTTCGCGGAGTTGCTCGGCGGCGGCATCACCCTCGTTGAGACGGCCGCGGGGGTTGGAACCCGCTTCCGCATCGCCGTCAGCACGGGTCCGTTGGACGGGGTGCCGCTCATCGAGGACCCCCACTCAGCAGCGGTGGCCGCCGGCTCCGCCCCGCCCCCTACCACGGGTGCCCCTCTTTCCTCTGCTCTGGAGGGTTGCCGGATTCTCCTGGCCGAGGACGGGCCCGACAACCAACGACTGATTTCGCTGGTACTCACGAAGGCGGGGGCGGAAGTCACCGTCGCCGAGACGGGGAAGCTCGCGGTGGAGGCGGCCCTGGCCGCCCGCGAGGCCGGCAGTCCCTTCGACGTCATCCTCATGGACATGCAGATGCCCGTCATGGACGGCTACCAGGCGGCCGGCACGCTGCGGCGGAGCGGGTATGCCGGGCCGATCATCGCCCTCACCGCCCACGCCATGCAGGGCGACCAGCGCAAGTGCCTCGCGGCCGGCTGCGACGCCTACGCCACCAAACCCATCGACCGCAAGAAGCTCATCGACATGATTCACAAGCACGTCCACACCGCGTTTGCCACCGCGTGAATGACGCAACCGCAAATCGGGTGCACCTCGTCAACCGCGGCGGTGAAGGCGCCGCCGACATCGTCTCGGCCGCCGGTGTGAAGGGGCAGGACAACATGGCCTGCGTCGAGAACCCCGGTCCGGAAGTCCGGCGGACAGCGCGGCGCCGCGACTGCCCGGCGGGCCTGTCGCGGTTGCCTGGGACCGGGGGCGGCCTGCCTCGACCGACGCCGTCGGGCGGGCGTTACTTCGAGTAACGCTTCTGGAACTCCTCCATCTGCTGCTGCCGGCGCTCCTGTTCAGCCGGGTCTACCTTGTTGAGGTACCACCGGTGGTTGGCGGAGTTCAGCACTTCGTCGAGCTTCGCGGCAAGGGCCTCGGCCGCGGTAGCCGGGGCGGGGTCGCCGGACTGGCGCCCGTGACGGACCAACTCCTCCAGTTCCGGCACGAACTTGGCGTAGAAGTGCTTCGCCACTTCGTAGGTGCCGTGCCAGTGGGTGTAGTCGGGCCCCATCCTGGACGGCACTTGTGGTCGGACGGCAGGGAACCCTCCGCGCCGCGGCCGCCGCTTCGGTTTGCGGGCGGCGTGAAGTCAGCCCCGACTTACGATGCGGGGAAGGCAACGCGATAGACCGTGTACCTGCCCGCGCGGAAGAGCCTGGGCGAGGATGTGGATTCCAGGGCCGCGTCGTCGTCCGGCGTGCGGCACAGTGCGAACATCGGTCGGCCGAGCGCCCGAACGTCGCGCAGTTGCTGCTCGCTGAGGGGTTTGCCGTCGAAGATCGCGGCCGTGGTCGCGTACCGCTGCTCGACCCGTTGGTCGTCCGGCATCATCATGATCCCGGGCACATCCACGTAGAGATACCGGCGGGTCATGGCCGGGATCTCGCTCTCCCCGCCGTAGAACGCGGTTTGCTCTCCGTCGCGCACGTCGAACAGAACCAGGGCATTCGACGGTGTTTGCGTGGACAGCCACCGATACGTTTCCAGCTTGTCGACGTCTCGGGTGTCCCGCACGAGCAGACCATCCCAGGCAAGGCGAACGGGCTGGCGGTAGATAAACGCGCCGACGGTCACGGCGGTCACGGCCGCCATGGGCGCGAGAACCAAGCCGCGCCCAAACCTCTGCCAGCGCCGCGACGGGCAAACGCTCGGTGCGCCGCTGCCGGGGAGGGGCGGCGTCAAGGCGGCGGCCGAAGGCAACGCCAGGAAACATATGGCCGTGTTGAAGACACTGTGCTCCCGTCCCCCCGGGAGGTGAGCGAGGCAACTGCCCGCCAGCAGCAGGAGACCGCCAAAAGCCAGCACGCGCAGGTGGGGGTGCTCCAGCCGCCCGCGCCGGTGGGCGAGCAGGGTCAGCGTGACCGGGATCACCGCGATCACCGCAATACGAAGGCTCTTGGTCAGCAGGCCATAGGGGTGAGTTTCCAGCGGCAAACCAACGGAGTGGCCGTCGAGCAGATGCGCGTAGGTCGGCAAGGCCAGCAGCGCCCCGGCCAACAGGCTGACGAGAAGATACGCCGCGGCAGGCAGCGCGGGCAGGTCGCGTCTCCTCCAGGGGCCGGCCACGGCCAGCAACCCGGCACCGAGACCCGCTCCCGCCGCGACCCCGACGATCGGCTGGAGGGCACACGCGCCGGCGACCGCCGCCGCCGCCGCCGCACAGCGTAGCCGCGACACCGGTGCCAGAGAGTGGCACACAATGTAAGCAGCGACAACCGCCAGGGCCAGCGCTATCCCGCGCGACCCGCAATTGAAGAAGAAGAACAGGTTGCCGCCCCAGCGTATGTCGAAGAACGGGTCCATCGCCCGCAGCATCGGGTGGCACGGACTGCGGGCAAAGTCACCGATCCCCAGACTGACCGAACCGTCGAGCACGCGGCCGGCGAGGAGGAACGGGCCCAGCGGGTTGACGCCGACCAGCGCGATGGCGCAAGCGAGAATCCCCGCGCGCCCGCCTCCCAGAAGCCGGCGCCCCAGTGAAGCCACGAGGCCGACCAGCAGGGCGAGTGCCGCGAGCTGGACGACTTCCATAGTTCCGATGGGAGTGCCGCCGCTGAGCCGCACGATGCCCGCCAGCAGAACGTGATAGCCCCAGTAATACGGCGTCGGCAGACCGTAGGCCAACGGGTTTGCCGGGGGGAGGTCCCCTTCGAGGGCGGAGAACACGATGCCCGCGTGGGGCATCCCGTGGAACCCGATCAGCGAGCGCGGGTTGAGGCGGTGGACTAAGACAATGGTGACCACCAGCGCGACGACCACGAGCCCCCAGGCCCACTCAGGACGGGCGGCGAGCCGTCGAACGGTGCCGGTCCGCAGGCGGTCTCGGCCAACGCAACGCAGGTCGGCAGCCGCGCAAAAACCGGCCTCAACGTCTATGCTGGAGTGTCCCATGTCGATGTTATCGGATCAGCGCGGCGGGGCCTCCAGGAGAATCGCGGTCACCGCGAAGCGGGCAACACCCGGGCCGTCCGGCCGACCCCGGCGGTGACGCTTCGGGGCTTCAGGGAGCACCGCGATGTTCCGATAGTACCGGCGATATTCGCTGCGCCCGCAGGGGGTCGACCAGCTCGATCCGGGCGCTCGCCAGGGCCGGCCGACGTCGAGGTTTGCCATGCACCACGAGCCCCAAGCCACCGTCTCGCTCGTCGTTCCGCTGTACAACGAGGAGCATCTCGTCGAGCGACTGCACGGTGAGATTCTGGCGGCGATGCAGCGCGTAGATCTGCCCTGGGAGCTGATCTACGTCAACGACGGAAGCACCGACAACACGCGTGCGCTGCTGCTTGGGCTGCACGAGAGAGATGAGCGGGTGGTCGTCGTGGATCTCACGCGCAACTGGGGACACCAATCGGCGTTGTCGGCCGGTCTGTCGCTGGCGAAAGGTGATGCGGTCATCCTGATGGATGGCGACCTGCAAGACCCTCCCGGTGTCATTCCCGACCTGATCGCCACTTGGCAGAAGGGGGCGCAGGTCGTCGTTGCCCGCCGACGCACCCGGGGCGAGCGGAGAATTCGCAAGTGGATGTTCACGCTCTTCTATCGGCTGCTGGGCTTTCTGTCGGACTTCCCCATTCCACTCAACGCCGGGATCTTCGGACTGCTGGACCGCCAGCCCGCCGACGCGATACGCCGGCTGGGGGAAACGAACCGGTATCTACCGGGCCTGCGGGCCTGGGTGGGGTACAGGACGGAGGTAGTGCTTTACGATCGAGCCGATCGGGTCTCGGGCAAGTCCAAGCAGGGCTTCGGGCGGCTGCTGCGGTATGCCCTCGACGCCATCTTCAGCTTCAGTTACAAGCCGTTGCGTCTGAGCCTTGGGGTCGGCGTAACGGTGTCGGCGGCCGCACTCGTCTACGGCGCGGCTCTGATCATCTCCCGGACCATGGGCGTCGGCATGTTCGGCATACCGGTTGTCGACGGCTACACGAGCACGATCGTCTCGATCCTGTTCCTGGGGGGTGTGCAACTGATGAGTGTGGGGATTCTGGGAGAGTACATCGGTCGCATCTACGACGAGGTGAAGCGGCGTCCCCTGTTCCTGGTACAGGGCGTCCACGGAAGGCACCGCGCAGTCAAGACCGCGGGCCACAAGATGCACCCCTCCCCGGAACCGACGACGCCCCGCGCCGAGGGCACACCGTATCAACCTGTGACGCCACGGCGTTGCGTCTTAACCGCGTCACAGCGGTAGCGGCCCGTGCCCGGCGCCTTCACGTACGCCCGGGAAGGGCGGACGGTCGAGCCGGCCGCAATCAGCGACTCACCGCCAGACCGCGGACCTCACGCCGATGGCCTCGCCCCCCCTCGCAGGGCAGCACCCCGAGCGGACGCGAGCCCGACCCCCGGCTGACCGCATTCTACCGCAAGGAAGCACACCCCCATGAACCCTGCTGAATACGCCAAGCTGGAGGAGGTCGACCGGCGGCACTGGTTCTACCGTGGCAAGCGGGGCATCGTGAGACACTGGATCGAGATCTTCCATCCCCTCAGCCAAGACGACCTGCTCATCGACGCCGGCTGCGGCACGGGTGCGCTGCTTGCCGAAATGGGCGGTATGTGCCGCATCCTGGGACTGGACGACCACGACGAGAGCATCGCCCTGACCCGTCCCAAAATCGAACGCTTCGGCGGCAACGTCATCAAGACCCCCCTGCATCACGTCGAGCTGGAGGATGGTTGTGCAACGGTCGTGACACTCCTGGATGTCCTGGAGCACATCGACGACGACGCGGGGGCGCTGACGGAAATGATCCGCCTCGTTCGTCCCGGCGGACTGATCATCATTACGGTTCCCGCCCTGATGATGCTGTGGAGTGATTGGGACGTAGCCCTGCACCATCGGCGGCGCTACTCGAAACCACAGCTACTGCGGCTCATCCGCAGGGCGGAGGTGGAGGTGCTCCGCTGCGTCTACATCAACTCGCTCGTGCTACCCGTCGTCTATGCCGTGCGGACGTGGCGCAGGCTTCGACCTCTGCCACCCGGTGCGCCGCGCGCCGAAGACAAGATTCCACGACCCGCCCTGAACACGCTTCTGTTCCACGCCCTGGTGCAACCGGCCATCCGGCGCTGGTGCAAGCCTCCCCTCGGCGTCTCGCTCATGGCCGTGCTGAGACGCGTGGAAATGCCTGCCGGGCTCGCGGTGCCCCGCGACGCCGCAAACCCGCCACGGGTACCCATACCCGAGCCTGCGGCCGCCGCCGGCACGCCCACCTCCGCCTTCGGCGGGTGAGGGCATCGTACCCGCGGCAAACATGTACGACCGCGCGGGACCGACGCCAAGAGGCTCCTGCACCAGGCGCTCTCATCACTTCGAGTAACGCTTCTGGAACTCCTCCGTCTGCTGGCGCCGGCGCTCCTGTTCGGCCGGGTCCACCTTGTTGAGGTACCACTGGTGGTTGGCGGAGTTCAGCACTTCGTCGAGCTTCGCGGCGAGGGCCTCGGCCGCGGCGACTTGGGCGGGCTCACCGGCCTGCTGCCCGTGACGGACCAACTCCTCCAGTTCCGGCACGAATTTGGCGTAGAAGTGCTTCGCCACTTCGTAGGTGCCGTGCCAGTGGGTGTAGTCGGGGCCCATCATGGACGCGCCGTGTCGCGCCCGGCGGCCTTCGTGGTGCCAGATCTCATACCAGGTGAAGGCGACGGGATTGGCGAACTCCGCCGGCTTCAGCAACGGTTGGGCGAGCTTATACAGCTCAAGCCCGGGGCGGGCGAACTTGTCATGATACAGTTCGATGAGGCTGTCGTACTGGACGTAGAAGTTGTCGATCCATTGCTTCTCGTGACAGTTGCGGCAGACGTCCTGCATCTTGGCGCGGCGGGTTTCCCAGTTGACGTCGGCGCCGGGTAGCCCCATTTTGCGGTCACTTTCTTCGGGGCGAATGGAAACGGCCGGTCGATTGTTCCAACTGATGCGCAGACCGACATCGTGCGAGACCGGCTGGTTGCGCGTGGCGCTCATGTGGCAGGTGGCGCAGGTCGGGGCCGCCCAGTAGTCCTCGCCCACGATCCATTTGGCGGAACCCAGATTCATGCGGTCGATGTTGGCACGGAACGCGATGCCGTGCTTGGATTCCTCGTAGATTTCGCGCTGGGGGTGGTCCGGTCCCATGTGGCATTTACCGCAGTTGTCGGGGTGGCGGGCCTGCTCGGCGGAGAAGGCGTGGCGGCTGTGACAGGCGGAGCAGGAGCCTTCGGACCCGTCGGGGTTGATGCGTCCGATGCCGGTGTTGGGCCAGGTGGCCGGGTCCAGCTTGCCGCCGGAGAGCACCTTGATCTCGGAGCCGTGGCACTGCCAGCAGCCCATGACGGCCGAGGCGGCGACGCCGTGCTGAAACGCGGGGGTCACCAGGCCGCGGTTGCCCTCGACGACCTCGGCGAGGACGTTATCGAGCGAGCCGAGGATGCGGGCGCCCTTGGAGTGATGTGACGCGCTGAACTCGGCCGCCTCCCGGGCGTGACAGCGGGCGCAGTCCCGCGGGGAGACGATGGTGGCGATCCACTGGCCCTCGTGCATGAAAGCGTCGGGTTCGCCGTCCTTGGCCCCGTGGCACTCGAAGCAGCCAACGTTGGCGCGGTAGTGCTTGCTGGTGCCCCATTGCTGGTAGATGGCCAGGTTCTCCTTGCGGTGACAGTCGGCGCAGGCCCTGGTTTCGGCCGACATTTCCGCCAGGCCCCAGGTCTGGGCGTGGACCGGGTCGATCAATCCCCACCCCGCCACTGCGGTCATCACCGCCAAGTAGCGCCAGCTAGGCAGGGAGCGGGCACTCCGAAGAGGGTGGCCTGGCCAAGCGTAGCGCCGCCATGCTCTCGAGGTGGCATGTGCGACAGTCGCAGCCGCATGCCGGCGCCCGCCTGCGGCGAGCTTGGGCATGCCACCCTGGTCTGTCCTCGGCGTGGTCCGCTGTGGACAGCCGCCCGCGAACGCGTGACCTTTGCCTCGCTGCTTGTCCGCTCCCTGACGGTCGCGGCTCCCGGCGGCGGCGAGTCGCACACGGTGATTCAGTTCGGGAAGGCGTCTCATGATACGTCACCTCCGGTGGGTTGCGGCCGCGTTTCCCGCTCCGACGGTACGGGCAGCCCCCCGCAGCTTCTCTGGTAAGTAAGTTCCCCGGCCAGCACGGGTACCGATATCCGCACGAAGATCGTATACAGCAGCAGCCCGAACGCCCAGATGCCGAGGCACACGAGCACCTCGCGTCCGGTCGGGTAATACTCGACGATTTCGCCCAGCGGCGTTGGCACGAAGGCCGGCACGATCAGCCCCATGCCTTTCTCAATCCAGATGCCGACGATGGCCAGCACGCAGGCGCTGTTGAGCACGCGCAACCCGCGCGAACTCGGCACCACCAGCAGTAGGGTCGCCAGCAGGTTGAACGCGACCGCCGTCCAGATCCACGGCACCAGGGCCGTCCGCCCCGCCAGCCCGAAATACAGATACCGCGCCGACGCCACGTGGGCGGAGTCCGTGTAGAACTCCGTAAACACCTCGCAGCCCAGCAAAAACATGTTGATGAGCATCGCCACCTGCACGATCCGGCGCAGCGTGAGCAGGGCATCGTCGCTGACCCGGTGGCTGGTGTAGTGCCGCACGACTTGCAGCGTCAGGATGATGAACGCCGGCCCCGCGGCGAAGGCGCTCGCCAGGAACCGCGGCGCGATGATGGCCGAGTTCCAGAACGGCCGGCCGCCCAGCCCGACGTACAGAAACGCGGTCACCGTATGAATGCTCACCGCCCACACAATCGCCACGAACACGAAGGGAACGTAGAAGACCTTCGTTGGCGTTCGGCCGCGATAGGCGCAATAGAGCAGGTAGCCGCAGATGTGCAGGTTGAGCAGCAGGTAACCGTTGAGCGCGATCACGTCCCAGGTCAGCATGGAAATCGGGAAGTTGAAGCGCCGGAAGAGGTGCAGGGCGCGATCGGGTCGGCCCAGGTCCACCGTCACAAACAGCAGGCACATGATAATGACGGCCACCGCCAGCAGCTCACCGAAGATCACCACGTCGTGCAGGTGCAGATTGCGGTAGATGTAGACGGGAATCACCAGCATGGCCGCGGCGGCCGCCAGACCCACCAGATACGTGAAGTTCGCAATATACAGCCCCCAGGACACCTGGTCGGTCATGCCCGTCGTGACCAGGCCGTGCACGAGTTGCTGGCACCAGGCATACAGTCCCGTCAGCGCCAGGGCGGTCAGCACCGTCATCCACGCGTGGTAGCGCCAGTCCCCCACGAAGCTGAGGCGGGCGCAGTCCCACAGAAAGGCGAAGTAGCGTCTCACGCGCCTTCCTCCGGCAGCACGGGGGCGATCGGTTCATGGTAGCGGCTGCCGCGCTCGTCGAAGTAATAGAAGAACCGCGGCAGCGTGCCCACGTCCTGCTTCAGTATAAATACGCGCTTGTGACGGAGGATGTACGCGACCTCGCTGTCCGGGTCGAGCACGTTGCCGAACTTGCGCGAGCCGGTGGGGCAGACCTCGACGCACGCGGGCATCCGGCCGCGGCGCGTCCGATGCAGACAGTACGTGCACTTCTCCATGACGCCCTTGGGGCGCGGGCGGTTCGAGAGGTAGCCCAAATCGGGATTCAGCTTGTCCGCGGGCACCTGTGGGGCGGTGAAATTGAACCGCCGGGCCCAGTAGGGACAGGCGGCCTCGCAGTAACGGCAGCCGATGCACCAGTCGTAGTCGATCACGGTGATGCCGTCCGGCTCCTGCCAGGTTGCCTCGACCGGGCAGACCTTCACACAGGGCGGCTTGGCACACTGGTGACACTGCACGGGCAGGTAGTAACTGGCTTCGTCGGGCACCAGCGGCGGGTCATAATGATGTGCGGAGCGTTCCAGGTCGATCGACCCCTTCTCCATCTGGAGCACGCGAATGTACTGCATCTCCGGGGCGCGGGACTGGTTGTTCTCGGCCACGCAGGCATGCACGCACTTGCGGCAGCCGATGCAGCGGCTGATGTTCAGCGCATACACAAACTCGACGCCGGTCAAAGGCAGCGGGTCGGTGACGGTGGCCGCCACGCCGTAGCGGTCCTTGACTTCGCGGGTGATGCGGTTGAGTACCGCCTCCTTCTCGGGCGGGGTCATCTCCTTGTAGTGTTTCTGGAGAAACTGCGCGAGGCTGGGCACGTCCTCCGGGGCCAGGTCCTTCAATGGCGACAGGGCCGCGGCGGCCGCTGACGCCCCGGCCGCGACGGCCGCCCCCTTGCGCAGAAACCCCCGGCGCGTTAGACGAGGCCCCGAGGTGTTCGCGCCCGTCGGCGATGACCCGGCGTCTGACCGTTCGCCTGCGTTCATGGAACGTACTCCTCCGCCTCGGTCCCGCCGTCCGGAACGGTTGGGTTTTCTGCCGGCTCGTGCGTCACAGAGGGACGCAAACGCAACGGATTCACGGCGTCGTCATGGTGTCCGTCGCCCTGCTCTCCCATGCGCAGAGTGCTGGGCGGCGGGGCCGGCGGCATGGGGGGAAACGGCGGGACGTGAGGATCGTGGCACTCGATGCACTTCCGCCTCTCCTGGGGTCCGCGGGTCAGGTCCCAGTAGCCGTTGGTCCGCCCGTGCGACCCGTGCAGCCAGTCACGATAGACCGGACCGTGGCACTTCGCACAGACAAGCTGCGGCTGATCGTAGGGAATCTCCCGGCCCCAGTCGTCGACGAGCGCGTCCCGGTTCGTCAGGTGATGGCAGTTGAAGCAACGCGTGTTGATGCCGTGCTTGAGCTCGACGTTGCGGTGCTGCGTGAGGGACCGGATGGTCTCCGGCGGTGACGAGAAGAAGCGGTGGCAGTCGCTGCACGTGTAGGAGAAGCCGGCCAACTGGATCTGCGGCCGCAACTTCGGTCGCCGCACCGGTGTCGGATCGATCGCCCAAGCGGGGACGACCGTGGCCTCCGGGACCGGGCTGTGGAACTGCCACGGCCCCTGCCACAGCGCGAGCGCGAGGACGAACAACACCAGCGGCACCGCGAACGCCCGCGTCCGCCCGTGCGAAGGGAGGGGCTGTGCGTGGATCGGTAGCTCTGGCATAACAGCCTTGCCCCGTCTGCGCCGGCCCGACGGAGCCCGTGACACGGACACACAGCGGTGGAGATTGCCGCCGATCGAACCGGCTCCAGCCCGGCCGACCGAGCGGTGGCGAGTCTAGCGATTGGTCACTGCGCCGGCAAGCACTCTACATCCCTTGCTCCGCGTGAGGTGGGCGTTGACGTCGGCCAGAGGTGAGGGGCACGCGGCGCCACACACCAGGGCGCGTGATCATCAAGAGCCGGCGGCGGCGGGCAAGCACCGGCAGCGGTTCCGGGCTGGCCGGTGTGCCCGCGGGGAATTTGCCATCGTCGGCCCCCTTCCCTGCGTGTTGAAGAACGCCGGCGGCAGCCCGAGAGCCTTAAAGACCAGTGGGCTGGGGGGCTTCCCCGTCGGCCAAGGGTGCGTGTTTAGCGTGGGTGCCACGCCCTCACCCGCCGCAGGCGGGGGTGGGCATGTGCTGCGGCATGTAGAGGCATGCTTACCCGCGACCGCGGTCGCGGGGAAGAATGGCACCGACAACGCCAAAGACGCCAAACACCTACGGCCAGGGCGGCCGACGCTGGTTCTTCAATGGGCCGCCAGGGTGGCCCGGAGGCGCTCCGCGAAGTCCTGCTGTTCGCGGCACCAGCGGACGTCGGCGGCGTGGGCGTTGCCGAACCCCAACAGGCCTTCGCGTGCGTCGGTCAGCAGTTCGCAGGCGTCCTGAAGAGTCAGGCGGGCGGTCTCCGGCTCCGCGTCGCTGAGCGCCTCCGCCTGGCGCAACAGGGCGTGGCCGAGGCGAAGATCAGCAAGGGCGACCTCGACGGCCGTCGGATCCTGCTCCGCCCAGTGCAGACGGGCCTGGCGCGCGGCATTCACGGCCTCGACGTGGCGGGACTGGTCGGTGCACAGGCTGGCAAGGTGCGTACAGGCGACGGCCTGCAAACGATGGGGATCCTCGGTCGCGCTCCGGCCATGCGCCGTCGCCAGATGCAGCCACGCGACCGCACGCTCGTGCCGACCCGCCAAGGCCGCGTCCAGACCCAGATCGGTCGCCGACTCGCAGAGTTCCTCCGGCGAGCCGTGCTCGACTCGAAGGACATAGGCGACGTGTTGCACACGGTAGGCCGGCTCGGGAAGGTCCTCCCGACGCTGGACCACGCCGAGCTCGTGCAGGGCGCAGGCCGCCAGTCGCCACGCTTCCGACCCTTCCGACGTGTCGGCGGAGGCAGGGTCGGGGGGCGTCGGGATTGGCCCGGGAATCGCCGGCGCCGAGGACGTCGAGGGCTGCACGGAGGCCGCGGGTACCGCGGTGGCTGTGACGCCCGGGGACACCCCGTTACCCAGCGCGTCTTCCAGGGCCCAGCCGGCCGCGGCCTGATACGCTTCTGCCGCCGTCCCCAGATGCCCACGCGCCGTCGCCCGATGGCCCAGCAACAGCGCACGCCACGCCCGCTGCAGCGGATCATCGTCCGGCAGCGCGGCGATCAACCGATCGGCCTCACGCGCGTGCCCGGCGTGCCAGGCCCGCCAGGCCTGCCGGGCGCTGTCATCGCGGGGTTCCACGTGCCCCACCGGGCGCGAGCGGGCGGATCGCGGGTTGGTGGTCGGCACGCTCACTGGGGTTGCTTCTCCACGCCGAGCGCCTTGCGCACGGCGGCCTCGATGCGGGCGCCGCGCAGGTCCGACTCGATGATCTTGCTCTGCGCATCGAGCAGGAAGATGGCCGGGATGGCGCGAACGTCGAAGCGCGTGGCCGCGTCGTAGGCACCGCCCGTCTCGCCGAACACCTGGGGCCAGGTGATGCCGCGCTTGGCCACGAAGTCGCGGAGAGTCTTCTCGTCATGATCGAGGCTGATGCCCAGCATCACGAAGTCGGGGCGCTGCCCGAACTGCCGGGCAACCGCCTCCAGGTGGGGCAGTTCCGCCACGCACGGCGCGCACCACGTCGCCCAGAACTGCACGAGCACCACTTTGCCCTTCCAGGCGGAGGACTCGAGCACTTGGCCCGTCAGCGTCGTCACCTTCAGTTCGGGAGCCTGCCCGCCGACGGCGAGCGTGGAGACGCGGTCGGCCAGCAGCGCAGCGGACGAGACCGTGATCACCACGGGCTGTTCCCCACCCGCCCGGATCGTCTGCTTTGCCAATTCATTGCCGGCGGCGTAGACGGTCACCTCGAACTCGTCCGCCGGCGCATTGACGATGACGAAGCTCCCCTCCGTGTCGGTGACGGCACGCAGGCCGAGCGTGGCGTGTCCGCGCCAGCGCGTGGCCACCACGTGCGCCTGCGGGACCGGCTTATCGTTCTCGTCGCGGATACTGCCGCGCAGGGTGGCCGCAGGGCCCAAGCCGATCTCCACGTTGGCGGTCTGACCGGCGGTGACCTCGGTCTGCACCAACTCCGGGGCATAATCGACGGCGTGGATGGTGACGACGGCTTGGCCCGCCGGAACGCCCGGCAGGGTGAATTGCCCACGGTCGTCGGTCCAGGCGCGGGGGCCTTTCTCCGTCGGCTCGGTCCCCACGACGAGACGGGCGCCGTTTACGGGCTTGCCGGTCTGCTTGTCGGTGACCCGGCCGGTCAGTGTGCCCGCGCGCGGCATCACCAGCGTCTCGCGGTGCTCCAGGTTCTCCCGCGGCAGGGCCAGGATACGGTCAAAATCGGCGGAGGAAACGTAGTCTTCGTGGGTGAGACGCAGGAGCAAGCGGCCCGTGTCAAAGTGCAACCCGGTGATGCTGACTGAGCCCGCGGCATCGGTGACGGCCAGCCGGTAGTCGTCTCGCGGCTCGTCGTAACACTCGACGGTCACCCCGGGGATGGGCTGGTTGCTCTGCGAGACGATGGTCAAGTGCAGCGTGCGCTCGGGTTTGACCTCGATCAGCAGTTCGCCGAAGTTCTCCAGCTCCGCGACGGGTTGCACTTCCCGGCCGTAGCGGCTCGCCTCGACGATCAAGCGCCCCTTGCCCGGTACCACGTGGCTGAGGCTGAACTCGCCGCCGTCATCCGTGGTGGCGGTCCACTCGCGATAGGCCGCCTCGAGCTTCACGGCCGCCCCGGCAACCGGCTTGCGCGTCAGTGCGTCGATGACCCGTCCGATCACCGTGGCGTTGCCCTGCAACTCCTCGCCGATGAAGGGCGGCGGTTCGTCGGGATTCAGGTCAAACTCCCGCACGAGCGGAGCAAACATCGGCTGGGTGACGGTCACGATGACCGGTCCGCTCACCCGGCTTGGCGCCCGGACGGCGAAGTCGCCCATCTTGTCGGTAGTGGCGGTGCCCAGCAGTTCCCCCTGACTGCCGTCGGGGAGCTTGCGGTGGACGGTCACCGTGACGTCGGCATGGCCGGCGCCGATGGCGGTGGTGATCTGGCCCTCGACGATAACGACACCGGCAGGCGGGGCCTCGGGCGACGGGGGGCCATCCACCGGCGGGGGAGCCGGCGTCTGGGCGAACAGTGGGCATCCCACGGTCAGCAGCCACAGGGGGCCCAGCGCGATAACCCCGCGTGGCCGACGCACCGCTTCACCGCTTGGGCTGGTCCCGCTCGCTAACATTCCGTCGCTCCAACCGTCCAAATCAGCGTGAGGTCGTGTCCTCGCACCGCAGCCGTGGCGTCCACAACGCTGCCCCGATTGTACCACAAACGCGGGGTGGCAACGCGCTTCCGCATGTGTGCCGCGGGGCACCACCGCCCCCGGCGTTGTGAGCGGTGGGCACGAACGGTACGATGATTCAAGGTGGGTGAATCGGAGTGGGCACGGCCAGTATCAGGCGGCGATTCCGGGGAGTGCCGGACCATGTCGGCCATTGAACAACAGACAAGGCGGGCGCAGCGACGGTTATGGCTGAACCGCTGGCTGCGCGGGGCAGCCTGGAGCCTGACTGGGGCCGCGGGCCTCTTCGCCCTGGTGGTCCTCGTGCAACGTGCCTGGGGGCTGGCTTGGCCGGTGTGGACCATCGGCTTGGGGCTGGCGGCCGCGGCTGGAGTGACCTCGCTCGTCTATCTGGCCTGGACTCGGGAGGGGGCGGCGTTGGCAGCCGTCGAGCTCGACGCGGCGGCCGGGTTGCGCGAGCGGATCAGTAGCGGGCGATATTGCGGCGGCTCGGACGACCCGTTTGCGCAAGCCGTGGTGGCCGACGCGGAACGCACGGCCGCGGGGCTGCGCGTGCGGGACCATCTCCGGGTTACCGTGCCGCCGGCCTTTCAATGGGCGGGGGCCCTGGTGCTGTTGGCGGCATTGATGTTCCTCGTGCCGGTGGGGGTTATGGCGGGCGGTCCCCAGGGCGCACCGGCGGCGCCGCGGGCCCAAGCCGAGCAGAGCCGGATGGTGGTCAAGCAGCAACTGGAAGCCGTCGTGCAGGTGATGCAGGACAACCCGGCGCTGCAGGACCTCAAGGACGAGGTGAACGCGCTGAAGCCGGACGCGGAGTCGGCCTTGCGGCGACCCATCGACGTGCAGCGCGAGGCCCTCAAGAAGCTCGACAAGCTCGCCGACGCGGTCAAGAAGAAACGCGAGGACGAGAAGTACGACGCCGCCCAGGCCCTGCGCAAGGCCCTGCGCGGCCTGAAGATGCCGCAGGAGTCCGATGCCGCCACCCAGAAGCTCGCGCAGGCTTTGGCCCGCGGCGACTTCCAGAGCGCCCGCGAGGAATTGAAGGCTCTGCAGGAGAAGCTGGCCACCCTGAAGCAGGACGAAGACCAGGAAATGGTCAAGAAGATCGGTGACCAGCTTAATGACCTGGCCCGGCAACTCGACGACCTCGCCGAGAACAAGCAGTTGCAGCAGAAGCTCGCCCAGGCAGGCGTCACACCGGAGCAGATGGAACGCCTCATGTCGAGCCTGAAGAAGCAGGACCTTGACCAGTTGCAGGAGCAACTTGCCCAGCAGGGCATGAGCCAGCAGCAGATCCAGCAGCTCATGCAACAATTGCGTGAACAGCAGACCCAGGGCAGCCAGTGTCGCAACCTGTCCCAATGCTTGGCCAAGGGGGGTCAGTGCGGCGCGGCCGGGCAGATGGGCGAAGCCATGGCCGGGCTCAGCGAGGCCGAGCAGCAGCTCAGTGACGCCGAGCAGCTTGAGCAGGAGATGAACCAGCTCAACGCGGCCTTGAGCAGCCTGCAAAACGCGAAAGACGGTTGTCAGGGGCAGGGGCAATGTCAAGGCAAGGACGGGCAGCCCCACGGCGGCATGGGCAAGCTCGGGCGCGGGCAGGGCGGGTTGGCCCCGGAAGAGCGGACGGACGTGGCGTTCAAGGTCGAGAAGCAGCAGGTGCACACCGGCCAGGGCGCCATCATCGGGCAGTTCCTCGTCGAGGGCGAGCAGGTGAGGGGCGAGGTGGACCGCACCTTCGTGGAGGTGATCACGGCCGCCGAGCATGAAGCCAGCGACGCGGTCAACCGCGACCGCGTACCGCGACAGTATCAGAAGGCCGTCAAGGAGTACTTCCGTCACGTGGGGCGGGCCATTCAGGGCGGCTCCGCGGGCAAGAAACAAAAGGACAGAGACGCCGGCGAGGCACGTCCGGACTCCGACGCGCAGGGAAAGGACAAGAGCGAAGCGACCGGCGGCAGTTCCAAGGAGTCGTCCGGCGACTCCGCGGAGAAGGCAAAGACGGGCGGAGACTGACAACCCCCATGAGTGTCCCCCGCCCCTGTAGGGCGGGCTCTGCCCGCCACGTCCGGCGGAGGCCGATGACGCTTATGAACGTCCTTCTCCCCCGAGGCAGAATGGTCGTCCTGCACTTCATCCGCGGCCGCAGGTACGGTTGAGGCAGGGCTCGTTCGCCCTGCCGGGCGAGAAGAGACACGAATAGGAGGCCGCCTTCGCCGCCGCGGCCCTCACCCCTGCCCCTCTCCTAGGGGGAGAGGGGTCCAGCGCTGCCGGCCCGGGCGTGTTCGTGGGCGAAGGGGCTTCTCAGACGCTTCTCGTCGGGACGGCGCGCGGGGTTGCCAGGGACTTTTAGTTCCTGGACGAACGTGCATCCTCCTGCTTCCGCTACCGCCCGGAGGGCGGACGATGGTCGTTGGCAATCCCGCAAGAGCACAGCGCAGGCACTGGACTGTACGTACAGCGCTTGCCGCCTGGGTGGCGATCATCGGTCTCTGCGCGGGCTGTGAATCGGAGTCCACGTCCCCGGCGGGCGTCGTGGGCGTCTTCGGCGGCGTGGGACTGGGCCCCGGCGACTTCTCCTACCCCCGGGCAATCGCGGCCGAGCCGGGTGGGTGCGTCTTCGTCGTGGACAAGGCCGGGCGCGTGCAACGCTTCAACCCGGAAGGTCAGTATGAGACCGGCTGGCGGATGCCCCTGATTGAGAGCGGCAAGCCGATCGGCCTTACCGTTCACCCCGACGGGCGCATCTTCATCGCGGATACTCATTACTCCCGCGTAATGGTATACGACCGTGACGGGAACCTGCTGACTTCCTTCGGCAAGCCCGGCATCGGCGACGGCGAGTTCCAACTGCCCACGGACGTGGCCGTGGATGCGGAGGGCTTCCTCTACGTCAGCGAGTACTACGGCAACGACCGCATCACGAAGTGGTCGCCGGACCTGCAATTCGTCGGGGCGTTCGGCACGGAGCCGGTCGACGGGGTACCCCTGCGTCGCCCGGCGGCCGTGGTGGTGGACCGCGAGCAGACCCTGTGGGTTGCCGACGCCTGCAACCATCGCCTGGTCCATTTTACCCGCGACGGAGAGGTGCTGGGTCGCTTTGGCGGCTTCGGGTCCGAACCGGGGCGGATGCGGTATCCCTACGGCCTGTGCCTGACACCCCGGGACGAACTGCTGGTTTCCGAGTACGAGGGCAACCGCCTGCAGTGGTTCAGCAGGGACGGGCGCTCGCTGCGCGTCTGGGGAAAGCCCGGGCGCGCGCCGGGCGAACTGAACGCGCCCTGGAGCGTGTGCTGCGGGGCAAACGGGCGGGTGTACGTTCTGGATTCCCTCAACAGTCGCGTGCAGATTTTCAAACCATGAGTGGGTTGGCGCTGGCACTACCGTTCTCGTTCGACGAGCCGCGGTGGCTGTGGCTGGCCGCCCTGGTACCGGTGCTGGCGCTGGCCTCGTGGCGCAGCCTGGCCGGGTTGGACCCGGTACGGCGGGTCCTGGCGCTGGCGTTGCGGGGCATGGTGGTGTTGCTGCTGGCGGCCTGCCTGGCGCGGGTGCAGTCGGTGCGGCGCAGTGACGACCTGACGGTGATGTTCCTGCTGGACCGGTCCTACAGCGTCCACGAGACGGAGCAGCAGCAGGAGGACTACCTGCGCGGCGTCTGCGAGCAGGTACCGCCCCAGGACCGCGTCGGCGTGATCGACTTCGCCCGCCACGCTCACCTGCAACAGCTTCCCATGCGGGGCGGCTACTTCCTGCCGCCGGGTCGCCTGCCGCAGATGCCGGGGACCGACCGGACGGACCTGGCGGCCGCGTTGCGCCTGGCGATGGCCATGTTCCCGCACGATACCGCCAAGCGCGTCGTGCTGTTGTCGGACGGCAACGCCAACCTGGGCGACGCACTGAGCGAGGCCCGCCGGGCGCAGGCGGACGGCATTCCCATCGACGTGATGCCGCTGTGGTATCGCCGCGGCAACGAAGTGTACTTCGAGCGCATGATCGCACCGACCTACGCCGAAGAGGGCGAGATGGTCCCCGTGCGCATGGTCATCCACACCGGCAAGCCGGTCTCCGGATCGCTCACGGTGTATCAGAACGGACAGCCCCTGCCGCTGCCGCCGGAGCAGACCCACGTCACCCTCAGCGCGGGCAGCAATACCTTCTACGTGCGGGCGCCCGTGACATCCACCGGGGCGCAGCGTTTCGAGGCCGGCTTCCGCCCGGACGACGACAACGCCGATACCGTGCCGTTCAACAACAGCGGCAGCGCGTTCACCTTCGTGGCCGGGCCCAGCCGCGTGCTGCTGGTCTCGCAGGACCCGCCGATGGACGCCCCCCTGGTCGAGGCCCTCCAGCGCGAGCGGGTCAGCGTTGAGTTGCAGTCGGTCGACAAGCTGGAGGACTTCGACCTGCTCCGCCTGGCCGATTACGCCTCGGTCATCCTGGCGAACGTGGCGGCCGCCAGCTTCACCGACCAGCAGATGAAGGACATGGCCAGCTACGTCCGCGACCTGGGCGGCGGGCTCATCATGCTGGGCGGCGAGGAGGGCTTCGGCGCCGGCGGCTGGATCAGCACCCCGGTCGAGGAAGTCATGCCCGTGAGCTTCGAGATCAAGCACAAGCGCGTCATCCCGCGCGGCGCGCTGGTGCTCATCATGCACAGTTGCGAGGTCCCCCGCGGCAACTTCTGGGGCAAGGAGATGGCGAAAAAGAGCGTGGACACCATCAGCAGCCAGGACTACCTGGGCGTGGTGGCCTACTCGTATTCGCCCGGCGGCGTGAGCTGGGAAGTCCCGCTCGATCTGTGCACGAACAAGGTGGCCGTCAAGAGCAAGATCGACCGCATGCAGATCGGCGACATGCCCGACTTCGACACGGCCATGCGCCTGGGTCTGCAAGCCCTGACCACCGGCAGGGGACGCGACGCCGCCCAGAAGCACATGATCATTATCAGCGACGGCGACCCGTCTCCCCCCTCGCCCCGGCTGATTACGGAGTTCAAGGACGCGAAGGTCACCGTCTCGACGATCGGCATCGGCTGGGGCGCCCACGTGATGACCGTACCCCTCAGCAACATCGCCACGCAGACCGGCGGCAAGTTCTACGCCCCGCGCAGTCCGCGCGAGCTGCCCCAGATCTTCGTGAAGGAATCGAAGGTGGTACGCCGCCCGCTGATCGTCGATGAGCCCTTCACCCCGCGGCTCCACCACGTCAACAGCGAGCTGCTGGCCGGCATCGACGCGGGCGAGACGCTGCCGCCGCTGGGCGGCATGGTCCTGACCTCCCCCAAGGAGAACCCCAACGTTCAGATACCCATGCTCCGGGCGACCGATGACGGCAACGACCCGGTGCTCGCGCACTGGCAGTGCGAGCTGGGCAAAACGGTGGCGTTCACAAGCGGTCGTTGGCTCAAGTGGGGCGCGCCGTGGGTGGAGTGGCCCAAGTTCAGCAAGCTCTGGGCCCAGATCGTCCGCTGGACGCTGCGCCAGGACGTGCCCGCGAACTTCGATACGTTCACGCGTCTGGAGGGTAATCGCGTCCGCGTCGTGGTGGACGCCCTCGATAAGGACGCTGACTACCTGAACTTCCTCCAGTTCGGACGCAGCACCGTGGTGGGCCCCGACAACACCCGCATCCCCATCGAGTTCCACCAGACCGGACCGGGACATTACGAGGCCCAGTTCGAGGCCGATCGACCGGGGCAATACCTGGCCGCTCTCGACGTGCATGACGCCCACGGCAAGAGCCTCGGGACCATCCGCACCGGACTCTCGGTACCCTTTTCGCCGGAATACCGCGACCTGCAAACCAACGAGGCGCTGCTGCGCCAGCTCGCGCAGGTTACCGGCGGGCGCTGGCTGGCCGGCGTGCCGGCGCAAGATGACGTGTTCAGCCACGACCTGCCGCCCACCGAAGCGAAACGCCCGGTGTGGGACTGGGTGCTCGCCTGGCTGCTGCTGCCGCTGTTTCTGCTGGACGTCGCGGTGCGCCGCTTGGCAAGCTGGCTGGCGTGGTCGATCGCCGTCGAACTCGTACTGTTGGTGGTGCTGCTGTTCGGCGTGGGGATGGCCTATGGGCCCTGGTATGAGAAGGTCGGAGCCCTGGTGGTGGCGGAACTGGCGGGCTGGGCGATCCGGTTTCGCTACGTGCCGGGCGTCGTGGAGTTCCTCACTCATAGTGTGGTCGTGCTCGCGCACGCCGGTGAACGCAGCGCGGCCTCTCTGCAGCGGTTGAAGACCAAGCGGCAGCGGGTGCGCGAAGGCCTGGAGGCCAAGGACGAGGTGGCGGGACGAGGCCCGGCGACCGCCGAACCGGAGGCCCGCGACCCGGCGCTGGCCCGGCGGCGCTTCGACGTCGGAGACGCCGGGGCCCGGCAGGCGGCCGAAGACCTGCACGAGGCTCTGGGCGGGGCGCGCACGGCCGGCGATTGGCAGGAGAAACGCCGGGCCCCGGCCCCCGCGGACAAAGGGGAAGGGGCGGGCGACGAGGACGTGACGTCGCGCTTGTTACGCGCCAAGCGTCGCGCCCGCCGGGACATGGATGACCGGAAAGACGAGTAGAACCGCGGCTTCCCTCCCTCTCCCCCAGGGAGAGGGCAGGGTGAGGGCCCGGGCGCGAGCACGCGAGCAGGAGACAGCAGACCCCTCTCCCCCTGGGGGGAGAGGGTAGGGTGAGGGGGGGTCGCCGAATTCGCGGTATGCAGCCCTCCCCCAACCCCTCCCCGGAAGGGAGAAGAGTCGGATGGGTCGCCCTTGAGGATGTGCAGGACGTAGAAATTCGCAGGCAACGGGAGCGGATCATGGCAACGACAGTAGACCCCGCAGTGGAAAAGGCAACGCAGGAACTATGCAAGAGGTACAAGGCCCTGCGCGCGGAGATCGGCAAGGCCATCGTCGGCCACGACGAGGTCGTCGACGGCGTACTCACCGCGTTGTTCGTCGGCGGACACGTGCTGCTGGAGGGCGTGCCCGGGCTGGGCAAGACGTACCTGATCCGCACCCTGGCCGAGGCGGTGGACCTGCAGTTCTCCCGCATTCAGTTCACCCCGGACCTCATGCCGGCGGACATCATCGGCACCACGATCATCACCGAGGACGAGACCACCGGCAAACGCACGTTCGAGTTCCGCAAAGGGCCGCTGTTCGCCCAGATCGTGCTGGCCGACGAGATCAACCGGGCGACGCCCAAGACCCAGTCCGCCCTGCTGGAGGCCATGCAGGAACACTCGGTCACCGTGGGCCGCAACCGCCATCAGCTTGAAGAGCCGTACTTCGTGATGGCCACCCAGAACCCTATCGAGCAGGAGGGCACCTACCCGCTGCCCGAGGCCCAGCTTGACCGCTTCATGTTCAAGCTGCTCGTGCAGTACTCCAGCAAGGAGGAGGTCAAGACCATCATCGAACGCACGACCACCGGCTATCGGGCCGACGTGCGGAAGGTTATGTCCGGGGCAGAGATCATCGGGACGCAGAACCTGGTGCGTCGGATCGTGATGGCCCCCCACGTGCTCGACTACGCGATCCGCCTGGCGCTGGCGTCGCACCCGGGCGGACCGTTCGCGCTGGACGTGACGAACCGCTTCGTGCGCTGGGGGGTGAGCCCGCGGGCGGTGCAGGCGCTGACGCTGGGGGCCAAGTTGCGCGCCCTGCTCGACGGACGCTTCAATGCGAGCTTCTCCGACGTGCAGAAAGTGTATCTGCCGGCCATGCGCCACCGCGTCCTGCTCAACTTCGAGGGCGAGGCGGAGGGCGTCAGCACCGACGAGGTGCTGCGCGAGATCGTGGAGAAGACGCCGACGATGACGGAGGCAGCGGCCTGATCCGGCGCGCGCCACTTGGAAGGTTAGACGGGAATGGCGACCGCAGAACGTGTACATGCCGAAGAGCTTCTGGCGCCGGAGTTTGCCACCCGGCTCGAGCAGCTTGAGCTCATCAGCCGCAAGATCTTCGCCGGCAAGCTGCGCGGCGAACGGCGCAGCAAGCGGCGCGGGGAGTCCGTCGAGTTCGCCGACTACCGCAGCTACGTCGTGGGCGACGACCTGCGCTTCCTGGACTGGAACATCTACGCCCGGCTCGACACCCTGTTCCTGAAGCTGTTCCTGCAGGAAGAGGACCTGCATGTCAGCCTGCTGTTCGACGTATCCCGGAGCATGGACTGGGGCACGCCGCACAAGGGGTTGTATGCCCGGCGGGTGGCGGCCGCCCTGGCGTACATCGGTTTGGTGAACTTCGACCGCGTCAGCCTCTACGGCTATGCCAACGGCCTGCGCCGGGAGTTGACGGGCGTGCGGGGGCGGCGGTTTATGCCCAAGGTCATCGACCTGCTGAGCAACGCTCCCTACGAAGGCGAGAGCGACCTGACCGCGACCGCCCGGCAGTTTGCCGTGCGTCATCCGCAACCGGGCGTCGTGCTGCTGCTCAGCGACTTCATCGACAAGGGGGGTTACGAGCAGGGGCTGCGTTACCTGCTGGGACGCCGCTACGACCTCTACGCGGTGCAGATTCTCAGTCCCGAGGAGATGGAACCCAACCTCGTCGGTGATTTGCAACTGCGCGACGTGGAGGACAACGACCGGGCCGAGGTGACGATCAGCCGCGCTCTGATCAACCGGTACAAACGCAATCTGCAGGCGTATTGCAGCGGTTTGAAGGAGTACTGCGCCCGCCGCGGCGTGCAGTACCTGTTCACCAGCACCGAGGTGGCGTTTGATCAGATGGTGCTGTCGTACCTGCGGCAGCGGGGCCTGCTGAGGTGACGTCGGGCGGCCCAGGTCGTATGGACCTGGGGGACGGGCCCAGGTCCTGTGGAAGATTTCGCGCCAGGCTTTAACAGGTTGCATTTAAGTTCAAGTGGCTGCCATACTTACATCTCCAACGCCTGTTCAAGAACATGGAGGTGCAGTATGGACAGCCACGTATGGCGGGTAGTGTACGAGAATCTGCGTCA
>JAKQDH010000211.1 GCA_029558835.1 Planctomycetota bacterium | reverse complement strand
CGGCGGCGACGGGCTACGACGGCGGCGACCCGAAGACGGCGACGGACGCATACCTCGCCGCCTACCCCTCCACGCGCTCGCGCGACGCGGCGCGGGCGAACGCGGCGCGGCTGGCGGCCCGGCCCGACGTGGCGGCGCGCTGCGCCTGGATGCGGCGGCAGCTCGCGGAGAAGGGCCTCATGGACGCGCACGCGATCCGGGCGAGGATCGTCAAGCTGCGGCTCGACGTGATCGACAAGACCGCGAACACCTGCCATAAAAAGCTGGCCCTCGAGGCGGCGCGCGACCTCGACCGCATGGGTTACGCGGACGTCGGGCCGGGCGGCGCGGAGGGCGGCGGGCCGGGCGGCTCCGGCGCGGTCGAGTCGGTCACGATCAACATCCGCAAGCTGCTTGCGGGGGAGGCGCGTCGCGATGACTGACGCGGCAGAGATACGCAGGCTCGGCCTGGAGGAGACGCGCCGCCTCTACGCCCGCGTGGCCGAGGCGGGCGACCCGGCGCTGATCCGCTGGATGTGCCTCAACGACCGCTTTTTCCTGCTCACGTGCGCGCTGGGGCTCACGCACATGAACAACGCGTGGTGCCACGCGCGGTGCCGCGAGGTGGAGGAGTCTCCGGACGGATGGCTCGACCTGTGGAGCCGCGGGCACTACAAATCGACGATCATCACCCTCGGGGGCATCGTGCAGGAGGTGCTGCGCGATCCGGAGATCACCTGCTGCGTGCTCTCGTACAATTCCACCACCGCCCAGAAGTTCGTCGGCCAGATCAAGCAGGCGCTGGAGAACGCCGCGCTGCGCGAGCTGTTCCCGGAGATCCTGCACGCCAAGCCGCCCCGGGAGAACTGGAGCGTCCAGAAGGGCCTGTATGTCAAACGCGCCGGCATCGGCAAAGAGCCGACGGTCATGGGGTCGGGGCTGGTCGACGGCATGCCGACCGGCATGCACTTCCGGCTGCGCGTGTATGACGACGTGGTGACGGTGGAGTCTGTCGGGACGCCCGAACAGATCGCCAAGACGACCGACGCCTTCGGCTTGTCCGACGCGCTGGGCACGGGCGACGGGCAGCGCGTCTGGATGGTCGGCACGCGCTACCACCCGATGGACACGTACAGCGAGATCCTCAAGCGCGGCACGGCCCGGGAGCGCCGGCGCGTGTGCGTGGACGCCGAGGGCCGCCCGCTGCTGCTCTCGCCCGAGGCGCTGGACGCCAAGCGGCGCGACATGGGCGCTCGGATCTACGCGGCGCAGATGATGCAGGACCCGGTCGGCGAGGGCGTGCGGCTCTTCCGCGACGATTGGCTCATGTACTACGACCGGCAGCCGGACCGGCGCGGGCTCAACGTGTACGTGATCATCGACAGCGCGAACGCCAAGCGCAAGCAGAACGACTACACGACCATGTGGGCTGTCGGGCTCGCGGCCGACCGCAACTACTACGTGCTCGACATCCTGCGCGACCGCCTCAACCTTGTGGAGCGCACGGAGGCGCTCTTCGCGCTGCACCGCAGGTGGCGGCCGCTCTGCTGCTACTGGGAGCAGGTCGGGGCCATGAGCGACACGGCGCACGTCCGGGACATCCAGGAGCGCGAGAACTACCGCTTCCGCATCGTGGACGTGCCGCAGAAGGTGCCCAAGGCCGACCGCATCGGCTGGCTGGTGCCGCTCTTCGAGTCCGCCCGCGTGTGGTTCCCCAGGCGGCTGCTCTACCCGACGGCGGCGGGCGACACGCGCGACCTCGTCCAGGATTTCATCACGGACGAATATTCGGTTTATCCGGTGGTGCCGCACGACGACATGCTGGACAGCCTGGCGAACGTCGCGCACCCCGCCTGCGCCGGCATGCGGTTTCCCCAGGAGAGGCCCGGGGCTGACGCGGCGTCAGGGGCGGCGAGCAACGCGCGGTGGGATCCGTTCGGGTGACGAAAGACGCACTTAATGACCAAAACGAGGAGGTGCAAGATGGGAGAAGCTAAACGGCGGGGCGATTTCGAGGAGCGCAAGGCGAAGGCCATCGCGTTGCGGACGGCGTATTGCGGCAAACGTGTCAAAAGCTCGCGGTTCGGCGACGGCGTGATCCGCAGCATCCGCCACGACACGGCCGCGATCCGGTTTACCCTCGGCCGCAGGACGGTCGAGATTTGTTATCCGACTGCGGCCATTAAGGGAATCTGAAGTGAGAACAGTGCAATTCAAACACGACATCGGCGACACGGTGAAGGTGCGCGACATCGGCATGGCCGGGAGGGTTGACGCGCTCTCGCTCGACAGCAACGGCGAGCTCTACAGGGTGGTCTACTGGAACGACGGCAACAGGAACCAGGTCTGGATGTACGACTGGGAACTGGAACCGGCCAGCCGAACGAACGGAGGAGCGAAATGAGCGGGAACACAGGGACGGGCGGGCCGGCGCCATGCCTATCGATCCGGCAGCCCTGGGCATGGCTGGTCGCGAACGGCTGGAAGAACATCGAGAACAGGACGTGGCCGACGGGCTTCCGCGGCCGCTTCCTCATCCACGCCGCCAAAGGCATGACGCGGGCGGAGTATGACGCATGCCTTTTGTTTGTCATGTCTACGGGGATGACGATATGGAAGGCGTTGCCGATGTTTGACAGCCCGCAATTATGCCGAGGCGGCATCGTCGGCGA
>JAKQDH010000045.1 GCA_029558835.1 Planctomycetota bacterium | reverse complement strand
TTCAAACTGCCGGAACTGATGAACCGGGTGCGCGAGCTGGAGAAGGAAATCGAACGGATGAAGCACGGGCATGAGTGACGCGCCGGCCTTTTCGACGCCGCACATCCTGGAGGCGCTGCAGCGCGTCCACCGGCAGCGCCTTTCCGGGGAGCTGTCGTTCCCGTACGGCGACGGATTGTGCACGCTGACCGTCGCCGAGGGCGACATCGTCGCCTTGGACACGGTCACCGCCCGCGAGCGGCTGGTTCCCTTCCTGAAGGAGCGGGGCGCCGATCCGACGGACCTCCTCACCGGGGCCACCAACACCGTCAGCCTGGGTCGGATCGAACAGCTCCACGCGCTGGTTGCCGAATACATCGGCCGCCTGGTCAACGAGCTGGCCAATCCCAAAATGGCCGTGCTGATCAATTTCAAGTCCGGCGCCACCGGCAGCCCGGACCGCGTCCGACACAAGATCGCCAGCCTGCTGCTCCAGCTCTACGACCAGTGGCTCGACGGCCACATCATCGAAACGCTGCTGCCCGACCGCCAGGGTCGGGTGCGGGTGGCGCCCGACGCGCTGAGCCGCATCCGGGGACTGCCCCTGACCACACGACAGGGCTTCCTGTTCAGCCGCCTGCATGACGGACTGACCGTCGATGAGCTGGTGCGCGCCGGCGGATTACCCGAGGAACAGGTCCTGCGCGCGTTGCTGGCTCTCGCATTCATGGAAGTGATCGTCCTGGAACCCGCGGCAACGCCGCCGTCGCGCCTCGTCCGGGACGAATCGCCGCCGCCGCGCCCCGTCAGGCCTCAGACGGCGCCGCCACCGTCCGCGGCCCCGCCGCGCCCGGTGCCCCGAGCGACACCGCCGCCGAAATCGACTGCCGCTCCGCCGCCGGCCGCCGACGCGACGCCCCCGGCGTCCGGATCCGTGCCACCCGGGCTGATGGTGGAACTGGAGGACCTGTTCATCCTGGCCCAGAACGGCAACCACTATGAATTGCTCGGGGTGGACTACCGCGCCGAGACCGACGAGATCAAAAAGAGCTACGTGGAGCTCACCAAGCGTTTTCACCCCGACCATTTCAACCGGTACAACAATCCGGCGCTCCAGGCGCGGGTGGACGCGCTGTTCGCCCAGATCACCGAGGCGGCCGAAACCCTGAAGGACCCCGCGCGCCGCGCCGACTACGACGAGAAGCACGAGCTGGACAAGACGATGCTCAAGCCCCAGGGCGTTCCC
>JAKQDH010000043.1 GCA_029558835.1 Planctomycetota bacterium | reverse complement strand
GCTCCCGGATGGCACCACGACCACCAACCTCTACACGCCGGCCGGTTTGCTCCAGAAGACCTACGGCTCGAGGACGTACCCGGTCGAGTACACGTACGATGCCCAGGGCCGGATGAAGACCATGAAGACCTGGCAGGACTTCGGCGGGAACAGCCTCACGGCGACGACCCGCTGGAACTATGACCCGTACCGGGGCGTTCTGTCGTACAAGGAATACCCCAATGCCACGACCGGCGTTCCCCCGGACTACCAGACGACGAACGGACCGAGCTATACGTACACCGGCGGCGGCCGGCTCAAGACGCGCAAGTGGGTGCGCTCCAGCGGGTTGACCACCACGTACAGCACCAACACCGCCGGGGACGTGTACACGGTGACGTATTCGGATGGCACCCCGACGGTGAGCTACGCTTACGACCGTCGTGGCCGGCAAAGCACCGTCACCCAGGGCAGCGGGGGCAGCCAAATCACGACCAGCCTCACGTACAATCAGGCCGGCCAGCCGCTCACGGAGAGCTATGCGGGAGGGACACTGGCGGGACTGAACATGCAGTTCCAGCACGACCAGTACCTGCGGCGGACGAACGTGGTGGCCAAGAACGGGGCCAATGCGCTGGTCATGGCCGGATACGGGTACGATGCCGCGGGACGACTGGGCAGCGTGACGAACGGGACGCTGCGGTTCGTGTACGCTTACCATCCCAACTCGATGCTGGTGAACACGTTGGGCTTTCAGGAGGGCGGCAACGCGAGGCTCACGACCGCCCGGCAATACGACAAACTGAACCGATTGCTCTCGATCTTGTCGGTGCCGTCGGCCTCCGGAACCATCGGCTACGCGTACCAGTACAACGCGGCGAACCAGCGCACGGGCCGGACTGAGGCCGACGGCTCGTATTGGGTGTACGGCTTTGACGCCCTGGGGCAGGTGGTGTCGGGCCGACGGTACTGGGGCGACGGGACCCCGGTGGCGGGAGAGCAGTTCGAGTACGCCTTCGACGACATCGGGAACCGGGAGAACACCGGGGGCCGGGTCTCGGCGGCATCGACGTACAGCGTGGATCGGCGCAACCAGTACGGGAGTCGCACGGTCGCGGCGTACGCGGATGTTCTGGGGATCGCCAATCCGACGGCGAACGTGACGGTGAACGGGAACACCGCCGCCCGGAAAGGCGAGTACTTCCACCACGCGCTGAGCGTGCCGAAC
>JAKQDH010000210.1 GCA_029558835.1 Planctomycetota bacterium | reverse complement strand
AACGCCTGCGGATCATCGACGACGAGACCTTCGCCGAGGCACAGAACCGGCTCGCCCTCCACGCCCGGCCGCGACGCGACAACGGGCAGCTTCTCGCGCCGGCCTACCGCCCCTTCACCGGGTTGATCTTCTGCGAAGTCTGCGGCAGCGTGTGCTATCGCCGCACCAGCCGCAACCGCAAGGGCGAGTACCACTACTACGAGTGCGGCTGCCGCCAGCGGAACGGGGCGGACGCCTGCCGCAACACCGGCAGCATCCGCGAAGACGTGCTGCTCGAACGGATCAAGCGGACCTACCAGGAAGTCTTCGCCGATGCAGACTCTCTTATCGAAGACGCGATTGAGGAGGCCCGCAAGCTCACGCGGACTAACCGCGGCGAGCTGGCCCGCGTTCGCGCGAACATCGGGGAACTCGACAAGAAGATCGGCTCGATGACCAGGCTCCTGGTGGACCCGGACATCGACGCGAAGGCCGACAAGTCGTCGGGCCGTGCGAAATAGTCGAAATGATCGGTGAAGGTGGCATGGGCGTGGTGTACCGTGCACGACACCTCAACCTCGATATCGATGTGGCAGTTAAGGTCCTGCGCGTGGGTCCGGAAACTGACTCTAGACACATTGCACGCTTTCAGCGCGAAGCGAAAGCTGCAGCACGAATAGATGCGCAGAACGTCGTGCGGGTGTTAGACGTCGGCGAGATGCGCGGGGTGTACTATATAATCATGGAGTATGTCCCTGGCGAGAACGCACGGCGGTTTGTAAGGCGGGTCGGATCGCTCACAGCAATCGAGGTGGCCTTCGTAGGTCGCGAGGCCGCACGTGGTCTGGCAGAAGCGCATCGCACGGGGATTATCCATCGAGACGTCAAACCCGACAATATACTCATTTCGCGACATGGGAGCGTAAAGGTGTCTGACTTCGGCCTCGCGGGAGTCCGTGACGACTTGACCCCGTTCACGTCCTGCGCCTTGTCTGGAGATGCTCGTTTGACACAAACAGGCAAGATTCTCGGCACACCGATGTACATGGCCCCCGAGCAATGGCTCGGGAATCGGCCGTCCCCTGCGACTGATATCTGGGGATTAGGAGCAACGCTCTACTTTCTTCTTACAGGGGAGGATCCCTCCGTCGCAGGGAGGCCCTGCGGACTGGAGGCGGCCTTTCCTGATGTTCGGCGTCGCAGACGCGACGTGCCGAGATCGCTCGTTAGCATTATCTCAAGGGCGACAATGCGGACGCCATCGGGTCGCTACTTGTCCGCAGCTGATCTCGCGAGCGACCTCGAACGGGAGATCGGCGGTCGCAAGGTTGAACTGCCCGGTTGGCAATTGAAATAAGTAGAGTGCCGAGGTTCATCGCGTGACGCGACGCTAATTATGAAACGCTCGTTATGCACGGTCGGAGCCGAGAACCTTGGGGAGGAGCCGGACGTCGCGGGTTGAGCCGGCGCGAAAGCGGTAACGGCGCAGAGGGTATAGCCTGTACCGCTACGGAGGCATAGAGCTCTCGCTACCTCGGGGGTGAAAATCGCGGCCAGAAGGTCGGCCGCGAAGGAAAGGGTAAGGTAGAAACGGGATTGGCGAGCGTTCGCAATCAGCATCAGATCGCTTGCGACATCCGTGAAAGACGTCTTCGTGTCGTCCAGTGTTGCCATCCCGGTTCACCGGGGGCGAAGTGTCGCGCCTCCCAGCGGAGTGCCTGCTCGCGGGAGGGCGCCGCGTGCGGCGTGTGTCCCCGCGGCCGGCCGAACTGGGTCTGTAGCGGGCGCGGCAGCCGGCGTGTCGGCCTAGCCTCGCGGGCGCGGGCCTACCAGTCACTGATGGCCGTGGGCCAGGTGTGGCCGTTCGGGCAGCAGACGAGCGGTAGGTTGTCGGGGCCTTCCGGCGTGTCCTCTTTCTGGTGGACGGTGCGCTGCTCGTCCCACCAGATTTCGGTCCAGCCGCTGTAGTCCACGTCCGTGTCGGGTCCCGGCTCGTCGGTGAACTGCGCGTAGCCGGTGAGGTGTTCGACCGTTCCGCGTGCCGGCTGGCCGCATTCCGGGCAGGTGGGTGTGTGCAGTTTCATAACAGTCTCCATTCGGGGGTAGGGGTTATGGGGTGCTCTGCTCGTCGTCGAGGTCCTTGGGATAGTTCGACCCCAGGTTCTCGCGCGTGGCTGGTAAGCCCGCGTTGATGGGCATGACGACCCAGCGCACGACGGGGTCGTAGCGGTCGTAGATCATCGCCGGCCTGCCCAGGGCATGGTGAGCGCAGCCGAGGCCGTTCTGCTCCACATCGAGCACGGCCGTGACCCCGGTGATCGTCTTCAAGGCGTCGAGCAGATAGGCTGGGTCGAACGCGGTGTGGATGACCGCGTCTCCGTCGCCGGGGCTGCTGGCCGGCGGGTTCGTTAGCGTCGTCGAGCGAACGTTGTTGTTCTCGTCGAACTCGTCGATCGAATCAGCTTGATCCACGACGGCGAACACGTCGATCGACCCGCCGACAATCGGAATCACGTCCTCCCAGGTCCACCATACATCATAGGACGCGCCCGCCACGCGCGGATCGGTAATCGCGAACGTCGCCAGAACCTCGCCAGCGATAGCATTCCACCCCAGAGCCACCTTCACGCTTGGCACCGTCAGGATGCCCGCGTTTTCGATCCGCACGGTGAAGACCTGATGCGGTCCCGCCGAACCGCCATGCCGCTCCTACGACCCGGTGAACGCCGCCTGGAACGCCGCAAAGTCGGCCAGGTCGACGTCGAGGTCGCCGTCCAGGTCGGCGGGTTCGCACTCCGGCGGACAGGAAACGAGCGGACCCTCCAGGCAGTCCGCGAAGAAAGCGTAGTCACTGAGGTCCACATCGCCGTCGCCGTCGAAGTCCCCGTCCAGAGGCGGCGGGCACTGCGCGACGAAGCAGTCCGCCCATTCCGCATGCCAGACACCCGCGCACTCGGCTTCGGTCGTCACGGCACACGAGCCATCCGGGTAGCAGCAGGCGCCGACTACCAGGCAGGGGTTCGGCTCGCAACTGACGCCGGCAATGTGGTCCCCGCTTTGGGCAGCGCAGTCGTCGAAGGAGAGGTCGGGCAGGCACGTGCCTCCCATCAGGCAGCAGGCGCCCGTGCAGTTGAGATCGAAAACGTAGGCCGACCCGGCATCAGTTCCTCCGGCGTGGTCATCCTGGTACGCCCCGATTACCGCCGTATCGCCGGAGACGGCCACGGAGTAGCCGAATTCGTCGCCCTGCGCGGCGTCGGCAGCGGTCAGCTTGGCCTGCTGGCTCCAGGCCCCGCCCGCACGGACGAAGACGTAGGCCGAGCCAGCCGAGGAGCCTCCGTCATCGTCCCCATACGCCCCGATCACCGCCGTGTCGCCGGAGACGGCCACGGAGTAGCCGAAACGGTCGCTCGCGGCGGCGTCGGCAGCGGTCAGCTTGGCCTGCTGGCTCCAGACCCCGCCCGCGCGGACGAAGACGTAGGCCGAGCCAGCCAAGGAGCCTCCGTCATCGTCTCCGTACGCCCCGATCACCGCGGTGTCGCCGGAGACGGCCACGGAGATGCCGAAAAAGTCGTTGGCCGCGGCGTCGGCAGCGGTCAGCTTGGCCTGCTGGCTCCAGACCCCGCCCGAGCGGACAAAGACGTAGGCCGAGCCAGCCGCGGAGCCTCCGTCATCGTCCTCATACGCCCCGATCACCGCCGTGTCGCCGGAGACGGCCACGGAGCAGCCGAAGTAATCGTACTGCGCGGCGTCGGCAACGGTCAGCTTGGCCTGCTGGGTCCAGACCCCGCCCGAGCGGACAAAGACGTAGGCCGAGCCAGCCGAGGAGCCTCCGTCATCGTCCCCATACGCCCCGATCACCGCCGTGTCGCCGGAGACGGCCACGGAGTACCCGAGATAGTCGCTCGCCGCGGCGTCGGAAGCCAGGAGCCTGCCCAGCTCTTGCGTGCCTGGGCAGTAATCGCAGGCGTCCCCCAAACCGTCGGTGTCGGCGTCTTCCTGCAGCGGGTTGTAGTCCCACGGGCAGTTGTCACACACATCACCAACTCCGTCGGTGTCCGCGTCTTCCTGCAACGGGTTGTGGTCCGACGGACAGTTGTCACACAGATCACCCACTCCGTCGGTGTCCGCGTCTTCCTGCACCGGGTTGTAGTCCCACGGACAGTTGTCCACGTCCCCGCAGACGCCGTCGAGGTCCACGTCGTTGGCTGGATCATTAGGGCACGCATCGCAGGCGTTACCCACTCCGTCGGTGTCGGCGTCTTCCTGCAACGGGTTGTAGTCCGACGGACAGTTGTCACACACGTCACCAACCCCGTCGGTGTCCGCGTCTTCCTGTAACGGGTTGTGGTCCCACGGGCAGTTGTCAGCGTCATCAAGGATGCCATCGTCGTCGTTATCCGGGTCACAACCCAAGTCAAAGATATGCGCGGACCCGGCGTCAGTTCCTCTGGCGTGGTCGTCGCAGTACGCCCCGATCACCGCCGTGTCGCCGGAGACGGCCACGGAGCAGCCGAAGTAGTCGACCGCTGCGGCGTCGAAGGCAGTTAGCTTGGCCTGCTGGGTCCACACCCCGCCAGAGCGGACGAAGACGTAGGCCGAGCCAGCGTCGGAGCCTCCGTCATCGTCCTCATACGCCCCGATCACCGCCGTGTCGCCGGAGACGGCCACGGAGCAGCCGAAGTAATCGTACTGCGCGGCGTCGGAAGCGGTCAGCTTGGTCTGCTGGGTCCAGACCTCGCCCGAGCGGACGAAGACATAGGCCGCGCCGGCAGCGCTGCCACCGTCGTCGTCGTAGGACGCCCCGATCACCGCCGTGTCGCCGGAGACGGCTACGGAGCACCCCAAAGAGTCGTTCGCCGCGGCGTCGGAGGCGGTCAGCTTGGCCTGCTGGGTCCAGACCCCGCCCGAGCGGACAAAGACGTAGCCCGAGCCAGCGGATTGATCGTCCCCGTGCGCCCCGATCACCGCCGTGTCGCCGGAGAGGGCTACGGAGCACCCCAAATAGTCGTTCGCCGCGGCGTCGGCAGCGGTCAGCTTGGCCTGCTGGGTCCAGACCCCGCCCGAGCGGACAAAGACGTAGGCCGAGCCAGCGAATTCATCGTCCCCGTGCGCCCCGATCACCGCGGTGTCGCCGGAGACGCCCGGGGAGATGCCGAAACAGTCGCCCGCCGCGGCGTCGGCAGCGGTCAGCTTGGCCTGCTGGGTCCAGACCCCGCCCGCGCGGACGAAGACGTAGGCCGACCCGGCATCAGTTTTTCCATCGTGGTCGTCGCGGTACGCCCCGATCACCGCCGTGTCGCCGGAGACGGCTACGGAGTAGCCGAAACGGTCGCTCGCGGCGGCGTCGGCAGCGGTCAGCTTGGCCTGCTGGCTCCAGACCCCGCCCGCGCGGACAAAGACGTAGGCCGAGCCAGCCGCGGAGCCTCCGTCATCGTCCCCGTACGCCCCGATCACCGCCGTGTCGCCCCAGACGGCCACGGAGTACCCGAGATAGTCGCTCGCCGCGGCGTCGGAAGCCAGGAGCCTGCCCAGCTCTTCCGTGCCGACGCAGTAATCGCACGCGTCCCCACAACCGTCGGTGTCGGCGTCTTCCTGCAGTGGGTTGTAGTCCCACGGGCAGTTGTCACACACATCACCCACTCCGTCGGTGTCCACGTCTTCCTGCAACGGGTTGTGGTCCGACGGACAGTTGTCACACAGATCACCCACTCCGTCGGTGTCGGCGTCTTCCTGCAACGCGTTCTGGTCCGACGGACAGTTGTCACACAGATCACCCACTCCGTCGGTGTCGGCGTCTTCCTGCAACGGGTTGTAGTCCCACGGGCAGTTGTCAGCGTCATCAAGGATGCCATCGTCGTCGTCATCCGGGTCACAGCCCAAGTCGAAGATATGCACGGACCCGGCATCAGTTCCTCCGGCGTGGTCGTCCCCGTCCGCCCCGATCACCGCCGTGTCGCCGGAGACGGCCACGGAGATGCCGAAATAGTCGTTGGCCGCGGCGTCGGAGGCGGTCAGCTTGGCCTGCTGGCTCCAGACCCCGCCCGAGCGGACGAAGACGTAGGCCGACCCGGCATCAGTTTTTCCGCCGTGGTCGTCGTAGTACGCCCCGATCACCGCGGTGTCCCCGGAGACGGCCACGGAGTAACCGAAATAGTCGCCCGCCGCGGCGTCGGCAGCGGTGAGCTTGGCCTGCTGGGTCCAGACCCCGCCCGAGCGGACGAAGACGTAGGCCGAGCCAGCGGAGGAGCCTCCGTCATCGTCCCAGTACGCCCCGATCACCGCCGTGTCGGCGGAGACGCCCACGCAGACGCCGAAGTAATCGCTCTCCGCGGCGTCGGAAGCCAGCAGCTTGGCCAGCTCCTCCGTGCCGACACAGTAATCGCAGACATCACCCACGCCGTCGGTGTCGGCGTCTTCCTGCAACGGGTTGTAGTCCGAGGGGCAGTTGTCACAAACATCACCGAGCCCGTCGGTGTCCTCGTCTTCCTGCAACGGGTTGTAGTCCGACGGGCAGTTGTCACACACGTCACCAACCCCGTCGGTGTCCGAGTCTTCCTGTAACGGGTTGTGGTCCCACGGGCAGTTGTCAATACCATTAAGGATGCCATCGTCGTCGTTGTCCGGGTCACAGCCCAAGTCAAAGACGTACGCCGACCCGGCATCCGTTCCTCCGGCGTGGCCGTACGCCCCGATCAGGGCCGTGTCGCCGGAGACGGCCAAGGAGTAGCCGAAGTGATCGTACTGCTCGGCGTCGGAAGCGGTCAGCTTGGCCTGCTCGGTCCAGACCCCGCCCGCGCGGACGAAGACGTAGGCCGAGCCAGCGTCGGAGCCTCCGTAGCCGTGCGCCCCGATCACCGCGGTGTCGCCCCAGACGGCTACGGAGCAACCGAAATAGTCGCCCGCCGCGGCGTCGGCAGCGGTCAGCTTGGGCTGCTGGGTCCAGACCCCGCCCGCGCGGACGAAGACGTAGGCCGAGCCAGCGTCGGAGCCTCCGTCATCGTCCCCATACGCCCCGATCACCGCCGTGTCGCCGGAGACGGCCACGGAGTACCCGAGATAGTCGCTCCAGGCGGCGTCGGCAGCGGTCAGCTTGGCGAGCTCCTGCGGGTCACATTCAGCGTGTGCCTGCGGAGGCGGCGCGGCGATGGACAGCACTACCGCAAGCAGGCCCAGCGTATACCGCGCTCTACTCGATGGTGCCCAGTGACGCCGGTTATGCTTCCCAAGAATCAGGAATGTCGACATCGTGATTGCCTTCGTTTTTGGGCGAAAGTGCCGCCGATATGCGTGACATTGATACGCGTCGCATAAGCGTTCCCGGATGCGCGGCGCATCCACAGCTTTGAGCGGGCTGGTCACTGCGAAACGCGTGCCCGCCCCGAGCGGCGAGCACACGACTCTGCCTCGTGGATGTCGCCATTGTACTGCAAGTGGTCGGCGGCAGGGTCAAGAAAAAAACGGTGAATTGGTCTTGGTAAAGTACTACTGCGACCGGCGACCCGACGGTGACCTCGATCCAGTCGTCGTCGAGCGTGAGCCGGATCGTTCTGCCTTGGCCAGCGGTCTGGGCGTCGGTCGGGTTCTCGGAGGCGGGCGCGAGGCTTGTGTCCTCTTCCGCTTCGTTCCCGCCGGGGAACACCCAACGCCCAATCGCTGCGGCGTCGTCTTGCAGGGCGTCCAGCAGATTGATGATTCCCGACAGGGCTTCGGCCTCGGGTGAACCGTCGCGCTGGCGCCCCAGCATCTCCAGCAGGACGAGCTTCTGCTGATGCAGCAGGGTCCAATCAACGTTGTTCAGGGATTCGAACATGGGTTTCATCTCCTTTCCGGGTGGAGCGAGTGTCCGGCGCTGAATGGAGAGGTCCGCTTGCGCGCGCTATCTCCCCTCAGATAGCCGGGCAGGGTGAACTCACTCGTGGTTGTTGCCGGTTACGCGGTGGCCGTTGGGGTGGGCGGCTGGATGGTCTTGACGGAGCCGTCGACGTGTTCGATCTGGACGCGGCCGTCGGGAGTGACGCGCACGGACGTCCTTTCAGGTTGGATGCGGTCCAGCGGGGCGAGGATGCTCTGCCGCAACTGCTCGTCCGGGCCGATGAGGTTGGCCCAGAACTCACTGAGGTCGCGCTCGAATGCATACAGTTGGGTGTCGTAGGTGTCGCCGTCGTCGTACCAGCCGCCCAGGTGGTACCAGATCTCCGACGGCCGCCAGCGTTGCTGGGCTTCGGGCGTCACGAGCATCTCGTCATCACTGCACTGGCTGGCATCCTTGGGTGGGGCCTTTGCCATGCAGACCGGCGCGCTGAAGACTTTGCCGTCGCTGGTGTGGGCGGTGATGGCCAGAGTGTCCACGCAGGTCAGATTCCCCGACCAGAGGCAGGCCCTGTGCAGTTCCTTGCCGACCGTGACCTCGACCTTGCCGATGGTGGGCAGCGTGGCCCACGAGTAGCCGTCATACCCGGAGCGGATGCTGACGGGAACGAATGGTTCCGGGAACGTGCCCAGTGCTGCGAGCAGGTGGGCATTCGTGTCATCACCTTCCTGCCCCGGCGCGTTGAGGTCGAAGCGGTAGCACTTGGCCAGCGGGAAGTCCTTGGGCATGACGACCTCCACCGGTTCCGGCGCCAGGTCGTTGCCGATCAGGCCCACCGTGAACGTGGGCTTGGCCTCGGGCAGGCAGATGCCCAGGTCCTTGGCGCGCAGGAACTCCTTGTACGGCAGCGTGTGTTCGCCCTTGCGCTCGAGATAGCGATATGCCTCCAGCTCGAGAGCGGCCAGGAGCTGCTGGTACGCCTCGTTCTCCACCAGGCGCGTGCGGGCGGGAAGCATCAGCCGGATGCCCGTGGGCTCGCCGGTCAGGTCCACGAGGTAGTACAGGCCCTGTTCGCTCACTGGGTGATCGTCGAAGGTCACGACCTGGCCGTGGAAGTTGACGAGCACGTTGTTGCCGTACCAGCGTTCGCGCCTGCAGGAGTGGTGCCAGGCGTCCAGTTGGCCGGCGGTGCGGACCTCGATCGTGCAGCCCAGGTCGGGATGGCGGGCGGCCTGCGCGGAGACGAAGGGCAGCTTCGGGCAGCGTTTGCCGTCCACGCTGACTTGCAGGCCGGAAAAGACGGCGTTCACGTCCACCTTGGCTGGCTCCCAGGGTTCGTCCCGGAACCGCAGGATGGTGCCTTTCTTCACGGGGTTGGGGTCTTTCAGGACGTGGACCGGCTTGTGTGTCCAGCCGTCCTTGCTGATCGTGACGATCTTGCTTTTGGAGCGGATGGTGACTTTGCGTGGCGCCAGGCAGAAGATGCCCACGCCGGCCGGGTCCTCGCTCTGCTCGCAGCGTTCGTCCCAGCCCGAGCCGCCGAGGTCCAGGAGTCTGGCGAAGTCGTCGATGCCCTGCCCGTTGTCCTTGACGGTGACCCAGCCGTCTTCGTTGGTGATCGTCACCTTGGTGGCGCCTGCCCGCCGGGCGTTCTGCAGGAGTTCGATGATGCGGCCGTCCAAGGTGCCGGTGAAGAGCCGGTCGGCCTTGGTCAGCAGTCTGGTATTTACGGTTGCTTGTATGGTTTGCATTTGAATGCCTCCGCATGGTTGTGCTGGCGACACTATGCCGACAGGGACGTGGTGTCGCCGCTGGTCCTTGCCACGGTCCGCGGCAGCGCGCGGAAACAGCCGTGGTGATGGTTCTGAGGTTGGGATTCGATCGATGGGGTGATGGACGGCGGTGGCCGTTCGGTCAGACGATCTCGAACGGCGGGAGGTCAGGCAGCTCGGAGCAGAGGTGCTTGAGGGCGTCGATGCCTTGCTGGGTGTTGCCGGCTTCCAGCAGGGTGATCGCTTGCTGCACGTCGCTGCTCAGGATGAGGATTTCGTCGGTGTGCTCGTTGCTCGACGTGTGCGCGACCGGTTCTTTCATGCCGGGCCGCCAGTCGAGCAGTTCGGCGTCGTAGCCGCACATGCCCTCGCAGTGGCGGCGGTAGCTGAGCTTGAGGCGCCGGCAGGCCTGCTCCAGTTCCGGGAACTCGCCGTACCGTGCTTCCTCGTCGCAGAGTTGCAGGTGGCCGTCCTTGCAGGCCTCCAGCAGTTCCTCGGCTGTCTTCGGCTCGAAGTACGCCTCGCCCCAGTCGGTGCGGACGGCGGCCTCCCGAATGGCCTTCAGCAACTGCTCTACTCGCGCGCGTTTGATCCGCCCGCCGATCTGGATCCAGGTTGCGTATCGTTCGCTCATGGTTTCCTCCTTCGCGCCTGGGGCGCAGAAAAAACGCCCGGCCGTCGCCGATGGGTCTCGCACGCGTGTGCGAGGAACGACCCATCTGACGCACGGTCGGGCACGGTTCAGTCATCATATTCCCGAGGACCGGCGGAACACCGATGGATGGTGTCTCCCGGGTTCTGTCGTGTCGTGGGTCTTGAGGAATCGCAGGGAAGCTCGACGTGATGGTTGGTTGCCAGATTCAATGGAGAATCAGCTACTTGGATTTTGGGCTGGCCCTCGGCCAATCCCGGTTTCTCGTCGAGGATCCGCTGCATGATGACCCTGGCCGTCGGCCGGGTGCTGTCACGTGGTGAAGATCCTCTGGCAACCGGTGGTGCGCGTGCGCGCGTCGGTTGCCGTGGGCACTTGACGTGCTCCGTTGTGAGGATTGACCGGTGGTACTACGGCCGAGTTTATAAACTTGTCGCTGCCGGCCCGTGCTGCGTTACATGGGTCCCGGGTCCGGTGGCATCATCAGTGATGCCGCCGGCTCAGGCGGCTCGTGCAGGTCCGGTCCTGCGCAGCTCGGCACGAGCGCAGCAGCGCCCCAGTCCGGCTCGGCGAAGGCCTGCTCCTGGTGCCGGAATCCCGCGGCGATATCTTCGAGGTGTTGATCGAAGGCGTGCTCGGCCAGCGACAGCTCGTCCGGACCGCCCTCCATCGCCATCGTCGCCCATGCGTCCGCCCCGGTCGGTGCCTCCATCCGTTCCTGGCCGAGCACGATCCGCTCCAAGCCGCCGTACGCTGCTCCCTCACGCATCGTGCGCGCCGTGTTTGCCACGGCGTCGAGAGCGCCGCCGTTCCCCGAGTCTTCGCCGGCCTCGGCAGACGCAGGGCCAGCGCCGGCAGGCGCCGCATTCTCGAGGAAGACTTCGTCACGTTCCTGCGGGACCTGCTCCAGCGCTTCCAGGTCGCCCGGCATCTCGCCGCGTCCCGCGTACGCGTTCTGGTCGCCTGCTGCCTCACGTTCGAGTTTGCGCGCGAGATCGAGCCGCCGCACGCTCTCCTCGTACGTCAGAGGCCGCTCGCGCGGTACCCGATCGAGGACGTTGAGTGCCCGCCCGTCGAACATGGCCTCGTCCGGGCCGAGGTCGTACTCCCACGCATCCTCATCCGGGGCGTAGTCGGTGGGTTTCAGATAGCGCCGGCGGGCGAGGGCCGGGTAGTGGATGTCCTCGCGGTAGGGCTCGGGCGCCGGGGGATAGGCGGTCTCGGTGACCAGGAGTGGGTCCGGTCTGGGCTGTGGCGGGCGGATCGCGCGGTACTGCGCGCCCGGGCTGCGCAGGCCCGACAAGTCCACCTCCTCGTGCTCCTGCCCATGGTGCGGTCGTGGATAGAGCGAACGAATGCTGCGGCCGAAGCGTGCCATGGCGAACCTCCTGCTGAACATGACGACAGCCGTCGTGCCGCCCAGCCTCACGCTTCATCGTACGAGCGCCGCGGGAGTGCCGAGTGACATCACGACGACGGCTCGCTGGCACGCCGGGAAGCTGGATGGACGGGGGCAACGTCCCCGCCGGCACGCGACCACGGTCGCGGGACCGGCATGCACGCAGCCGGCGGGCAGGCGTCAACACGCCGTCAGCGGGAAGTGCCGACGGAGCTCACCGCACGCGGTACGCTGGTATAGAGTGTATGGCGGTGCGCGGGCAGCGCGCATCATGAGAGTGGTCAGGAACGAGCGGAGGCCTGCGATGCGGCAACAGTTGTTCGACGTGGACGTCGAGGGTCTGATCCGGCAGATACACCCCAAGTACCGGGCGGTGTGGGAGGGCCTCGCGCCGGAGGACCAACGAGCGCTGGCGCTCTACTTCCTGCCGCACCGGTCTGCGAAGGATGTGCTCGAACCCAAGCGGCCGCGCGTGATCAAGTGGTACTGCCCGTTCGCCGCGCAGTGCGACTTCCCGAGCGGTCACCGCTACTGCATCAACGTGTTCACCGGGTGCGCCCACCACTGCGAGTACTGCTACGCGCAGGCCTACGAGCCGGACGAGGCCGCACCGAAGAGCAACTTCGAACGGCTCCTGCTGAAGGACCTGGACGATCTTGAGCGCTGGGACGTCCCGCCCGCGCCCGTGCACCTGTCGAACAGCACCGACCCGTTCCAGCCCCTGGAGGCGACGGCCGGGCACACCCGCTTAGCGCTCACGGAGATTCTGCGCCATCGCTACCGCTTCACGACCGTGACGATCCTGACGAAGAACCCGCTCCTGCCCGTGCGGCGCGGCTATCTCGACCTGTTCCAAGCCCTCGGCACGCTGCCCGAAGACCACCCGCGGCACGCTGAATTCGCAGCACGCGCACAGCCCGGGTTCGTCATCGAAGTGAGCCTGGCATTCTGGCGGGAGGACGCACGGCAGCACTACGACCCCGGCGCGCCCCCGCTGGACGAACGGATCGAGGGACTGCGCGCCCTGCACGCCCACGGCATCCCGCTCGTGCTGCGGATCGACCCACTCTTCCCGCGCTCACCACTACCAACACGCCCACCGGCATCGCTCGCGGACTTTGACCTACCGGAGGCCCAAACGCTCGACGATCTCGAACGCCTCGCGGCCCTGGCGAAGGACCTGCACGCTCGCCACGTGGTCTACTCGCCCGTCAAGATCGTGCAGCCGCGCGGCGGCCAGCTCTCACCCACGATGCAGGCCCTGCGGCGCGTGTACGAGGCCTGCGCACGGCCCGCCAAGCCGGTCTTCCGTGGCGGCAGTTGGCGCCTGCCGGACGCGATCGCGCGAGCGCACATCATCCAACCGTTTCTGGACATCTGCCGACGTTACGACATGCCGGCCAAGTACTGCAAACACAACCTGATCGAGACGCCATGACGCCAGCGCTCGCGCCGCACGGGGCATGGGCCGGGCGCCCAGGATCGCGGCCCAAGCGGCGCGCATCGATTCAAGCCACCCCGCGTTGCAGATCGCCGGAAGCAGCAGTGACCTGCTCACGAAGTACCGCCGCTCGCGTTCAGCAAGAGCCTGCACCGCCCGCGCCGGATCGCGGCCCTGCAGTTGAGCCAGCCAGGCTTCTTGGCGAGCATCATCCCGGTCTGCTCGGCGCACAAACCGCAGCTCGAACGCGAGCCGCTCGGAGCCGGATGGAAGCACGGCCTCCATGCCGCTCCTCTACCTGGTACGCACGCGCAGGTGGGCTCAGAAGTGCGGAATCCCGCTACGAACGCGCAGATCGTTCCACGGGTAGAAGTCGCGCGAAGCACAGTAGACATGAACGTAATGGTCGTGACGCAAGGAATCGTGCCGGCAACTCAGCGATACCCGTCGCACGGGGCTACGCGCTTCAGGCGGTGTTCCTGCCGAGACGCTGACGACACTACTCACCGCGGCGGCGCCTTCGTCCCTTGGGGAGCGCAGTCGCTTGATAGAACGACCGCGGGCAGAAGTGCCATGCATATCTGAAGCCGAGCACGTACCGCCGGCAGCGTGTCAACCGCTCGCTCATCACCCTGCAACAGGTCCCAGGGCCTGAAAGACCGGCGTGCTACCGTGCGAGTGAATTCGGGCCGCCGGTTATTGACCCAGGTGGGTGTGTCTTGCTAGCATAGCGCTGTCACCGCCGCTGGAAAGCGGTCTAATCTGCGGCACGGCGTGAAGGTAGGTGGAGACAGCGCGCGGAGGCTGGCGATTCAGCGGAGCGGTGGCTGCGGAGCAGAGTGTCGGCGGTCAACAGGCAACAAAAACGCCCACACGGGACCGGGCGAGACGGGAGAGGAGTTGCGTGGCATGCCCAGGCCGAAGGCGCCGCCATGCCGTGGCGGCGCGCGGCCGTTCGCATGCACCAGGGCATGCGGGGGCTGCGCTTGGCCTGTCACCCCCTTTCCGGCTGTAGCTGTCCCGATGGCGTGGAGTGACTCAGCGCGCGGCTCGCTGGGCATCGAGCACCGGCACGCAGGGGGCGTGCGAGTGTCAAGGGCGTACGGGTTAAGGTGCGGAGTCTGATCATGAACCACTGGAACACGACCGTAGCACTGGCGGTAGTGGCTTGCTTGTTGGGCGCAACGCCTGCAGTGCGGGCCCAGGACTGTGATTGGCTGCCGGGCGAGGGCGCGCGGGGAACCGACGGAGACGTACTCGCCACCACTACCTGGAACCCCGATGGCCCGGGCCCACAGCCCGAGCTGCTGGTTGTCGGTGGGGTTTTCACAGTTGCCGGCGGCGTCTTCGCAAACAACATCGCTGCGTGGGACGGCAACACCTGGCACCTGCTTGGATCGGGGATGAACGGCGAGGTATTCGCCGTGGCGGTCTACAACGGCGAATTGATTGCGGGGGGCGCCTTCACGACCGCCGGGGGCGTGACATGCAACGGAATCGCCCGCTGGAATGGCAGCGACTGGCAACCGCTGGGATCAGGGATGTACGGCAGCTATCCATACGTTGATGCCCTGACGGTCTACAACGGCGAACTGATCGCGGGAGGCCGTTTCACGACTGCCGGCGGCGTGTCGTGCTACAGAATCGCTCGCTGGAACGGCAGTATTTGGCAGCCGCTGGGGTCGGGGGTGGGCGGTGTTACGCGTCCACGCGTGTCCGCCCTGACAGTCTACAATGGCGAGTTAATTGCGGGAGGCTCTTTCACGAGTGCCGGCGGCGTGCCGGCCAATTTCATCGCTCGCTGGAACGGCAGCGCTTGGCAGTTGCTGGGGTCGGGGATGAACGGCGATGTGCGCGCTCTGACTGTCTACAACGACGAACTGATCGCGGGGGGGCAGTTCTGGACCGCCGGAGGCGTGACATGCAGATATGTCGCCCGCTGGAACGGCAGCGTCTGGCAGTCGCTGGGGTCGGGAATGGACTATCCCGCATACGCCCTGGCAGTCTACAACGGCGAACTGATCGCGGGGGGCGACTTCGGAAGCGCCGGCGGCGTGACGTGCCTCCGCATTGCCCGCTGGGACGGCAGCGTCTGGCAGCCGGTGGGGGATGGGATGAACAACTGGGTAGCGGCCCTGACGGTCTACAACGGCGCGCTCATCGCGGGCGGTCGTTTCTTAGGGACCACTGGTGGCGTGCGGTGCAGCTTCGTCGCCGGTTGGGACGGCAACGCCTGGGAGCCCCTGGGGGAGGGGATGAACGACTTGGTGACCGCCGTGACAGTCTACAACGGCGAACTGATCGCGGGGGGCTGGTTCAGAAGCGCCGGGGCCGCGTCGTGCAACTACGTTGCCCGCTGGGATGGCAGCGCGTGGCTACCGCTAGGGTTGGGGATGAACGACGCCGTGGAAGCCCTGACGATGTGCAACGGCGCGCTCGTCGCGGGGGGCTACTTCACGTCTGCCGGCGGCGTGACCTGCAACTACATTGCCTGCTGGGACGGCGGTGCGTGGCAGCCGCTCGGGGAAGGAATGAACTATGACGTCTATGCCCTTACTGCGTATGACGGCGGATTTGTCGCGGGAGGCCTCTTCACTTCCGCCGGTGGCGCGACCTGCAACTACATTGCCCGCTGGGACGGCAGCGCCTGGCAGCGGCTGGGCGAGGGCATGGACGGTTGGGTGGCAGCCCTGGTGGTCTACAATGGCCAGTTGATCGCGGGGGGCTCTTTCACGACAGCCGGCAGTGTGGAGTGCAACTACATTGCCCGCTGGGACGGCAGCACGTGGCAGCCGCTGGGTACGGGGATGAACTACGTTGTGTGTGCCCTCGCGGTCTACACCGGCGAGCTGATCGCGGGAGGGTACTTCACGACCGCCAGCGGTGTGCCGTGCGGCTGCATCGCTCGCTGGAACGGCAGCGTCTGGCAGCCCCTGGGGTCGGGGATGAACGGCAGCGTGCAGGCCCTGACCGTCTACAACAACGAGCTGATCGCGGGGGGCGATTTCACGGCCGCCGGAGAGTGGGTCTCGTACTTCTGGGCCCGCTGGGCATGCTTCTTCGCATGTGACCTCGACGGCGACGGCGACGTGGACGAAGATGACTTCTGGCTTTTCGTCAGCGCGTTTGGCACCTGCACGGGCGCCCCCGGCTTCCTCCTAGAGGCTGACCTCGACGGCGACGGCTGCATCACCCTCGTCGACTACGGCCAATGGCTGCAGTGCTACCTCGACGCCAACGGCCGGGGCTTCGCCGCGCCGACCAGCCGGCCCGCAGAAGCGGCGCCTTTCGAGCCGGTAGCAGTGCCGCTGGCGACGATTAGTCTGGACGGCCGCTTGCGCGCCGCTCCGGACCGCGATCGTAATGTCGCCCCGGATAGCGAGGTTGACGTTGATCTGGCTGATTTCGGGAACTTCAGCACGGCCTTCACCGGCCCGTAGGGTAAGGTGCAGGCACGTGGGGCTCGGCTCATCGCTTGACCCTTTGCAGCTCCGACGGGCGCAGGCGCGGCCGCGGTGTGGGTTTGTTACCCACCAGCCCCGGTGGCGCGGCTGTCCTCTGGCTATACGCTGCGCGCCGCGCCTCTGCAAACTGGATGAGCAGCAGCTCCTTGTCGCGGGCGGCGGCCGTCGTGTTGTTGAGCGCGACCACCTTGTTCGCGAGCAGTGCCAGGCTGCGGGCGAAGCGCGGCGAAAGCACCCAGCCCTCGCGGTAGCCGTGCCGGGCGTTGAAGCGCGAGACGTGGTCGATCAGGCCGAGACGGCGGAGCTTGGCCCGGACGCGTTCCAGCGTGCGCTTCGAGATTCCGTGCTCTTCTGCGAGCGGTGCCAGCTTAGGCACCAGAGAACCGTCGGCCCATTTCAGCGAAATCCACAGCACGAGGCAGCAGTGCTGCTGATTACGGTTCCCGGGGAACAGGAGTTCGGCCAGATCGCTGACGTCCTGCAAGCGCGCGATGCGGCTCGCGTTGAGATCGACCTTGGTACTCGTCATGTTCTCACAGGGGGTGGTTCTGAAGTGCAAACACGGCATTCCGTGCGGGGCCTGCGCGACGCGGCACTGTTAAAATCCGCTGGCGGCGTTGCGGGCAAACCATGCCTGCACCGAAAACCGGGCGAATCCGGCGGCCTGGTGCGCGCGAGGGCCCCCTTGCGGCGGATTCGACGCGTTTGCGCGGCGTCTTCGTCGGTGGCCTCGGGTTCCCGTTCGGAGGGTGAAAACCTTGTCAATCAGACCGGCCCTGGATTCTTGGCGGGCTGGGGATCTTCACGTCGGTGAACGAGCGAACTGGCCGATTGAAAGCCGGCCTGGCGGAGCTGTTGTCGCAGGGCGTAGCGCTCCTGGCTGATCCGGATGGCGTGCTCGCGCAGGTGCGGACCGAACGTCTTCTCGATAAAGAGGATGCTCTCGAAGGACGACACATACACCTCGTTGAAAACCCTCCAGAACCGCCAGCGGACGCCTTGGCGGCTCATGCGGAAGGTTTGATGGACTTTCTGGCCGTACGTGCCGCGGAGGACCATGTAGCTCGGCTGGCCCGCGCGCAGCTCGACCCAGAGCTCACGCGACTCCGTCAGCTGCTTCAACTGCTCCAGAAACTGCTTGTCTTTCTCGGTCAGCATCATGGTTGGTCACCCAGATCGTGCTACCCTCCTGCCACACGGTGAGAACGCCGGCGTGGGCGAGGAAGATGATCGCGATGAAGCGATAGATGAGGTCCCGGCGCGGGTCCTCGATCAGTGGCGGGATATCGGCCAGCGCGATCGCGCTGCCCGTGCACTGGGCTTGGACGTGGCGTTCGTAGCGGTGCAGGTCGAAGTCGCTCCTGCTTGGCGGAGCTGCCGCTGGCTCGACCGAGCGGGTCAGCTCGTCCAGCGCGGCCTGGAGCGCCGCCAGGCCGTCCAGCCCGGCCGGGTCCACCTCGACGGCCGGGGACCGGCACGCGGCCAGCATCAGCCGCACACGCTCGCGCTGGTCATGCTTGCGCTCGCGGTGCTCGGCCATCTTCTCCCGGAAGTATGCCGCATCAAACACGAGGCCGTCGAACAGGAACCGCGACATGATCTCCGCATGGCAGCAGTTGCACTCGTACCGCCGGATGCGGACACGCGGCCTCCCGCCACAGGCGGCACAGGTCTGAAACACCACCGTCGGGTCGAACGTCCTCCCGCACGCAAGGCACCGGCAGGCCCCGTCGCGGACCATTACGAGGTTTCCGCCGCAGCCTGGGCAGGCGTGCCCGGCCAGCATCACCTCGTAGCAGAACGCCCGCACACGCGCGACCAGGCACGCGACCGCGTCCGCCAGCATGAAGGCGAGCCGAACGATGTCGGGCCCGACCTGGGTCTTACAGGACGACATTGACATCGGCGTCCGCAGCACGGTGCGGCGCGACTTCCTTCTGTGCGCTGGGGCGTGCTGTGCCGCCAGCTTGATCTGGTTTGGCCGCAGCGTTCCCCGGTCGCTGGTATTTGGGCGTGAACTTCCGGCCGCAGGCCTTGCAGCGCCGCAGCCGGCGCGGGCCCAGACCTTTCGTTGGTCGCGTTCCCTTCGAGACCGTGCGTTGGCTCTTACAGTATGGACACTTATACGGGCGTCCCACGAGTATCACCTCGCGGGACCCACGCGGGGCCTGCGTACATAAGTTTTTGCCACCACGGCAACGTGACATGCTCCCGCCGTGGTTCCCAGGGCTGACGCGGTGTGCACCCCTGACAGCCGCGCGCCTGCCAGCATCGGTGCTCCGCGCGCCGGACTTCGCATTGCGGGGAGGGGGGATGGGGGTGCGGGGGCTGGGGGAGGGGCGAGGCAGGGGTAGAGTATGCGGAGTTAATGCGTGAGCGTCTTTGCCGCTGTCGATGTGTTCGTTCGGCTCCCCTCCCGGACCCTCCCCGCTCTTCTTCTCTTTCTTTTCCATATAGAAGGTATAGATAGAGGCGGCCGGACTCGGTTGAAACCACGCGCGAGTGACAACAGCCATCCTGGTGAGCACTACCAGCGGCTGCGAGCACTCCACGCGTAAACTCCGCATACAGTAGGCCAGAATGGTCAGCAGCACGGGCGTGAGCGGGACAGCCTGCCCGGGCGCGCAGCGCGCGGCGCCTTACTCGCCAAACCGCAGGCGGCAGATCTGCTCCACGATCGGCTGGTCGAAGTTCAGCAGGACGCGGTTCGTGAACGTTCGCCCGACCTTGGTCGCCACCAGGGCAACCAGCCCGACGCTCTGCAGATAGCTGAGGCTGGAGTAGAAGTGGACGTAGCTGAACGGCTTCTCCCCGCGCGCCTGGCAGAGCCGGACGTAGCGGCCGTAGACGTCCTTGGCGAACGCGGTGGGCGCGACCTGGACCGCCCGCAGGATGAGCAGCAGCGGGTCGGTCAGGTCGTTGATGATGTCAATGATGATGTCGCGCCGGGCGTGCTCGAAGCAGGCGGCCAGCGACTCCTCGGGCCGGGTCACCGTGTAGAAGAGCGTCTTGATCGCCACCCGGACATCCGCGTTCGTCTGGCGCACCGTCAGCGCGGCAATCTCAGCCAGCCGGCCTTCGTCCCAGGCGACCAGGCCGCGCTCGGCGCGGTCCCGCAGGATCTGGCTGATCTCGGCCGCGTTGTAGTGGCGGAAGTGCAGCGGCATGGGCTGGAGGCTGCTGCGCGTGGCCGGGTCGATCTCCTTGAGCACCTGCGGGTTGTTGGCCAGCGCGATCGCCAGGAAGGGCTGTTCGGCCCGGCTGAGGCGGTAGAGGATCTCCCGCCGCGGGTCCTTGGGGCTCATCAGGTCGATCTCGTCCAGGATGACGGCGGTCTTCTGCGGGCAGCTCGCGCAGAAGCGCTCGAACATTTCGGACAAGCTCGCTCCGCGCGCCTGCACGCCGAGCAGGTGGGCGAGGATCTTGAAGCTCGTGTTGTGCTCGCGGCAGTTGGCATAGAGGATCTGGAGGCTCGTGTGCTTGGGCACGACGCGTTGCAGGTAGCGCAGGGTGAGCGTCTTGCCTGAGCCCCGGCTGCCGATGATGGCGTAGTGCGTGGGGATGCCCGTGATGTCGAAGCGGAGCAGTTCGTCAATGAGCAGCTTGGCCTCCTCACGGAGCAGGGGCTGGTCGGGGATGTGGTCGAAGTCGAAGACGGAAAAGTCCCTGACTGACTTGGCCTCCTGGCCGAGGTGGTCCTTCTGCTGGCGCAGGTACGCGGCAATGTCCATCCGACGCATCAACTCCGCGGACGGCATCAACCGCGCCAGTACTTAAAGGTTGTGCGTCCCGCGCGAGTGGTGGCGCTCCGGCGGAGCGGTGCGAGTCTGAGGTGGGTATGGGGCGGCCTCAGTCACCAGGGCCGGTGAACTCCGCTTGAAACAGCGCGAAATCGGCGAGATCCATGTCCCCGTCGGCGTCGCAGTCTCCGGGATTGCACTCCGCCCCGACTGAGGCCTCCGGGCCACTCAGGCACGCGACGAAATCGAGAAAGTCTGTCAGATCGGCATCGCAATCGTGGTCGAAGTCACCACATCCGCTCCCATAGCACACGTGCCCGCCATGATCCTCGGTCAGTAGCTCGCAGTTAGCGTAGACATGCAAACCATGCGTGTATAGCTTTCCGCTGGGACCCCAGCCCCACTCATCGACCGGTGCGTTGACATACAGTGCCTCGCCCCAACCACACGTACCGCCCCGGTTGCCGTTGTCCGCGTCGTCAACCAGATGGAGGACACCATTGATCGTAAGCAGATCAATCTGGAAGTTGGGGTTCTCGCCAAACCAGCAATACGCGGAGGGCACGCCGTCATCGTAGCCGCCCACCTCCAGGTACGTTGGGTCCCCATTGCAGATCAGGTTTAGGTTCGCCAGCCCTCCCAACGCCACTTCGTCCGTCGCGTAGTTCTGGAGGCTGCCGCCCTGGCTGGTGATCTCGATAGCTGCACCGGGTAGGGCGCTGAATGTGCACTGCCCTCCGAGCACGAGGGTCCGGGTCATGATGTCGGCCCCGGTTGTCTGGATGTTGAACGTGCCGGTGCCGCTCTGATGCCCCACTTCCAGGTACGGTGTGGACAATGATGCCGAGGGACCAGTCACCTTCAACGTCCCCGTCCCGCCTTGGCCGACGTCCATCCACGATGATACCGTGATGGATCCTCCGTTCAGCTCCAGCAGCCCTTCCGCGCCAAACTGTCCACCGATACCGATCCCGCTTCCGATTCCGTCAACGGTAAGCGAGCCGTTGTCCTGCGTGAACACGCCGGTACCCTCCCACCCGATTGTGACCGTGCCGCTGGTCAACAGCGTACCGCCGCGCAGGTCATAGGTCCCGCTCGAGCCGGCGCGATGCCCCAGGACCACGCCCCAATCACTGGTCACTGTGTTCGTGCCACCCCGCTGGGCGAAGGTCCCGCTACCATAGTACCCGATTGCCTCGTGATGCGCCGTCAATCCACCGGTTCTCAGTTCATAGCTGCCATTGCCTGTGTCCATCTGCCCGATGACTACGCCGCCTGCGCAGGTGGCAGTTCCGCCGGACTGCGTGAAGTTGCCGTGGCCCCACGCGCCAACGACCAGATCCGATGAGGCATCGCTTAGCGACAGCACGCCGTCATCAAGTTCGTACTCACCATCGCTATCGAGCCAGAGGCCGAGGTGGAGGAACTCCCGCACAACGTGATTCCCCCCGGTCTGAACAAAGATGCCTTGACCCGATTCGCCCACATTCGTGAAGGGCGTGTCCAGCAAGGCCGGCATGCCGAGTTCGTAGCGCCCGTCGGATCCTGCCTGACAGGCAATGCCGAGACCACCGAACAATGAAACCGACCCTCCGCCGTGAGCAAACGTGCCACTTCCCTGGATACCGACGCCAAGCCAGCGCGCAGAAAGGGTACCATCGTCTGTCAGATCGTACGTCCCGTCTGATCCTGCGTGCACACCAAGTCCGATGCTGTCCGCAACGGTGTTGCTGCCGCCGGATTGGTCAAATGTCCCCTCTCCAAACGCGCCGATCTCCTCATCACTCGCAGACAGGTGTCCGCTTGAATGAAGCTCATATGTGCCATTCCCACTTGCATGGTCGCCAACCACCAGCGCCGACGTCGAATAGGCCCCAGTCTCGTGGATGAACCTCCCGGTGCCCTCAATGCCCACGTACACAGGCTCCGAGAGCTCAAGAGTGCCGCCGCTGAGTGTGAAGGTCCCGTTTCCCCCTGGGTCGTTAGCGAGATCCATCCAGCCCGCAATCGACAGCGCCCCGCCGATCTGCGTAAACGTGGCCGTGCCTTGTCCCCCGATGACCAGCCCCTCAGCAATATCAAGTGTACCGCCGCTAAGCTCAAAAGTGCCTACGGCGTCGGGCAAGCCACCCATTGCCAGCCGTCCGTCGGTTGAGTGCGCGCCTCCCGTCTGAAAGAACCTGCCTATGCCCGCCCAAGCCACATCCTCGTACAACACCTGCAGCTCCGCGCTACCGCTCAGGTGGTAGCTCCCCTCCGAGCCGGGTTCGTGCCCAAGCGCAAGACCCTCCCACACGTAGTTCAGGCCGCCCGTCTGCAAGAAAGTGCCGTCTCCGAGGTACCCGACGAATTCCCATCTCGCCACCGTAGTGCCGTCCGTTTGCTGACAGAAGCCCCCGTGACTTAACTCCATCTGTTCGGCTACCGAAAGCCCCCCAGTCTGCACGATTCCTCCACCGGTTCCGACAAGGGCGATCAGAACAGACGCATCTTCCGTAATACTCGCAACGCCGTCACTGACGTGCGCGGCGTCGTTGGCCCCGGGCACACCCGGCATCGAAGCACACCAGGGAGGTGGATCGGCGCTCGGCGCCTCGTGCTGCCAGTTGTCCGGGGCGGACCAGTCCCCCGCGGGAACCGCCCAATAGAAGTCGCTTTCCTGGCAGGGCATGGTTTCGACGCAAACCCAGATTCCTCCGGGGTTTTCGGAGTAGTAGCCGAGGTGATCGGCGCACAGGAAGACTACGTACTCACCGGGTTCCAGGAAGACATCGACGAATTGACCAATACCGGCTACCTCAGCTTCCTCATAGGTTCCATAGTATGTGCCATTACCAAGACCATAATCCGGGACGAGTGGGCGCCATTTTCCTGGGAATTCTGGATCCGGTTCGTACGTGACGGGCCGGTTCTTGTAGACGGCAAGACATGCCTTCCAGCCCTGGCTCCAAGGGTCCCCTTCGGGCCACGGCGACCATGCCCCGCCAGCAATCGTAAAGCGGTGAGTGCCTGACAGGGATGTGCAATACGTCTCCCCGTACTCGGCGGTCGCAGGGACGTACAACGTTCCGGCACCACAGATGACGGGCCTGAGAGCTACGGCCGCCAGAAGAATGCATTGCAGGATAGCCCACGAACCGCTCAGGCGCCCTGGGAATGCCGACATCTTGGGGCCTCCTTCGACTTGGCCCGTCCTTGAGGCCGCACTCGGCGGCGTCAGGTTTCCCCGAACCGTCGCACCCGCCCTTTACATGCCGCTCCGGGCAACGCCCGGCGTTCGCTCCGTGAACGGGCTCGCCGCGCGAGCCGCAGCCCGTCAAGGGCCCACCGAAGCTGCCGAGTAAGCGTTATCGCTCCTATTGTAACGCCAAGCCCCTTCCACAAGAAGAGCTTCCAGCTTCGCATAGGAACGTTTATATAGCCGTGGCCCTTGCGGGTCCCGCATGATCTCCCGTAACCCCTTCGCCGCCCTGGAGTTGCCGCCGCTGTTCGTCTCGATCCTGCCGGACTTCGTGCTCGCGTTCACGTTCTTCACGGCGCTGTGCTACGCCGTGCTCGGCCGGCATTTTGGTCGGCAGCGACCGGCCGCCGCCATGTCCGTTGCTCTTGGATTGGCGCTGGCCGTGGGCCTCGTCTCGTGGGAGGCCGCACATGGCTGGTCGATGCGGGACCTGGGCCCGTTTGCGCTGGGTCTTGTGCTGCTTGCGCTCGTCGTCGCGGTGTTTGCGGCCGTCCAGCACGTCGGTGGCACGTGGTCCGGCGTGGCGCTGGCCGTCTGCGCGTGCGTGCTGGCCGGTGGCCTGATCGGTACGCCCTGGTCGCTGCGCGGGGGCTTTGTTCGTTACTTGGCCGCGCTCACGCTGCTGGCGGGTCTGGCCGCGCTCCTCCTGCATGTAATCAGGCATCCGACATTCCTGGAGCCGGCACCGGCCGAGGTCGTCCGTGTCCGGCATGACATGACTGACCTGGAGCGGGACGTCCGGGTCGCGGAGCACGTGGAGCGCAGTCTCGTCGGCCTACGCTCGGAGGCCGAGTTTCTGATCTCCCGCCCGGACGTGGCGGGTGACTTCCTGGTTCAGATTCGGCGGTTGCTGCCCGAGGAGGGCTGGCTGACGGAGCGGCTGGCAGAGCTGCGCGAGAAGGCGCATTACGCCCGGACAGGCCATGCGCACCGCATCGAGGAGCTGCGCGAGTTCCTCGAGAAGCTGCCGCCCGCCGCGCGGGGGAAGGCTGCGGAGGAGCTTGCCGACCGCTACACCGAACTGCGCCTCGATGTTCGGCTGGAACGGCTGGATCGAGCCGTCGCCGAGCTGGAGAAGCGCGTTCGCGATCTGACGGCCGAGGCCGAGGAGTGCGCGGCGAACCGTGAGTATCCGAAGGTGCAAGGCTTGCTCGACGAAGCTGCAAGGCTCCAGGCACACAATGCCAAACTGCTCAAGCTGATCGAGCGCAGCGAGGAACGCCTGCTGGCCGTCGCCCGGCAGGTCGTCCAGCACACGGGCGGGGTGAGCGCTGCGTGATCCGGTCGCCATCCGCGCGGCTGGAGGACCGGCTCGGGCCGCTCGAGCCGTCGTACCGGTCCCGCGGCGAGGCCCAGGTCGGACGGATGCTGGATCGGTATGGCATTCCGTTCGTGCACGAGCAGCCCACGTCGATCCATGACCGTGGCAGGCGCCGGAGCTGGCATCCTGACTTCACGTTGCCCGCGTATAACGGGCTCATTCTCGAGTACGCCGGCATGATGGACGTGCCTGACTACGCGGCCGGCATCGGGCACAAGCGCCGGGCCTACGCCCGCAACGGCCTGCGCGTGCTGTTCATCTACCCGCGGGACCTGCGCGGGCCCTCCTGGCCGGAGCGACTCGCGGAGCGCATTCGTCGGGCCGGGATGAGTACGTACGACGATCGTCCGACGTACGGGTTTCGCCGCTCCATAGGACGCCCGGGGTACGCGATTCGTGGCTACCGGCGAAGTCCGCGCTATCGCGCGATGGTACGGCGACCCTACGGCCGAGCGCGGTAAGCGCGTGGCGTCACGCCCCTGTATCGGCCAGTCGGCGCGATCTCCGGACTCAGAGGTCCAGCCACGTCAGAAGCTGGATGGGGTGGTCGTCGGCGCTCGCATGGTCGCCCAGGACCCGCCGGCAGACCTCGACGGCGGCCGGCGACGTGGCGAACAGCACGATGCGGTCAAAGCCGGCGCCGCGCAGCTTGCGCACGTTTTCTGCCACGTCGGACTTGCCCGTTTCGACCTCGATCGCGACGCGCTCGGCGTCGTTCTCGGCGACGAGGTCCACGAAGCCATCATCAGGGATGGCGTGCTCCAGCGTGACGCGTAAACCCTGCGCCTCGTAGTGGGCGGACAAACGGTCAGCCCAATACGAATGCTCGAGGCTGGCGCGCAGCAGCGGGCCGGGATCAATGCCCAGGCGCGCGCACGTGCTGCGGCCGGCGTCGGTGAGCTGGTAGAGCACGACCTGGCCGGAACGCGTGGCGATGCTGACGGCCTCGATCAGCCCGGCGGTGAGCAGGTCCGTGCGGATGGCGTTGCCGCGGCGGCGGGAGAAGTGCAAGCGCTGGTAGCGGGATACGGTGGTCGAGAGCGGGCGGGCGGCCACGTCGGCCAGGAACCGGATGGTCTCCCGACCGAGGCTCTCCAGGGGTGGTGGTTCCTGCGCATCCTGACCCGCTGCTGAATCAGCGGTTGCAGGAGTCTCTCTGGGGGATGGTGGGTGGGGTGATTCGTGAATTGGTGTTGTTCTATCCGCGGGTGGAATCGGTGGAATGGCCGGGTACACGTACGCCGGGAATGCGGGTGGGCTGGTATCGCTGGAATCACCCGCCATCCGCTGCCGAATGTCCGCATCGCTGACCGAGCCCTCCCGAACGCGGCTGCGCGGCACGCGGACCAGAAAGGGTTCGGGATGCTCGTCCGCCAGGCGCACCACGACCGACCCGATCGGCAGGGTGTTGAGGGACTCTTTCTGTTCGTCGCTGAGGTTCATGGCGCCAGCCATCGTCTGCACGTCGGCGCGGAGCTTCTGGCTGAGGGCGAGCTGGGCGTAGCAGTTTGCGAACGCAACACGGCTTAGCAAGGACGCGGATTGGTCCACGAAGACATACCCGATGCCGTACTGGCGGATCATGCGGATGGAGGACTCAAGTGCCGACTCCGCAGCGTCGGCGGTGCGGGCATGAAGGAGATTGTGCGCCTCCTCCAGGACAACGACATTCGTCAATTGGGAGCGCGGCCCCTCGACCAGGCGGGTGCGGTACAGGTACAGCGTCAGCGCCTCCGAGAACAGCACGCGGTCGGACGAGCTCGACAGGCCGTCCATTTCGAGGACGACGTGGTGGTCGAGCAACTCCTGCACGTGGTGGTTGTCCTGGGTGTCTACGACGTCGCCGAACTCGCCGTACGTCATCGCCAGGAGGATGCGGTCCGCCGAGGCCTGCCAGAGCGCGGCTCTGCCTTTGAGCTTCGTGGCCCGCAGCCATTCGAGCAGGTCCCGCACCGTCGGCCAGCGCGTAGGCCGGCCGGTGAAGACGCCACCGTCGGCGTACAGCTTGTCGAGTCCGGCCACGAAGAGGCTGATCACGCCCTCGCCGCCCAGGTACGCGCGGGCCATCGCGTCGGTAATGAGCTTGATCCAGACGTGCGGCTCGCAGCCGGGCGGCGGGATGAGGGGGTTGAAGCGAAAGGGCGCGATGTCGCGCCCGATCGTGTACACGCAGAGTTCAGGGTGAATGCCCAGCAGGTCCCGATAGCCGCGCTTCCAGTCCAGCGCGAGCACGTGGATGCCGCGGGCGAGGAGGCCTTCGAGCAGGACGAAGGTGAGATTCGTCTTGCCGGAACCACTGCGACCCGCAATGAGGAGGTGCTCCTTGAGACGGTCGCTTTGCAGCCGGAACGGGTACAGGGCGCGGCTGGCATAGGCCACCGCGCCGATCGGGACGTCGCCGCGGGCGGCGAAGGACGCCGAGGGCGGCGGGAACGGCGCGCGATCAGGTTGGTAGTCCTGGCCGAGGTGCTTGGCGGCGAGGAGTTCGAGCGTCTGCTCGATGTCACCCCGGCCTCCAGGGTCGGAATCTGCCAGGTAGGCGAGCCACAAGCCGTCAATGCGCTGGCCGAGGACGGGCTTGAGCTTGCGGCAGAGTTCCTGGACGCGGGTCAGCACGGGCCCTCACCCCCGCCTGTGTCGAGCAGTTGCAGCTTGCGGTGGGCGGTCAGGTAGGTCTGGGCTGCTTCGGGCAGCTCGGCCCGGATGCGGGCCACGTCCCGCCAGAGGGTGACGCGTTCTTCGCGCTCTTGGGCGTACAGGTTCTGAAGTGATCGCTGCAGGTTGTCGAGCTGCCGATCACTCGGCCAGCCGCGTTCGGCCTTCCAGGTGTGCAGGGCATTCGTCGCACTCGCGGTCGCGTACAGGATGTCCCGCTTGTTCTGTTCGTAGATCTCGTAGCGGGCGCGGATCTGGCTGATTGCATCGTCCAGGCCGAGCCAGGCGGTGTCGCGCCGGTCGGAGAGAATGGCGCCGGCCGGCTCGCTGTGCCGGACCACGAGGTACCCGCGGGCGATGACGTCTTCGACCGTCTGGACGAGTCCCTCCTGGCGCGGACGGGTGGACGGACCGTTGGTTGCCTGTGGACCGAAGGTCGCGCCGTAGAACGAATCGGCGCCGCCGGGCGTGTAGGGCCGGTACACGCCGTCGGCGACCGAGCGGTACAACTGCCGCACTGGCGGCCCGCGCTGGGCCGGATCGTTGGGAGCAGGGATGAAGTACATGCTGGCACCGTCATTTAGCTACTTTGCAGTAATGAAAGTGGGCTCCGGTATATAAACCTGCCGGTTCTCGAGGGGGCGTGAGCCGGGCCCCGCGGGACCACAAGGCTGATATACCGGGGCGCGTTTCCGCCCCGCGGAGGTACATCCGCATGGAACCAAAACCCACGATCCCGCTCGCCATCGTCGCCCGGCGGGCGCGCTACCGGCTGGAGGAGTTGGCAGCCGACTTGCCGTACGCCGGGCCCGACGACCGGGAAGCGCTGCACGCCGGAATCGAGTTCGAGCGCTGGCTGCTGGAGAGCTGCCGGCGCTGTCGCTGAACGCCGCCCGACCCGGTGATCGCTCCGTTTTGACGCTCTGACTCGCGGTCGCATTATTCCTCTTATCCTCATAGTCTCAACCTTTTTCTCATCGTAACTCCTTGATCCTGCACTACTTGTCGGACTCTCTCTTCTCAAAGTCCCATCATGGGTCTTGTCGAGGCATTCCGTGCCTCCGGTGCTGTCCGTCGAACCGGCTCGGCTGTGTCCGTCGGTCGTACCGGGCCCGCTGGCGGGCCCGGTGCTCACACCGGCCACACCGCTGCTTGTTCGGCTGCCAGCCACGCCATGTTCCAACCGCCTGCTGCCCCTCCCCGCTGTCGTTCGTTCTGCGTCTCCTGCCCACCTTGGGGGTCTCTCACCGTCGTCGTCCGTCGCCCCCGTGGTGCGTGCCGTCGCTGTCACGGCTGACGCTGCTGCCCCCGGGGCGCTCGCCCTGATGCCGTCGGTTCTCTGCCCTTCCCGGGCGCATGCGCGCGATCGTCTTTCCGCTGGTGGGGGCCGTCGGTTGTTCCCCGCACTCCGCTCGTGCGCGCCTCCTGGCCTTCACCTCGGTACCGGTGATGCTCCGGCCACCGTCTCCTCGTCCTCACCACCGGCTTGCCGTCCGGCTTCCGGTGCTCGTCCTGCGTGCCGCCCGTCGGCGCGCGGCGCGAAGCTATCCCACGGCCCCCTCCCTCGCAGGGAGGGGGTTGGGGGAGGGTCCAAGTCCTCGCGCTTGCGTCCCGTACCCCGCACTCCCCCTGTCACCCGAGGGGTCCGGGGATAGGTTCTCCTTCCTCATCCGGCGTCGTTCCTCGCGGCGCCGTCTTCGGGGCTGAGCGCAGCGAACGCCCCTTCGCTTGCCCGTCAGGGCAAGCGGGGATGCTTGCCAGCTCCCCCCCGTCCGGAGTTCCACTCCGTTCTCTCCCGAACGCCGGCCGCGCTGCGTGCCGCGCGCTCCTTCTCCTCCCACTTTCCTCACACCTTCTTCTCTCCCTTCCTCATCACCTGGGGCAGCACGGCTGCGTCAGCCGTGCACGCCCCGCCCGCCGGGCTTACCGCCTCAGCGCGCCCGCTTGCCCTGCCGTGGGCATGCGGGTCGTGCCTGGCGTGAACGTCCTTCACGCCTCCAGTGTCTGCTGGAGGCTTCGCGCTCGGGCTTCGAGCTGCGCGACCGCGCGGAGGTCTGCGCTGCTGACGTGTTCCGGCCGGAGGATGCCCATCCGCAGGTACCTGAGCACCGCGTACTTGGCTGTGCCGGGGATGCGCTCCAGCAGGAGGCTGATGAGCCCGAGCACGCGCCGGACGTCGTCGCGTCCGGTGCGTGATTGCTGGGGGCGGCGTCGCCGTCCCCCGGCGGGACCGATCCGGTCCCAGTCGATCTCGCCGTCGGCGTCGAGCACCACCCGGCCTGTCTGTCCGTACCGGCCGGGCAGGGCCAACAGCGGGGCGTACATCTGCCACGCGGCCAGGCATTGCAGTTCGTGCACGTCCGCTGGCTCTTCGTCGTCCAGCTCGGCGATGGTTCCGTAGCCGGTGTTGCGCAGGACTTGGATGCTGCCGTTGACGGGCAGTTCGTCTCGGTCGATGTCCTCGATCATCTCATTGTTCATGTCGCATCCTCCGGTGCGACCCGCTGGTGCGGTTCGCCCGTCCCCGTGCGAACCGCCCAGTTATGCATTGGTCTTCGGAGGGCCGTGGAGCGGACCGCTCGATAAACCTTTAGGCCGCCAGGCCGACCCGCCCGCCGGCGGGGAAAGGTTTACGATCAGCGGTCTGCGTGGCCCGGAGCGGACCACGTCAACGCTTCCCCGCCTTGCACCACCACGGCGTCGCCGCACCGCGGGCACCGAACGGCCTCGGCCGGATCATCCCGGCGGATGACCGTGGGCTGACCGCAGGTCGGGCAACGCACTGCCTTCCAGGCTGCTGTGGCAACTCGACCGGCATCTGAGCGTAGGTCGATCCGTGTGTGGGGGTTGTCTACCGCCCGGAGTTCCTGCAGTCGCAGGTCGGTGGAGTACGCCCGCCCGTCCAGGTGCAGGACGGGCAAGCGCCGCGGTCCCCAACCCGCTTCGTTCTTGTTCGTTTGTTCCATGCTGTTCCCTCCGTGCCGCCGCGCTGGGCGGTTCGCACACCGCGGTGCGAACCGGCAGCGCGCAGGCCCTGGGGTCGCTGCCGCTCGCGGGACTCGGGGAACACGTCCGGACGGCACTGGCTGCCTCGCGCGCCGCGTGCTGGCTCGTAGCCGCCCCGGCGTCGGGCGGGGGAAGCTTTGCGGTGCGGATCGCGAACGAGCGATCCGTCGATGAAGCTTGAGGCGTGAAGCGGGCGTCTCGTTCCTTCCTGCCGCGTCTGCTCGACGCCGTGTCAGTGCGGATCGGGTTCCGGACCGGACACCTGGGGTGCCTCCTGGCTCCCGCGGTGCTCCTGCCGCTCGCTCCCTGGTGGCGGGTGCTCACGGTGCATTCTGCTCCCTCGCGCGCGCCAGTGCCTGGCGCAGTGTCGCTGCTGCCCGGCGGCGCACTTCGGCCGTCCACGGTCCGAAGTCTTGCGTGAGCGGGATCTCGTCGCAGCTCTCGCCGGGCTCGTGTTGCGTTCCTTCTCGGACGCTGGTGTCGTTGACCGCGTTCGGCACGTCCACCTGGCAGTCGGCGCAGGCCGGCCAGGGTGAGTGGCTGTTGCTTCTGTGTTCGGGTTCCATCGTTGTCCTCCGGGCGTTCCGCTCATCGGGCGGTTCGCCCGTACTGGGGCGGACCGCCGCGGGACGGCTGCCCTCACTTGGGTAGGATTCGGCACGTGCTCACGCTCGCTGTGTCCCGTGCCGGCGCCCGGACCCCGGCGCGGTCGGTGTACTCCCTCGTGGGCGTGGGGCGCTCCCGCCACCCATTCCTGCGGCGCTGCCAGTACCAGCGGCGCCGCGCGCGGCGGTCCGCTGCCGCGATGTCTGGCCGTAGCCGTTCCTGCCGTAGCCTGGGGATGCCGCACTGCGGGCACATGCGGCGCTCGTTGTGGAGGAGCGCGCCGACGCGGCCGTGCGTGCGGCACTCGTACCAGGTCTTGCGTTCGGCACCACTGGGCACCTCGTGGATGGCGGCGTGGTGGTTGTCGTGCTGGGCGTGCCAGCGCGCCTGGCCGATGGCGCGGTTGATCTCGGTCCGGCTGTCGGCCGCGGGCCGAAATGCGGCCTGCACTTGTTCGATGGTTGCTGGTTGGTTCGGTTGCATGGGTAGTACCTCTGGCGTCCGTCCTCAGGGGCGGTTTGCCGCAGACGGGGGGCAAACCGCCCCGGCATGGGCCGGCTTACGGCTCCGTGTGGAGTTCCGGTAGGCCGGCCCGGGCGAGTCCCGGCGGAACGCCGGGGCCCGCGGGGGCGGTGGAGCGGGCTGCCCGGTGCCGGGCGTCCGCTCCGCGCTGCTGCTGACATGGTTCGCTACAGGACGGTCTCCTCCTCCGCGCTGCCTTCCTCGCTGCGGTGGTTGCTGTCGTCGATCATGTACGCGAAGGCCTGCTGCAGGCAGTGCAGGACGAGCGGGATTTCGTTGCGTCCGTAACTGCCCGTGCTCTTCCACGTCCCGTCGCTGTCCTTGTAGCGCCGCTCGACCGTGCACCTGAGCACGGGTTTTGTTAGGTTGCCTACTCGTATGTCGTTATCCCACAGGGCGCACGAGATTGCTCCCGCGCGGAACTTCTGTACTGGCTTGGCTTGTGCCATGGTTTCACCTCGACCCGTCGTCTGACGCGACGGGCCTTTTTCTCATGGAATGGGAAAAGGACCGGGCGGTTCCTCGACCAATGGCCCCCCATATGGGGGCCGCGCTGGGCCCGCCCGTTCAGTTGCCGGCGCGCCCGGCGAGGGCTTGCCCGAGCCGGGCCTGCCGCTGGTGGCGGCTGCTGGCCCGGAGCGCGCGGATTTCCTCGCGGAGCTTCTGCGCCCGCCGCGTCAGCCG
>JAKQDH010000209.1 GCA_029558835.1 Planctomycetota bacterium | reverse complement strand
CGGCTGACGCGGCGGGCGCAGAAGCTCCGCGAGGAAATCCGCGCGCTCCGGGCCAGCAGCCGCCACCAGCGGCAGGCCCGGCTCGGGCAAGCCCTCGCCGGGCGCGCCGGCAACTGAACGGGCGGGCCCAGCGCGGCCCCCGTGCGGGGGCCGGAGCAGCGCGGCACGGCCCGGTCCTTTTCCCATTGCATGAGAAAAAGGCCCGTCGCGTCAGACGACGGGTCGAGGTGAAACCACGGCACGAAGCAAGCCGGTGCAGAAGTCCCGCACGGGAAGCACTGGACGCCCGGTGCAGGACGACCACCGGTGAACGCGTCAAGCACGCCGGGGGCATCGCGCTGAGATACAGCGGCAGGAGAGGGCGGCGGTGCCTTCAGGAACGAACACCCCACGAAGCACGCGGCCAGACGCCCAGCCCAGAGCAGTCGGAACACGACGCGCAGAGAAGTGCTCCGTCAGGATCTGCACCGGTGCTCGTGGCGGCGAGAGACTGGGGGCGCCCCCGCCCACGGGCCGGGCTACCTGTGCCGCATGCACCCCGGATGCGGCGACGCAGGCCCGCGGCGAGTCCGTCGGGCGGCGGCGTACGTGGGTCTCCTCGCGCGTGGTCACGCGCAGACGTTCGAGAGGCCGTGTACAGGCTCAAGCCCTTTTGACCCGCGGGGCCGGGCGGGTACCAACGGCTTCCTGCACCGGAGGTGGGCAGGCTCAGGCCAAGGATCGCAGCGCCGCAGGCACCGCCCCCCAGCGCCTGCTCCATCCGCAGCGCGGATGATCTGCCCACCCCCGAGAGGCTCAGCCCGTCCCTGGCCCCCCACCAACCGGTCCTTCATCGAGCGCTTACGGGATTCCGCACTTTCGAGCACACATGCCCGTGCGTACGGGGTATGCGTGGCGGCTTGTACCTGTCGTCCGACGCAATGAGGTGCAACTCACAGCCATAGATGCCGCCGGCCGGGGAGACTTCGACGAACGACGCCAGTACGCCGGCCCGCATGTTCAGACCCCGCGCGGCAGCAGGACCGGTCAGGGTGGTCAAGATGTCGAGAACGAGTTCATCTGTCCGGGCTGGCGGGTCTTGTCCGCGAGCGCAGAGTCAGCGGTCGCTCAAGTTCGAGGCGTTTCCCCAGTTGGCGATCACCTCGGGATCCACGCCGGCGACACCGGTGCCGGGCGCTGGCGGGCTGTGAACCGGCTGCGCGTGGGGACCGATTCGAGGCCAGGGGCGGCGCAGCACTTCTTTGGCCCAGGCGCGCAGTTCACCGGTTTGCATGCTGTGGCTCAGCTCGTCGCGATGACGAGCGACTTGGTGCTCGAGATTGCCGGCGATGTGGCGGTCGTAGTACTCGAGGTCCCAGACCTGAAGCTGCGCTTCCCCGTGCCCCGCAGTAACAAGCGTCTTGCCATCCGGAGAAAACGACACGGAGCTGGCGGTATCGTCAAAACCGTCAAGCGTGAGGACGTTGCGACGCTCGCGTAGATCCCAGAGTTGCACCTGCCCATCGTCGCTGCACGAAGCCAAGAGGTTAGGATGCCCCGGCATGTACGCCACCTCCCAGACCACAGCCGTGGACGCCTCCAGCCGCACTTCGAGCGCATGCGTCGCCAGGTCCCAGACCTGAATCTGGCGACTCCAACAGGCGGCGGCGAGTTTCTCTCCGTCGGGGCTGAATGCCGCAGTCCAGGGCGTGAGGACGGCGTCCAATTCCGCCAGCAGCTCTCCCGCGGCAGAGTACCACCGGATCATCCCCCAGCGGTATGTGGCGGCCAGCGTCTGGCCGTTGGGGCTGAAACGCACGCTGAGCGCCTCCTGCTGCTGGGCGGGGATCGTCGTGATGATCTCGCCGCCCGGCACGGCGCGAATCTGGATCGTTCCGTCCCGCCAGGTCGCGGCAAGCGTGCTGCCATCGGGATTGAAGCTCAGGGAGTGGGTAGTGGCCGCATGGTGTCCGTTAAGTGTGTTGATGATGGCGCCAGTGGCAAGGTCCCGGAACTCGATCACGCCGGGACTGCACGTCGCCAGGATTCTGCCGGCGGGATGAAAGTGGCAGCGAGACCGGCGCTTGGCACGGCCTTCCAGCGAAGCCAGTAGACGACCGGTCGCGGTTTCCCAGAGGCGCACACGTCCGGCGCCGTCGCCGGCGGCGATGAGGCGACCATCGGGGCTGACGGTGGCAGGCCAGTAGCCGGAACTCCCGTCGAGCTTGAGCACGCCGGCGTCGGGAGCCATGTCCTCAATCCGAAGAGCGGAGCCAGGCAACAGGCGGACATCCCCGCAGCCGCGCGCGAGGACCCGCTCGTCCGCGCGCACGTCGGCAGCCTCGACGCCATGAGCCGTCAATGTCTGGCGCGTGCGCGTGCGCAAATCCCAGGCGTCGACGCGCCACCACCCGCCCACCAAGAGGGACTGCCCATCCGGCGAGAACCTCAGGAACCTGATGGTGCCGTTGGCGGCGTTGATCGTGTCTGTACACTCAAAGGTCACGAGATTCCACACTTTGATGGCCTTGTCCGCGCTGCCCGAGGCCAGTCGGCTACCATCGGGTGAGAATGCCAATGATGAGACGTTGCTTCCATGGCCCAACAGCGTCGCGACCGATGGGCCCGTGAGGTCGCGCCACAGCCTGATAGTGCAATCGGCGGAAGCGGAACCGAGCAGCAAACCATCCGGGCTGAAGCACAAGCATCCGACCGTTGCCTCGTGCCCGCGGAGCGTTCTGACGGGTTCTCCCCGCGCGGCATCCAGGACATAAATGGCTCCATCGCCAGTCCCACAGACCAGTTGGGTGCCATCGCGCGAGTAGCGGATGGAGTAGTAGGTATCCGCGTGACCTCGCAGTGTTCGCGCGGGGGCGTGGGTGGCGAGATCCCAAATGATGACGGTGCCGTCGAGGCCGGCCGAGGCGAGGTATTGCCCGTCGGGACTGAAGTCCAGTCCCTGTACGGCGGCCGCGTGCTCGGTAAGAGTCGCCACGCAGCCGAGGGCGGTACTATCCCAGAGCTTCACCACGGCGTCGTCGCCGCCCGCCGCCACCAACCGGCCATCCGGGGCGTATGCCACGGCGCGCAGCGTCCGGTCGTGCATCCCCAGCGTGGCCAGACTGGGGTTGTGCGAATAAAGTTCCCAGAGGGCCCAGAACGAATGGTCCGAAGCGGGGTTCCGCAGGTGCTCACGCCAAATGAGCTCCTCCGCCGCAAACAGGTCCCCCTTGCGGCCGAGCAGGCGCCCGCGTTCGATGTTGCTGGCGGTGAGCTCCGCTTGCAGCCGAGTCGAAGCGGCGTCGGCGCGCTGCTGTTCGCGCTGCGCCAGCTCCAGGGCGGCGATGGCGTCGTTGCGGGCCTTACGCTCATCGGCGGCCAAGCGGCGGTTCTTCTCCGCCTGAACGAACGAGGCAATCCCGAAGGCGGCCAGAAGGACAACGAGGAGCGTCGCTGCCAGCACGATTCCTCGATAACGCGCCACCGTCTTTCTGAGCACATACAGCGCTGAATCACGTCGGGCTTCTATCGCCTGGCCGCACAGGTAGCGGCGGACGTCCGCGGCCAGCGCAGACGCCGCCGGATACCGCCGCGTCTTGTCCTTGTCCAACGCTTTCTTCAGCATCGTCTCCACGTCTCCGCGAAAGACCGTGCTGAGCGAGCCCAAATGGGCAGGCTCCTCCTCGCGGACGATACGGGTGGCTTCGGGAATCGAGCGGCCTTCGAGGTCGAGTGGCAACCGACCGCTGAGCAGCTCGAAGAGGATGACGCCGAGCGCATACACGTCGGAGCGCGTATCCAACTGGGTCGGGTCGCCACTGACCTGCTCGGGACTCATGTACGCGAGGGTGCCGATTAGCTGGCCGATCGCGGTCTGGAGCGTTGCGCCCTGCGCTTCCGCGCCGATCATGCGGGCCACGCCAAAGTCGAGGATCTTAGGGTTACCATTGGCTTCCACGAGGATGTTGCCGGGCTTGAGGTCCCGGTGAATGATGCCTTGATCATGGGCATGCTGGACCGCGTCGCAGACTCTGGCGAACAAATCGAGGCGCTGGCGGATATCCAGGGCGTTCTTCGCAGCGTAGCGACTCAGGGGCTCGCCGCGAATGAGCTCCATAGCCAGAAAGGGCTGCTCCACTGTCCAGCCCGAGCCGGTCTCGAAGGTTGCGGTGCCCGCCTCGTAGATGTGGGCGATTCCGTGGTGGTGCAGTTGGCCCAGTATATTGGCTTCGTGCTGGAAGCGCTTGAGCAGATGCGGCCCGCCGAGCCCGGCCCGGATGACTTTCAGGGCGACGGCACGCTGAGGGTTGTCCTGGCGGGCTTCGTAGACCACGCCCATCCCCCCCTCGCCGATGACGCGTACGATCTCGTAGCGACCAATGCGACGGGGGATGACCCGCCCCTGACCGGCTCCGCTCCTGGATAGCAATCCATTGATCTGCTCAGCCTGGCCCGGACCCGTCCCGACGTCCAGGCCGGAGACCTCGATCACCGGCGTGGGTCGATCCTCCGCGGCCAGCAGCGAGCGCACTTCATCGAGAAGCTCGCTGTCGTCGCCGCAGACGCGAACCAGGTACTCGTCACGCTCGCCGGCAGGAAAGCCCTTCACCGCGAGCAGCAACTCCGCCACGCGTTGAAACCGTTCCGGATTCACGCGTCGGCCCTCCCCGCCAACTCGCGCCGCAGCCATAGACGGGCCACGGTCCAGTCATCCGCCACGGTCTTGCGCGAGACACCGAGCACTTCCGCCACGGCCGAGTTCGTGAGCCCACCGAAGAAACGCAGCTCCACAACGCGGCTCTTGCGCTCGTCGAGGCTCGCCAATCTGGCCAGTGCTTCGTCCAGGTCCACCAGGTCGAGATCGCGTCCGACGGCGGGAGCAACAGCCTCATCCAGCGTGATCTTGTGCCAACCGCCGCCCCGCTTGGCGGCCCGGTGCCGACGGGCGCTGTCGGCAAGAATGCGGCGCATGGCAGAGGCCGCGACCGCCACGAAGTGTGCCCGGTTCGCCCACGTCAGTTGCGACTGCCCGACCAGTTTCAGGTAGACCTCGTGGACGAGGGCGGTTGGCTGGAGGGTGTGGTCCGGGCGCTCGGCGCGCAGAAAACTGCCGGCCAGGGCGCGCAGCTCGTCGTAAATCACGGGGAGCAGCCGGCCCGCGGCGGCTTGATCCCCGCGGCTTAGCTGATCCAGCAGCAACGCCACATTATCGGCTGCGTCCGCAGACATGGCCCGCACGATCCTGTGTCCATCCCCAAACGTCTATGGTAGCAGGACTTACGCATCGATTCAAGCGAACGCGGCGTCGATTCCGGTGTCGGCGCAGGCCGTGCGCCTGCACCGACTGGCCCGATTTCGTAGGGAAATCCGGGATTCCAGGTGGCGCGCGGGCGCCGCCTTGCGCGTGGTGATCGGATGGACAAGGCAACGAGGGGGTCGTGCCGCAGGCGGGTCTCAACAACGTCCGCCTCCGGGGAGCTGATAGGACTTTCGCGGCCGTCGGCTCCCGACGCCTAGCCGCGGAGGAGGAGTAGTCGTGATGTTACTACAGCAACCTCGCTGTACGGCAGTGTTGGCGTTCGGCATCTCCATTCTGGCGATCGGCGTGCACACCCGGGCCGACGTCGCTCCGCCGATCGAGATCAAGATGTCGCCTGACACCAGACCGGCGGTGTCGGGCCAGGAGTACGCCGGGGTACTCGAATTGCACCTGGGCACGGATGGGATGCTGACCGAACTCTCGCTGGCAGGCGACGGATGGACGGTGCTCAGGTTCGACGCACCGGCCTTGCCGCTGCGCGCGCAGTCCGGGATTCTTCGGATCCCCTTCCGGGCGCTGCCGCGCGACGCCGACGAGCCGATCATCGTGTCGCTACGCTTCAACGGCTTCAAGTTAAGCAAGCCGATCGACAAAGGGCCGGCGTACTTCGCCCGACGCGGCCAGGTATTCCGCGCCGTACCTGTTCCCGAGTCCGAGCTGCCGCGACCGGTTCGAGAACCTGCGGGCGATGTCGCGGGGGAAGGTCGGGGCACCCAGGGTAAGGACGCCGACGGGCGTACGACGCTGCGTTTTGATGGACGCATCGTGTACCAGCGGTCCGACGGTCAATGGGTCGGCGCGGACCGGCTCGACGTACGGGTCTGGGACAGCGACACCATAGGTCACGAAACGATGTGGGAGGGATACACGGATACCACCGGCTACTTCGATACCGACTGGTTTCCGTGGGATGATCCTGACGATGACCCCGACCTTGTCGTCTACTTCGAGACGGAAACCGACTGGGTTGACGTAACCGACAGTTCCATCGCGGAATTGACGTATACGTGGGAGACCGAGGAAATCGAGAACTTCCAGGGGAATCACCACAATTTCGGGAACCTCACCGTGGCGTCCGACTTGATGCCCGCGCTGCATCTTCACAGCACCGTCACGCGCGCCCGGCGCTGGGTCTATACGCGGTCCAACGGTTACTACAGCCTGCCCCAGGTGCAGGTGGAATGGCCGGACAACTCCAGCAGCTCACCCAGTTGGTATCAGTGTTGGGGCGGCGACGAGTCCGAAATCCACACGACCAGCGCCTATGAGTGGCACGAGAACGTGTTATGTCACGAGTATGGTCACCACTTTCATTGCAGCACCTGGGATGACTGGCAGGAGTCGGACTACTGCAACGACGGCGACTGGTGTGATCCCGTTCCGGGCGACGACTGCACTCATTGCGCCTGGTGCCAGGAGAACCTCGTGGTCGCCTGGAAGGAGGGGATAGCGCAGCACTTCGCGCACCGGATTCCGCCGACGTTCGCGGAGGACTACGTGTACGACGTGGAGGGAGCCCCGCACGTGCCCTTGCACACGTCCGATTTCGAGACCCCGCAGACATGTCAAGAGGATCCCTTGCACTTTCATGATGCCCGATTGACCGAGGGATTCGTGGGGGCATTGCTCGTGGATATGGCCGATTACGAGCAGGACGATCACGACACCGACGGAATCCGGGATTCGGCCTGCTTCGGCGACGAGTCGATTCTCTCCGTCATCGCGGAACAAGACCCGGCGAACGTGTTGGAGTTCATCGACGCGTGGACGGGCTCGTACCCTGAACTGGCGGACGCCCTGTGGCCCACGGCGTTCAACGTTTCACCGTGGTTCGCCGGACCGCCAGGGGACGACACCGGAGTCCCGACCATGTTGTCGCTCGATTCGCCCTCGCATCCTCTGGGCAGCTTTGGCGTGCTGCCGTGCACCACGGTCCAGTGGCGACCGCAATTCGACGTGGAAGACGACGTGACCGGAGCTTGTGAGTACAGCTATGTGTGGACCACGGATCCCGAGGGAGCGGCCACGGACACGTTGCCGGATCTGGTTGACTTTTCGTCCTGCGATTTGCGGATTCACGGCGGGCCTTTCTACCTGGGTGAATATTACCTCTCTATTCGGGTTCAGGACTGTGCCGGCCACTGGGGTCCACGGGCGACATTCGGCCCGTTTGTCGTCGGAGAATGCAACAACAACGGGATCCTGGACATCTGCGAAATCGCCTGCGATCAGTCGGGCGCGGGGCTGGAATGCACGATCGGGACGAGCTTCTGCGACGTGCCCGGCTGCGAAACGGCGCAGGACTGCAACGGCAACCTGGTCCCGGATGACTGCGACGTCGCCAGCGGCGCCAGCGCGGACTGCAACCTCAACGCCATCCCCGACGAATGCGAGAACATGTACCACTGGGACGCCGCCAGCGGTTCATGGCATGTTCCGAGCAACTGGCTCGAAGGGGCGACGCCGACGACCGATTCCGAGGTCTGCATCGACGTGCCCGGCGACCTGACGGTGAGCTATTCGCTCGGCACCTTGCAGATTGCGACGCTGGCTAGCAGCGAGAGCCTGGCGCTCGAAGGCACGACCGGTTCACGCGCCCTCACGATCACGGAACCCTCCTTTGTCATGGGCAATCTCCGCGTCAAGAACAACGACACCGTCCTCCAAGTGGACGATCGCCTCGACATCAGCGGGCTGTTTGAGTGGACCGGTAGCTCTGTCTCGAACAGTGCCAAACTGAAAGGCCCCGGCGTGACCTACGCGAACGGCGGGGTGCAGATCAGCGACATCGTACAACTGGAGGGGCATCGTCTCGTTCTGGACGGCAACAGCACGTCGGTCATCACGACTGGACGAGTGAATTTCACCGGGCCGGCGGTGTTCGAGATTCGGCCGGGTTCGACCTATGAGCACCGGGGCAGCGGGGGCATTCTCAACGGTTGGTTCAGCGACCGCTTCGTCAACGGCGGCACGCTGATCAAGTCGGTGGACCCCGGATCCAGTACCATCTACATGTTCACCGAGAACAACGGCCTGATCCACGTGCAGGCCGGCACGCTGCAGTTCTACCTGTACGGCAACAGCACCGGCGATTTCCTGGGCGACCCCAGCACCACGCTCCACTTCGTCGACGGCGGCTTCGCATTCTACGCTGGCTCCAGCGTCGTCGCCCACACCGTCATCTTCGGCGGCGGAGGGGGCGGTTGGAACAGCATCTACGGGACCTGGGATGTCGCCGGGCCGACCACGGTGGCGGGCGGCCAGGTGACCTTCGCCAACACGGCCGACATCGTCAGCTACGGTTCGTCGTTCTTCGTCACCGGTGGTACCGTCAACTTCAACGCACCCATCGGCGGGCCGATCCAGTTCGACACCCTCAGCGTCGGCCCGGGAGGCAGCGGTGGAACCGCGACCGCGAACTTCAACAGCGGCGACCCGGTGCACGTCACGAACCTCATCCTCGGTCCCGGCACGATCGCCGGCCCGAGCGACATCACGATCGACGGGCTCCTGACCTGGAACGGGGGTGGGTACTTTAATGGCCCGGGGACGATCAATGCTGACGGCGATGTCCTGGTCAATGCGGCTACCAACCAGAGAATGCTGGCGAATTGCGTCCTCAACAACGCTGGCACGGCCACGCTTCTCGGCGGGTTCAACAGGACCGGCTCGGCGGTGCTCAATAATCTCGAAACCGGCGTGATCGACATCCGGGCCGACGGCGGCATCATCTACGGCTACGGCCTGCCCCTCAACAACGCCGGTACCATGGTGAAGTCCGCCGGAACCGGCACGAGCACGATCCAAGCGGCTATGAACAACACGGGCACCATCGAGGTCCAAACCGGAGTGCTCAGTTTCTATACGGGCTACGGCGGCAGCTACGTTCAGACCGCCGGCCAGACCGTGCTCAACGGCGGCGATCTGCACATGTCAGGGCCCGCCTCACTCCAGATCAACGGGGGCCTGTTGACCGGCATGGGCACCATCACCGGCAATGTCGTCAACAGCGCGGGCACGGTGACGCCTGGTCTGTCGGCGGGGCAGATCAACATCGTCGGGACGTACGCGCAGCCGGCCGGCGGTACCCTGGAGATCGAAATTGCCGGGCTGCTCCAGGGTAGCGAATATGATCTGCTCACGGTTTCAGGCGCCGCCAGCCTCGCCGGCAACCTTGATGTCGTCATCTCCACCAACGGCGGCTTCGCCCCGGCCCCCGGCGACAGCTTCCAGATTCTTGCTGCGGGCAGCGTTGCCGGCCAATTCAACACCGTCGGCGTGACCGGCCTGTCCCCGTACCTGGACATGCAGGTCGCCTACACGGCCCAGGCCGTGACGCTCCACATGGTGGGAGTGGTTCCGGCTGACTGCGATCTCGACGGCGATGCGGACTTAAACGACTTCGCTGACTTAGAAACGTGCCTCGGGGGTCTTGGCATCGGCATCCAGCCCGGGTGCAGGTGCTTCGACTTCGACGATGACGGCGACATTGACCTGCGCGATTTCGCCGAGTTCCAGGCGGCGTTTGCCGGATCATAGACCGAGTAGGTTGAACGGTACGCTGTAGTGCTCGGAGGAGTCGCCCGCCAGGCCGGAAGGGTGCCCGCTTCCGCTGGCCACCCCGCAGTCATCCTGTCCGTCCTCGAACGCTCACGGGACGACGACGACCTCCTCGACGAGCAGGAACTCGAGCGATGGGTTGAGTGGCAGGACTGGGGCCCGATCCTGGCCCTCCCGGCCAAGACGCCGCGCAGCACCATCCGGCCAACGATCGACGAGAACGGGCGGCCGGATTGGGGCGCGTACGGCACCGTCGACTACGAACGGCAGCACGGACCGTTCGCCAAGGCCCGCTCCGACGCCGACC
>JAKQDH010000022.1 GCA_029558835.1 Planctomycetota bacterium | reverse complement strand
CGGCGGGGGGCTGGGACCCCTCCCGGCATGGGTGCGTACGCTCGAACGAGTACGACGGTGGGTGGGGGCGAAGCTCATCCTCCACCACGCCCGACTGGCTGTAAGAAGAGGTGTTGCGTGACAATTAACGAGAAAAGTTGGGCAGCCCTGGGGAACCGGGAAGCATCCTTCTCGATGAGGGCCCCGGAGGGGCGACGGACGTGACCTCAACGCTACACTGCGCGTCACCGTCCGTCGCCCCTCCGGGGCTTACACACAGGTTGAGTAACAAGGCACCCGTCACCAGGGGTTGGAAACCCCTGGCAACGAACGTCGGCCCTTCCAGGGCCGCGGAACCGCACATCGTCCGAGCCCGAGCGGAAGCGAGCGGCCCGGCCGCTACTGACGACTGACAACTCTGAACGGACAACAGGCTGCCCGCCGGCCGTGTTGCGGACTCCGATGTTGGCCGCGGGGGACCGACGCGGCGGCGCTGCGTTTGTTGTGGCGTTGCCGACCACCGGTCGCCAAGGGACGCCGGCCGGCTTGTTACCGAGCCGGGGGGCAGGGCCCGCTTGACAGCAGCGCTGTCCTGCTCTAGCGTCAGCGTGGGTTGTGATGCCCAAGGTGGGTGAAGTTCGTGCATGCGCTCATGCGGGGAGACTCGTCCATGCGTCGCGTAACTGCCTGGGGGTTGGTGGCGTTGCTGGGTGCGGTGATGCTGACGGCCGGTTGTGAGCGGTCCGAGCGCCGGCAGGCACGGATGGCGGCCCGACAGAAGCCGGTCATCACCGGACAGCCCGTGCAACAGCCGGTGGATTCGGCAACTGACGAGGTGCCCGTGCCAACCGAGCCAGAGACCGGCGTTGCGGGCGCCGACGGCGCCGCTGAGGAGGTCATCCTCGACAACCCCACCACTCGCGCGGGGCGGGGAGCGCCTTCGCTGGATGTACCGGGTCGCCCATCGGCGTGGATTTACATGGACGGGCACGTGGGCCGGTTCGTCGAGGAGAACGGCCAGCCGCTGTTGCAGATGGTCATTGACGAGCCCGTCAGTCCCATGCCGACTTTCCGGGTCGAGGTCTATGAACCCCTGCTGGGCAGGCCCCGCACCGCCCGCTTCTTCCTTCAGGACGTAGGCGGCACCGGCGCGCTGGTGCGCTATGCCTTCGCCGCCAACGACACTTTCCAGGTCGGACACGACTACTACCTGTGCAATCCGGGAGAGAGCTTCACGGTGCGCGCGAATCCGCTGACACCGGACGAGGAGGAAGTCGACCATTTCGGGCCTCTGCCCCCCGGTGCTTACCTGATTGCCGTGAGCGTGGAAGGGGAGAACCCGGAAGACCAAACGGCGGCCGTCACGTTCTTCACCGTCGGCGGCGAGACCTCCGAGGCCGCCGAACAGGGCGGGCACTAGAGTGTTCGGCGTTTTCGCTTAGCGAGCCGCGGGCTGCAGTTTGCGCGGATTCGCGCGCGGCGCGGCCGTCCGGAACTGCCCCACAGGACCCGAGAGCATTGCAGCCGCCGAGTCTGGCACTTGGCCTGTCGTGGACTTAGGAACGGGCGAATCTACCCCCCGAATAGCCCCACACATCGGGGAAACCGACAACGCGGGCAGGGCGGCATGGCCAGGCGCAGCCCCGCCACGCGTTCCCGTCGACAGATCGCAGGCTGCAACCGCATGCCGGCGCCTTCGGCTTGGGCATGCCACCCTCTCCGTCTCCCATTTGCGTGGTCTTGTTCAGTCCTCGTCCATCTCTTCGAACACTTCATCCACGGCGTACGTGCCGAAGGCAATCACGTACCCTTCCAGCATGCGCAAGACCCAGTCACGGATTTCCGGAGTGGCCAGCGCGTCCAGCTCGTCCAACTGAAACGCCGTGGTGAAATGGAAGCCGCGGTCGTCACGGTAGCGCTCCACGGGTGGGTCGTACCAACCAAGCCCGGCGTCGTGAAACCCGAGCCCGACGAATTGGCTGACCGTCTCGCCCGCTTCCTGAATGCCCTGCTCGATCTCCTCATCTCTGGCCTTGTCCGTCGTGAGGAACCCGACGCGCACCTGCGGACCGGAAGGGTGGATGGCCATCTCGACCGCGCCGTACGAGCCGAGCGCGAACCGGGAGGCGAACTCGGAGTCGTCCGCCGCGTCAGCACGCTGGGCGGGGCCGTACCGCTCGTCCCCCGAAACCATGGACTCGATGTAGGTGCGAAACTCTTCGATCGTCGCGGCATCCCAGTCGGACAGCGGCATTCACGTTTCTCCTTCATCATCACCGGCAATTCTGCAACGATCCGAACCGCCACCGCAAGGGAGCGGCTGGGCGTGAGGGTCGGCGTCGCCTGGTCGCACGCGGACATCTGAGTCGTCCTCAGGCAGGTGCCCCCGTTCGCCGCGGGCGCGGCGCGGGTCAACGCGTTCCAGGACGGCCCGGCGTAGACGCTGAAGAGGTTGAGTCAAGGCCCGGTGCGTGCGCACGTACCACGGCTTGCAGTACGAAGCGGCCAGGCACTCAGGCGAAAGCTGGTCCGGGCGGGTCCGGCGCTGGAGCTTGACCAGATGGTACCGATCGCCCCCCTGAAACCACCTGGCGACCCATGACAGGGGCGGCCATGCGTGTAGCCAGCCCGGCCGGCCAATCCAGGAAATCTGGAAGTCAATCAAATAGGGCTTCCCATCTTCGCCCACGATGACGTTTCCGCACTTCTCCAAGTCCACATAGGCCACGCCGCGGCGATGCAGCGTAGCAACGAGGGCCTGAAGCCGGGGGTGAAAATCATCGGCGACGGGCTCACCGTTCCGCAGCGGCCGGCCCTCGATGAACGTCCGGACGAGCCCCGTGTCGCTCCAGCGGGCGAGCAGCCGCGGCACGCCGTCCACGTCCGCCAGCAACCGGAGAAAACGCTCCTCTCGTTGCCGCAGCCACCGGCCAATCCAGCGCATCGGCAGGCCGAGGAAGTGCACCTGCCGTCCGACTTTCAGGACGACCTTGCCGTCCTGGCCAACGTACAAGGCGGTGACGGCGAAGAAGTCATTCTTGAACGTTCGCGCGTAAGCGTAGGTGTGCCCACGGATGTCGATCCGCGGCGGCAGGGTGCCCCGACCAAGGGCAGTGAGACTGGGTGGAGTAACACGTGGCAACGGTGTCGGCCTGCTGTCGCGTGGTCGCCGCCGCGCAAGCCCAGACCTCCAACAGGCCGGCGGACCACGGCGGCGGCAATCCGGATCGCCCTTGGGCAGATTGTAACGGACGATGTCAGGCTGTCCAACCGTGTACGCAGCATCACAGCGAGACGACGCGGGTGCCCGGCTTCCCGGTGACCGCGTACGTGTTCAGGGTGCGATACAGGACAACCGGTCGCGCGACCGGTGTGGCAAGTGGGAACCACACCCGAGACTTACTTCGTTAACGGCGAGGAACGCACCTGCGGGCGCTTGGCCGTGTGCTCGAAGGGTACCTCACGTTGCAGGGCGCCGAATGACGGGATCCGTGGGGCAGGTTTCGGGGCGTCGGCGGCCTCGTCGGAAACGCTGCCGCCGGTCGCACTGCGTGGCGGAATGCCTGAACACCACCACACCCATGGGAGACCGGGAGGGTGGCACGCCCAGACCTCGTTCGGGGGGCACGCCCAAGCCCGCCCTGAGCGGGGCGCCGGCAGGGCGTCGCGGGCCGTGGCTGTTGGGCTCCCGGAAGGCATGGCGGCGCTGCGCTTGGCTGTGCCACCCTGGCCTCGTTGCCGGTTTCCCCGAGGCGTGGAGCTATTCAGCAACCGTGGCGGGCTGTTGCTGTGCCTTGTTGGGCAGCCACGGCCGTCGCTTGTTTCAAGTCGCCCGAACCCCGGTGCGTCGTCGCCGCAGAATAAAGAGCTGGTTGGCACCACACAGAAAGCGGCGGTAGTGCACGATTTCCAGGCCGGCCTTGTCGGCGGTGTCGCGCAACTGCCGAAAGTTCAAGAGCGTCTCGTGCTCGTGCATCGCTTCCCGACTGAACAGACCGAGCATCGCCCCACACTCGTGTACCCTGCGAAAGAGCGGATGGGGGGTCGTCAGCACCACCCTACCGTCCTCGGCGAGCAGCGGGGCGAGCCGCCCGAGCCAGGCAGCAGGCTCGGGCACGTGCTCGATGACGGCCAAGGCGATGACGGTGTCGAACGCGCGGTCACGCGGCCGCGCAAGAAACGCCGCGGCATCCTCGAACCGATGCTCCGGGTGGCTTCGACGCGCTTCGATCAGTGAGTCCTCGTCGGTGTCGATGCCGACGTAGTTCTCCGGATGGACGAGATGGGCCAGCGCTCCCGTGCCGCAACCGACGTCGAGCACCGGGCCGCTGCCCAGCCAGGCAGCGGAGGCCGCCAACCGGCGGCGGCGAAGAAACGGGGAGAACAGACCTGATATCTGGTCCGGCAAAGCAATGCTCCGCCTGGCAAGTCCGGCGCGTCTCAGCGCCGGTTAGAGTCAACGGGTAATCGGTCGGTCGCGGCGGGCTCGATCGGCGCCCCTTCCCGCTCCGGCAACAGCTCGTGCAGCCCCGGCGGCGAAAGCGGTGCCCTGCCATCGGGCAGCGCATCGGAGGCCGACAGGCTGTGAATGACCCCGGCCAACGGCAGGTTGCCGCGGGCCCGGGCCATGAAGCGGACCTCCTCGATCAATCGCCGATTGATGGCCAGCAGGTGCGCGACCACGCCGATGGCCAGCGAGAAAGTCCCGCAGATCGCCAGCACGCCCGAGGCGATCACCGATTGCACGTGCCCCCTGCCGGCACCCGCCACCAACGCCAGGTACAGGTAGCGCATCGCCAGCGCCGCGGACGGCAGGAAGAAGAGCGCGCTGAGCATGCCGAAGAACTTCGTCGGACAATAGACCAGGTAGGCGCTGGTCATGGTGATGATGCTATGCGCAACGTACTGACCAACGCTCTTGATCAGCCGGCTGGGGCGCCGCGGGCTGTTCACCCGCACGGGTACGGTGACGACGCGCAGGTGACAGCGACCGGCCTGGATGATGGTCTCCAGTGTGTACGTGTACCCGTTGAAAACGTTCAGGCGGCCGGCGGCGTCGGCGGTCATGGCCCGGAAGCCGCTGGGGGCGTCGCCCACGTCGGTGTTGCTGAGCGTTCGCGCCACGTGGCTCCCCAGCCGCTGCAACAGACGCTTGACCGGGGAGAAGTGCTCAATCTGTCCGATGGGACGGGCCCCGATGACGATGTCCGCGCGCTGCTCCAGAATCGGTTGGACCAGCCGCTGAATGTCCGCGGCCTCATACTGGTTGTCGGCGTCCGTATTGACGATCACGTCGGCGCCCAGGCTGATGCAGGCGTCGAGCCCGGCCATGAACGCTTTCGCCAGGCCGCGATGACCGTGCAGGGTCAGCACGTGGTCCGCCCCGGCCCCGCGCGCCACCTCCACCGTGCGGTCGCCGCTGCCATCGTCGATGACCAGAACCTCGACGCAGCGGAAGCCCTCGATCCGGCGGGGAAGCGCAGCGAGCGTGTCCGCCAGCCCGGCTTCCTCGTTGTAGCACGGAATCTGGATGATCAGCTTCAAGGCCTCGCCCCTGTCTGCGCCGCGGTGTTTTGGCGCGCCCGGCACCGCCGCCTTTCGATTATCGGTACCGCCGGAAACCGGATTCACTCCGGCGTCGAGGGGCCGCGTTTATCGGACGGAGCCGTGTCGCAGGCCCCGTCATCGGCCACGCCGGTTGATGCGGCGGCGCGGAACTTCCGATAAACCCTGCGATCGCGGGCCCCGCAACCCGGAAATCATTGAGGCCTCCTTGAAGCGTGCCCACGTGCGGATATCTGAACAGGCCGCCACAATCCCACTCCGGCGGGCGCCGTCATTGGGGCTGACCCGCTCCCGGCTGACGGCCCTGCTGGTCGCCGGACTCGTGCTGCTGCCCGTCCTCGGGTTCGTCTACAACGCCCTGCGCTACGGCCGGCTGATCCGCCTGACCGACGAGTACCTGTACTATGTTCACGCCCGCTCGTGGTACTTCGACGGTGACTGCGAGTACGCCAACGATATGCTCATGGCCCCCGGCTTCGAGACGGCCTCGCACTACGCCGGCGTGGAGACGCGCACGGGCTACACGCGGAACCACTTCAACTGTGGTACCGCCCTGGTCAGCGTGCCCTTCCTGGCCGTCGCCGACGGTATGACCCTGGTGCACAATCGCCTGGCCGATGAGCCGCTGCCGCGTGACGGGTACAGCACCTACTTCCAGTTCATGGTGCCCCTCGGGCACCTGCTGCTCGGGATCGGCGGGCTGCTGGCCGGCTACGCCGTCGCGGCCCGGTACTTCCCGCCGCTGGTTGCCGCGGTCGCGATGCACATCGTCCTGCTCGGCACCAACGCGTTCTACTACATCGCCATCGAACCGGCCCACGGTCACGCGGCCAGCATCGCCTGGGTGGCTTTCCTGCTTTACCTGAGTGACACGATCAGGCACCACGGCATCACCCTGCGCCGGTGTGCGTTGCTGGGAGTGGTTTCGGGCATGATGGTGGTGACCCGGCCGCAGGACCTGTTCTGGGGCATTGTCCCGGTCGTGCTGGTCCTGCCGACGTGGCTGCGGCTGGTGGTGGGCGAGCGGCGGCTTCTCCGCGGTCTGGCCTGGGCGGGTGCGGCCGGGCTGCTGGCTTCGCTCTGCTACGTACCTCAGGCCATCGTCAACTGGCACCTGTTCGGGGAGTTCATCCACAACGCCTACGCCGAGGTCCACGTGCACGGTCGCCCCGCCGTGCTGCACTGGACCGACCCCGACTTGACCCGGGCCCTGTTCTTCCCCTCCACCGGAATTCTGTGGACCTCGCCCCTGGTCGTGGTTTGCATGATGGGCACGGTTTGCCTGCTGAGGCGTCGCGAGTGGACACTGCGGGCGACAGCCTTGGCGTTCCTGGCGGTCTATTACCTGGTCGCCTGCGTGTGGTGGGTCTTCACCGGCTTCGGCCATCGTTACCTGTCTTCGTGTACGATCGCCTTCGCTCTGGGCACCTGCCTGGTGATGATGTGGGCCTCGCGGCGGCGCTGGCTTGCAGCCCTGCTGACCACGCTGGCGGTGGCCGGCATCGGCTGGCAAACCGGCCTGCTGCTGGCCTGGGACCGCGGCTGGTGGGACATAGGCCAAGTCAGCCCGTTGTACCGCCTTTTCTTCAGTCCTTCAGCCGACTGGTGCGAGCCCTGGGTGTAAGGGCCCGCCCAGGTCGGCCAGGCTGGCGGCCGTGCCCGTGGCACCGAGCAGATCAAGGTCGGCGCATCGCCCAACGAAACAACACGACACAAAGCGGAAAGCAGGGTGGCACGCGTGAGCGTACCGCAGGCGAGCGCCGGCACGCCGCCGAGACGCCCGCACCTACCATGTGATGGACCGCGCAGCGAGGCGCTTGGCCATGCCACCCGCGTCGGAATGCCGGTTTCCGGTTGGTGTAGACCTGCTCAGCCAGCCGTGCCGAACACCGCAAGACGTCGAATCAGCGGTTCGCCCGCCGACCGCAGCACCCGCAGACGGACCTTGACCACGGGGCCCGACGACACGCGGTCGATCTTCTTGTGCCCAATGGCTGTGCCGAGCGCCAGCTCCTGCCATTGCCCGTCGACCAGTCCTTCCAGCGCGTACTCGCGGACGCGCTCGCCCTGGGCGATGTCCTCCTGCATAATGCAGTGTTCAAGGGTCGCCGGCTTCGCCAGGGCGAGCTCAATGATGTCACCCTGGCCGGCCGTCTCGGCCAAGCTCTGCCCGAAGCGACGCCGGATCTCCGCGCCGAACTCCGCCCCGCGCCGCACGTCGGCCTCCGGGATTCGCCCGGACGGATCGGGAGTGTGATTGAGCAGCAGCACGGCCCCGTGACCGACGCTGCGGTAATACATGTCCATCAGGGCGTCCACACTCTTGAGCGTACCCGCGTTCTTGGTATTCCAGAACCAGGTATTCCGCATGCGGGCATCGCATTCGAGAGGCAGCCACACGGTACCGTCGGGATGGCCGTGTTCGGCCGTGGCCTCGCCGGTCTTGGCGGCCGCCTCCGAGACGGTGTTCCACGCCGGGTAGGGAGCCACGCCGTCTTCATTACCCACCCAGCGCATCGTCGTGTGGGGCCCCTGAAACACCATCGCGTGCGGTGCGTGCTGGGCGAGGATGTCGCCGACGGGTACCACGATGCTGCCATCGAACCAGACCTCGAACACGCCGCCCACCGGCGAATCTCCGAGCACCCGATTGATGGTGGTGAGCACCTCCGTAAGCTGCGCCCGGTAGAGCCGGTTGTACGCCTCCTGGGCCGCCGGCGTAGCACACTTGCCACCCACGGCCGCCTCGTGCTTGCGGTCGGCGGGCGACACGTACACGCCCAGCCGCAGGCCGGCCTTCCGACACGACGTCGCCAGATCAACCAGCACGTCGCCGCGCCCCCCGCGCCACGGCGTGTTCTTCACCCCGTAGTCGGTCGTATCCGTCTGCCAGAGACAGAAACCACCGGCGTGCTTGGCGACGAAGACTATGTACTTCGCGCCCATCTGCTGGGTGGCCGTCACCCAGTGGTCGGTGTCCAGTTGCGCAGGATCGAACTTGGCGAGCGGCAACGACAGATCGTCATATTCCAGATCGGTCCAGGTGTTGGGCGCGAAGTGGATGAACATGCCCAACTCGCAATCGTGCCACGCGAGCTGAGCCGCGCTCGGTCGCGGCAGGGCGGGCGGCCCACCCGGCGCCGAGGCATCGCTCACTTGACCAATCACCAGCAGGCCGAACGCACTCAACGCCGCTCGCACCTTCCACCCAATGCCAGCCATGGTTGCGACTCCCGTCTTCAGCGACAAGCGCACGCTTCGCCCGTCTGCCTACTTGTCAGACGCCAGTTTCTCGGCGCAGAGCCGACGATACTCATTCTGTTCCGGCGACCCTTCCGCCCCGGCCGCTCCTTCCTTCCAGGCAGCCTTCGCCTCCTCGTGCCGGCCCAGCGCCGCCAGCGCCTGACCGCGTCCGTACAGGGCGGTAGCGTGCTCGGGCTGGTTCGACCGGCCCACGCCCAGGTTCTCCGGGTACGTTAACGCCGCGTCGAAGTCCGCCAGCGCCGCCGCGAAGTCGCCTTTCTCATAGCGCGCCCGGCCGCGGGCGACATGGGTCTTGTTGAAGATGATCCACGTCGTTGCCTGCCCCTCCCACGCCACGAAGTACGGCGTGGACTCGAGCAGCCCAATCGCTTCGTCCAGACGCTGCTCATCCCAATACGCCTGGGCGAGCAGCAGCGTCACGTCCGCCCGGCGGTGCTTGTCTACCGGCATGGATTCGAGGGATTGAATGGCCTCGGAACGCTTGCCGTCCTCAATGAGGATCTCCGCGCGGTCGCGGTACAGAGTCTGGTCACTCGGCCGGGCGGCAATCGCCCGTCCGTACAGGGTGGCCGCCTGAGTCAGGTCCTTCGCCACCACCCGCGTGTAAAGACCGAGGTTGCGCCAGGCGATGCTCAGAGACGGCTGCAGCTCGCCGGCCGCCCGCCAGTGTTCGGCCGCCTCCTCCAGCCGGCCCAGATGAGCATACAGATTGCCCAGATGGTAATGGGCATGCGCGTCGTCGGGCTGCTGTGTAACCGCATACTCCAGGACCGCCGCGCTGTCCGGGTGGGAAGCGAAGTCGAAATCACGGTAGCGCGTGCGCGCCTCACTCAGGCAGGCTCGGGCGGTCGCCTCATCGTGCACCCCGGCCGCCCAGTACGCCACGTGGTACAGCGGTAGCGGGCTGCGTTGCTCCGCCGGTACACCGTCTACGCAAACCGCCTTGAGCAGACGCAGCGCCTCGGCCTGCAGCCCCAGGTCCGCAAAGACGAGGCTCATTTGCAGCGTCTCAAACTCCACCTCGCCCACGTAGTTGTGCACGTCGGTAGCGAACCGCTTCAACTCCTCCGCGCTCCGCAGGGCCAGCAGCTCCCGCAGCAGCAGGTCCGTCGGGTTCTCGGCAAGCTGCCGCTGCGCATCCTCCCAGACGCGTTCGTCGTTGCAGGCGTAGCGGGCGATGAGCAGATGGTCACGCGTCCGCCGATCACTGGGATTGCACCGGGCGGCCTCCGCGAACGCCTCCAACGCCTTACCCGCCTCGTGGCGGCGCAGATAGGCCCTGCCCGCCAGATCACGGCCAAGAGCATGCGCCCCGAAACAGCGGGCCGCCTGGTCCGCGCACCGCAAGGCTTCCTCTTCGTGGCCCAGCTTCAAGTGGGCAACGCCCTGGAAGTACCACGCCCGCCCGTCCTGCGGATCCCGCGTTACCGCGTGCTCCAGCGACGGCAGCGCTTTGACGTAATCGCCCACTTCCAGCGCCAGCACCGCCAGCCCGCACAGGGCGCGGACGTTGCCGGGATCCTGAGCCAGCGCCTTCTCATAATACTCCTGTGCCTGGGGGCGATTGATTTCCAGATCGTACTTACGACCGCGCAGATAACTCTCTTCGGCCGTCAGCTCCTCGTCGCCCTTCGCGGTCGACGCCGCCGGCGGCAGCACCACGGGCACCGGCAGCGGCGAAGTGAACTGCGCGAGCACCACGTCGTTCCCCGTCGTCACCGTGATGTCCACGGGCGACGACGGCGCGTTCGCCAGCGCGACCACCTGCGGCTCCTCGGGCCCCAGATCAACACGCTGATCGACCAGACTCCGCCCGTCCTGCGTGATCCGGCAGCGCGCCGCCGGGAACCGCGCCGTGGCGATCAGGCGCAGCTCCAGTCGACCGTCTGCGCGCGTCGTCTGCACGGCCAGGTCCTGCGTCGCAAACTCGAAGCCCTCGCCCAGCCCGTGCACCGGATACCAGTATTCCTGCCAGCTCACCACGTCGCGCGGCCACAACGCGCCATAGTCGGACTGCGTCGGCAGGGGCCCGGACTGCACCTCGATATACGGACCGTCCTCATCGGTGAGGTTCTTCTGGCTCACCAGGCCGTAATCCCATTGTCCCCACGTCCACGCCTTCTTGCCGCTGAGGTAATGGTGATCGGCCGCCTGCACCACCCCGCGATCGGCCTCGACGTCGTAGGCGCCGAAGAAGTCGAACGTGCACCGGCAGGCGAAGATCGACGCCCACGTCTCGTGGTTCTTCAACCAGGTCAGGTCGCGGCCCTCGTTGACGGGCCAGAAGAAGTACTTCGTGCCGGTGTGGTCGGTGCCCAGCGTCATGGGGAAGATGAAGCGGGTGCCCGGACGGTTGGGAAAGGCCGTGCAATTCCAGAAGTAGTACGGGCACAATCCGTCGGTTGGATTGAACAGTTCAATGCGCTCATCAAGATACGCTTTGCCCGGATGCAGCGTCACCCGCACGGTCCACTGCGTCCGCTGGCTCTTCTCGATGTTGCTGACCTCGAGATACGCGGAGCCATCGGCGTTCTGGCCAAGGAGGGCATCGACCGGCGAAACGCACGTCACCGTGTGTCCCTGCGGGCCGGCGTTCCACTCCACCCCGCCGCTGATCCAGGCGCCGCGCATGGCGATCATGCTTGGCTTGATGACGCTATTGAGATGGAACATCTCCTGCCCCGTGGTCTTGTCGAGAACCGAGTGCAGCCGTCCGTCGAACTGGGGCACACACGTGACCTTCAGGTACTCGTTCTCCAGAAAGAGAGCCTTGTACGTGCGGTCCACCTTCGTGCGGAACAAGTGGTCCTGCATGGTGTAGGGATAGATGGCGTTGCGGGCGACCTTCGTCGCTGTCTCCAGCGCCCAGAACTTGGGGTTCACGTCGTCTTCCCACGTGTACGTGGGCACCGTGATCGTCCCCTCCCACACCTTCACTTCCGCCGAGCTCGTCCGCGCCGGCCCCAGCACGCAGGCACCCGCCAGCACTAGACAGCTCCACCCAATGGCGAAACTGGGCGACCCAACTGGGTGGCATGGCCAAGCGCAGCGCCGCCATGCTCTCCCCTGGGCGAGGGGCCGGTTCTCGCCCCGGCATGCCGGCGCCTTCGGCTTGGGTATGCCACCCGCCTGGTCTCCCATGTCTCTGCCCCCACATGGCGCCAACCGAATCTGCAGGCTGTTTCTCATGGCTACTCCACCACCTTCTTCAACCAATCGAGTGGCCGGCCTTCGGAAACCATCGTGATGTTCTCCGCCTGAGCTATGGCCATGAATCGGTCGTAGACAGCTCGCTTGTTGTCCTCGAGCGGCCACGCCACGCCGCCCGCCTTCGCCTCGCTCCGCAGGGCGTCCCAGCGCACCAGGAACGCATACATCAGCGGCAACTGCACCACTTGTACGCGCTGCCGCAGGGCCTGATCCTCGCCCGCCGCCGTCTCGGCTGCCTGCAAGAGTCTCCAACCTTCGGTCAGTGTCTTCAACGACAGGAACTTCGCGTCCGGTGGAGAATAGCACCCGAGCGGATCGCCGCTGGCGTCAACGGCGTCATGCGTCAGCTGCAAGTACGCCCGGATCGGCTCGGCCGCGGGGCCATAGTAGCCGCTGACAAACTCATCGATGAGCTTCTGCGGATCACGGCTCGGGTCCCAGAGAAGCTTCGCCAGCACCCAGCCCCGCAGCTCCGCCATCTCCGAGCCATACGACTGATACGCCCCTTGCTCGAACACGCCCTTGACGCCGTGCTCCGCGAAGAACCGGACGTTCGGCCCCAGTACGCGCAGGTTCGGGTGGGGCAGGATGTAATGAGCGAAGTTGGTCGTGTAGTCCCAGATATACAGCCGGTTGCAGATCTTCGACCAGCCCAACAGGTCATCCCGAAACGCCTTGTTCCGCTCGTCCGCCAGCGGCTTGCTGAAGGAGCATTCGATGCTGCACAGCCGCACGATCACGTTCGGCCGCGGCCGGACCTGCGCCGGCGGCTTGCGCGTGTACTGGTAGGCCAGGGTATCAATCGCCACGTGGGGGAACTCCGCCTCCACGTCGGCCGCCACGGCGTTGACGAACCGCAGTAATGACCCGGCCGGGCTGCCCTCCTCCTTGTCGATCGCGGCGCAGCGGCTGCACTGGCAGTTGCCGCCGCAGTCGTTCTGCGACACCGAGGCAATGGTGGCGGCCGGGTTGGCCCGTAGACGCTCCTTGAGGTTCTTCACCAGCTCCCGGCGCATGTCCTCATTGGTCAGGCAGAGTTGGGCACCCTGTACCGTGCGCTGCCCATTGATCTCGCTGAACCACTCGGGATGCTCCTTGAAGTACTTATCCGGCGGAATCAGGACGTAGAACGTATGGACGAAGCCCTCGTAGGTGTGCTTGCCGCCGCGCGGCGCATCCAGCCGATCCGTGTGCCCGTTGCAGCGGTTGCGGACCGCCCAGTCGCCGTCGAACGCGTCAAACCAGAACGACTCCCGGTATTCGAGGGGCGGGACATAGCGTGTGTTGACCGACCCCACCTTCAGCGTCGCCTGCTTGGGGATCGTGCTGACCTTCGAGCTCCACCAGCGACAGCCGACCTGTTCGTCGAGAAAGGTGTACACCGCATAAAGGGTGCCCCGCGGCCGACCGCCGGCAAGGATGAGGTCCTTGCCGACCGTACGGACCAGCAGCCCCTCCTCGCCGAGGCCTTCGGTCGTGAAGCCCGGGTCTGCCAGCTTGGCTGCCCCGGCTCCCACCAGCAGCCGGCTGGCCGTGGAGTCCGCTTCACTGACGACGGCGAACTCTCCGCCCGTTACCTGGTGGAGGACCGCCGCCAGCTCGGCCGCGGCGTGCCTTTCCGGCTCGGTCGCATCGCCCGCGACGACCACCACCGCCCGGCTCACGCCGGCGTCGGCAATGGTGACCGGCTCCTCCGCCCTCGCGACACCCAGGCGAGCAGCCACGATCGAACAGAACACAACCCTGGCAGCGACACGGAAACTCATGGTTCTGACTCCGGGACTGGAAGCGTGCTCATTACCACCGCAGCCGGCATCATAAAGCGCGCTGCCGCGTATGGCGAGCCAGGGCTCGCCCCGCCGTATCGCCCTCTACCAGCAGGGAGAGCACGTGGCCTGCTCCCCGGAATCGGGTCCAAGCGTCATGAGAGCCCATGCCCGGCGGCGGCGCAGCGCCTATCCATTTTGTGCCCCAAGTCGAAGTGAGCCTCGGAATTGACCCCGCCCCCCGGGTGCGCAACCGCAGCTTCGCACCTCGCCGGCAGCCCTCGACGCGTCGGGCAGCCCATTGAGAAAGGGGTCGACCCTAAGCTGAGCGCTCCTCGGGAGCATCTGTGACGCCCCGTGCGGGTACCCGCCCCCTTCCTTCAAGGGACTGCGCAGCGACCGTACAAGCGGGCGACCTTCTGGGTATCCGGGTTCCACGTGAGAGAGGGCGGCGAAGCCGAAGGGCGCACGCAGCACAGAGAGGAGGCAGGTCGATCACTTCACCGTCACCGTCGAGTGCTTTACGACGAGCAAATCGTAGAGGAATTCAACGTCTTCATTGAACATGCGGATGCAACCGTGGGAAGCGTTCCTGCCGATGCTGTCGGGGTCGATGGTACCGTGGACGCCGTAGCG
>JAKQDH010000208.1 GCA_029558835.1 Planctomycetota bacterium | reverse complement strand
CGACTCGGCGTTCTTCAGCACCTTCGCCCGGGTCATGGTGGTGGCCGTCTTCAAGCCCGGCGACGGGAGCATCCCGGTGGCCCTGATCAACTACGCCGGGGTGATTTACGCGGCCACCGGGATCAACCGCGACGGCCTCTTTCTGGAGCTCAACTCGGGTCCCTGGATGGGCTTCAGCCTGGGCCGGACGTCCGTGTTCACCACCCTGTTCGGCATCCTGCAGGATTACCCCAGCCTGAAGGCGGCGCAGCAGGCGCTGCTGGCCACCCTGCCGGACCTCTGCTCCATCGTCAACGCGGCCGACCCCACCGGCGCCTGCTCGTACGAGATGTCGTTGTACGACAGCCGGCCGCGGGGGGGCAACGAGTTCGAGTTCCTCGCGGCCACCAACCACTTCGTGGGCTCCACGTGGCCGCTGGCGCAGATGGACGAACGCATCGTGTCCGAGACCAGCCAGCGCCGCTACGACAACCTGGTGCGCCTGGGCCGCCTCCACCGCGGCCGGTTCACGCCGGAGGTGATGATGCAGGTGCTGGACACCACCATCCCGTACGGCGGCCCCACCGAGGTCGACACGACCATCTACCAGGTGGTCGCCGAGCCGGCCAGCCTGCGGATCTGGCTCAAGGTGCCCCGCATCCAGGACTGGACGGGCCTCAACCTGGCGCCGCTGCTGACCGCGGATTGAGAGCGACCGGCAGCCGGAACCGGGCGGGCCGCCTCGAACCGGGGGCTGACGACGTGGCGCGGGATGTCACAGTCGGTAGCCGCCGGGCGTGGGCGGCGGACCGCGACGCGCCCGTGGCGGTAAAGTCCGGTCACTTGATGTTGTCGACGATTTCGTCCTGCTGATCCCCGGACTTCTTCGCGACGTTGGAAAGGGTGCCGGTCATTTTTTCATTCCGGTCCATGCGCTGCTGCAGCTCCAGGGCTGCTTTCTCCGTTTCGTCGGAGACATCCTCGGAATTCCGGAGCCGGTCCCCCCGGATGTCGTCCGGCCCGTCGGGGGAACCGGCCGCCGGCCGCGGCATTGGGATCGGGTCCAACGCGGGCCGGTCTTCGATGCGCTCCAGTGCCGGTTGCGGAATCGGATCGGGCATTTCGGCGACTTGCCCCAAGGCCGGCTCCGGCATCGGTCCGGGTATGTCGGCGACTCGCCCCATGGCCGGCCGCGGCAGCGGTCCGGGCACGTCGGCGACTCGCCCCATGGCCGGCCGCGGCATTGGGATCGGGTCCAACGCGGGCCGGTCTTCGATGCGCCCCAGTGCCGGCTCCGGCATCGGTCCGGGCAAGTCAGCGATTTGCCCCAGTGCCGGCTCCGGCATCGGTCCGGGAATGGTGGCGACCTGATTTTGTAACTGCTGCTTCACGACGTCGGCCTGGAAGGCCAGTTCAGCCAGCCTGGTTTGGGCCGACGCGCCAAGGGTCGGCGGCGCTTCCGCCGCGATGTCCGATTGGAGTTGCATCCCCTCGCTGCCCGCCGGCCGCGCCACTTCGGCGACGGGCGGGGCGGTTTGGGCCGGTTCGAGCGGGGCGTTGGATTCGATTCCGCGGGGTGGTTCCCCGGGAAGACCCCGGATGCTGCACATACGGCACCCCCTCCATTCTGATTAATCTACTTATCGTGTCGGCACCGGCCGAAGTTGTGTGGATTATCTGTTACCGGTCGATGGCGCCGGCTCTATTTGTCCGCCTGCATCTGCCGGATGAAGGCGTTCGCCTCGGCGATGGACGCTTCCATGTCGCGCACCAGGCTCCCCACGTCGCTCTGGATCCGGTCGGCGTTCTGCTGCAGCGACGAGATGGCGCGGGCGTTCAG
>JAKQDH010000195.1 GCA_029558835.1 Planctomycetota bacterium | reverse complement strand
CCGCGGCCGGGCGAGGCCAGCCTGGCCCACAACGGCGTCCTCTTCCTGGACGAGCTGCCGGAATTCCAGCGCCGCGTGCTGGAGGTGCTGCGCCAGCCCATGGAGGACGGGATGGTGACCATCGCCCGGGCCGCCATGAGCTTGACCTTCCCGGCCCGGTTCATGCTCGTGGCGGCGATGAACCCGTGCCCCTGCGGCTTCTACGGCACCGAGAAATGCCAGTGCCATCTTTCCCAGGTGCACACGTACATGCAGCGCATTTCCGGCCCGCTGATGGACCGCTTCGATATCCAGGTGCACGTGCCCGCCGTCTCTTTCCGCGACCTGCGTGGCCGCGGGGCGGGCGAGCCGTCGTCGGCGGTCCGCGAGCGGGTCTGCACCGCGCGGGAGCGTCAGATGGCGCGCTTCGCCGGGGAGGGGATCTATTGCAACGCCGGCATGAGCTCGGCGCAGATCCGCCGGCACTGCCCGCTGGACGAGGCAGGCGAGCGGCTGCTGGAGCAGGCGATTCAGTCCATGGGTTTCTCGGCGCGCGCCCACGACCGGATCCTGAAGGTGGCCCGGACCATCGCCGATCTGGCCGAGGCGGAGGCGATCACCGCGGAGTGCGTCTCCGAGGCCATCCAGTATCGGAACCTGGACCGCGTGTTCCACTCGGAGATCCTGCTCACCCGGTCCAACGCCGGGCAGGGGATTTTCTGAGCGGCGGCCGCGGCACGGGAGGCGCGCATGGCGAGAGCGGCGAAGCAGGGCAGGGTGGCCGGACCGGCCGGCGCCGGCGGCGGTGACGGGCACCGAGCCCGACTCCGGGAGCGGTTTCTCGCCGGCGGCCCCGCCGCGCTCGCCGACTACGAACTCCTGGAGCTCCTGCTGCAATTCGCCGTGTCGCGCAAGGACACCAAGTCCACCGCCCGGGAGCTGCTGCGCCGGTGCGGCACGCTGGCCGGCGTCTTCCTGCAGCCCGGCGGCGAAACGGCCGACACCCCGGGCCTGGGGCCGTCGTCGCGCCTGCTGCTGGCGCTGGTGCGCGCCGTGATGACCCGGGCGCTGGCCGTGGAGTTGCAGTCCGGCTGCCGCATCAGCGCCCCCGAGGATGTCGCGGACTTCGTCCGGCTGGAGCTGGGGCCGCAGCCCCGGGAGTGCGTGCTGGCCATTTTCCTCAACGCCGGCAACGAGTTGGTGCACCATGACCGAATCGCCGAAGGCACGGTCAACCAGGCGCCGGTCTATCCGCGCGAGGTGGCCCGGCTGGCGCTGCTCCATGGCGCCACCGGCGTGATCCTGGCCCACAACCACCCCGGCGGCCAGTGCGTGCCGTCCCGCGACGACCTGGAACTGACCCGGACGCTGGGCGACACGCTGGCCAAGCTTGACGTCCGCCTGCTGGACCATCTCATCGTCACGCCGGCGGCCGTGTACAGCATCACCGCCGGCCGGGAGGTCCACGGCGGCGCCAGCCGGAGCGACGCCGCTGCGGTTCCAACGGTCTCTCCAACTGTAAGCCCGGAAATGTCACGATAAAAAGTCATACAAATAAAGCATTTGACGCCTCACCCGAGGCCGGGTTACAATCTGTCTGCCTGATTGGCTATGGCAGGGGGTTAGGGCGTGTCGCGGTGGCATCTGGTGCTGATCCTTATCCTGGTGTTGGGCGCAGGTCTCATCACGATCCACGGCAATCTCCGCCTGCACCAGTATCCCCTCCTTCCCTTCACCACCCAGTGGCAGGGCGACACGCTGGTTGTCAGCGAAGCCCCCGCGGGGTCGCCGTTCCAGGTGGGCGACCGGTTCGTCAGCGTGGACGGTCTCGCCGTGGCCGGCATCGGCCATCTGTTCTCGCTCAATGATGTGGTTCGCGCGGGGTCCTGGCACAACATCCGGGTGGAGCGCGACGGCCGACAGGTTCAGATCGACCTGATACCCGAACCGGTGTTCCCCAGTTTCCTGCCGTGGGTGGCGCTGGTGGTCAGCCTGGCGGTGCTGGTCATTGCCCTGGGCACCTTTCTGATCAAGCCGGGTTCGTCCTCGATTCTGAATTTTGTAGTTTCCCAGGCCGGCCTGGCGGTGCTCATCGGGACCCTGCAGCCGACGGATTATGCCACCAGCCTGATCTACTGGTTCTTTTTTTTGCCTCCTCGCTGATTACTATGGCTAACTCAGGTTTCAAAGTCCATTTTACCCGCCACCAGATAGACCATGACCATGAGATTGTTCAGGGTGCGATAGCCTCGCGCCTTGGCCTTGGCCGCCTGGATCAGGCTGTTGAT
>JAKQDH010000184.1 GCA_029558835.1 Planctomycetota bacterium | reverse complement strand
TCTGCAATGTCTGCGGCGGGTAGCGGCGGGAGTTGGCCGGTTTGGAGGTAGGTGCGCAGGGCCTCCGTGAGGGTTCGCAGCGGGTCGTGGCCGCGCAGGTGCAGGGTGCGGTAGACGCTCATCAACACCGCCTGCGTCCGCGCCCCGCGCTCGGACCGGTTCGACTGACTGTTCTTCCGCAGGATCACCGCCGGGCGGATCATCCGCTCGGCGCAGTTGTTCTCGAACGGGATTGCGGGATAGTCCAGGAACGTGAACAGATGATCGCCGGTCCGCCGCAAGCGTTTGAGCAACCGCCGGGCGTCGACATCGTCCGGCTCCGTGGCGATCAACGTGTCCAGCCGCCGGCCGATACGCAGAATGCGGCTTTGATACCGTGTCGGCGTGAAGTCCGGCCGTTTGCGCAGGCGGATGCCGTCGCGCAGCAGGCGCCGCAGTGTTTTGGCAAACGCCTGCCATTGCGGGCTGGTATTGTGCTGGTCGACCTTCTCCAGCTCACGCAGCAGGTGCACGAGGCAGTACTGCCGGTCGGCCACGTCGATGGACTCGTACGCCGCCCAGAAGTCGTGCAGCAGGATGCCGTCGAAGGCCTCGCCGAAGAAACGCTGCAAGACGGGACTGCCGCGGCAACGGTCGATCAGGTAGTAGCAGACCTGCCCATTGGCAAAACACCACAGCCAGCAGGTCTGACCCTGCACCCGCCAGCCGGTCTCATCGGCGTGCAGATAGGCCGCTTTCTTGGCTTCTTCCGCGAGTTGTTCGTACCAGGGCCTCAGGATGTCCGCCAGCCGCTGCCAGGCGGCGCTCAGCCCGCCGGCCGAGAGCTTGGTTTGCAGGTGGAATTGCAGGATGTCGATGAGTTGGTCGAGCGTGACGCCCAGGCCGTAGTGGCACCAGCTCGTGAAGCTGATCAGCCGGTGGCCGAAGGTGGCGTTGGGCAGGGCGTCCGGCACGACCGGCTCGACGTGCTTCTTGCACTTGGGGCAGTAGTCGCGGTGAATCGTGTGCTCGGTGACGACCGAGTGCAGGTTCTCGGGCAAGTCTTCGATAAGCCGCGTGCGGCTGCGCTGGCAGCGTTGCAGCGGCCCGCCGCAGCACGGGCAGACCTTCAGGCGATGTTCGCGGTGCTCGTCGATCCGCGGTGGCGGGGGCCGATGGTGACCGGGATGGCCGTCACGAGCCCCAGGCCGTTTGCGGCGTCGTCCGCGTCCAGCCGCCACGTTGGGCTTGGTATAGATCGGCCGCTGGCCCGACGGCGTGCTGGGGGAAACGCCGCCGGGCGTGTGGGCCTGCAGATCGCGGATGCGCCGCGCCAGGGCGAGCAGCGTGAGGGCCACCAGCTCCGGGTCTCGGCCGGCGAGTTGGCGGGCCTGCGCATCGTCCAGTCGCCCGGCCAGCGCGTGCGCCACGAGCGGTTCGACCAGCAGCCTGTCGTGCGGCATCC
>JAKQDH010000154.1 GCA_029558835.1 Planctomycetota bacterium | reverse complement strand
AACGCTGACAACCTGTGGCTGAAGGCGGACAGCTTAAAGCTGACGGCTTATAGCTGACAGCTTATAGCGGAGAGCTTGAAGCTGACAGGTTATAGCTTGTAGCTGACCGCTTCCTACGGACACTCGCCGCAACCGAGGCTGGTCACGGCGGCCGCACAGGCGGCGGTCCAGGTGGTTTCGCAGCATTCCGGCAGGGCGGCGCAGACGCAGGCCATGATGTCCGGGTGGGTGCAGCCGGGGTCGTAGTGGGCTGCGCAGCAGTTGTGATCGTCGATGGTCACGACGGTGCCCATCGCGTTCTGAAACAGCGCGAAGTCGGCCAGGTCCACGTCGCGGTCGTGGTCCATGTCCAGGAAACGACAGTGGCAGAGCCGGTCCGTCTCGACGGGCCCGGTCAAGCATCCCGCCCAGGGTGCGTAGTCGTCCATGTCCACGTCCAAGTCGAAGTCCGTGTCACCATTGCGAATCCGCCGGAGCATCCGGACGTCGCGCTGCTCCCAGGGCCCCATTTCCCAGGCCATCTCGCCGTAGTCGTTGATGTCGCCGTCGGTGCTCCAGAAGGGGTCGTCCGAAAGCTGGTAGAACATGCCGTTGAGGTGCGCCCAAACCTGCCACGTGTTGCTATCGTCATGCCAGCGGAGGAAGAAGATGTCGCCGTGGTTGTTGATCGCGGGGTTGCGTCCCCAGGGCGTGATGAGCGTGGTGGACTCATCCGCCCACAGCTCGATCCCCGCGGAGCTGCCCCAGACCACGTGTCCCAGGTTGTTGATGGCGGGAATCTGCGGCTCCGCCGGGGGCTCTGGTCCGGGGAGCACAGAGGTCATGCCATCGCCATACAGAAGAATATCTGACACCCACGGGTTGACGCAGTCGTTGTAGCGGGTCCAGACCACTTCGTCGTAATCGTTGATCGATCCGCTCTGATTGGAGAACCCGTTATCAGAGAGCTGGATGATACTGCCTCCATCGTAGAAGAAGACCTCGCAATGGCTCCCTTCGCACCCGTCCTGGAACCAACGGTACCATGTGAGGTGTCCGAGGTTGTTGACGGAGGGGCAGTAATCGTATCGCTGAGTGCTGGTGAGTTGGGTGGCTACACCGTTGTCGTAGAGGAAGATGTGTTCGACTCCCTGGAGAGTGGGTTTCCCACTCCAGACGATCATGCCCTCGTCGTTGATGTCAGGTGTGTAGTTGTATGATGCATCAGGCGTGACGCGGATAACCCTGCCGTTGTCGTGGCAGAAGATGGCGCGCCCGGCGCCGGAGGGGAGAAGGTAGTGACTGTGCACCACTTCACCGCAGTTGTTCATCCCGACATATCGGTCATCGTTGGCATCGTTGGTGAGTTGCACAATCTCGAAACCGGGTGGAACATACACGCCGGCGCCGGCGGGTGGAGTCACGACGAGCGAGACACCCAACAGAGCAATGCACGTGACGCCCGAACCGGGCCGCGGGCGCACCCAGCCGCGAAGGTGTCGCTGTCCGCGCATAGTGAGTATTGTCGATTGGAGCATGTGCCGTGTCCTTGTCGTGTACAGCGCCTTCATTGTACCACCTCCTCAGGTGTCCCGGCGAGTCGGCGGCAATGCGCCGGTTGGCCGCGGACGTTTCTGCGAGCGAGTGCCCAGAGGCGTCTTCTCGGTCGTCCGGGACCGTGCCGCGTGTTCGCTCCCCTTCTAGGGGCACGTCCCCCCGAACTGGGCCGAGCGCAGGGAAGCCACGGCGATGCGTGTTCCCGTCGACCGTCCGTCGAAGAGCAGGTTGCCCGACGTGCAGAAGTTCTGGTCCACGTCGAGCGTGCCCTGCGTTAACTCGACATCGCCGCCTAACTCCGTGCATTCGGCATTGATCCAGATCAGCGCCTCGGAGCTGTCCCCACTGATACGCCACTTGGCGCTCCCGCTCACCGGCACCAGGACCTCCAGGCGCCCGTCGTTGGAATACCACTCCCCGCTGCCCGACTAGGGCCAGGTGGAGAGCTTCATGGCATGCTCGACGCTGGCTCCCAGCACGTTGTTCACGCCGACGAGAGCGTTGTTGACCGTCTTTGCTCGGAGGTCGATGTGCCCGTGCACGTGCAGGAGGTTCTGTCCGGTACTCTGAAGGGTGAGGACCGGCGGCGAGAACGACGCGGTTCGCGCCGAAGGCCCGTTTGACCCACCGCCCCGCGTCCACAACCGGGCTGGACACGGCACCTTGACCCCCGACCGACATGTCCAGAATTCAAGGCACCGCGTCGGGGGGGTAAGCGAAGAACCCGGAAACGCGACCCGCGCGGGCGAGATCAGTGCGACTTGAACGGAACGGCACGCGAAGTCTAACGGAAGCGGGCGGGCACCGACACGGAGCCCGAACGGAAATGAGGGGCAAGGGGAGCATCGACGCGCGGATGGCAAATGATGGACGAACGACGAATTGCGCGTTGCCAAGGCTCGCCACGCGCTGCCATCGGCGCAATCTGCGCAATCTGTGGATCGACCCGCCCGCTACGGCACGATCTGCACGTCTTCGATGCCGTTGAGGTCGAAGTCCCGCGCGAGGTCCAGGCGCAGGCGGGTGCTGCGGGTGGCGTGCAGGTCCTGGAAGAGGTAATTCGCGCCGCCGCTGTGGCGGGCGGAGAAGCGGTTGCCGTTGTAGGCGCCGTCGGAGCCGGCGTAGTTGGCCTCTCCGGCGTCGATGTAGCTGCAATCGTCATCGCCGAGGCCGTCACCGCGCTCGGAGCGGTCGTTGGCGTCGCCCAGCAGCGGCAGCTTGGGACGGATGCGGTCGCGCCGGCCGCTGTAATCCGGGCTGGCGTGCGTGTCGAGCCCGTACTGCCCGTTGGCCAGGATGTCGTACGACCCGGCCGCCCAGGCCGGCAGATACACGCGATAGTGACCGCTGGTGACGCCCGTGTCGCCCACCGTCCGACAGAGGAAGTACTCCTCCCAGCGGTCACCCTCAATGTTCCGCAGGACGGGGTAGTCCTGCGCGACGCGCACCGGTTCCTGGTATACATAGCTGAACAGCAGCTCCGCCCAGCCGTACTCGATGCAGTCCGGGCAGGACGGGAACTCCTGACCCTCGTAGTCGGTCTGGCCGGTAACGCGCCAGCGTGCCGGCGGCAGGGCGTCTTGGTTCTGGTTCTCGTAGGCGGCCAGGGCGGTGCCGATGTCCTTCAGGCGGGCGAGACAGTGCGTGCACTTGGCCTGCTCCCGTGCCTGGCTCAGCGATGGCAACAGGATCGAGATCAGCAGCGAGATAATCGAGATGACCACGAGCAGCTCGACCAGCGTAAACGCGGACGCCGACCGACGCCTCTTGCTGACCTGCACACCCATGACGCGGACCCCGTGTTCTCGGTCGTTCAGGATGGCTCGCGGGGCAACACCGGCAGGCGGACCGTCGGGCACCCCGGCCCCGTGTCCGCCTGACCATACTACGCAGGCCCGCACCGGGAATCAAACCCGGCCGCACGGTGACCGTGACAGACGCACCATGTCACATGGGTGACTGCGTGCCTGCCGCCGCCGAGCGTGGGCACGCTGGGCCCGGTCTCGGGGCCGCAGGCCGGGCGCGAGGGTTGTACGCCCGGTACGGTCACGGCGCGCACCTTGGGCGTTGACACCTGGCGCCGGGTGCGTTATGCACCAGCCGTGCCGTGGAGGAGATGGCCTGCGAGAACCGCGTCGCGCACCGGTACCCCGCAACGGATGATTCAGGCATGCCGTGCCCTGCACCGCCACCGACAGCCCGTGACGAGGTGTACCTGGACCTGATTCGTCGGGCCGTGCGCGTGTGCCTCACTTACCGCCCGGCATTCGGACGCGGTAGGGGCGAGGGCATCACGCTCGAGCGATTCCAGCAATGTACCGGGAAGACGAGTTCTACTCATGGTTCGGCCTCGACTCGCCCCTGGTGTATGCCGCGCACAAGGCCGCCGGCGGGATGACTTCGGTATACCGGCAGATCGGGCTTGGCTGCCAGCACGTCTTTCAGCACGTGCTTCAAGACACGCTCGGGCTATCGCCCGCGGACGCCACTTGGTCGTACACCGTCAGGCCCAGGGGCGCGAAGCCCCGCACACTCGCGTTGGACGGTCGCATTCCGCTGGAGCAGGTCGCAGATGCCGCCATGCTTCGGCGCGTGAAGTCTTGGCTATGCGAAGCGAGCGAGAGCGTGGACCTCAAAGGCAGGAGCGCAGACACCCTGCAAGGTTGTGTCTTTGAGGTCCGCCAAGGCTACCAGAGCAACGATGCCAAACGTCAAAACGCGGACGTGGCCAATGCCGCCAACGCCTTTGCCCACCGGTACCCGCCGGTGATGCTCCTGTTGTCGATTCAGATTCCTGACAATCTCGCCGAGCGTTACGCCCGAGCCCATTGGCTGATCCTCCGCGGAGCCGTTGCCGGAACCACGGTGGACTCCACGTATGCCTTCTGTCGTGACGTGCTTGGCTACGACCTCGCGGGGTTCTTCCGCCGCAACGCCACGGCGATCAGGACCGAAACGCTGGCCGTGTTCGAGGAGTTGCTCCGATGAACATCGACCTGTTCGGTCATGTTCTCACCGGCTCCTGTCTGCCCGCCGGGCTGGGGCGGCGCGACCATCTTACCTTCCGCGGCAACGTGGCTGTCGGGCGGCACGGCTGGCTCCGCCTGACGCCGGCGTATTCGTTGCACCTGGTGAGGGAGCTGTTGCGGCGGTGCGGACCGGACGACCTGGTGCTCGATCCGTTTTCCGGGACTGGGACCACCCCGCTGGCCTGCGCGGCGATGGGCATCCGCTGCCACGCGGTTGACATCAACCCGTTCCTCGTCTGGCTGGGTAACCTCAAACTCAGCCGGTTTCCGCAGGGGACATCGCGGGCAGTGGGAACCGCAGCGGCCGACGTCACCGACGCCGCGCACAACGCGCGCAACGGCTCCTGGAGACCGGACCTGCACGCCATCGAGAAGTGGTGGGACGAGCCGACGCTCGACGCGCTGGCCGCCTTGTGGCACGCGCTTCGCCACCCGGCCCACCCGTGCGCGGAGAGCGTCTCGGACCTGCTTCGCGTGGCCTTCTGCCGGGTGATGATCCAAAGCGCCAACGTGTCTTTCGGGCATCAGTCCATGTCATTCAAAAAGACAGGCAAGGACGCGGTCCCGAGCCTGCTGACGGAGAAGCACGCGCTCTCCACCGCCCCCATCGCCCGGCTGTTCGGTGCCGCGGCCCGGGAGATAGGCGAGAGCCTCGCCGTCGAACCCCCGAGCGCCGACGGTCGGGTGTTTCTCGGAGACTCGCGTGACCTGCTTGCCGTCCTGCCCGAGCGCGGCTACACCACGGTTATCACCTCCCCACCCTACCCCAACCGGATGAGTTACATCCGCGAGTTGCGTCCGTACATGTACTGGCTGGGCTATCTCTCCGATGGCCGAGCCGCCGGCGAGCTGGACTGGAGGGCCATTGGTGGCACCTGGGGATGCGCGACGAGCATGCTGAACGCCTGGAGACCGACGACGCAAGGTGACATTCCATTCGCCCGCTTTGACGACATCGTTGAAGGCATCGGCAAGCGACACGCCCTGCTGGGGCGTTATGTCCACAAGTACTTCGTGGACATCCGGGAACACATCCTGGCCTTACGCGAGGTACTTGCCCCCGGTGCCCGTTGTCACTATATCGTGGGCAATTCCAAGTTCTATGAGACCATGCTGCCGGTTGAAGGGATCTACGCAGCGCTGTTTGAGGATGCCGGCTTCGTGGACGTGCGCGTTGATACCATCCGTAAGCGGACCTCAAAGAAAGAGCTGTTTGAGTTCATCGTCCACGCGCGCAGACCTTGATGTCGGCGTTTTCACAGCTTCTCCATCAGCCCGGCGCCCAGGATCAGCACGCTCAGCACCACCCCCAGCCCGAGGGCGGACACCAGGGTCCCGTAGAGGGCCATGTCGCGCGTGGTCACCGCCCGCGTGGCGAAGGCGATGGCATTGGGTGGCGTGCTTATGGGAAGGCTCATCGCCAGCGACGACGCCAGCGCCACCGCCACGGCGCTGAGCTTGGGTGATACGCCGCTCAGCGCGATCACGATCGGGATCACCAGGTTGCTCGCCGCCGTGTGGCTCATGAAATTGGAGAGGGTGATCGACACCAGGGCCACCGCGGCCAGCAGCACCGGCAATGGCAGGTGGGCAAACGGAATCCCCCGCACGATGATATCCGAGAGCCCCGACGCCTTCATGGCCACGCCCAGCGTCATCCCGCCGGCCACCAGGATCATCACGTCCCAGTCGAGGTCCTGAAGGTCCTCGCGATTGATGATGTTAAACGCAGTGAAGACTGCAATCGGCAACATGGCCACCACCGCGGTCGGCAGACCGTGCAGCGGCTCCGTCAACCACAGCAACACTGTCAGCGTGAACGTGCAGACCACGATCGCCAGCCCGGGCGTGACCTCGATCGTGTCGGGGAAGGTAATACTCAACGCCTCCTTGCCGGGTCGATATACCAGCAGCAGCACACCCCACAGCAGCAGCAGCAACACCACCGCGATGGGCACACCGAAGAGCATCCATCCCAGAAACGTGATCTCCTGGTCGGGCCCCAACTGCTGGAGAATCGAGGCGGCCACCGCGTTGGGCGGCGTCCCAATGATCGTGCCGATGCCGCCGATGTTGGCCGCGAACGGCACCGCGAGGACCAGCATCTTCTTGGCACGGTCGTGGGAGCCCAGTTGCGTGAGCATGGGCGCCACGATGGCGATCATCATGGCCGTGGTGGCCGTGTTCGACATGAACAACGAGAACAACGCCGTCGTCAGGATCACGCCCAGCAGCAGCAGGCTGGGACGATTGCCGAACGGGGTGATGAACGCCCGCGCCAGGCGCACGTCAAAGCCGTGCTTCGTCGCGCCTTTGGCGAGCACAAACCCGCCGAAGAACAGAATGAGCACCGGGCTGGCCACCGGATTGAGGAACATCTGCCAGCTTTGCTGCCCCGTGCCCTCCAGGTGCAGGGGCCCCCGCGGCAACCCCAGCAGGTACACGCAGGTAACGATCACCATGACGGAGGTCGCGTACGGCGGGATAAGCTCGGTAATCCACAGGGCGGCCGCCGCCACGAAGATGACGAAGCAGATGCGCGGGGCGGCCTGCTCCAGCCCCGGAATCGGCAAGTAGCCGGCCGCCACCGCCACCGCCAGGCACAGCAGCGTCTTGAAAGCCGTGGCAAAGCTCAGGTCGATAACCACCCGCTGCCGGGTGAACTTCACGCGTAAAGGTGTTGGCATATCCCGGCTCCAGGCAATCCGCGTGCCCGGCAGGCGTTCGGGGCCCGTTCGGCGCCACCGATCCGAACCACGACCGTCAGGGAGCGGCTTCCTGCCAACGCCCCCCGCGGTAAGTGTACCCACATTGGCACTGTGCCGTGTCCGGCGTGGGCGGGGGCTGCAGGCGGCTCACAGAGCAGGTTGGGGCGCGCACGGAAAGGGCGGCGTGACAACCGTGCCAGGGCAGCAAGGATGGCGGCGCCCGCTACGCTGGTTTCGACATTTCGGCACCGGCGGGCGCCGAGACCTCCTGCCGTCCGGTCGCCGCCGGTGGTGACAACTGAGGAAGATGCCGGCGGATCGTCTCGAACAGGCGCCGGCGGTCGATGGGCTTGCTGACGTAGTCGTCGCAACCCGCTTCGAGGCACTGCTCGCGGGCACCGGACATGGCGTGGGCCGTCAGGGCGATGATCAGGCCCGGGTAGCCCTTCTTGCGCAGCAGGCGGGTGGCTGCGTGGCCGTCCATCACCGGCATCTGGATGTCCATCAAGATCACATCAAATGGCCGTTGCGGATCACCACGGCGTCGCCCGTGCAAAGCCGCCAGGGCCATGTCCAGCGCTTGCCGCCCGTTCTGGGCGACGCTGACGCTGGCTCCCGCCCGCTGGAGCAGGAACGAGATCAGGCGCTGGTTGTCCGCGCCGTCCTCGGCCAGCAGTATGCGACAACCGGCCGGCAGCGTCTCCGCGTCGGCGGCGTGGGAGGATGTGCATGCTTCCGCGGGCAATGCCGCTTCCTCCGGCCTCTGCATCAGTGGTACACCGGTCAGGTCACCGGCGGCAATGGTGACGCGGAACGTGCTGCCCTTGCCCAGCCGGCTTTCCACGGTGATATCGCCGCCCAGAACACGGGCGAGTCGCCGGCTGATCGTAAGCCCCAGTCCGGTGCCCCCAAACCGCCTCGTCATCGAGGTGTCCGCCTGCGTAAACGGCTGGAACAGCCTCTCCATCTGCTGGGGTGTCATGCCGACGCCGGTGTCGATGACTTCAAACAGAAGCCAAGGTCCGCGCGTCTCCTCGCCGTCGGTCTGCGCGGGTACCAGACTGGTAACCAGGCGGACGCTACCGCGCTCCGTGAACTTCACCGCGTTGCCCACCAGGTTGATGAGAATCTGCCGCAGCCGGGTGGGATCGGTCTGGACGGTCGCCGGGATGCCCCCCAGGAACTCCGCGCTCAAGTCCACCTTCTTGAGGTCCGCGCGGGCACGCATGAGCGAGCAGATGTCGGCCACCAGTTGCACCGGCGAGCACGCGGTCGTCTCCACCTCCAGCCGGTCGGACTCGATCTTGGACAGGTCGAGGATGTCGTTAATGAGGCTCAGCAGGTGCTCGCCGTTGCGCTGGATGGTCTGGATGGCATCCAGCTTCTGCTCCGGCGACAGCGCCGAATCCAGCAGGTTCTCCGCGAAGCCGAGAATGGCCGTCATCGGCGTGCGGATCTCGTGGCTCATGTTAGCCAGGAAGTCGCTCTTGGCCCGGGTGGCCGCCTTCGCCTCCTTGGCCAGCTCGTACGCCTGTTCCACGGCGGTTTCGAGACGCCGGTTCGCTTCCTCCAACTCGCGGTTGGCAAGGTCGGCGGCCGCGATGGCCCGCTTCTGGGCCTCCTCCGCCTCCTTGCGGTCCGTGATGTCGATGGCCAGTTCGGAGCGTACCCAGCGCCCGTCCGGCCAGCGGATTGCCTTGTCGATGCACCGATAGTACCGGCCGGTGACCTTGTTCTGGCACTCCCAGATGTACGCCTTCCCGAGGTTGGTGCCGAACAGGCGGTCGTTCGTGCAGCAGGCACACGGGGCGTCTCCGCATTGCAGCACGCGGAAGCACTGGTCGTGCACGTTGCCGCCCCACCGTTGGCGGAACGCCTCGTTAACGTAGAGCAGTTCGTAGGTCTGCGGATCGGCCACGTAGAACGGCTCGTCCATGCTGTCGAAGATCGACAGCAACTGCTGGCGTTGCACTTCCAGCGCGTCCTCGGCCCGCTTGCGGTCCGTCACGTCCCGCACGCCGATGCGGGCGCCCAGCCACACTCCCACGGTGCTGTAAATGGGCTGCCACGACATGGCCAGCCACGCCAAGTGCCCGTCCTTGCGCAGCAGACGGAAGGCCACGTCCTGGCCTGAACTCTGTCCCCGCGTCGCTTCCTGCCACTGCTGCGCGAACCGCCGGCGGTCGTCCTCTGGAATGAGCCGCAACGGAAAGTCGCGCATCGCCAGACATTCGTCCCGGCTGTAACCGGTGATGCGCTCGACGGCCGGGTTGGTCCACAACAGCGTCCCGTCCGGCCCGAACCAGCTCTCCCAGTCGTACGTGTAGTCCGCGATCGCGCGGAAGCGCTCCTCGCCCTCGCGGAGCGCCTCCTCCGCCTGTTTCCGCTCGCTGATGTCCTCGACGACGCCGTCGTAGTAGTCGACGCGCCCGTCGGCATCCATGTGGCAGACGTTGGTGCTGCGCACCCAGCGGATCGTGCCGTTGCGATGGACGATGCGGTGTTCCACCGGGGGGACCTGCCTCCCCTGGAGCACCTCGGCCACGTGATGCAGAAGCACGTCGCGGTCCTGCATGGGGATCATGTTCAACCACAGGTACGGGTCGGCCCGGAAGTCGGCCGGCGTGTAGCCGGTGACGGCCACGCAGCCCTCGCCATGCTCCGTGCTCACCGCCCGCCGGTCGCGCACCTTGACCTGGTAGTAATACGAACTCACCGCCGCCAGCATCTTGCGGTACCGCTGCTCGTTCTCGGCCAGCGCCCGTTCGACGCGCTTCCGCTCGCTGATGTCGAACATGATGCCGCGAATGCCCACGGCCCTGCTGCCTTGCAAGATGGGCGCCGATTGGCAGAGGACGGGTAGAAGAGTGCCGTCGCAGCGCTGGATGGTGTATTCGTGCGCGCCGGTCCGCTCCCCTTGCAGGACGCGCAGCAGGTTGCGGCGGGCCCGCTCCCGGTCCTCCGGCACCAGCGCCGCCAGCACGCTGAAGCCCGCCCGGAGCTCCTCCTCAGGTTGGCCCGTCAACTCGGAAGCCTGGCGGTTGACGAACGTCAGGGTGCCCTGCTCATCCATCTCGTACACGACGCCGGGCAGCAGGTTAGCAAGCTGACGGTAGCGTTCTTCGCTCTGCCGCAGGGCGTCCACTGCCCGTTTGCGCTCGGTGACGTCGGAGACGATGGCCAGACAGTGCGGGTGACCCTGGTACTCGATCAGGACGCCGCGTACCTCCACGTTGAAGGGGAAGCCGTCCTTGCGTACATCCACGGACTCCGCGGCGAAGCATCCGTTGATACCCAACTCACGGCGAAACTCGTCGAACAGATGGTAGTAGTCGGGGTGGATGATGTCCTTGCCCGTCAGGTCCAGCAGTTCGTCGCGCCGGTAGCCGTACATGGCGCAGGCAGCCGCATTCGCCTCGACGATCCGACCATCGCCGTCAAAAATGAGGAACGACTCGACGGCGGCATCAAAGATCTGCCGGTACTGATCCTCGGGCGCAGCCCCTCCAGCAGGGAGTCCCGGAGGATCGGCACCCCGCGCCGTCGCATCGTCGGCACCGGCAGCCAAGCGAGTCGAGTCAGACGCTGTCACGCGGTCGTCCATGCCCTCTGCCATAATCCAATCAGGCCCCCGCCCTGGGTGGCGGTCTTTCCGCCTCCCCCTGCCTCACTTCGCCGCAAGCCCGGGTGACAGGTCCCGGCTCGAGCACCCGACACGCAGCATCGCCTCCCCCCCGGGCGACCCGACGGTCGTCGGCGCTACCCAGGCAGACCAAGACCCCCTCAATGCACACCCCACGCCCCCCGCGCTCGCTCGGTAACCCCCGGCCCTTCCGGGGCCCGCAAGGACCGCCGTACCGCGCGTTGTCGCCCCGGCATTCAACTCCTGGTGTCAATACTGCCGGACGACTTGCCCTCCTGCGCGCCCCGGAGACGCTCCATGCGTCCCGGCGGTGATGTTGATACATCGTCCGCAACGCGGCGCGAGTCGAGCCCGCTCACCCCAACTTCTGCCCCCCGCAAGCCCGAATACAGGCCCCATAACTCGCCCGAGAGTGGGTGCCGACTTGCGGCGCAGAACGGCCCTCGGCCAAGGCTCGCAACCCCAGCATGGCCCTGGGACCGGCGTCATCGAGCACCACGCACCAGCGAGCACCAACCCGGACCGCGCCGGTTTGGCCGTAATGATCAATTATCCTGACAAGGACGCATACATAGCCCATCTCCGCACCAGCGAGGAAGTATAGGACGTCACTGAGCCATCCAGCGTTGCACGCGCCGGGGGCCGGGGCGGGAACCCGCTGGGGAGCGTGGACGGGCCGGGCTTGGCGCGGTCCACTTGGTCTGGCTCGGCGCATCCCGTCCGAGCTGTCGCGGCCTGCAACCGCCGCCTCAGGCGCGGGCGCAAGGAACCGGAGGCTTGAAGGTTCGACCGACCGGCCGTCCGGGTAAGCACTAGTCCCGACACGTTGGGGGGCTTATAATGACCCAGGGGATGGGGGGTGCGTTGTGCGCCCGCCGGGGTACTCAGACATCCTGTGTCCAGGAAGGTGAAGGTGACGGCATGCAAACGAATCGGTATCGGATCGTCCGCGGGGGACCGGGGAATGCCCCCTGTAGCTGTAGCAAGGCGTTCACGCTGGTGGAGCTGCTTACGGTGGTCGCTATCATCGCCTTGCTCATCGGTATCCTCATGCCCGCTCTACAAGCAGCTCGCAACCAGGCGAAGAACGCCAAGACGGCCGCGACCTTGAAGTCGATCAGCGACGGACTGGAAATGTTTCGGATGGACAACGAGAAGGACTTCGCCGCCTCCAGCGGTTACCCGCCCTCGGCGCGGGCGGACGATCCTACCGAGGAGGGTCAAACACCCCTGTTTGGGGCGCACTGGCTGGTGCGCTACCTGATGGGGAAGGACCTGAACGGGTTCGTCCAGCGCCGGAGCGTACCGCTCACTCTGCAGGATCCCACCGATACGGACTTCGAGCAGGAGAGGTGGTACCTCGCGGATGCCCACAATGGCGAGCCGCTGCCGCGCGTCGGCCCTTATATTGCGGCTGACTCAGTGCAGGTGGTGAAGACCCGCGACTTGCCGGGTGACAGCGACAACCCGACGTGGAACACCATGGAGCAGCCCGTTCTCGCGGATGCGTTCGGTTACCCGATTCTCTACTATGTGGCGAACGCCCGGTTGGCCGAGCGTCCTGGGGCCCACATGGCGGCCTTCACCCGTTACGCGGCTTTGCCGCCGGCTTGGGTGCAACCCCCGGTACCCAGCGGCGAGAACGGAGTGTACTACTTTGACGATAACGTGATCTTCACGGGTATGTGCAGCGGAACCAAGGAGAGCGGAACCTGCAACGCACCTCCCTGGAAGTTCGGCGGGGGAGACCACCACGACATTGAGTACTTCGGGGATCAGCCGGGGGAACAGCCGACGCCCGATGAGATTCAGGACGACCCCAAGACCTTCCTCCACTATGTCATGAACAAGGAGGTGTTCACCTCCACGTATGACGGCACCGTTAGTCCGCCTCGGGCCACTATGAGCCCGTATCGCAAGGACTCGTTTCTCCTGGTCACCGCCGGGAAAGACGCTATCTACGGCTCGAACGACGACGTGAGCAACACGGGCGCAAGCCGGTAGCCGCCATCTGTCGCGGCACCGACGGCCAGGCAATCCCGGCCCCTCGGCCGCTCCAGGCGACCGAGGGGCTTCGTATTGGTACCGGTCACGCGCCTGCCTGCGTCTGGGCGTGCGGCCGCGCATCGGGCGCGAGCTCGGTGACACGGGACACTACGACCGGCGCGTACGTGCACCAGCGGCGTCCGCGCGCCCGCGGGCTCGCCTGAGCGTTTCACAGCACGGGACGTAAACGTGCGGACACTACGCGGCGGTTCCTCTCCTCCGCGTCGGCGGGCTTGCGCCCGCGGCTCTCACAGTGCCGGCGCGGCGATGGTGGGGAGGTCAATCGGTGCGCCCCACGGCCGCCAGGACGCGGAGGACCTCTACCGTCGGGCGAACATCGTGCACACGGAGGATCGCGACGCCGGCCAGCGCCGCCAGCACAGCGCAGGCGAGCGAACCCGCCAGCCGCTCCCGCGGTTCCGCGCTGCCCAGCACGTAGCCGAGGAAGCGCTTCCGTGAAGCGCCCAGAAGCAACGGGTATCCCAACTCCATCAGCCGGTCGAGGTGCCTGAGCAGGCTGAGGTTGTGCTCGACCCGTTTGCCGAAGCCCAGACCGGGATCGAGGATGATCCGGTCCGGTTCGATACCTTGCTCGACGGCGAAATCGACCCGTTCGCGCAGGAACCGGCACACGTCGGCCACCACGTCGTCATATTGCGGTCCGCCGTCGCGTTGCATGTCGGCCGGCGTGCCACGCATGTGCATGAGGACGACCGGCACCCGCCGCTTCGCCACCAAGTGGACAAGTGCCGGATCGTCCCGCAGCGCCGACACGTCGTTGACCAGATCGGCACCGGCATCCAGGGCGGCTGAGGCCACCGCGGCCAGGCGCGTGTCGATGGAGATGCCCACCCGCGCGTCGGCGGCACGAAGAGCCTCGATCACCGGCACCGCCCGGGCGATCTGCTCGTCGGCGGGAACCGGCTGGGCACCGGGACGGGTGGACTCCGGCCCCACGTCGATGAAGTCCGCGCCCTCGGCGATCATCTCCCGCGCCCGAGGAAGGGCGGCCGGCGCGTCGTGGTAGGCCCCTCCGTCACTGAAGGAGTCCGGGGTGACGTTGAGAATGCCCATCACCAGGGGGCGGTCCCCGGAGTCGAGGGTACGATCGGGAAAGACGAGCCGCATGGCAGCGAGCTGCAGAGCAGGTGTGCCGCGACAGGGCGCGGGTTATTTCCGGTACGTGATCCGCCCGCGGGTCAGGTCGTAGGGCGATACCTCGACGACGACGCTGTCGCCGGGCAGGATGCGGATGTAGTACTTACGCATCTTGCCGGAGATGTGAGCCAGAATCTCGTGCTTCTCCCCGCTGACCTCCACCTGGACGCGGAAGGTGGCGTTGGGCAGGGCCGCCACGACGGTGCCTTCCAGTTCGATTGCTCCGACTTTCGCCATAAACCTGATCCGCCTGTCGCCTCCCCGGCCACCCGCCTGCAACGGGTAGGGGGACCGGGAGACTGTAAACCGTGGCAGTATACGCGCCCGCCCGGAGTGCACAAGGCGGATTTCCGGAGGGTAGGGAGCCAGCCCGGCTTGCGTTTTCGGCCTGTGAGGGTACGAATCGGCAAACGGAGCGGGTTCCTTGAGTTGAGAAGGGCAGGGCGAGGGGCCCCGAACAGCGAACTCGGAGTGCGAACATGGACCGAAGAGAACCGACCGCACTGGGACACCCCAACAGCCTGTCAAGCAGCATGAGGTACGCAGCGAACCCTTCGACGAGCGGCACACTCGGGAGCCCCCGCGCCGGCCGCGGGGGAGCGACGCTGCCTCTGCAAACGGCTGCCAGGCGTCGGGGACGCGGCATCAGCGCACTGGCTCTGCTGGTCCTGGCCGGCGGTGGGTGCGCCAGTGTTCCCCGCCTACCCATGGAAGCCCGACAGTACCGGATCGAGGTGACCCTGGACCCGGCCACCCACCGGCTGGTGGGGCGGACGACGATGGACCTGGAATGCCCGTTGCTCGACCCGCTGCCGGCCAACCGTCCCTGCGCCGTTGTGCTCGAACTTCATCCGGAGCTTAAGGTTACGGACGTACGGGCGGCCGGAGCCACGATTGCGCGGCGTTACAGCCGCCCGGGCCCCCCGCCCCCTCGACCAGTCGGCGATGACGAGGAGACCGACGAACTGCCGGAGATTGTTGCGGTACGACATTTCATCGTCCTGGACCGTCCGGTGGCGGCCATGACCTTGGCCGTCGATTACGAGGGGGTGCTGTTCCAGGACGTGCAGGCGGGGGAGAAAGAGGGCGAGATTCACAACTTCGCCATGGAGGCACACATCGGCGAAGACGGCATCTACTTGGCCGGCGGCCCGTGGTACCCGACGCCGGTGCGTGAGGAGGACGAGCCACCCTCGACGGCCGAGTATCGCCTGCTCGTCGCGCCGGTGGAGGGCTTCGAGTTGCAGGCCGGGGCGGTGCGGGACCCGGCGGCCGCCGAGTTAACCGGCCGGCTCGCCTGGCGCTCGCCCTATCCCGTGGACGGAATGGTCCTCGTGGGCGGACGACACGAAGTCCACACCGGCACGCACCGGGGTCGCCACATTGCCGTACACCTGAAGCCGGAACAAGCGGCGCACGCCGAGGGCTTGCTCGCCACCGTGCAGCGGATTTGGGACCGGTATGAGCCGCTGCTGGGACCGTATCCGGCCCAGGAGTACGCGATCGTCGATAACTTCTTCAGCAGCGGGTTCGCGTTTCCGGCGTTCACGTTGCTCAGTTCCGACGCGATCAACATGGGCAAGCGGGCCCAGATGCGACACGGCATGATCGACCATGAGATGCTGCATTGCTGGTGGGGCAACGGCGTCTTCGTGGACCCGCGGGACGGCAACTGGTGCGAGGCGCTGACCAGCTACTGCACCAACTACTACGGCTACGTGCTCGATGGCGACGAGCAGAACGCCCGGCGGACGCGACGCAACTACTGCCACTTCCTCAGCCGGATGAAGGCGGAGAAGGACAAGCCGCTGGGCACGTTCGGGAAGCCGGGTGGTTGCGGGCGGGGCATCGCCTACAGCAAGGGAGCGATGGTGTTCCACATGCTGGCCCAGAAGATGGGCCAGGAGGACTTCTGGGCCGCTCTGCAACGCTTCCACGAGCAGTACCTCGGGCGGCACGCACGCTGGGACGACCTGCGGACGGTGTGCGAGGACGTCAGCCGGCAGGACTTGCAGGCGTTCTTCGAGCAGTGGGTGCGCCGGGGCGGGGCGCCGATGCTGCTGCTCAGCGCGGCCGAGTACGACCCGGCGACCCGCATGCTGACGGTGACGGTGGAGCAGGACGACGCCGAATTCGCGCTGGACGTGCCGCTGCGGGTGACGCATGCCGGCGGGACGCTCGAGCTGCTCATGCCGATGGAGCACGCCGTGCAGCAGGCCACGTTCGCGCTGGACGTGGTGCCGCAGGCCGTCGAGGTCGACCCGGACTACCACCTGTTCCGCAAGGTGCCACTACGTGACATTTTCCCCACGACGGCCGGGACGCGCTTCGGCAAGGCGTTCACAACGGTGTTGCCGGGCGGCGACTGTCCGGAGGCGTACCGCAAGATCGCCGAGTCATTTGCCTCCAGCTTCAAGGACGACGAGCGGATCGAACGGACCGCCGGGGCCGTGCGCAGCGAGGAACTCGTGCAGCGCTGCGCGGTGGTGCTGGGGGAGGCCGTGCGCGATCCGGTGGTCAGCGCGTTCCTGACCGGCATCGAGTTCCCCGTGCAGTGGACGGATGAGGGGTTCGTTTTTGAGGGTAACACCTACGCGGACGCCGCGGAGGCCGTCATGTGCACCGTGTCGCACCCGGCCGTCGAGGGCGGCGGGATCACCGTGGTCTATGCCAACTCGGACGAGGCGATACCCCGGGCGGCCCTGCTGCCGATGTACGACTCCAGCCTGGTGATCTTCAAGAACGGCATGGCCGTGCACCGCGCGGACTTCGAGCGCCGGCACGCGGTGCCGGTGAAAGGTGCGGGCGACGGCACGAAGCAGTGAAGCAGTCGAAAAGGTGTCAGGATGATTTTTTTGGAGAGCGTGTCGCGAGGATTCGACTTTCTCCCAGGGATCGACCTCGGGGGAAGGGCGTGCAGGACGTGGTCCTGGGGTGAGTGTCACGCAGGACAAAGCCGCGGATGGTGTATCATCTGCTGAACGCGCGGGTGATGCGCCTCACAGTGTTGAACAACGGCGTCAAGCACACGTCCCCACGTGAGAAATCAAGAGAATCATCCTGACAACTTTTGCTCACAGTGTTGAACAACGGCGCCAAGCGCACTCCCGCCGTGAGAAATCAAGAAAATCATCCTGACACCTTTTTCCGCATCGCGGGCGCGCCCGCCGCACTCGCGCTGCGCCGCGCGCGAACCGCTACTGTCTGGACGCGCCGGCTTGGTAGCCGTGTAGTCGGCCCTCGATGGCTGCGGCCAAGTCCGAGTGGCCCTGGTTGCGGGCAAGGTCGAGGGCCCGCTGGGCGGTCGACACGGCTTCCTGCCAACGGCCACAAGCAGCGTAAGCGGCGGCCAGCGTGTCCAGCGAAACGGCGTCGTTCTCCCCCGTCAGGTGGCACAGATGCAGGGCCAAGTCGAGAGCCACCGGGCCGTCCCGCAAATTCTCTTGAGGGCAGGTCGCCAGCAGCCAAGCGACGCGCTGCACAGTGGCCGCGTCCGGCTCGAACTGCCAGAGACCCGCACGATACTGTTCGAGGGCCCCTTCATACTCACCTTGTCGCGCCAGCGCGTCACCCAGATGGACCCGGAGTTGGCCGCTGGGCGGCAGCAGCTCCAGCGCGAAGCGGTAGTGCGGCACGGCCTCGGCCGGCCGGTCGGCGGTGAGCAGGGCTTCGGCCAATCCGGCGTGGGCTTCCGGGGAAAACGGGTCGCGCGTCAGCGCCTCACGGTACGCGGCAATTGCTTCGGGGAGATGGTCCTGCCGGCGGAGCAGATCACCGTAAAGGTAGCGGGCCTCGGCGGAATCGGGATCCAACGCCATCGCCTGCCGGAAGTGGTCGGCGGCCGGGTCGAAGCGGCCCTGCCGGGCGTAGACCTGAGCAAGCTGAGTACGGGCGGCCGCGTAGTCGGAATCCAGGGCAAGCGCCCGTTGCAGATGCCGCTCCGCTTCGGCGAAGCGCCCGGTCGTAGCGTACCTCGCCCCGACGGACATCTCCAGCTCCGCCCGGAAGTTCACGTGGTCCGTCGACGTGGTAATGGGCCAGTTGATGACGACCGCAGCCACGGCGAAGGCGATGCCCACGCGCACGGCAAGGCCCCCGTCGCTGCCCGCACCCGCCCCGTCGCTGCCCGCACCCACCCCGTCGCTGCCCGCAATCGCCTGAGGTCCAGGCACGCGCTCGTAAGCCCCTCTCCCCCTCTGGGGGAGAGGGCAGGGTGAGGGGGTTCTGAGCCGGCCGGCGAACCCTTGGGCGACCCATACAACCCCGACGGCGGCGAACAGAACCACGACCGGCATCAACGGCAGGCGATGCCGCGCGCTGACGAAGAACGCCACAACGGACAGCCCGTAGACGGCCGCGTACGCCAGCAATCCCCAGCGGAAGTTGACGCCGCTCGCGATCGCGACACGCCGGCTGACGACCACACCGATGACGGCCAGCGGGCCCACCACGCCCAGCGGGAAACCGAACGGTCCCGCTCGCCAGAGCAGCACACTGAGCAGGTGCGAGAAATCCCGGTAGACATAGGCGTCCACGTTCCGCGGGACCTCGCGGGCATTGACAAGTTGCAGCGTCTTGCGTGCCAGTCCCCGCAGGAAGCCGAGCGGGTCGTCACGCAGGTACGCAAGCGCCTGGCGCAGGAAGTAACGGTCCATCCCGCCGGCCGTCATGTTCCCCTCGACGAGGAACGAGCGGGTCAGGCGCTGCCAGTACTCGCCGGGGCGGATGGCCACGGTCCGGTCGGCGTCGGGGTTGTTGCCCACGTAGAAGTTGATGCCGCCGTTGGTGGAGATCAGCACGAACTGCCGGCTCACGGCGTAGTTGCGTACGGCGATCGGCGCGATGACCAGCGCCATTCCGAGGCAGAGGCACGGGACGCTTGGAGTCCCTGACCCAGCCCCCCTCCCTCTCAGGGAGGGGTCGGGGGAGGGTCGAGCCACGACGACATCCCCCCTCACCCTGCCCTCTCCCCCAAGGGGGAGAGGGGTCCCGTCAGGCGCTCCTTGCAGGCAGGGTTCGCGGCGCCGGCCGAGGACTGCGCGCCCGAACTCCCCCGCGACCGCCACGACCAACAGCAGCCCGGCGTTCGGCACGGTGGCCGCCCCCGCGCCGGCCACTGCACCCAGCGCCAACCAACGCCACCAGCGTGGGCACTCCAGGCAGCCCAGCCAAAGCACCAGGCCCAGCAGACCCCAGAAGGTGGCCAGTCCCGTCGGCAACAACTGCGTGCTGAGAAACACGAACGGCCCGTAGACGGCGAGGATCAGCCCGGCCACCAGACCGACACGCGGAGTGAACGTCCGCGCGCCCAGGTGAAGGAGCAGTACGCAGTTGGCTACGGCGATGCCGGCCAGCAGCAGCTTGGCGGCCACGATGCTGACACCGACCGTGCGATAGAGGATGCCCAACAGCAAGGGGAACAGCGGCGGCTGCCAGAACGGCCCATCGGCGAGCGACCCACCGGCGGCGAAGCGTACGGCCGCGTCGTGGTAGACACCGGCGTCGACGACGGGCACCAGGAAGCTGGGGTCGCTCGACTCGCGGGCGTAACCCGCCCCTGCGCCACCCCGCGCCGGTGCGGCACTGCAGTACCCCTCGGCGAGGTACACAAGCTGGACAACGAGGGCCACGCCGGCCACCACCAGCGCGGACCCGAGCCGGCGCGCGGCAGTCCGCGCCGGGCGTGCAGCACCGATGAGACCAGAAGGCATGTCCGAGGCGTCAGCCATGCGCAGCTTCCGGGTGGGGAACGCCCCGGAGCGAAGGGTACCACAACTGCGCGCGCGAGCCACGGGGCGGGCACAGGTGAATCGCGAAGAGCGAAGAGCGAATGAAGAAGGGGGGGCACGCTGCCCCGACCCGAGCCCGAGCGGAAGCGAGCGGGCAACCAGCGCTGTGCACCCCCGCAGGGGGTGCAAGTCGCTAGCCCAGGGCGAAAGCCCTGGGAAACCGGGAATGCTCCTTCTCTATGCAAGCCCCGGAGGGGGCGACGGAGGTGACCTCAACGCTACGCTGCATGGCACACTCCGTCGTCCTCCGGGGCTTACGGGGAGATTAGGAAGAAGGCGCCTGTACCAGGGTTTGGAAAACCCTGGCAACGAACGTCGGCCCTTCCAGGGCCGCAGAGCCAAACGCCATCCGAGCCCGAGCGGAAGCGAGGGGGCACAGGTGAATAGCGAAGAGCGAATGAGGAAGGGGGTCGCTGTCCCGAACCGGCCCCGAGCGGAAGCGAGCGGGCAATGACCGAGCCCGAACTCAAGCGAGCGGGCCCCGCCGGCGGGGTTTGGAAACCGCGCGCGGGGTCAATACAATCCACCGGTTGGTGCGATGAGCGGGTCGCGTCGGACCCGCTCGACTCAAGATTCACAAGGCCCGGCCGGCGTTTGGTCACGCGGGCGGGCCGGGAGAACGCAGCCATGAGGCGTACCAGCCGATTCGGAACGGGCGTGGGGACGGTGCTGGCGGCGCTGCCGGCCGTCGGGATGCTGGCGGGGTGCGATCCGATCTCGGTGGCCCCGACGTGTCCCGGCGAGTTGCGGGTCGGGGAAACGATCGGGCTGTTGGCCAACCCGACGAATCCCGGGGCGATCCCCAGCTACCAGTGGATGGTGCTGCCCAGCTCGGCCGGCATATTCGCCAATGCCCGGGCAGAGAACACGACTTTCCAGGCTCTGCGGGAAGGTCAGATCATCATCCGGCTGGCGGCCAGTGACGGACTGTACCAGGACGTCGAGTCGTGCGTGGTGACGGTCGCGGGGGTGGTGGGGCTGGCGGTGTCGCTGACGGCCGACCCGGCCGCCGCGCACGTCGGTGACCTCGTGACCCTGACGTGTACCAGCGTGGGCGAGGCGGAACTGACCGAGCTGTCGATCACCAAGCTCGAAGGACCCGAGGTGGTCCTGACGGAGGTCTCGGAGGGCGTGGCGACGTTCGCGGCCCCGACCCAGCTTGGGGACATCAGCTTCCGCTGTGTGGGTGCGGACGCCACCGGCGAACTCAGCGAGACCGCGCTGGTGACGGTCCGCGTGAGCCCGGTGCCCAGCGACAACGACAACGGCAACACGAACGGCAACGACAACGACAATGCGAATGCCAACGACAACGGCAACGCTAACGACAACGACAATGCCAACGGCAATGGCAACGCGAATAGCAACGACAACGGCAATTCGAATGCCAACGACAATACCAACGGCAATGCGAACGCCAATGCCAATGGCAATGCGAACGCGAACCTGAACGCTAACGTTAATCAGAACACCAACGACAATGCGTAGTTGAGCGAAGGTATGGACCGCCGGTCAGCGGTTGGGGGAACATGGGTTCTCCCGAAAGGAGTAAACATCATGGCACACGAACTGCCCGAACTGCCGTATGCGTACAACGCCCTGGAACCTTACATCGATGAGCAGACGATGCGCGTCCATCATGACAAGCATCACGCGACGTACCTGGCCAAGTTCAAGGATGCGATCGGCAACCACACGGAGCTGCACAACAAGTCGGTCGAGGAGATTCTGGCGAACCTGACCACGTTGCCGGACAGCATCCGCACGGCCGTCCGCAACCACGGCGGCGGGTACTACCATCACAACGTGTTCTGGACGAACTTAAGCCCCCAGGGCGGCGGCGAGCCGACGGGGGCGGTGGCCGAGGCGATCAAGAAGACCTTCGGCGGCTTCCCGGCGTTCAAGGAGAAGTTCACGGCGGCCGCCACCGGGGTCTTCGGCAGCGGCTGGGCGTGGCTCTGCGTCGACCGGAGCAGGAACCTCTCCATCGTGCAGACGCCGAACCAGGACTGCCCGCTCACGCAGGGCCTGACGCCGGTGCTGGCCCTCGACGTGTGGGAGCACGCGTATTACCTTAAGTACCAGAATCGTCGTCCGGACTACATCACCGCCTGGTGGAACGTGGTGAACTGGAAGGACGTCAACGACCGGTACACCAGGGCCAAGTAGCCGCCACCGGGCCAGACAGGCGAGCCGCACGCGGGACGACGGATCGGGCAGGGTGTCCGATCCGTCTCTTTGCGCGGAGCCGAGGCAGCACATGACCCTACCTCAGCCGCCCATCTGGGACGCCGAGCGTCTCGCGGACCCGCACACGGCACCGGACAAGGCGCAGCGGGTACGAGCGATGTTCAATGCCATCGCCGGGCGCTACGAGCTGGTCAATCTGCTGTTCAGCCTGGGGATCGACGCCGGGTGGCGCCGGCGGGCGGTGGGTGTGGCCGGGATCACGGCCGCGGATGAGGTTCTCGATGTCGCCTGTGGAACGGGTGACTTCGCGCGCTGCTTCGCCCGGGCCGGGGCGGCCCGCGTGGTGGGGTGCGACTTCGCGCACGGGATGCTCCTGCGTGCCCGGGGCCGTCCGCGTGCGAAACTGGACTGGTGCGAGGCCGATGCCCTGCGGCTGCCCTTCGCCGACGGGGCCTTCTCCGTCACGTCGTGCGCGTTCGGCGTGCGTAACTTCACGGACTTGGCAAGCGGTCTGCGGGAGATGGGGCGGGTGCTGCGTTCCGGCGGTCGGGCGGTCATTCTCGAGTTCACGCGCCCGCGGCACGTGCTGGTCCGGCGCGTCTATGAGCTCTACGCCACTCGCCTGATGCCGGCGGCCGCCGGGCTGGTCAGCGGCGACCGCACGGGGGCCTATCGCTACCTGCCCCGCTCAGTGGTATGTTTCCTTTCGGCAGAGCAGACGGTGGCCGCCCTGCGCGAGGCGGGTTTCGCCCAAGTACGCGCGGTGCCCCTGACGCTGGGTATCGTGACGGTGTACGTGGCGGTGCGTGAGTAATGGCCAACGCCCATCCGACAACCGAGACGTCGGCTCGAATCGCCGCAGGTGCGTCCGCCGGGACGGCCCCACCGGTCGGCGTCAACGCCGCGCCCGCCCCCCTGCGCTACGACGTGTGGTCCTGGCCGGGGCGCAAGTACCGAGTGCGGGCGGCCGTGCTGCTGGGCGTGAACGTTGTGCTGTTCGTCGGTCTGGGCAGCTTCGCGTTCTGGCTGCGCAGCGGGGTGGCGTTCGCGCCGGCGCTCGATAACTACTGGACGATCTGGGCGCAGTCCTTTCAGTTCCTGGGCGACAATCCGGTAACCCTGCAATCGATGCTGGTGGCGCCGATCAACGTGCGGGACGTGCCAATGCAGATTCCCATCGTGGGGCTGCTGATGGCCGCGATGATCTCGATTCCCATCCTGGTGGCCATTCTCTACCGCTTCTGGGCGAGCCTGCCGTTTCTGGCGGTGCTGGCGTTCGTGGCGATGATGCCGTGGCTGGCGATCACGATGCTGGTGTCCTGCGCGATGGTGTCGGCGCGGCCGTTGCGTTTCTCGTTCCGGTTCATGTCGGCGCTGCTGGCGCTGGTTCCCGCGGTGATCTACCTGACGCTGGCGTCACGCGGGAGGGTGGATATCGGTGGAGCGGCCTTCGACCCGGCGGACCAGATCAAGCTGGTGGCGCCGTGGGTGCTGGCGATCGTGGCGGCCGCCGCCGGCTTCGCGCTGGTGTTGACCCTTGCCCGCGCCGTCAACTATCGTCCCGGAGCGGTGACGCCTCTGCTGGTGATGCTGTTTGCGCTGCCCATGGCGCTGTTCGAGGTGCACGTCGGGCGTGATGAGTTGTACTACCGGCTCCTGGCGGCGCGCGATCGGCAGGACTTCGCCGACGTGGACGCCGACCAGCCGCTGCAAGCCTGGGCCGCCCGCGAGTACTTCCGCCGGCAGCAGCCGGACGTCACCTTCCAGCAGGTGCGGGACCACGCTGAGCAACTTTGGGCCTTCGCGCTGACGACGGATATCGCACCGTACGCCTCGGAACTCGCGCGCGTGCAGACGGATTTCGCGCTGCGGTGCGAGGCGTTTCTGCGGCAGTTTCCCACCAGTCGGTACGTGGCCAACGTGCTGTTCCTCAAGGCGCGGGCGCTGGACCGCCGGGTGGACCCGATCGCGTTCCGGACGACGAAGTGGATCCGCTTCTATGATGACTTCCCCGCGCGGGCGTCGCGGGAGACGTGGCGGACGCTGGCTGAACTGCAGCCGGCATCGCCGTTGACGGCCATCGCCTGGCTGCGCCTGGCCCAACTGGACGCCCGCGAGGGCGACGTGGACCGGGCGCTCGAGAAGCTGGAACGCTTGCGCCGGGAGTTCGCGGCGGCCGGCTGGGGCGAACTGAACGATACGGTCGCGGACGGCTCGCGCGGTCCGTTCGACCGGCGCAGCCCCGAAGCGGCCTTGCCCGTGCCCTTGGCGCGTGCCACGCTGGAAGCGGGACGGCTCTACGACCTGCTCAAGCAGAACCGCGATCCGATCTACGCTTACGATCCGATCGGGGTGCCGCGGCGCGCGACGGGCCCGCTCAAGTTCGGCCTGCTGCACCTGCACCCCCGCCACGAACGCTACCTCGAAAACCTGCAAGCCCTCAAGCAGGCGTACCCCAACTGCCAGATCGAGGACAACATCGACCTGGAGATCGCCAAGGTCACGCCGGACGCGCGCGGCCGGGCGGCCATGCTGACGAAGCTGCTGGAGCGTTTCCCCGAGCGGGACGCCGTGCCGGAAGCCCTGTACCAGTTGGGCTGTGCCTACCGCGAACTGGGCGACGGGTCGAAGGCGCAGGAGCAATTCGCCCGGCTTAAGCGCGATTACCCGCGTTCGATCTGGGCACAGCAGGCGTCACTCCAGCGCCAGCCGCCCGCCAGCGGTCTGCTGACGGATGCCAGACCGTGACACCACGCGAACGGCCAAACTACGATCCGAAGGACCTGCGGCGGATCGTCGTCGGCATCACCGGCGCGAGCGGCGCCGCCTACGCCCGGCGACTGCTCGAAGTCCTGGGTACCACGCCGATCGAAGTGCACCTGATCGTCACCCCCCACGGGGAGCGGCTCTGGCAGGAGGAACTGCCGGAGACGGACACTCCAGCGGTGGTGCTCACCGGTGCCCCGTCGGCACGCCTCGTTCGCCACACCTGCGACGACGTCGGGGCTCTGCCGGCCAGCGGTTCCTTTCAGACCGACGGCATGGTGGTCTGCCCGTGCAGTATGAACACGCTGGCGAAGGTGGCCGCGGGCATGTCCGGCAACCTGCTCGAGCGTGCGGCGGCCGTAACACTGAAAGAGCGCCGCCCGCTGATCCTCGTGCCGCGGGAGATGCCCTGGACGCGCCTCGATCTGCTCAACGCCCTGCGCTTGCAGGAGGCCGGCGCGGTGATCTGCCCCGCCTGCCCGGGCTTCTATCTGCACCCTCAATCGGTCGCGGACCTGGTGGACTTCGTCGTGGGCAAGGTGCTGGACCTGCTGGGTGTCCCCCACCCGCTCGCCACGCGCTGGAAGCCGGGCGGCACCGCGCGCCCCGCGCGAGAAGACGGCAAGAGTTGAGCATGAGCGGCTGGACGGCGTCAGTGCGGCTGTGGGGCGAGACGGTCAAGTTCTCGCACTCCGTGTTCGCGCTGCCGTTCGCGCTGCTGGCGACGTTCCTGGCCGGGCGGACGCTGCCGGGCCGGTCCTTGCCGCATGCCGGTCAGCTCGGGCTCATCGCCCTGTGCATGGTGGCCGCCCGCAGCGTCGCCATGACGTACAACCGCATCGTCGATGCCCAACTCGACGCCCGCAACCCGCGAACCGCCGACCGGCCGATACCCAGCGGACGCCTGAGCGCGGTCGCCGCCTGGAGCATGCTGGCGGTTTTCGTGGTCACCTTCGGCATCGGGTGCGCCGGCTTTTACCTGTTCTATGGCAACACCTGGCCCCTGCTGCTGGCGGGACCGGTGCTGCTCTACCTGGGCGGCTACTCGTTCACCAAGCGGTTCACGAAGTGGTCGCACTTCTATCTGGGCAGCGCCATCGCGATGTCGCCCGTGGCCGCCTGGCTGGCGATTCACCCCGGTACGCTCGGCTGGCCGGCGGTGCTCCTGATGCTGGCCGTGACGTGCTGGATCGCCGGTTTCGACATCATCTACGCCTGCCAGGACATCGAGGTGGACCGGCGCGACGGGCTCTATTCGCTGCCCGCGCGTCTGGGCCCGCGGCGGGCGCTGGGGATTGCCCGAGTCAGCCACGCCGTGTCCCTCAGTGCCCTGGCCGCGCTGGCACCGGCTGCGGACTTAGGCTGGGTCTACGGGATCGGCGTGGTCCTGGCCGCGGTGCTGCTGGTGGTCGAGAACAGCCTTGTCCGCCCCGGCGATTACCGCCACGTCAACGTGGCGTTCTTCACCTGCAACGGCCTGGTCAGCCTGGCTCTGGCCCTGGCGGGAATCCTCGATGTCGCGGTCTGGTAGATTGTCGATTGGCGATTGACGATTGTCGATTGCCCTGCAGGCCGTCTTGACGCTGCCGCCGGCGAGCCGGTATCCTGCGGCCCTGCGGAGTAACTCCGGGGCTGACCTGCCCTCTGCGTGGTCGCCGGTATGCCCGCCGGCGACGTGACCAACCGATTGCGGCTCCCGCCGCCACGGAGCACCCAGACGATGTCAACTTCGCGTCGCCGCCGCTACCTCGGGGTCGTGCCTCTGCTGGCCTGGCTTTGCCTGTCACCGGGTGCCTGCTCCCACACCTGGAAGGCGGAGGACACCAAACGGCGCGACCTGGGCGTGGACGCCAAGCCCTCGGGTCTGGAGGCGTCGGCCGCCTACCGCGACACGATCGGCTCGGTGGCGTATTACGACGGGCTGCGGACGCTGTCCGTGCGCGGCTTCGGGCTCGTGGTCGGGCTGGGCCGCGACGGCTCGGCCGATTGCCCCAAGCCCATCTACGACCAGCTCGTGCAGAAGCTGTACAAACGCCACGACTTCTCCACCACGGTCGTCGGCGAGCGCAACGTGACGCCGGAGCAGCTCATTCGGGATCGGGACACGGCCGTCGTGCTCGTCCGGGGCGAGATTCCCCCGGGCGCGACGGCCGGCACGGCGTTCGACGTCTGGGTGTCGGCCATCCCCGGCACGCAGACGCGGTCACTATACGGCGCGCGCCTGTATTCGACCGAGTTGGAGACGTTCCGCACGGTGGGTCCGCAGACCACGCTGTCCGGCAAAGTGATGGGGGAGGCGTCCGGTCTGGTGTTCCTGAACCCGTTCGCCGAAGGAGAGGCCACGACACAGACCACGGCCTTGGAGGGCGCGGTCCTTTCCGGCGGGAGGGTGTGGTACGACCGGGAAATCCGGCTGGTGTTGCTGCAACCGTCCTACGCCCTGGCGCGGCGGGTGCAGGACCGCATCAACGATCAGTTCGCCCATCTGGCTGACTACCGCCGCGTCGCCGACGCCATTTCGCCCTCGTACGTGCGGCTGCGGGTGCCTGAAGCCTATCGTGAGGACACGGCCCACTTCCTCGGGCTGGTCCGCTGCCTGTGCCTGAACCAGGATGCCACCTTTGCGGCCACCCGCGCCCGAGAGCTCGGACAGGAACTGGTCCGCCCGGATGCGCGGCACGCCGACCTCGCCTTGTGCCTGGAAGGACTGGGCCGGGCGGCCGTCCCCATGCTGGATGAACTGTACGCCCATCCGCAGGAGCACGTCAGCTTCCATGCTGCGGCCGCGGGCCTGCGCCTGGGAGAGAACCTGGCCGTCGAAACGATGGTCGCCCACGCCCAGAACCCGGCGAACACGTTTCGTTTCCAGGCGATCCGCGCGCTGGGCTTTACACCGCATCTGGCCGTGGCCAAGATCACGCTGCGGCGCCTGCTGGATGACCCTGACCCGCGCGTGCAGGCCGGTGCCTATGAAACCCTTTTGAAGACCAACGATGTGACCGTGCAGACGCGGATCATCGGCGTCGACAACTTTGCGCTGGACTTGGTACCCACGCGCCAGCGCCCGTTCATTTACGCCCGGCGATCGGAGGAGCGCCGCTTGGCGCTCTTCGGCGCGGGCGGTCTGGCGTGCGAGCCGCCTCTGTTCTACCGGGCACCCAACGGCGTCATCACGATGACCGCCGCGGCCGGCGACGACCACGTGAGTCTGCTCCGCATGGTCCCCGTGGACGGCACCATGTCACCTCCGATTCCCGGACCGCTGGACGTGGCCGCTCTGGTTACCCTGCTGGGCAGCGACCCGCTGGCCCAGCGGCAGGAAGTGCTGGGCGTGGGACTCGACTACGGTACCATCGTCCGCCTGCTCTACCATCTGTGTCAGGACCAGTCGATCCCGGCCGAGTTCATGCTGGAGCAGCCCAACGCGCTGGAGCTGTTCGGCCCGACGCTGCCGGCCGGTCGCCCCGAATCCGAACTGTAGATAGCACCACGCCAAGCGGAAACCAGGGTGGCATGCCCAGGCTTGCCACAGGCAAGCGCCGGCATGCTGCTGGGACGCTCGCACACGCTACCTCGAGGGCATGGCGGCGCTGCGCTTGGCCATGCCACCCTGCACCGTCGGTCGGTGCCTCTATCAGGTGGAGCTGTTCAGAAGGTGTGCACGGAGACGCCGCGCCGCAAGGCGGCGTCGACTTGACCTTGTTCGCGGAGGGCTTGCAGACGCAGGGCCCGGCGGTAGCGGTCGCTGCGCCAGGTGCCGGGCGACATGCCGGCGTTGGTCATGGCGTTGACGAGCTGACGAATGCCCAGCGGCAGGGTCCAACGCCACTTCAGGCGGGGAAACGTCCTTTCCAGCTTGCCGCCGTCCACGCGGAAACTGTGCGGATCGAAGCCGCCGTGCAGCACCTGGCGCTCGCACAGCGGCACCCAGTCCGTCACCGCGTCGGCCACGTCGATGATCCGGTAGTTCTCGCACGAGTGCACGACGTTGAAGATCTGCCCATGGACCAGCTCGTCCGGCGCCAGCAGCACGGTCGCGTACACCTGCGCCAGGTCGGCCACGTGCACCAGCGGCTGCCACGCCCGCCCGGCCGTGACCAGCGTTACCCGCCCCGTGGCGAGCCCCGCCGCCGTGAAGTCATTGACCAGCAGATCGGTGCGCAGCCGCGGCGACACGCCGTACGCAAACGCGTTCCGCAGAATGACCGGCGAGAACGTCGAGTCCGCGGCCGCCAGCAACGCCTGTTCGCATTGCAGCTTCAACGCCGCGTACCGGCTCTGCGGCCGCACCGGACCTTCCTCGTGCAGCAGTTCGTTGCCGCCGCAACCGTACACCGCGCAGCTTGAGGCGAACAACAGCCGCGGCACGCGGGCCAGCTTGCAGCACTCGATCAGGCGGACGGTGGCGGCCAGGTTGATGTCCTCGGCCAGTGCCGGGTCGAGCTCCACGCCGGCCTCGTCGGACAGACCGGCCAGGTGGATCACCGCGTCAAACGAACACAGGTCCGCGATGTCCACGTCCCGCACGTCGCAGTCGAAGTGCTCGACCGGCTCCGTCGTGGAGCCGAAGTCACAGCCGGCGAACAGGTCGGTGTCCAGCCCGACGACCTCGAAGCGCGCGTGCCGCAGCACACAGGTCAGCACCGACCCGAGATACCCTCGATGACCGGTGACCAGCACACGCATGAGCGGCTGCCTCGCTGCCCGTTCGTGAGCCGACCCGCACGACTCCGGGGTGACTTCGAAGCGCTGTCATCCACCCGGCGCGCAGTTCGTCTCCGCCGTTTCTGGATCGGCTGATTCGCCGACTCGGCATGATCGAGAAGTGACCGCCGCAGACCGCCCGCTCAGGCCCCTGCGGACCGAAGATCGAGCGACCCGTCCGGACCGATCTTGGTGCACCAGCGTCGTGCGTTCGGCGCATGCACCCGCGCAATGCTGCCAGGGGGGATGGGCGCGCGGCCGGGGTCGTGCGCGCCGCGATCAGACTGCGCCGTCGCCCGGGGGTTCGGCGGAGGGCCCGTCGCGGCGCGGCCGGCGGGCGGCGATCACCGAGGCCGCCACCCCCACCAGCAACGCGGCCGCAATCACGCTCAGGGAGAACGCGGTCGGAATCGGATGATGGTGCGAAAGCAGCATCTTCACCCCCACGAACGCCAGGATGAACACCAGGCTGGTCTTGAGGTAGCGGAACTTGTCGAGCAGGCTGGCCAGCGCAAAGTACAACGAACGCAGCCCGAGAATGGCGAAAACGTTCGAGGTAAACACCAGGAACGGGTCGCGCGTGATGGCGAAAATCGCCGGGATCGAGTCCACCGCAAAGAGCACGTCCGTGCTTTCCACCATCAGCAGCACCAGAAACAGCGGCGTGATCGCCCGCCGACCGTCCATACGCACGAAGAACTTCTGCCCCTGCAACTCCGGTGTCACCGGGTAGAAACGGCGGGCCAGGCGGATGAGCGGGTTGCGATCCGGCTCGATGTTCTCCCTTTGGGCCATGAGCATCTTGACGGCCGTCGCCAGCAGCAGCACGCCGAACACGTAAATGATCCACTCGAAGCGCCGGATGAGGGCCACGCCCGCCCCGATCATCACCCCGCGCAGCACCAGCGCCCCCAGCACGCCCCACATCAGCACGCGATGCTGATACATGCGGGGAATCTGGAAATAGGCGAAGATCAGGGCAATCACGAAGATGTTGTCGAGGCTGAGCGATTTCTCGATCACGTAGCCGGTAAAGAACTGCACGGCCGCCTCGCTCCCGCTCAGCTCGTGACCGATGTCCTTGCCGATGCCCAGCCAGTGGTGTGTGTACAGGTAGTAGACCAGGACGTTGAACAACAGGGCGCAGACGATCCACACCACGGTCCAGGCAAGGGCCTCGCGGGCGCTGATGACGTGGGCCTGGCGGTTGAAGATGCCCAGGTCAATGGCCAGCATCAACAGGACGAAGACGATGAAACCGATCCACAGCAGAATCGTCATAAGCAGCACCCAGGGGCCGCGACCTCACAGCCAGCGCTTGCGGCGAAAGTACGTCAGCAGGACCACGGCCACGACGAGCATCACCGCGAGCACGCCCCAGAAGCTGGCCGGATGCTCGCCCGGGGGCCAGACCGGCAGGTTCATGCCGTAGATCCCCGTGATCAACGAGAGCGGCAGCAGCACGCTGGCGAAGATCGTCAGCGTCTTGATGACCGCGTTGATGCGCTGGGTGAGGGCGGTGTGGTAGTTGTCGCGCACACCGTTGAGCCGCTCGCGCAGGCCGTCGATCTGCTCGACGACCTTCGTCAGATGGTCCAGAACGTGCGCGAAGCGCGGTTCCAGCGCGTCCGGGATGGAGTCGAACGGGTCGCGGGCAAGCTGGCCCACGACCTCGCGCTGGGAAACCGCCAGCTGCCGCAGTTCCAGCAGCTCCCGCCGCACCGGCAGCGTCGAGCTCAGTACCGTCTCGTCCACGTCGCTGCCCAGCGAACGCTCCTCGAGAGCCTCGATGCGGTCCTCGTACTGGTCCACCAAGTGCAGCAGGTTGTCGCCGATCGCGTCGATCAAGCCGTAAAGCAGGAAGGCGGCCCCCTGACCCAGCAGGCTGTCCCCCCGCAACGTGCAACGGTGATGCAGGTCCCGCACCACCCGCAGCGGGACCCCATGCACGGTGATCAGCCAATTCGTCCCCAGAAACGCGGTGAGCTTCCGCGGCCCCACCTCGTCCGTCTCCGCCGGTCCGAACAGACCGTAGTAGATCACGACGATATACTGCTCGAACTCGTCGATCCGCGGCCGCTGCTGCCCGCTCAGCGCGTCCTCCAGTGTGGTCGGCTCGAGGTGAAACGCCTCCCCCACGCGTTGCAGTTCACTGTCGGTCGGGTCCTCCACGTCAATCCAGGTCACGCCCTCCAGCTCCGCGGCCGACGCCACCGCCTCCTCCACGGAGCTCAGCTTCGCCACCGCACCATCCGCACGCCGGGCAAATCCCGTCATCATGCCCGGCATCCTACGCCGGAGACCTCCCCGACGCTAATCCACCGCCTTGTCCGAAACCACCCCCGGCTTCTCCGGGTGTCGTTCGGCAAAGTCAGTCCAAACCGCAACCGTAACGAAGCCAACCCTGGTCAGCACCGGCACCGCGCGATCGACGTGGTTGCCTGAAGCTTGCGCCAAACCGACGTGCGCGGGCGTCGCGCCCGTGAGAGCCCCACGTTCGGCCCCCCCCCCGCTCTGGAGACGAGTTCCCGGAATGGGGTTGGCCGGCGGGCTTGGAAGACGCAAACCACCGACGCCGCATGCCGGCGCCCGCTTGAGGCGGGCTTGGGCATGCCACCCGGCATCAGTCGTTAATCGTCTATCGTCAATCGACAATCGTCAATCGTCAATCGACAATGCCCTAGGGCCCAATGAACAGCACCTGGAACGCAGCGTAGTCTTCCAAGTCTACGTCGCCGTCGTCGTCGAAGTCGAACGCGGTGCGACACACCACTGACGCGGCCGGGCTCGCGTCCGGCCCGCCCAGGCACGTGACGAAATCCGCCGCGTCGTCCAGATCGAGGTCGCCGTCCATGTCGTAGTCGCCGGTCACCTCGAAACCAGCAAAGGGCGCTGGGTACTTGGCGGCCTGATACACCTCGGCCGGACCCGCCGACAGCGGCAGTTGCGCCCAGGCGATGATCCGCAGGTTGTTGTACGTCCACCCCGAGTTCAACGTGACGTTGCGCGTGTCCACGACGCACTCACCCGGCGTCAAGTTCACATCAACGGTGTCGGTGGCTATGCGGAAGGTGTTGCGCGAGTAGTTCGGCGTGCTCGGGTAGTAATCCTGGACCACCACGGCGTACAGTCGCAACGTCACCGCGGTCGCGTCCGGCTCCAGACACGCACGGGTCGTGATCTGGTACGTCAGGCCGGAGACCTGCTCGGCCGCGACGCGCAGAGTCACGGGCGTCGGCACCGGTTGGCGGGCTAGAAACGCCGCCTCGAACGTGTCGATTGGCCAGACCCTTCCCAAACCATCATAGGTCAACCACGGAATGCCGACGCCCCAGATGTTGTAGAAGAAGCCCCGGTCTTCGCCCCACGTTACGGAGTACGGATCCGACTGGTGGTACTCGACGACGGCCAGCGTGTCGGGATAGCTGTTGATGATGCCGTTAAGCGCGGTGCCGGCCGTCGGGCACCCTGTGCACCAGGTGGCGGTGAACAACTCGCCGAGCACCATTCTCTCGGCCGCCGCAGCCGGCGCCGGTGCCCAACCCCCCACGCTCCATATCGCCACCCCGATAAGCAGCCCCGCGCGCAGCGCGCTTACACTCCGACCCTCACGCAACACGGTGTACTCCTTTCGGAGGATGGAAACCCCCGGCAAGTCGTGGCGAGGTTCCCCGACCTCGTCCCCCCGATGCCTCGGCGGCTGGTCCGCCGACGTCGATTATACCCAAGCCGGCGCCCGTCATTCCATAGGCAAACCCGGTGCCCCTCCAGCTATATAGGACCACGCGGGTCCACAAAGGACCCCGCAGACCGCCGGTCTCCCCCGTTGCGGCCTCGGCCGAAGACGCCGCGGCACCGTGGTTCGGGGGTGTACGCGCTGGAACGAGTGTCGGGCCTGCACACGCCGAGGCCACTCCGTCAGGGAGCGGCGCGAGGGCCTCGCGCCCGCATCGTCCGGCCACTGCCAGACAAGTGCGCCCGCGTGGCGTCTACCTCTGTCGCCCGCGCCAACGCCCAGAGGCGACGATGTGCGGTACAGACCGGCAGACGCTGCAACTCCGCCGCGGTCACCCAGCGCCAGACGCCCGGTGATGCCGGATCATGGGCCGATGCCACCGGCATACGGTAGACGCGAAAGTCCAGCAGGCGGTGCGTGAGGCGGTGGGTCAGTTCGCCCACGCGGACCAGCGCGGATCGGCGCCGCAGACCCAGATTCCGCACCAATCCTCGCGCTGTTTCCCGCTCGTTCGCACCGGGCAGGCCATCCTGACCCGGAAACTCCCATAAGCCCGCCCAAAGGCCCCGCGGCGCTCGCCGACGCACCAGCACACGCTCGCCGCAAACCACGATACCCACGACCGTCAGGACGACGGGGACGGGTCGCCGCTGCCGACGCAGGGGCAGACTCCCCGCCTGCCCGGCCCGTAAGGCCACGCACTCACGCGACAGCGGACACTCGCCGCAGCGTGGACTTCTCGGCGTGCAGATCATGCTCCCCAGGTCCATCCACGCCTGATTGAAATCACCGCAGCGGCGGAGAGGCAGCAGTTGCGTTGCCAGGTTAGTCAGCCGCGCCCGCCCGAGCGCGGAAGTGGCGTCTTCGGTCACGCCGAACAGACGCGCGAGGACGCGCGCGACATTGCCGTCCACCGCGGCCACCCGCTCGCCGAAGGCGATCGACGCCACGGCCGCCGCCGTGTACGTGCCGATTCCGGGCAACTTCCGCAACTCGGCCGCTGTCGAGGGAATCGGCCGGCCGTCCTGCCGAAGTTGCCCGGCCGCCCGATGCAGGTTGATCGCCCGCCGGTAATAGCCCAGCCCCTCCCACGGCTTCAGCACGTCCTCCAGAGGGGCCCGCGCCAGGGCACCCAGCGTCGGGAACCGCCGCAGAAACGGTGCATAGTAAGTAAGCACCGTTTCCACCCGGGTCTGCTGGAGCATGACCTCGGCCACCCACTGGGCGTAGGCGTCCGTGCTCCGCCGGCGCCAGGGCAAGTCGCGCCGGTGCCGGTCGTACCAGGCCAGCAGCCGCCGCCGGATTCGCTCGCTCCGGCCAACGGAGAGCTTGAGGTCATTCTGTGGAAGACGCAAACGCCCCCCGCTGAAGAAGACCACACGAATGGGAAACCCAAAGGGTGGCATGCCCGAGCCGAAGTCGCCGGCATGCTGTTGCAGGAATCGGGTGCTCGCCCGCGACAAGGCATGGCGGCGCTGCGCTTGGCCATGCCACCCCGTCAACCGCTCGGTTTCTCCACTGAGGGCGGCTATTAAGCCTCAGCCCTCCCCACACACCCGACCAGGGAGGGCGAATGCCTCGAGGACTCTTACCGTTTCTCCAGGGCGGTACCGCATTGGGCGCAGAAACAGGCGTGTATCCGATTGACTTCCCTGCACTTGGGACAAACGCGGTGGGGCCGGCGGCAGAACACCGTCAGCAGAATGATGACGACGGCGAAGCCCACACAAATCAGCCCCCCGCTGTTGTTGGCGAAGGGCAAACGCGCCACCCAGGCGACGGCAGCCACGCTCCACACCTTCGAGCCTCCTGCAAAGCAGCAGAGAGCATGATCGGCCGGACTGCAGAACTCCGGGCCGCTGCTCTCTGCATCCCGTTCGGCACGGTTGACCACCGGCGGCGCGGCGGGTTTGCCAGAGCCCGCGCCGGCAGCAAGCTGCCCCGCCGGTGACTACCGGGACATGCCGCCCGCAACCGTTCTCCTTGCCCTCGACAAGGGCAGGCGTCCTCCCGGCCCGCACGCCTGCACCCGGAGTATAGGCCACGTTGTCTCCGTCGCCAAACAAGAAACGGGGACGCAGCTAGTTCCTGCACCCCCGTTTCTCCTCCAGGGAAGACTAGCCGCGTCCCTGTTCTCACGCGGCCGGGTGCAACCTCCGGCGCCGGACGATGACGATGCCCCCCGCCACCAGGACCAGCCCCAGCAAGGCGAAACCACCCAGCGACAACACCGGGACCTGCTGCGTGTCACACGCGTCGCCGATACCGTCGCCGTCGGTGTCCTCCTGGAACGGGTTGAAATCGTTGGGGCAGTTGTCGCAGAGGTCGCCGACCGAGTCGTTGTCGGTGTCCACCTGCAGCGGGTTGTAGAGGCCCGGGCAGTTGTCGGCCATTTCATGGATGCCGTCGCCGTCGCCGTCGGACCCCTCTTCCTCGGCCGGCAGGATGCCGTGGCTGGCCAGCAGTTCCTGCTCCGGCGTGAGGCGTTTACGCGGCTCGGGCGTGGGGCCCCCCGCACTGCCGTCGCACGGGAACCAGCAGACGCCCAGGAAGAACCCCGGCGCCGACGAGGAGGCTGCGAAGGGAATCGCTGCCGTGGCCGGGTCACAGTCGTGATCGGCGAGGCCACCGAGCGTTGTGAACAGCCCGAACCCCGGATCCGTGTGCGACCAGCAGCCGTCCGTCACGGTGAAGTCAAGCTGCGGCGCGGGGTCCAGCCGCGCAAAGGCAACGCCCGGCACGCCCGAGACTTTCGTAAAATCCAGCTTCGGGATCACCGGCGTGACCGAGTTGAACCGACCGCCGTTCGGGCAGAGATGATGAATGGTCATCGAACCCAGCGGCTGGGCGCTGACGAGGCCCGAGAGGCAGACGCGTACGTCGTACTGGGCCGACTCCGCACCGCCGTTGAACATCACGGTGATCGGCATTACGCTCACCAAGTCCAGCGCTTTCATCTGCGTGTCCACGGTGGCCTGGCTGCTGTATGGATCAGGCAGATTGGCGGTCGTGAGCCGCTCGACGATGGTGTCCGCCATCTCAAAACCCCAGGGCCCAGGCACCGGGAACGGGTAGCCCGTCAGGTAGATGATCCCGTCAAATGGGTCCGACCCGGGGCCGAAGAAGTCCGCCGGGATCGGGTTGCCGCTGAGGTCATCATACGTGGGGCCCGGCACCCCCCCCGGCGGCGCCGGCGAACTGAACAAGTCCGAGCCCGGCAAGATCGTACACTGCCCCCAACTCGGCGCGGCCGCCAGGGCGCACGCCAACAACGCTCCCAACGCCAATCCTAGGATCTGATTCATGACTCCTTCCTCCGCGCGGACCGCATTCGAGATGACTACCTTCCCTGGTGCCCTGACGCGGATCGGCATCGCGGCCCGGCGTGCTTGCCCGCGGGACGGCACCTGACCCCGCGTTCGCTTCCGCGAACCGGCCAAACTGAAGTGACACGATGTAGCATACCACCCGGCAGGGCAGTCCCGCAACCGTCATCACCCCCGATCCGCCGGAATTTGTCCCCCACCCCGGCCGGGCCAACGTTGCCCCCGTGCTTCCGCAACCTCATACACCAGGCCCACTTACGCACAACCGGGCGGGCGACCCGCCGCCGACGGCGCCGGCGTTGGATTCGTGTACCTGTTCCGCGTGGGTGCCATGCTCTCACCCGCCGCAGGCGGGGGTGGGCATGGGCCGCGGCTGTAAACCCAGGCTGCCCCACGACGTCCGTCGCGTCCCCGCCGTCCGCGGCGGCCCTGCCCGCCGATGGTCCGACCCAGACCGCTTGACATTTCTTTGCGTCTGGTACACATTTGCATCGGTGACGAAAATGACCGCAGCCAACGAAACAGCCGCGCGCGCCGCGGACTTTGAACGTCGCTGCCGACAGCAGGGGCTCACGCTGACCGTGCAGCGGCGCGCCGTCTTCGCCGCCCTGGCCCCGCGCCGGGACCATCCCACCGCGGACCAGGTGTATGAGGCCGTGCGGAGGCGCGTCGCGGGCATCTCCCGCACCACGGTCTACCGCGTGCTGGAGACGCTCGTCCGCGCGGGCATCATCACCAAGGCGTGCCATCCCGGCGCGGCCGCCCGCTACGATCCGCGCCGGCAGCGTCATGACCACCTGGTCTGCCTGCGCTGCGATAAGGTCGTCGATTTCGACGCGGGGCTTGGCGCGACCCTCAGCGCGCCGCGCAACCGACCGCGCGGCTTCGAAATCCACGAGGTGTGCGTTCACTACCGCGGGCTCTGCCCGGACTGCCGAACCCGCTCGTCAAGCCCAGTCCCGTCGACACGTGGGCGCGGGGCTGTTTCCAGATCCGTCGTACGCAAGGGCCGGAAAGCCCACGGGAAACCCCGAAGGAGAGCAATGCCATGACAACGCCATGCAACCCCAAACGTGTGTCCACCCGAACCGCCTTGGCGGCGCTGATCGGCGTGGCCGCCCTCGCGCTGGTCGCGTTCGCGCAGCCACAACCGAAGCCGTCCAGTTACGCGCCGGTCACCGGCATCGACGACTTCCAGACCGTCATGTCGCGCATGGAGGCCGCCAAGCCGGAGATCATGAAGAAGCACGCCGCCCTGCTGGCCGAGCGCTATGACCTCAGTGACCGCCCGGCCCAGGGCGTCACCATGTCGCGCGGCAAGCCCGTCCAGGAAGGCGTCCGCGTCAAGCTACCGGCGAGCATGACCTGGGAGAAGCTCACGGCCATGAAGCCCGACGAAGTACGGGAGAAGGGTGCCTGCCCCAAGGGCTTCCTGCCGCTGCCGCACCCTAATCACCCCGAAGGCGGCATGCTGTTCCCCAAGCACCACATCGACGAGATCAACAAGCAGGAAGCGCGGGACCTGACGCGGTTCGACCTCGACTACGACCTGCCGACGCACTTCCTGCCGGAGTATCCGCCTGCCATCTTCCTGACCACGCGCCCGGACCTGGGCGACGTGTCGCAGGGCAAGGTGGTAACGATGATGAACTACTTCGAGCTGTTCAACGGCATCCTGAATCCCAAGCAGCTCGAGGGCCTGCGCCTGCTGGTGACGCCGTTCCCGCAGCAGCAGTTCAACCAGACGGACGATCGGCGGTCAGCTCACCCGCACCGCGGCGTCACCTGCTTCGACTGCCACGTTAACGGGCACACGAACGCGGCGACGCACCTGGTGGGTGACATTCGGCCGCAGGAGTTTCGGCACCGTCTGGATACTCCGCCGCTGCGCGGGGTCAACATCCAGCGGCTCTTCGGCTCGCAGCGGGCACTGAAGTCGGTCGAGGACTTCACCGAGTTCGAGCAGCGGGCGGCCTACTTTGACGGGGACCCGGTGATTGCGACCAAGAAGGGTGCCAACGTCCTCGAACGGGGCAGCCAGGTGCACTTCATGGCCGAGTTCGAGGCCCTGCTGGACTTCCCGCCGGCGCCCAAGCTGAACGTGCTGGGCAAGCTGGACGAGAGCAAGGCGACGGAGTCGGAAGTGCGCGGGCAGACGGTGTTCTTCGACAAGGGCCAGTGCGCCGTTTGCCACCCGGCGCCGTACTACACCGACAATCTCATGCACAACCTGCGGGCGGAGCGGTTCTTCAAGCCGCAGATGATCAACGGTCGCCTGGCCTCGGCCGACGGACCGATCAAGACGTTCCCGCTGCGCGGCGTCAAGGACTCGCCGCCGTATCTGCATGACGGGCGTCTGTTGACTTTGGAAGATACGGTAGAGTTCTTCAACCTCATCCTGGAGACGAAGCTGACCGTCCAGGAGAAGGCGGATTTGGTCGCGTTCCTGCGGACTCTGTAGACGATCCCGCACCGGGCGACCGCGCCTGCGCTTGGCGAAGTCTCCGTGCGCGATCCGGCGCGGCCGCTGTGCACCGCGACTGTGAGGAAGCGGACGGACTGCAACGCCACCGTCGCGTGTCGGCGTCTGCTCAGACAGGCGGTACGCGTGGCTTCAGCGTTCCGGCGACGTTCGCTCGCCCTCCGGGCGAGACGAAGGAGAAGGAGTATATCGGTCCGCCCCCCAGGGCCTCGAAGCCCCTGGCAACGCTCGTCCGCCCTCCGGGCGGCAGAAGGCACCTGCCCTTCGGATTGAACGAGGCGGGCGCTTTTCGCCCGGAGACAGTGGGCGCTCTTCGCCCAGAGGGCACCCGGTGGTTGCCAGGGACTCTCAGTCCCTGGCAACCGCACCCTCTTCTTCTCCTGCCCCGCCCGGAGGGCGGGCGGAGATTACCGACATCGTGCGGGGGCGCGGTCACCGCGGCGCCGATGCACCTGCGACAGGAACTGCGAGTGATCGAGCTTGTGCCCATCAAGCGAATACGCAAGCGCAAGGAGATGGCGCAGGCAGAAGCCTGGCCAACGGTTCCTCATACCGGCTTGGGCAAATGGCTATGCTGTACCCGTAATCGTCCGCGAAACCAACAACTAGGCGCCCCTGGCGCCGCAGGAGAGACCAACATGCCCGAAACGCACAGCGACCTGAAGGAAGCCTTCGCCGGTGAGAGCCAGGCCAATCGCAAGTACCTGGCCTTCGCCCAGCAGGCCGAGAAGGACGGGTTCCCGAATATCGCCAGACTCTTTCGCACGACGGCCGAGGCGGAGACCATCCACGCCCTGGCGCATCTGGCCGCCCTGGACGGCGTTGGCACAACTGTTAAGAACCTCCAGGCCGCCCTCGACGGGGAAACCTATGAGTACACGAAGATGTACCCGCCCATGGTGCAGCGGGCGGATACCGGCAAGCACAAGGCCAAGCGGATGTTCGCCCTTGCCGTCAAGGCCGAGGAAGTGCATGCCGGGCTGTACGGCCTGGCCCTCGAGGCCGCCCGCCAGGGCAAGGACCTGACCGAGAGCAAGTTCTATCTCTGCCCGGTCTGCGGGCACATCGAGTTCGGCAAGCCGCCCGCCGCCTGCCCGATCTGCGGCGCGAAAGCGGAGAAGTACCTGCTCGTGGCATAGTCGAACTGGGTGGCATGGCCAAGCGCAGCGCCGCCATGCTGCCCCGCATGACGCATGCCCGCGCCCACCTCGAGGGCTCGTGCAGGCTGGTTTGACCGGGTCGCTGCGCGCCGGCGCTTGAGCATGCCCTTCCGTCACGTGGGAAGCAACGGCATGGCTACCGTCGCCGCATGCCGGCGCCTTCGGCTTGGGCATGCCACCCGGCCTGCTGTCACATCATGCCACCCGGGCTGCTGTCACACCCTGCCACCCAGGTTGCCGTTACAGCATATTGACCGGGGCTGCCTCATTCGGCGCCGCGCTACGATTCCTGTGCCAACTGGGCCCCGACCTCATCCGGGATGTGGGAGTTCGAGTAGACCGCCTGGACATCGTCGTGGTCCTCGAAGGCGTCGATGAGGCGCATCACTTTCCGTGCCGACTCCAGGTCGAGTGTGATCTCGTTGGCGGCACACATGGAAAGATCCGCGGAGGCCATCTCGATGCCCGCCTCCTCCAGGGCCTTCTTGAGCCGCTCGAAGTTCTGCGGATTGCACAGCACTTCATGAGCAACGTCGGAGGTGATGACGTCGTCCGCCCCGGCCTCCAGGGCGAGCTCCAGCAGCTTGTCCTCCCCCACCTTGGCGGCGTCAACGACGATCACGCCGCGCTGGCTGAACAAGAAGGCGACGCAGTTGGTCGCCCCCATGTTGCCGCCGTGCCGCTCGAAGACCTTCTTGATTTCCGGGGTGGTCCGGTTGCGGTTATCCGTGACGGCCTTGCACATGATGGCCACGCCCGCCGGCCCGTAACCTTCGTAGACCACCTCCTCGAACCGCTCGCCCTGCAACTCGCCGGTGCCCTTCTTGATCGCCTTCTCGATGGTGTCTTTGGGCATGTTCCCCGCCTTCGCCTTGTCGATCGCCAGGCGCAAGGAGGGATTGTCCTGCGGGTTGCCGCCGCGCTGGGCCGCCATGGTGACGGCGCGGGCGAGTTTGCTCCACGCCCGGCCGCGACGCGCGTCAATGACTGCTTTCTTGTGCTTAATCGAAGACCATTTCGAATGCCCGGACAACTTAGTCACTCCTGGTGGATATCAGCCGGTCCCTGCGCGCCCCCGGTCGAACAACATGAGGTCCCCGAACAGTATAGGCGTGCACCCCTCAGAGCCACGGGCGCAAGCCCGCGGACAACTCCGCCCCGCCGGCGAAGGCCCTGGCAACTCGACTTGCACACAGAAGCCCACATCTGCGCCAGAAGTCCTCGCTACGAACCCTTCGCCTCCCCTTGCCCACCGACCTCGGCCGCCGGGGCAACCTGCGGAGGCTCGCCTTGCCGCACCGCCTCGATCTTGGCGGCGGCCGTCGCCCGCACGCGCCCGACCTCCGGACTGCGCTCAGCAGTGGCCGAATCCTCGGCCGCCTTGACCGCCGCCGTCCAGTATTGTACCGCCTCCTGAGGCGATCCGATCCGGTAGCAGGCATCGCCCAGGTGGTCCAAGACCACCGCGTCCGGCTCCGCATCGAGCGCCACCGCCCGGGCGAGCCACTTCCTCGCCTCGGCCCACTTGCCCTGTTTATACCGAAGCCAACCCAGAGTGTCGAGATAGGCACTTCGCCGGGGATCCTGCGCCACGGCGTAGCAGATCATCCCCTCCGCCTCCTCGAGCCGCACCCCCTGGTCAATCCAGCCGTAGGCAACGTCGTTGTTCAGTCCCACGTCGTCGGGCAGCAGCCTCAGGGCTTCCGCCAGAACGGCCGTGGCGAGTTCCGCGCGACCCTGCTCCTGGTGGCACAGGGCCATCAGGCGGGCCCGCTCGACGTTGTCCGTCGGATCGGTGGGGTCGACGGGCCAGTCCTTCAACTTAGCCTCGGCCCGCCCGTACTGCCGCGCACGAACCAATTGCTCAATCAGCAGCGAGCGCAGGAAACCGATGTCCACCCGCGAATCCGCCCGGCCAAGCTGCTCGTCGATGATGCGTTGGATCAACGCGATGCAGCTCTCGTGCTCGCCCGCCGCGCTGAGCTCCTGCAACGCCAGCCCCTGGTAGGGCAGCGGGTTCCGGCTGACGAACTGCTGATTCTCAACCAGCTCCAGCGCGTCTCCGCGCCGTCCCCCGTTGAAGAGTGCCCCGATCAATTGCAGCAGGGCGGCCTCATTGGCGGGGTCGTCGTAGATGCGGTCCAGCACAACCTGCTGGGCCTGCTCCGCCCGGCCCACCGCGATCAGCGCTTCCACCAGCAGCGGCACCACACCCTCCGCCGGCGCGCCCTCGTGGGCCGCACACTCCAGCACGGCCAGCGCCTCCGCCGGTCGCTTCCAGCCGAGCAGTTCCCGCGCTAAACGCACCGTCCACTGCCCGGGCGTGTCCTCTCCGGCCGCCCACTCCCGCAGCCGGGCCTCCAGCTCCTCCTCCCGCCGGGCCAGCCGCAGCGTCTCGGCCGTCGCCAGCCGATACAGCTTCCGATGGGCCTCCTCCGGCGGTCGGTGCTCCTCCACCCACTGGATCAGCCCCAACGCCGCGTCCCACTCGTGCATGTTCAGGTTCAGGTTAATCAGCCGCAGCCGCCACGTATGCCGGTTCGGGTGCCGCGGCAGCAGCCCACGGAGCCGCGCCGCCGCCGACTCGTAATCGAGCAACTGCTCATCAGCCTCCACCAATCCCAGGGCGGCCTCTTCGTTGTCCGGCTCCAGCGCCAGCGCCTGCGCGTAGGCCGCCCGCTTCTGGGGCAGGCGGGCATAGGCCGCGCGGGCGTCCTCGGCCGCCGTACGCGCCAGACTGTCCGCCAGCGCCAGCCAAGTGGCCGCGTCCGGCTCGTGCTCCCTTAGCGCTGCCTCCAACGCCTGTCGATAGGCCGCCCCGTCGCCCGTGCGCAGCAGGTTGATCAGCGCCGCCGCTCGCACCGCCGCCAGCGGCGTCCGCGCCTGTGTGCGCAGTTCCTCCAATTGAGCGGCCGCCTCCGTAAGCTGCCGCTCACTGACGTACATCGCGGCCAGCATCTCGCGGGCACGATCCTGGGTCGGGTCCGTCTTCAGCAGGAGCTGCAGGTGCTGCCGGGCAAGGTTCACGTCGCCAAGCTGATGGTCCACGATCGCCAGCTTGAGCATCGCCTCCGTATCGCTGCGGTCCGCCTGCGACGCCGCCGCGAAGTGACGCCGCGCGGATCGCGGGTCATCGAGACCCAGGTACGCCTCCCCCAGGAGCCGCTCCAGCGCCGGATCCTCGGGCACATCCGTCTCGGCCCGTCCCGCCACCCGCAGTGCATCCTCCCACTCATATTGCCGCAGGTGAATCTCCGCCAGCGCCACGCGCGTCGGCACGAAAGCCGGCGCCGCAGCGTAACTCCGGCGAAGCCAGCGATGAGCATCCTCCAGCCGCCCGACCTTCTGCGCCAGACGACCCAGCAGGTACGCGGAAGCGTAGTCCTCCCCCGGACCTTCCGCACTCAGCAGCTTCGCCACCGCGGCCGGAGCGCTCGCCGCCGCCAGGAATCGCCCATCCCAGTCGCGCACCTCCGGTCGCTTCTCAATTGCCTCGCTGCAGGCGTCCAGCACCGCCGACCACGCCCCCTGCTCCCCCAGCAGTTGAAGTAGACGCGCCCGCACGGCATCAGCCTCCGGCTGGCGCGCCAGGTGGACTTCGAGCTCCCGCCGCGCTTGCTCCGCCTGCCCGGTAGCCACCAGGGCGTCCGCCAGACTCACCATCCAGCCCGGCTCCTCCGGCGCCGCCTGGGCCCGAGTCCGCAGTTCCTCCGCCAGGCGCTCCGGCCGCCCCTCGGCCGCGAAGATGTCGCGGAGCAGTGCCACCAACTCGTCACTGTAACTGGGCAGCGCCTGCACCGCGCCCAGTGCCGCACCGGGCCGGCCGGCCTGCACGCACAACCGCACATAGCGACTCAGCAGGTCGAAGTTCCCTGCTTCCTGCGCCACTAGCGAGGCCAACAATTCTGCCGCCTCACCCGGTCGCCGCAACTGTTCGAGCAGGGCGGCCCGCTCCAGGGTGGCCGTGCGCCGGTACCCCACCAGCGTACCGGTCGCCTCGGGGTCCATGTTTGCCGCCGCGGCCGCGTCCGCCTCACGCGCAAACGCCTCATACTGAGTCAGCCCGGCCGAGGCATACCCCTCCGCCCCCAGCACCTGGGCCAGATGAAAGTGACACAGCGCCGCCACGAAGGCGTCCTCCCCGAAGTTGCCGCACAGCAGCGCCGTCCGATACTCCCGCAGGGCCGCGCCCGTATCGCCGTGCTCGTGGGCCACACGCCCCAGCACGTAGTGCACCAGGGCATCGTCGGGGTCCACCCCCACGGCCTGCTCCGCATGCGTCCGGGCACCTTCCGGGTTGCCCGCCCGCAGGTGCAGCCACGCCAGGGCCCGGTGGAGCCGCGGGTGTTGCGGGTCATAGCGCAGCGCCCGCTCCAACTCAAGCTGCGCCTCGGTGAAGCGCCGCTCGCCCGCCAACGGCTCCGCCTGGGCGATCTGCCGCGCCGCACGCTCCGACAACGCGGGCACCGACGCCGGCGCAGCCGGCCGGGTCACCGCCGGCTCGATGCTCTCCAGCGGCAGGGCCGCACGCGCTGGGGCGGCCTCTGCCGGCTCGCCCGCGCGCACCGCCTGCTGCACCGGCGCCGCCACTCCGCCGGACGACGACATGCACCCCGGCAAGCTCACCGCCGCCAGCAGCAACAAGATGTCTCCACGCCTGCGCATTGGAATCCTCGTGGCAAAGCCGTGCTCGGCGAATAGCCCGGACAACCCACCGCGCACCGTGCGATACCTCGTGTCCGGGGGAATGAACCGGCTGTCCCGTGCTATGGCGGGGTTTCCTTCTCCTCAGTCACCGGCGGCGGACCGGGTTGGGCACGCGGGCGACGGCGGCGCGGCTTGGCCGGCGCGGGCTCCTTCCCTTCACTTCCTTTGCGGGCGGAGCGCTTGCCGGGCGAACCCGGCGCGCCCAGACGCGCCGCGGCCGCCTCCATGATCAGGCAGAACGCCTTCGCTTCCTCCGCCGGTACGTGTCGTTCGAGAAACGCCTGGACCTCCTCCACTCCGGCCTCCGGGTGCACCAGCCCGGTCGACCGCAACGCCTCGAACACCACCTGGTTCACCGGAATGGCATGCCCCCCCAGGCTCCACAGCATAACCGAGGCGATGGTGAATGCATCGATCCCGTCGAGCTTCTCCAGGTACTGCTTCGCCTCGCGCCGGGGCATCGTCCGCAGCTTATCCAGCGACAAGCGGTTCTCCCGCTCGAAAACCGCCTGCAAGACCCGCGTCAGCCGACGCGCCCGCTCCGGCGCATCCGGCAGCAGTCCCGCAAGCTGGCCGGCCAAGTGGCTTGGCAGCGACACCCGCACGTCGTTCCAGTCGACGGCCCGGGCAAGCAGTCGTTCCACCGCTTGCCGGGCTGCCAATTCCATGCACCCGCCGCCCAGAACCCCAAGCGCCAGTCGGTAGATCGGGTCGTCCCCGGGGGGAATCTCAGGAGCCGGTACCTCGGCGCGCAGACGGGCGTAAGCCCTCTTGAGTTGCTCGCCGTAGGCCGTCCCCTCCTTCATGCCTCGCGTCCCTCCGTCGGTTCGGCGTCTAACGACCCGCCCCCTTCGACGTCCTCCGACGCGGAGCCCTCAACCTCCAGCAGATTCTCCTCACCTTCCGCGTCCGGCCCCACCACCTCACCGCCGTCCGGCCCCTGCTCACCGGCCGGCGCCTCCGGCAGGAAGGCCTCCGGCTTGGCCAGCCGGTTCTGCTCCAGCAGTTCCAACGTGCGCCGCGTGCCCCGCACGCGCGGGTCAACCAGAAACCGCAACTGCGGACACTGCCGAATCTGAAGGTCGCGGGCCACCAGCCCCTGCACGTGCCCCGTCGCGTGCTCCAGGGCCGCCAGTGTCTTGCGCTCGTCCACCGCCTGGCCCGGCACGCTCAGGTACACCTTCGCCACCTGCAAGTCCCCGCTCACCTCGACGCGGGTCACGGTCGTCAGCGCCGCGATGCGCGGATCCTGCATGTGCCGGCTGAGCACTTCGCTCACCAGTTCGCGAATCAGGCTCCCGAGCCTTTCCCTGCGATACGGACGCATCGTGACTTCTCGTCCCCGCGGCACGGCCACGCCGACCCGTGTCAATGCAACTCCCGCTCGTATTGCAGCAGGCTCACCTGCGGCGTGCCGCGCACCACGTCCACCACCCGGTCCAACTGCGACTCCACCTCGCGGGCCTCGTTGGAAACCACCGCCACCCCCAACGTCGCCCGCTGCCAGACGTCCTGGTGCGCCACTTCCGCCACCGACACGTTGAAGCGGTTTCGCAGCCGTTGCTTAAGGCTCTGCAACACGCGGCGCTTGTCCTTCAGCGAGCGAGCCTCGTAAATCACCAGCTCAACGGTGAGCACGCCCACCACCATACATCCCCGGCCGACCTCAGTTGTTGCGGGAAATATCCCTGACCCCCAGCGACCCGTCCGCAACGTCGATCTTGAACAATTGCGTCCGGCCGTCCGGCGTGACATAGGGCATCAGCCCGGTCCGCGTCAGCGCATCCAACAGCGGACGCTGATCGGTGGCATGCACCCCGTAAAACAGCAACTCCCGCAGCACATGTTCCTGATCGAACGTGTACTGCGGCGCGGGCAGGTACGGCAGCACTGCCCCCACCGCAAAACGCTTGATCGTCTCCCCCTCCACCGCGACCCGCGGCAGATACAGCGCCCGCACGCTCGTCCAGCGCCCGTCCCGCACCACCACGCCCCGGTATTGACGCACCAGGTACTTCTGGTCCGGTGTCTCCTGCACGAACACGTCCGTGGCCTCGTCCGGCACGAAGTACTCTCGTACCAGACGCCTGCGCTCCGCATCATCGGGGGCGTTCAGAATGCCCGACCGCAACGCCAGATACTGCGGATAGCCGCTGAACGCCGCATCATTCCACACCACGCTGACTTCGAGCACGAACTCCCCGTTCGTCGCCCGCGGCACCACGCCGTTGGCCTCGGTGGTAATGCAACCCGGCAACTCGTCGATGCGCCCGCGTATCGTCTTGTCGCCGCCCTGCACCGGCAGGCAAAACACCTTCGCCGTCGGGGGCACGCAACTGACGTACAGCCCGCCGTTGCCGCTCAGGTCGGCCAGACCCGTCCGCGGGGCGGCCGGGCGACGCGGCTGCGCCGCCGGCGCCCCGCCCGACGCCACCACCGGCTGCACCTCCGGGCCCTTGCGATACTCGCGCACTGCCGGCAACACCGCCAGCCGCGCCACCACAACGACAATGATGATCAACGCCGCGAAGTAACACAGCCGGACCACCAGCCCGAACGGGTCGAAGCTCAGGCGGCGACCTGCGCCGCGCCTCCGCCACCACGGCGTTCGCCGCCGGGCCGCGGAGGGTTTCCCGGCGCCGGCCGGGGTGGACGGCTCCGCCAGCTCGCTCTCCCCGAACAGCACGTCCAACCCGTGGTCCACCTGGTCGGGTACCGTGGCGGCCCGACCACAGTAAGAGCACCGGACCGCCTTGCCGGCGTCCTCGTCCTTGGCACGGACCGTGTGACCACAATCCGCCTTGAACTCAATCATACCGCCCCGTCCGGTTGCAGGTTGCCCGCCTCGAGTGCCGGCGCCGCATCACCCGGTACCGCCGACTTGTCCCGTGCCCGCGCTGACGCCGGGCACTCTCGCCCCGGCACGCCGGCCCGTCGTTCCGGCCTCCTGTCCCGCCTACAGCGTCCGGGCGATCTTCACGACCTCGTACGTCTCCACCAGGTCGCCGACGTGCAGATCCTCGAAACCCTCGATACGCAGGCCGCACTCCAGCCCCGCCCGCACCTCCTTCACGTCATCCTTGAATCGACGCACCGACGCAAACTTGCATCCCTCGCGCACCACCACGCCGTCCCGGATGACCTTCGCCAGATGAGAACGTTCGACGACCCCGTCCAAAACGTAGCTGCCCGCCACCGCCCCCACCTTTGAAATGTGGAAGATATTCCGCACTTCCGCCTTCCCGCGGAACTCAATGCGCTCCTCCGGGGCCAGCAGGCCTTCCAGCGCCTTCTTAACCTCGTCCGCCACCTCGTAAATCACTCGGTACGCGCGAATCTCGACCCCATGCTCTTCCGCCAGCCGCCGCGCGCCCACCGCCGAGTCCACCCGGAACGCCACCACGATCCCCTCGCACGTAGCCGCCAGCAGCACATCGCTGTCGTTCACCGCCCCCACGCCGGTATGCCGGATCGTCAGACGCACCTCATCCGAGGGCAGCTCCGACAATGCCTGACGCAATGCCGCCAGACTGCCGTCCACGTCGGCCTTGATGATCAGGTTCAACTCCGGCGTCTCCTGCACATCCCGGCGCCGGAACATCTCCTCCAGCGTACGCACTTTCTGCGTCTGCAAGCGGGCACTGACCACCCGCTCATGCTGAATCTCGGTGGCCACGTCCTTGGCCGATTGCAGGTTGTCCACCCCGAACAACTGGTCGCCTGCCATCGGCACGTCGTCCAGACCCCAGACTTCCACCGGCGTCGCCGGACCCGCCTCCGCGATCCGCTCCCCGCGGTCGTTCAGCAGCGCCCGCACTTTGCCGAAGGCGCTGCCGCACACCACGATATCCCCCACGCGCAGCGTCCCCTCCTGCACCAGCAACCGCACCACCGGCCCCACGCCCTCCTTGGTCTCCGCTTCGATCACCGTCCCCGTAGCCGGCAGGCTCGGGTCCGCCCGCAGGTTCAGCAGTTCACCCAGCGCCACAATGTGTTGCAGCAGCTCCGCAATCCCCCGCCCGCTGACCACCGAGGTCGGGATCACATCGACCTCGCCCCCCCAGTCACCGCTGGGCGTCAAACCGTGCTCGGCAAGCTGCCCGTAAGTCTTCATCAGGTTCTGCTCGCCCAGGTCGATCTTCGTCAGCGCCACCACCACCGGCACGGCCGCCGCCTTCGCGTGGCTGATCGCCTCCACCGTCTGCGGCATCACTCCGTCGTCGGCCGCCACCGCCAGCACCACCACGTCCGTCATCTGCGCGCCCCGCGCGCGCATCGCCGAAAACGCATGATGCCCAGGCGTGTCCAGGAACGTCACCCGCCCCACCGGCGTATCCAGCGCCCACGCACCGATGTGCTGCGTAATCCCGCCGTCCTCCGCCGCCGCCACCCGCGTCTTGCGGATCGCGTCCAGCAGGCTCGTCTTCCCGTGGTCCACGTGCCCCAGGATCGTCACCACCGGCGGCCGAGGCTCCTCCCGCAACCGCGGCCGGGCGGCGAAGTCCTCCTTCAACTGGTCCAGCTTCGACATGGCGGGAATGATCTCCACCTCTATTCCGAATTGCAGAGCCAGAAGCTCCGCAACCTCCGTAGGCAGAACCATGTTGATGTTGGCGACGATGCCATGCTCGCGCTGCAGCACCTGGACAAGCTGAAGGAAGTTCAGCCCCGTGCCGGCGCAGAAGTCCTTCATGTGCACCGGCTCGTTGAGCACCACCCGGTCACGTCCGGGCGCTGCGGCCGCCACCGCCGTTCCCCCGCCGTGCTCCGACCTCCGGCGATGAATCCGCTTACCCGTGGCGGTTTTCAGGCGTTCACGCCGTTCCAGCAGATCCTGATCCCGCCACTCCAGCAGACGCTCCCCCGCCTCCGCCGCCCGCCCGGCGGCCCGGCGCGGGCTCATCCGCGGACGCCGCCCGCTGCGCTGGGCGGCGCGTTCCGCTTCCGTCCCCGGCGTCTCCGGAGAGGGTGGCGGAGCCTCCGCCGCCGGACGACGTGCAGGGGCCGGACCCGGACGCCGAATCGGGAGGTTTCGGTCCGGCGCCTCGTAGCGTACCACCCGTGGACCCCGTAGACGCGCCGGCTCCGGCACATGCTGCGGGCCTGCCGCGCGCACCGGTTCCCTCGGCTTCTCAGGTGCCGCCACGACCCCGACTGCCCCAGGCGCTCCATCGCCCTCCTGAGGGCCGGCACCCGCTGCCGCCGTCACCACTGCTGGTGGCACGGGCGCCGCCGGCGTCACCTCGCCAACCGCTTCCGCCGCGGTGCCCTCTGCCACCACACCCGCCTCTGCCACCGTAGCGGCGGCCGTACCAGGCAGCGCTACACCTTCTGCGACCACCACCGGTGGCGCCGGCAGAGCCGGCGCCGCTTCCGCAGCAACCGCTGCAGGTGCCTCTGCGGCTACAACCTGGGGCACCGCAACCAACTCCGGCGGAACCTCGCCCGGGCGGGGAACCTCAGCCACCGCTACCGCGGACCCCTCGGCCTCCAACTCCGGAATACCCAGTTCAGCCGCGGCCGCCTGCTCGCCGCCCAAGTCCTCTTCCGCCGCTTTCCGCTGCCGCCGCGGGCGGACCCGCACCTTGCCCAGATCGACGCGCTCGGCCGTCTCCAACACCGTGCCGTGCGCCCCCTCGCTGAACCACTCCCGAATCGTCGCGTCCAGCCCCGCGCTCAGCGTCGACATGTGGTTCTTCACCACGTCGCCCAACCCCTCCGCTCGACACTTGTCGAGAATCGCCTTGCTGGAGACGTTGAGCTCCTTCGCCAGGATGTGAACTCGCATCTTATCCGCCAACGCTCTCATCCTCGCTTGCCGTCGGTGCCGACTTTCACGACCAAGACCCCGCCAGGCCTACAGTCGGCTCCGTCCCGTTGTCCCCATCCCGGCCGAATGCCGCTTACCCTTGTTCTCGTCCGCCGTGAACCAACACCCGGAACGACCATCGCCTTTGCCCTGGTTGGCTCACACATGTATCCCATATTGACGCGCCGCCAGTGTCCAACTCTCGCCTCAGCCTGCCCGCAGACCTCGAGGCCACTACTCCGCTTTAGACTTCGCTTCCCCGTTTGCCTCCTCCGCCGCGGCCGGGTGCCCGAAACGACCCCGCACCGCCGCCGCCATCTCATCACTCATCCCCACGCCGCTCTCCACAGCCTCCGCGGTCGCTTCCGATAGCAGGGCCGCGCCCGCGCCACCTGGTCCCTGCCCCTCGCTTGGTTCGCCGCCGGCACCGGCAGCTCCGGCGCCCGCCACAGTTCCCGCCGGCTCGGCGCCGCCGACCTGGGCCGCCTCGCCTTCAGCGCCCGCGGTGGCAGCGGCGGCCGCGGCCGCTGCCGCCGCTGCCGCCGCTGCGGCCTTCGCCGCCTGCACCTCGGCCGCGATCCGCTCCGCCTCCCGTTCCGCCGTCTCGATGATCTTGCCCGCCAGCTCCACCGCCAGTTCCAGTTCCTCCACCAGCGGCTCCGTCCCCACGGCCGCCAGGTCCGCCAGCGACACGATCCCCAGCGCCAGCAGCTTGTCGAGCATCAGGTCTTCGACGCCCTCAATCTGCTTGAGCGCCTTCTCCATGTCGTCCATGTTCTTGTCGTATTCCGCCGGTGTGAGGATGTCGACGTCCCATCCCGTCAGCCGGGCCGCCAACCGCACGTTCTGCCCGCGCTTCCCGATCGCCAGCGAGAGCTGGTCCTCCGCGACCACTACCGTGGCCTTGCCCAACTCGAAGCACAGGAACGTCTCCTTCACCTCCGCCGGCTTCAACGCATTGCTGATGAGAATCTGCGACGACTCGTTCCAGCGAACGATGTCGATCTTCTCCCCGCCCAGCTCATCCACAATGTTGCGAATGCGGCTGCCCCGCACGCCCACGCACGCCCCCACCGGGTCCACCTTCGCGTCAATGCTGGAAACAGCGATCTTCGTACGGTACCCCGCCTCGCGGGCCAACGCGCGAATCTCGATCACCCGCTCGCCGACCTCCGGAACCTCCAGCTCAAACAGCTTGCGGATGTAGTCCGGATGCGTCTGGGTCAGCACGATCTTGATCTGGCTGGGCGACTCCCGCACGTCCAGGATCATCGCCCGTATCCGCTCACCCGCCTGATGCGTCTGCCCCGGTATCTGCTCGCTCCGCGGCAGAAACCCCTCGCCACGACCGAGGTTCACGACCAGCCCCCCGGCCTCGTACCGGGCCACCTGCCCGGTTACGATCGTCCCCACCCGGGCCGAGTATTCCTCAAACAGCGAGTTCCGCTCATCTTCGCGGATGCGCTGGATCATCACCTGCTTGGCCGTCTGCGCCGCGATGCGCCCCAGCGTCTTCAGATCGATGGGCTTGGCGTCGATGGTGGCCGTGATGTCGCCGGACACCCGCTCAATCTGGACGACGATGTCGCCCGTCTCGCCGAACGCGCGGCGCGCGGCCGACACCATCGCCGCCTCCAGATCGAGGAAGACGGCTTCCTTGTCGATGTTCTTATCCCGACTGATCGAGTCCACGAACCTGAGGAGGTCGGCGTTCATGATGGACCGATCACCTCCTTACGTTGCGGCCGAGCCGCCCCGCCCCACGGGCTCCCGGCCGGCGAACATCCATGCCTCACTCGACGCCGTGCCCCAACCCCACTGCTCCGCTCCCTCGCGGAACAAAAAAACCGTGGGCGCAAACTGCGGTCCCACGGGGGGTGCCCGGTCGCGGCGGGAACCTCAGGTTGGGCTGGTCAACGCATCGCGCTGCTCCGCAAGCGTAAGAGCCAACAAACAAACCTGACCCGCGCCGGCAGCCAATCGCCGCCGCCGCTCCCGCCGACATCCGCGCGCACCAACTCACCTCAGCCCGCGCGCTCACCCCCACGCGTTCCGTTACCGGACCGTGGGGTGCGGCCACAACGCGGATGGGCGTCCCCGCGGGAACGTCTCGTTCTCGCATCGCCGGCTGACGCCGGCCCGTACGGTCCCTTATCGGCGTTCCGGGCCGCCTCAACCAAGCGGGACGCGATTATAGAACCCCCACCTGCCCTGTCAATTCAAGCTTCCGACCTGCCACCAGCCACACGCGCCCCATCGGTGGACGATTACCGACAGCCTGAACACCCACCTGATCCTTCACTCAATTACATAAAGACTTAAATCAAGCCAGATTTACTGAAACACGTGTGACCCGACGACGGCGACACGATGACTGGCGCAACCACCCGAGGTAGCCGGATGCCGTTGCGACCCTCGCCCGCGGCTGCCACAACAAGCTCGCCCGTTACTGGAACCCGGCCGCGTCCGCCGGCCGGAGGAACCACCTGCGCCCGCGTTCCCGCTCGGGGTTACCATACCATGAGGCTATTGCCAGCCGGTGGAGGTCTCGATCGTGACAAGACACGGCGCTGCCATCCGTCACGGCGGCCAAGCGTTTCGGGTCTCGGGGACGCGCCGCACCGTGATGACCATGGCCATCCCGGTGATTCTGCTCAGCGGTATCTGCGTCGCGCAGGTGCCGTCGTCTCCGGCTGCCGGTGACGCGGGGAATGCCTCGGCCACCCTCACCGAGCGGTTGGAACGCTACTTCCAAACACCGCAAGCCAAGGACAGGCAACGGCTGCTCGCCGACATCGAGGCCGAAGCCGGGGGAGACGCCCAGGCCATCGCAGCGCTACTGCCGACGCTCCAGTTCTGGAAGGCGCTCCCGACGACCGACGGTCGGTGTCGGGCCGAGCCCGACGGTCTGCCAGGCTTCGAGGTCGTCTACCGCCTGCCGCCCGAATACAGCGAGCGCGAGCGGCACACGGTACTTGTCTGCGTGCCGGGCCCGGATTCCAGCCCTGACCGCACGTTCGATCTTGCCCGCCACTACTGTGGTGACACCTTGCGCAACTTCGTGCTCGCCGCGCCGACCATCCCCCTCGACCCGCGCTTCCATGCCGGCGAAACGACCGCCCGCCAGGTGGCCGCCCTGCTCTACGCCCTGCGCCGCACGGTCCACAGGGACGCCCAGGCCACGTTCCTGTTCGGTGCCCAGCAGGGCGCGGACGCCGGATGGATGGTGCTGCTCGGCCGGCCGCTTGACTTCGCCGGCGCCATGCTGGTCGACGGCGCCGCCCCGTTGCCGTACCCCCGGCAGGTCTACCCGCTGCTGCTCGACAACCTGCGGCAAGTGCCGGTGGTAGCGATCTGGAGGAACGCCCAGGAGAGCGAGCCGAGCAGCCGCGTGCGGACCGTGGACGCCCACCATCGGCTCATTGCGGCATGGGCCCGCCAGCACGGGTTGCCCATCACCGCGTTGCCCTACGAAGGCCGGTTGGACGCCGCCGCCGTGCAACCGGCACTGACGCAGCTCCTGGCGTCGCGCCGCGCGCCGAACCCAGTGCCGATTCAGCACCGCTTCCGCTTCCCCGCCCAGGGCCACGCCGATTGGCTGCACCAGGACCGGTTTCGTGACGACCCGTGGACGGACGACCAACTCTCCATCCTCGTGGCACCGGGAGTGGACGCCGACGAGTTCATCACCGGGGTGATCCGGCCCCGCCTGGCGTTGCTGGCCGGCAGGATCGAGGGTCAGCACATCACCGTCTCCTGTGCGCGCTGCAACGGCATCGAGATCGAACTCGGCCCCGGGGCGGTGGACTTCGCCCAGCCGGTGGAACTGGAATGCAACGGTCAGAAGCGTCACGAGCGGCTGGCCAAGCCGAGCTGCGCCACACTCCTGGAGACGGCGTACCAGCGGTGGGACTTCCAGAACCTCGTCCTGACGCGCCTGTCGGTCCCCGTGCGCAGCGACGCGCGAGGCGATTGAGCGGCTCCGCCGGAGCCGGGTAGCGCATGGCCAAGCGCAGCGCCGCCATGCCGAATGACTCGGCCAAACCCCGCCCCGTCGCATCCATGCCCTCGCGCACGCGTGCCCAAGTCCACCAGCGGCATGCGGGCGCCTTCGGCTTGGGCATGCCACCCTGACCCTCCGCCTGCCGGTGGTTGTGAATGGCACTCGCTTGCCAAGATCGGCAACCAGGGTATAACTCGCGCCTATGGCTCAACTGCGCTATGTAGATGATGCCGGCCGACTGCAAACCGCCAACCTCGCCGGTGAGGCGTTCGTCATCGGCCGGGCCGTGACCTGTCACCTGGTGTTCGACGATGAGCTCACCTCCCGTGAACACGCCCGCATCGAACGCGACGCCGACGGCCGCTTCCACCTGCGCGACTTGGGCAGCCGCAACAAGACCTACGTCAACGGGCAGTTGATCAACGAGACGCTGCTGACCGGCGGCGAGATGATCCGCGTCGGCGGCCACGTGGTGGAGTTCGTCAGCGACACGCCCGGCGGTACCCTCGCGACGCTGGATTTCCTCACCCCGGATCGCACCGAGCCGGCCCACGCCGAGTGGATCAAGGTCAAAGCCCCACTCTCGCTTACGGTGGGACAACTGGAGCAGTTGGCGCGCCTGTCCGGCGCCCCGGGCGTCACCTCTCGACCGGTGGACATCGCGGACCTCGCCCTGGCCCAACTGCTGCTGGACTTGCAGGCCGAGCGCGGCTTCGTCGCCTTGCGCGGCGAGGCCAAGATGGAACTGCACCCGCTGGCGCAGCGCGGCCTGCTGCGCGCACCGGGCGGCTCCCTGATGCCCGTCAGCCAAGCGTTCATCTTTGCGGCCGTGCTCCAGGGCGTGGCGGGTCGTTACCCCCAGACGACCGCTCAGCTTGATGCCAAGTCCGGCTATGCCGTCACCGCGCTGGTGGCAGCGATTACTTCCGCGGGCAACATCGTGGGCCTGGTTTACGTGGACCGCCCGGAGGCGCGGAAGCCGTTCAGTGCCGCGGCCATGCAGTACATGGCGGCCGCGGGGGCCCAGCTCGGCACCCTGCTGGCCGACGCCTCGCGCCGGCTGGCCCAGTCGGCCGGGCGCGAGGGCACTGCCTGGCTGGCGACGTTGCGGCAGGTCCAGCGCGCCTTCATGCCCGCCCTGAGTTCCAGTGATTCGTTCGAGGTAGCCAGTCGGTTCCGCCCCGGCGCGCTGCGCTGCGGCGACTTAGGCGACGTGGTGTACCTTGACGAGCGCCGTTGCATGGTCGTGATGATCGACGGCGGTGGCCAGGGGGTGGCCGGGCTGGCCCAGGGAGGTGCCATGCGGGCGGCCATTCGCGCTGCCCTGCTGGCCGACGAGGAGTCGCTCGACCCGGCGCACATCTTCACAGCCCTGAGCCGCTCGATTGCCGGCACGCCGGGTCGTCAGCTTGTCTGCTGTACCTGCGTGGGCATCGACCTGGGCGCCGGCAAGCTGGGCTACCTCAACGCCGGCGGCGCTCCGCCGCTTCTGATGACCGGTCCGGGCAGGCTGGTCACGCTCGATCAGCCGGCCCTGCTGCTGGGCGTCGACGCCGACTTCGCGTACAGCACGACCTGGGTTGACCTGCCCGAGTCGTTCCGGCTCATCTGCCACTCCGACGGGCTGCATGAGACCACCAACGCCGCCGGCGAGGCGCTCGGCGACCAGCGCGTGCACGAGGCCCTGCTCGACCCGGCCGCCTTCGCCACCGCTGACACCGTCGCCGAACGCCTGCTGCAACTGCTCGGCACGCACCTGGGGCAGGCTGAGCCGAACGATGATGTGCTGATCGTGGCCGTCGGCAGGGGATAGACCGAACCGCTCCGGCGGACAATGAATGCAGAATGCTGAAAGCGCCCGCTCGCACCGCTGGGTTTCTGCATTATGCCTTCATCATTCTGCCTTCGCGGGTGGCCCAAGCGGGTGGCCCAGGTCCTTTGGACCTGGGGAACTGATGAACGGTGGGCACGCGCTCAGCCCCATAAGCAGGCGTGCACGCGGCCGCGGTACCGGGGAAGGCTGCACAGGTAGGAGTGTTGACAGGCTCCGCTCGCCCTCCGGGCGACAGAGGGCCCACCGGGCGAAAGAGGACTCTCCGGGCGACAGATGGCGCTGGTTCGTCGCCCGGAGGGCGCGCGGCAGTTGCCAGGGACTCTGAGTCCCTGGATGGGGCCGGGATGCTTCCCCCTCTCTCACCGCCCGGAGGGCGGACGACCGTCGCCGGAGAATGCGCCGTGGAAGTCCGACTGGCAACCGCACGCGGCTTCTGCTTTGGAGTGGAGGCCGCCATCGAACAGGCCGAGCAGGCGGTGCGCGAGCACGGCGCGGGACACGTCGTAGCCTTAGGTCCCGTCATCCACAACGAACAGCTCGTGCGCAAGCTCCAGCAGGCCGGTCTGAACCAGAGCGGCGACCTCGATTCCATCGAGCCCGACCAGGTGCTGCTCATCCGCTCGCACGGTGCCGGGCCCGAGACGCTCGAACGCGCCCGCGCCCGCGGCCTGCGGGTCGTCGATGCCACTTGCGTGCTGGTCAAACGCGCTCAGACGGTCGTCCGCCAGCTCCACGAAGAAGGCTACCACGTCGTCATGATCGGCAACGCGGACCACCCCGAAGTCCGCGGCGTCATCGGCTACGCCCCCGGCGTGACCGTCATCGACCACACCACGGACCTGGAGACCGCGTTGCCCTACCGCGAGCGCCTGGGCATCGTCGCGCAAACGACGCATTCACCCGCCTACGTGGCCGAGGTGATTGCCAAGATTCTGCAACGCCCGTACCGGGAGTTGAAGATCGTCAATACCCTGTGCCTGGAGGTGACGCGCCGGCAGGAGGCGGCCATGGCGCTGGCACGCGAGGTCGACGTCATGTTCGTGCTGGGCGGACTGCACAGCGCCAACACCCGTGAAATGGCCCGGCTCTGCACGGCCGCCGGTTGTGAAACGCATCACATTGAAACCTGGGCCCAGTTCGAGCCACGCATGGCCGCCGGCAAGAAAGTCGCCGGCGTGACGGCCGGGGCGTCCACACCCGAATGGGTGATTGATGAGTTTGTACGGAACCTACAGGCAATCTAGCCGAACCCGCACGCTGTCGCACCCACCGCGCCCGGGTGGCAGGCCCAAGCCGAAGGCGCCGGCATGCTGGCACGCAACCCGACATGCGGCTACGGAGAGCGAGCCTGCGTCCGCCGCAGAGCATGGCGGCGCTGCGCTTGGCCATGCCACCCAAAGCTGACGCCCCGTCGACTATGCAAACGGATCATGCACGACCGGCTGCCCGCAGTACATGCAGCGCGGGAAGCGGGCCCCGATCGTCCGGTTGCACTTCGGACACGTCACCGCCGGCTTGCGCACCTTGCCGTCCAGCTTGCCGTCCGACAGGTCCAGGTCATGAATACGCCTGACGAGGTCAACATCGGACAAGCTGAACTTCTCCCGGCAGATGCTCCACATCGCCTCGCAAACCAGCAGGGCCCGCTCAAGGCGCGCTTCCAGTTCCTTAACGTCGGCGCTGCTGGCAGTCTCCGGCCGGGCACTGACCGGCTCAGCGCCGAGCGCACGAACACTGTAGAAGCCGGGACCGAAAATGCTCATGACTTGTTCTCCTCTGCTCTCAAGTCCGCGGGCGTGATCGCAGCCGTGGGCGCCAGCCCGCGTATACGGACAACGCCGGCGCACGCACGCGGTCGTCGTGGCGTGCCGCGTCACCCGGCTCGCGCCCGGTGCTCCGCGTCGCAGACGCAGGCCTGCGGACGCCACGGTGCGCCCCTCGGGTTGCGCACGAGGCGCGCCGCAGCGCGACTACTGCTCGCGCAAGAGAATCACGCGGGCGGCCAGCGGCTTGACCACCACCGTCACCTTTCCGTCGGCATCGACGATCTGCCGCGCCCGGCCATGCTGCAGCAACGGCACCTTCGTGCTCGCCGACAGCTTGGCCGGCTGCTCCAGCGAGGGGGCCGTGCGGCGCGGTTCGACAAGCTGCGGCGTGAGAATGAAGGCCACCTGCCCGGGCTTTCCCGCCGGAACGCTCACCCGCTGGCTGGCCGTCCCGTAGTTGAGCAGCAGCACAACCTCCTGACCGGGGATCGACCGCGAAAACGCCAGTACCTTGTGCTCCTCATCGAGCAGGACGGTGCGGAAGTCCCCACGCCGCAACGGCTCGTGCACCGCACGCACCTCATGCAGCAGGCGCAGCAGCCCGTAGAAGTCACCGCGATAGCCCGCCGCCTTACTCTCGGGCGCACTTAAGTCCGTCCACCACATCGGTCCGCGGCACGCGGCGTCCTGCTCACTGAACATGCCGACCTCGTCGCCATATTCCGCCAGCGGCGTGCCCACATAGAAGTGCAGGAACGTCAGCGCCAGCCGGGCTCGCGCCACGTCCAGTTCCGTCAGCACGCGTGCCGCCGGCTGCGCTTCGCCCGCCGTCTTCGGCGCCGCGGCCGCCGGAGGCATCACTTGCGCCAGCAAGCGCGGTCCGCCCGGCGTGGTCAGGCAGTTCAGCAGCGCCACGTTCGTCGCCGGCGTTTGCCGCCCACGCAGACGACCCAGATCGTCAAGGAGCTTCGCCAGATTGTACTGTGAATCGTGCCCGGCGAAGAACTTCACCACCGCCCAGCCAACTTCATAGTTGCAGGCTGCGTCGAACTCGTCACCTGTCAGCCACGCGGTCGGGTCGCCCTCGACGTCGACGATCAGCAGAGCGTCGGGGTTGATCTGCTTGACATGCGTACGCCACCGCTTCCAGAACGCGTGGGCGACCTGCTCGTGCCCGCGCACCCGCCAGCCGTCCACGCCGTCGCGCGGGTTGCCGTCGCCGTCGGGGTCCAGCCAGCGCCGCGAGACGTCCAACAGGTGGCGCTCGACCTCCGGCGCCAGTCCTTCCGGGGTGCACCGGAACTTGACGCGGCGTGCGGCCGGGGCGCCGCCTGCGGTCTGCGGAGGTGCGGTGTCAGCGGCACCCGCCTCGAACCACCCCGCATACGGCGACTTCGCACCCTGCTTCACCACGTCCTGCCACGCCCAGAATTGCTCGCCGACGTGATCGAACGCGACTTCGACGACGACGTGGAAGCCCTGCTCGTGCGCCTCCTTCAGAAGATCCAGAAACACGCGGTCGCCGGCGCTTACTACCCAAGTCTTAAGATCGAGCGTTTCCCCGGTCATCTGCGCGAGCGTCCCGGCCACGCCCAGCGCGTCCGCGACATGGCGATAGTCGATGGTTCCCTCGCCCTCCGGCGTACCGGCCGCGAAGATCGGCGTCAGGCACAGGGCATTGATGCCCAGGTCCTTCAGATAGGGCAGCTTCTGCCGCAACCCCTGCAAGTCGCCGCCAAAGACGCCGGCTGCAGCAGAAGTGGGGGCCGCCGGAGTCTGCGCGGCTGCGGGCGGCGCGACGTTAACGGCCCAGGGCTGCGCCCCCGGCGGGTTGTTGGCCGGGTCACCATCACGAAAGCGTGCGATCGGAACCTGGTACCACCGCGCCTCCGCCGCCCATGTCGGTACTCCCGCCGTGGACGCGGGTGTGACAGAAGCTGCCGCCGGCATCCCGGCAGGCGCCACCGCGGGCGCCTGCCCCATCGCCACCGACACACCCATACCCAAGATACCCACCGCCGCGATCACCCATCGTCGTCCGCCCATGCCGCTTCTCCCGACGTTTACGGCCGCAGCTTCCCGTGTCCCCAATCCCGCCTCTTCATTGTAACGCCTCACGCGCTCCCTACAAAGCCGCCTCGCCTGCAAGAGGGTACCACGCGCACCGAACCGCGACCGTAACAGCCTGTTGAAGAACGGTCGGAGCGCACTCGATGCCCGGAAAACCGGTGCATTTGAGGCCCTCTACGTCGGCCGCGGGGGGCCGACGCTACTTCTTCAACAGGCTGGTAAGGGAGCGGCCGGAAGCCGGTGCCTTGGTCGCCCGACTGCGTTCACGCCGCCGGTCCCCTGCACACCTGGCCGCTCGCCCTCCAGCCGGCACCTCACTTCCCGCCCGGTTCCGCCGGGTACGCCGGCTCATCAGGTCGCGGCAGGCGCGCCTCCACCGGCGGCAACGGCGGGCCGCCGCGCCGCGGGTGCGTCAGGTAGTAGTAGGCCGTCGAGCTGTAGTCGTTGCTCAGCTTGTTGGCGTGACCGTGCTCGATGGTCACGCGAATCGAGCGCCGGAAGCGGATGGGGTCTTCAATGTGATATCGATATACAGACTGCTTGCCCTTCCACTTCCATTGTTCCGTTCCGCTGTAGAGCAGCACGCCGTGGTAGGGGGCCTGGTACTCCTGCGTCGGACAGAAGGCGCAGTTGTACCAGTCCTCGGTGCCGGTGCCGTGCAGGGACGGCGGCCAGGGCTCGCCGTCGATGAAGATCATGTCATCGCCTTCGCCGAACCAGTCGTTCTTCTGCCGGGCGAACACGTCGACGTCGAGGTGGGCGCCGCAGTAGATACCGTCGCCCTCGGCCGCGAGGATTACATAGTTGTCCTTGCCGCTTATGTTCAGGCTGCGCGGATCGCCGCCGTGGAACATGGTCTCCCGCCATTGCTCGGGGTTGCTCCTGAGCAGGTGGGCATGCTCGTCGCCCCAACCCGTGGTGGGGTTCTCGCGCCGCCACTGCGCATGCAGATAACCCATGCCCTCCAGCGGCTGCGGCGAGTCGTACTGTTCATAGTCGAAGTAGAAGTACAAGGGGAACTTCTGCTGGCCGGGGTTCTCCACCTCCACGCGGGCTCCCGTGCGAAACGGCATCGGCCAATAGCAGTTGAACGCCCGCCCGTCCTGCGGGCTCATCTGCAGGACGGCCGTCACGAAGTTCTTGCGCCGCGCGTGCCCCAGGCCGAAGAAATCGCCGATCGGACACTCGATGCTGGGCTCCGCGCCGCCGTCCCAGAAGAAGCGCAGCACGACTTGGCGGTAGTAGCTTTCATCGGCGAACCACATCGTCATCCAGATGTGGCGGATGCAGCCGGGGCCGCGCAGCTCGGCGATGGTCCTCGTCTGTCCGCCGTCAATGTCCACCCAGTCGCGGTTCCCGCCCGTTGAATCAAAGCTGCTCACGCGCTTGCTCTGATACGCCCGCAGCCGCGGCAACCCCGCCAGACCATGCATGACCGACATCTACATACTCCTGCCACGCAACATGCCCATGGCCCCGCCCCCTGGGGAGGGCGATGGCTGCAGCGGGGTGGCATGGCCAAGCGCAGCGCCGCCATGCTCTTTCCGCGCAGGGGCCCTCTTCATTCGCTCTTCGCCATTCGCTCTTCACCGGCGGCTCTCTCATTCCAGCATGTTTCGGCACGGTCCGCCGCCGCCGCGCCGCTGTCACCCTTTCAACCCGCTGAGCACCACGCCCTTCACGAAGAAGCGTTGCATCACTAAGAAGAAAAGCAGCACCGGCGCCAGCACGATGACGGCCGCCGCCATCTGCAACGGCCAGCGCGTGCCGTGGTACGCGTCCTTGAACACGCTTAAGCCCACCTCCAACGTGCGCATGGTCGTCGAGCTGGTCGCCAGCATCGGCCAGTAAAAATCCGTCCACGTCCAGATGAACGCAAACGCCGCGAGCGTCGCCAGCGCCGGCTTGGCCGCCGGCAGGATCACGTGCCAGAAGATGCGCAGGTCCGAGCAGCCGTCCAGCCGGGCGGCATCGTCCAGGCTGGTGGGAATCCCGACGAAGAACTGCCGCAGCAGGAACGTCCCGAACGCGGTGCTCAGGTACGGATAGGGGACGATCAGCCCCCCATACGTGTCCAGCCAGCCCAAGTGCCGCACCAGGGCAAACAGCGGCACGATCAGCACCTGCGCCGGCACCATCATCGTCAGCAGAAACACGACAAACAGCGCGTCGCGTCCCCGGAACTGCAGCCGCGCAAAGCCGTAAGCCGCCAGCGAACACAGCGTCAGTTGCAGCAATACGACGCCGGCCGTCACCAGAACGCTGTTGACCGCAAAACGCCAGATCGGCAGCTCGGCAAACGTGAACACATAACTGTAGTTGTCCCAGTGCCACCCGTCCGGTGCGAACAACGTCCGCATCGTCGGAAGCTGAGCGTGCGGCGGATGGAGGGACGTGCATACCATCCACACGAGCGGCAGGGCGGTGCTCAGCGCGATCAGCAGCAGCAATGCGTACACAACCACCGTCCGCAGCGCGCGCAGCACGCGCGAAGCTGCAGGGGACGCGCGAGCTCGGGTTGGCATGTTGCCGGTCATCAGTTCATTGATACTCCCGTCCAGCCCCGGCGCAACAGCCGGAACTGCACCAGTGCCACCACGAGAATCATGGCAAACAGGACGTAGGACTGGGCACTCGCCATGCCCAGTTCCAGCTTCTGCCACGCCTCCTGGTATATGTGGTAGAGCAGCACGTCGGTGCTCCGGCGGGGTCCGCCGCGCGTCATCACGTACACCGGCGTGAACAACTGGAACGCCGCGATCGTCGTCGTCACCACGACGAACAGCATCGTCGGGGCGAGCAGCGGCAGCGTGATGTGCAGAAACCGGCGCCAGGCGTTGCAGCCGTCCAGAGCGGCCGCCTCAAACAGCGACCCCGGTATACTCTGTATACCGGCCAGGAAGATGATCATCCGCGGCCCCAACCCGATCCACAGACTCATCGCCACCAGCGCCAGCAACGCCCAGCCCGGTTCCCCGAGAAAGTTCGTTGTCCCCGCGCCACCGAGCCACTTGACGCAACCGTTCAGCAACCCCACCTCCGGCAGCAGGATCCAGATCCACACCATCGACAGCGCCACCTGCGAGCTGACCGCCGGAATGTAGAACAACGTGCGGAACAGGCCCATGCCGCGTAACGGCTGCGCCACCAGCACCGCCACCCCCAGCGCCGTCACCACGCCCAGCGGGACGCTCAATACTACATAGAGCAGCGTGTTGCTTACCGCCTGCCGGAAGAACGGATCGGTCCACAAGGCCGTAAAGTTCCCCCCCCCGACGAAAGGATGCTCCGGCTTGAGCAGGTGCCAGCGATGCAGCGCCAGATACCCCGCTACCCCCAGCGGCAGCAGCGCGAACACCGCCAGATACACGGTAGCCGGCGCGACAAACAGATATCCCCGCCAGGATGGCCTCTCCACGCTCTTCATGGCTCAGCCAGCGCCGCGTCCATCAGCCGCACTGTCCGCCGCAGCGCCTCGGCAACCGACAGCGTCCCCCGCGCGTGCAGCAGGTCCTCCATCATCTCCCGTCCCAGCTCCTCCAGAAACGGATAGCGCTCGACCCGCGCCCCCCACGGCGGCCGGGCATACGCCACCTCCGCCAAAAACGCATCCTCAATCGGCGTGCCCGCGAACTGCGCCGCGGCGAGCTTATTGCCGGAAATCGCCAGACCCGAGGCCACCCGCCGCACCTGCACGTCACGACTCGTCATAAACTTAACATACTCCCACGCCAACTGCGACTGCCGCGACGCCGCAGTGACCGCCAGACCGGCCGCATACACGACCGTCGCCCGCTCCCGCTCAGCCGCTTCCTCCCGCCCCCGCACCGGCAGCGGCACCACGCCCACGTCCAGCCCGTCCGCGCGGTAATCGAGCAACATCCAATGCCCCTTGAGGTCCATGGCCGCCCGCCCGCTGCGGAACAGGTCCGTGCCGGCAATCGCGCTGTCGCGCAGGTCCGGCGCCACTCGGTGTTTCGTCATCAGTTCCACGATGAACTCGACGGCCTCCACCGACTGCGGGCCGTCAAAGTACCCGCTCGCCCGCCGGCCGTCCGGGTCCAGCACGTCCGCCCCGTTGGTCCACAGCCACAGCACCCACAGCGGCATCCAGTTCTCGAAGTAGAAACCGTACTGCGTCGGCCGCGCCGCACCCGCCGGCCGGACCGTCAACGCCTTCGCCTTCTGAAGAAACTCGTCCCACGTCCACCCCGCCTGCGGATACGCAACGTGGGCCTCGTCAAACAGCCTCTTGTTGTAGAACATCATCATCGGCGTGAAGTCCAGCGGGATGGCATACAGAGATGAACCCCGCCGGGCCACTTCGACCACCGGCTCGAAGTACTGAGTAAGATCGAATTGCGGGTCGCTCTCGATGAGCGGCGTCAGGTCCCGCAGCACGCCGTTGTCGATGAACACCGCCGCCGCCGAGGCATCCAGGTGGATCACGTCGGGCATGCAGCCGGCCACGTGCATCATCAGCAGCTTCGGCGTGTATTGCCCGTAACCGGGAATCTGCTCCATCTGCAAGCGGACGCCGGGATGCGCCGCCTCGAACTCCTGCCGGAACTGGCGCTCGAGCCGCACCAGGCCCGGCTCGACGTCCGGCCCGGTCCAGTTGGCCACCCGCAACACCGTCGTGCTCGGCTCGTCCTCCCGCGCGCAGCCGCCTGCCGCGGCGGCAAACAGCACGACCGTTGCTGCCCAGATCGCCGCGAGACAGCTCCACCGACAGGGGAAACCGACCGACCGTGTGGGGTGGCATGGCCAAACGGAGCGCCGCCATGCTGTGTCACGTGCCCGACGGTCCCACCTGTAGCAGCATGCCGGCGCCTTCGGCTTGGGCATGCCACCCTCACAGTGTCCCACTCGTGGGGAGCTATTCAGCGACGCCATGGAGGGCGCGTGGAGGTACCATGCCTTCCGGGGACCCCTGTCGTGGGCAGGCATGCGCCGCCGGGGCAAGCATGTGGCTGCTCTCATGCCTGTGCAACGGCACGACGCCGAAGACCCGCGCTGCGTCAGTGGTCGTCCGTGTCCGCAGGCTTGCGCCTGCGGCGCTGACCGCCTCACGTACGGGTAAGCTTGAGGGTGCCGCATCGCCGGGCATACTCAGGCGTCGGTGCGGCGCGGTCAAGTACGGCCACCGCGCGGTTACGCCCCCGACTGCGTTCCCGGCGTCGTGCCGCCGGTGTTCCCCGTGCGTTCCGTTCCCGGCGTCGCCGGCCGGGCCGGCTGCTCCGCGGGCGCGTGCGGAATGCTCGCCAGGATCGGCACGTCCACGGGGCCCTCCACCAACCGGTCGCTCACCGCGCGAATGCCGATCGGCACCGCCACGGCCGGCACCTCTACCACCCGCCACAGCAGCGGCAGAATGAGCAGCCGCCCACCCGTCGATAGCAGAAACAGCAGCAGATACGCCGCCCGGTCCTCCCCGGCCAGATGCAGCAGCACCGCGCCGGCCGCCGACCCGGTAACCGTGGCCAACGCATGCCCGACGTTGTAGATCGTCAGCATGCTGGTGCGCTCTTCCTCGGCGATCGTCTCAAACAGCATCAGGAACGTCGCCAGTTCATACGCCGCCCACGCCACCCCGCCCAGCAACTGCACGCCCACCAGGTACGGCACCGCGCTCGACACCGCCCATAACCCCGCCATCGGGACGATCCCCCACCCCCCCAGCCACAACAGCCGCCGCGTCCCGAACCGCCGCGCCAGCCGCCCCAAAGCCGGCAGCATCATGATCTTGGCGACGTAAAACGCGGCCAGCAGCAGCGTGTAATGGACGTACGCCAGCCGCAACTCCCCCACCATGTATGACGTGAAATACGGCGCCGCCATCTGCGCCATCATCTGCACGGCCAGCATGTACACCAGCAACCGCACGCCGGCATGGCGCGGCTGTTCGAGCAACACCCGCGGCGAGACGCTCCGGGCGACCCCGGCCCCGGCCGCCGGCTCCGTATGCATGCTCAGGAACGTCACCGACACCAGTCGAAACACGGCCGCTGCCAGAAACACCAGCCCGAATCCGTGCAGTGCCTGCCCGCGCGCGTCCATCACGTTCAGCAGCCCGCCCGCGCCGAGCACTGCCGCCAGCATCGCGATCTGCGTCGTCCGCGTCCGCCGCGCGAAGAACCGCGCCCGCAGACGTTGCGGCACCAGCCGTCCGATCCAGGTGTTCCACGCCGGCGTCGTACCCATGCCGGCCGCCCAGTACACCGTCGCCAGCAGCAACACCCCCGGTCCCGAGATGCTTCCCCGCCACGCCGCCCACATCAGCGGCAGAAAGTTCACCGCCTGAATCGTTGCGCTCAGCACCACCCAGCGCTTGTGCGACCGCAGACGCCGCACCAGGAACGGCGAAGCCAATTGCAGCACCGCACCGGCCAGCAGCGGCAGCGTGCTCGCCAGCCCGGCCAGGATCTCCCCCAGCCCCACCGCCAGCACGAACGCCGGCAGGTACGTCTCGCCCGTCCCCATCATGACGCTGCACGCCGTGCCGTCGCCGACGCAGGCGCACAGGTTCCGCCGCAACTGGCTGGGTGATCGAGTAGGCGACATAGGGTGGCGTACCATAGACCCCGCCGGCAGCCTGTCAACGTCCCGCCCGCCCGGCCACGCCAATGGGATACCCGCTGGGTGCCATGACCGCCGGGTGGCATGCTCAAGCCGAAGGCGCCGGCATGCTGCCGTGGCAGTCGCTCGTCGGAGTAAGGGCATGGCGGCGCTGCGCTTGGCCATGCCACCCGGGCGTACCCATCGGTCTCCCGTTTGTGTGCAGCTACTCAGCCGACGGTATACTCCCGCCCATGTCGGATACCGCCGGACCCGCTGCCGCTGCCCCCCGCGCCACGCCCTGGGTTGAGCTGCGCTCCGCGGCCTTCCACACCTTCATCTACCAGAAGATGATGCAGGTCGCTTCGCCCGATGCCCAGCCGGGCGATTGCGTGACCGTATACGACAAGCACGGCCAACTGTTCGGCCATGGACTGTACAACCCGCGCTCCGCCCTGACGCTGCGCATGCTGAACTTCTCGCCCCAGCCGATTGACGCCGCCTTCTGGCGGGAGACGCTTGCCCGCGCGGTGGACCTGCGCACGCGGTTGCTGGGCCTGCCCGCGGTTACCGACGCGTATCGGCTGGTCCACGCGGAAGGCGACGACCTGAGCGGCCTCGTGGTCGATCGCTTTGCTGACGTGCTCTCGCTCGAGGTATTCAGCCTCGGCATGTGGCGCCGCCTCGACGAGCTGCTCCCCGTGTTGCACGAGCTGGTTGGGACGCAGCATCACCGCGTGCACGTCGATGACCGCGTGCAGGAACAGGAGGCGTTCCGCACGCCGGGCTCGCAGTCACCGCAGCTACCCGCGACCGTCAACATCACCGAGCACGGCGTGCGCTTCCGCGTGCAGTTCGACGTGGGACATAAGACGGGCTTTTTCTGCGACCAGCGGGACAACCGGCGGCGCTTCGCCGGTATGGTCAACGACGCGGAGGTCCTCGACCTGTGCAGCTACTCCGGCGGCTTCGGGCTGTACGCGAAGGTGCTGGGCAAGGCCCGCGCCGCCACCTGCGTGGACCTGGACGAAGAAGCCGTCGAACTCGCCCGGCGCAACGCGAACCTGAATCAGGTCCGCGTCGACACCGTGCAGGCCGATGCCTTCATCTACATGCGGCAAATGCAGATGAACCGCCGCCAGTTTGACGCGGTCGTGCTCGATCCGCCGAAGCTCATCTTCGGCCGCAACGACACCGGTGGGGGAGATCGCAAGTACGCCGATCTCAATCGGCTGGCGGCCGGCCTGGTGCGCCCGGGCGGGCTGCTGCTGACTTGCTCGTGCAGTGGCGCGCTGGCGCGCGAGGAATTCACGCGGCTGGTGCTGGCCGCCCTGCGCCAGGCCGACCGTGAGGCCCAGCTTCTTGATTCCGCCGGCGCTGCTGCCGACCACCCCGTCTCCCCGCGCTGTCCCGAATCGGCGTACTTGAAGGCTCTCTGGCTGCGCCTCCGGTGAGTCACCGTGTGCGCGTCGGCACCGCTACGACGGAGCCCAAGCGGAAGCGAGGGGCAAATGCGGTTGCACTTGATGACTCCACCCAAGCTGGGTCCAGCCGCGCGTGCCCCACCTTCGTTTGCTCATCGCCATTCCCCGCTCGGGCTCGGATGGGGCCGTCGTTTCCACTCGGGCCCGGAGGGCATGCTTACACTCGCGCAGGCCTGCATCGCGCGGCGGTACTCATCGACGAGACAGGGTGGAGCACTACCGCGAGCGTTATCGCCTGGTTCTCGGTTTCTTCGTGCGGGCGGTGGGCTTCCTGCGCGCGGTTGCGCGCGGTTGCGCTGCCCGGGACGTACCCTGTCGGTGCGGGCGCTTCCGGGCGTCGGGAAGGACGAGGTCCAACACTTCGTCGATGGTGCGGACGAAGACGAACTTCAGCTCGGCCGCCACTTCCTCGGGGACCTTCTGGAGATCAGGCTGGTTGCGGTACGGGAGAATCACGCGGCGCAGGCCGGCGCGGTGGGCGGCCAGCACTTTCTCACGCACGCCGCCGATGGGCAGCACCCGCCCACTGAGCGTAATCTCCCCCGTCATGCCCGTGGCGGGGTCGACGCCGTGCTGAGTCAGGATGGACATCATGGCCGTGAGCATGGCGAGTCCGGCCGAAGGTCCGTCTTTCGGAGTCGCACCGGCCGGCACGTGCACGTGCAGGTCCTGAAGCCGGAAGAAGTCGGCCGGCAGGTGCCACAGTTTCGACCGGCTGCGGATGAGCGAATGCGCGGCCAGGGCCGATTCCCGCATCACGTCGCCGAGTTGACCGGTGAGCTTGAGCTGCCCGGTGCCGGGCATGACGCTCGCCTCGATGAAGAGAATCTCCCCGCCGGTGGGCGTGAACGCCAGCCCCGTGACCACGCCGGGCACCGCTTGCCGAGCGGCGATCTCCGACTCGAACTTCGCCGGGCCCAACAGCGGGGGAAGCCGCTCGACGGTGATGGGCGCGAGCGCCTGATCGCCGCGCACGAGTTCCGTCGCGCGCAGGCGGCAGAGGGTGGCGAGCTGGCGTTCGAGGTTGCGGACGCCGGCCTCCCGGGTCCAGCCGGCGACGACGGCCTCGATCACGTCATCGGACAACTCAAGCTGTTCCGGCCGCAGACCGTTCTCACTCAGTTGCCGCGGCAACAGGTGCCGCCGGGCGATGTGCAGCTTCTCCCGCTGCGTGTAGCCGCTCAGTTCGATGACCTCCATGCGGTCGCGCAGGGCGGGCTCGATGGCGCCGAGGTAGTTGGCCGTGCCGATGAACAGCACGCTGGACAGGTCGAAAGCCACGTTGAGGTAATGATCGACAAAGGTGGAGTTCTGGGCGGGGTCAAGGACTTCGAGCAGGGCGGCCATGGGGTCGCCGCGCACGTCCTGCCCGATCTTGTCCACCTCGTCGAGCATGAAGAGCGGGTTGCGGCTGCCGGCCTTGCGCAGCTCGCGGATGATGTTGCCCGGCAGGGAGCCGATGTAGGTGCGGCGATGCCCGCGGATGGTCGCCTCGTCGCGGATGCCGCCCAGCGAGATACGCACGAACTTGCGCTCCAGGGCACGGGCGATGCTCTGCCCGAGGGACGTCTTGCCGACGCCGGGCGGACCCGCGAAACACAGGATGGGCCCGCGACTGTCGGGTTTCAACCGCCGCACCGCCAGAAACTGGATGATGCGGTCCTTGACCTCCTCCAGGCCGTAATGGTCGTCGTCCAGAATGCGCCGCGCCCGAACGAGGTCGAGGTTGTCCTCGGTGGTGGCGGACCACGGCAGATCGGCCATCCACTCCAGATAGTCCAGCGTCATGCTGTATTCGGGCGAGGCGGGCGGGATGTTCTCCAGGCGTTCGAGTTCGCGCCGGGCCTCGACGCGGGCGGGTTCGGGGAGCTTGGCGGCCTCCAGGCGCGTGCGCAGGCGGTCGACGGTCTCCGTGCGGGCGTCCTTGTCGCCCAGCTCCTTCTGGATGACCTTCATCTGCTCGCGCAGGTAGTACTCCCGCTGGCTGTCGTCGATCTGGTGGCGCACCTGGTCCTGAATCTTGTGGGAGAGTTCGAGCACCTCGAGGTGATTGGCCAGGGCGGCGTGCACCTGGCGCAGGCGGGTGGTGACGTCCAGCGTTTCGAGTAGTTCCTGCTTGCGGGCGGTATCGAGCGGGAGATTGGCGGCCAGGAAGTCCGCCAGCGCCCCGGGCGTCTCCACCCCGCGCAGCACCAGCCGGGCTTCGTCGGGAATCTGAGGGGACAGCTCGATCATCCGCTCGGCCGCGGTGCGCACGCTGTGCATCAGGGCCTCGATCTCCGTGGTCACCTCGCGCGAATCGAAAAGCGGCTGGACGGTCGCCTCCAGGTACTCGTCCTCCTTGACGAGTCCGACGATGCCCACCCGGCAAACCCCGTGGAGGATGAGCGCGTCGGTGCCTTCCGGCGTCTTGAACATCTTGACGATGACGCACGCGGTGCCCACCCGGAACAGGTCGCCGAGGCGCGGCTCCTCGACCTGCGCGGAGCGCTGCGTCACCACGCCGATCATGCGGGAGCCGGCCAGCGCCAGATCGAGCACACGCTTCGACCGCGTGCGTCCGACGCTGATGGGCAGCACGATACTGGGATACGCCACGGCGTCGCGGACGGGCAACAACGGCAGGCTGGCCGGTATGTCGGGAAGGTCACTTTCCGGTTCCGGCCGGCCTGCCCCGGTCGCCACCGCGATGGGCGTCTGCTCGCCCTCGCCTTCCGCAGTGGGAATCGGCAGAGATGGTTTGGGCTTCTCGTCCTGGTTCATGGCTCGGCAGCGCGCGGGCCGCTCGCCCGCGGCAACGTGATCCACAGATACCCTTGATGATACCGGGCCGTGATCCCGGTAAGGTCCACGTCCGCCGGCACTGACAACCGCCGGCGGAACCGCCCGGAGTCGATCTCCATCACGTGGACGCTGACCGACTTGTCTTCCTGGGGCGGCGTGGGGCGCGGGCGAACGCCGCGCACATGCAGCACCCCGTCGTCCACACGCACGTCGATGTCGCTGCACTGCACGCCGGCCAGCTCAACGCAGACCAGATAGCGATCCGCCATTTCGTACAGGTTCAGACGAGGCTGCCAGGCCTTGGGGGTATGGGCGTGGAAGAAGTGCTGCTGCGCCCATTCATTCATCATCGACCAGACGTCGTCGGCCAGATCGTCGAACCCGGGTTCACCGGCTGCCAGTGGGCAAGCGGGAGGGTTCGGTACCGGCACAAATCGGGCAGCCATCGCAGCACCTCCCGCGCAGGCGAAAACCCCGCGCGCCGCGCAACCAACCGGAGACATGCGACCGGCGGCACAGCGCGAGAAACCACTCTACCGGCGGCTCCCGCGGGGGTCAACCGCCGGTGCCCCGCCTCCGGTCGCGGGCCCACGTCTGGGCCACCGCTGCGGCGCATTGCCGCCGCCGGCATCCGACATTCGACAGTCGACAATCACCAATCGCCAATCCCGCGGCCCGTTTGCTCCCGTCGCTTGTCAAGGCTGGGCGCCGGACGTATGCTGCGCGCGATGGAAACCACCCGCGGCAAAGTCACCATCCGCACGCTTCAGGCGAAGAAACGCGAAGGTCAGAAGATCACCATGCTGACCTGCTACGACTACCTGACCGCGCAAATCATGGAGGAGGCGCGCGTGGACTCCCTGCTGGTGGGCGACACCTATGGTGAGGTGATCCTGGGGCATTCGAGCACGCTCCCGGTGACGCTGGACCACTTGGTGACGGTCGCCTCGGCCGTGCGGCGCGGGGCACCCTCGGCCTACCTGGTTGGCGACATGCCCTACCTGAGCTATCAGGTTTCGCCGGAGACGGCCATTCGCAGCGCCGGGCGATTCATGGCTGAGGCAGGGTGCGATTGCGTCAAGGTGGAGGTGGACCGCAGGCTTGCTCGCACGGTCGAGGCCATGTCGGCCGCGACCATTCCCGTCATGGCCCACCTTGGATTGAAGCCACAGTCGATTCAGACCGTGGGGGGGTACAGAGTCCAGGGTCGCTCCGCCGAGGATGCCCTCCGCATCATCGAGGACGCCAAGATCATGGAGTCGGCGGGGGCGGTAGCCCTACTGCTTGAGGCTGTCCCGACGGAGGTAGCGGGAATCGTCGCTTCGTCGACGGAGTTGCCCGTCATCGGCTGTGTGGCGGGACCGGCCTGCGACGGGCACGTGGTGGTCCTGCACGACATGTTGGGCTACGGCGGGGGGCACCCGCCGCGGTCCGTCAAGCAGTACGCCCACCTGCATGACGTGTTGCTGGATGCGTTCCGCATCTACGCCCAGGACGTTCAGGACGGGGACTTCCCCACCGGCGAGCACAGCACGAGCATGGAGGCCGACGAACTGCGGAAGTTGCGGAGCATGCTCGGCGCTGCCGGCTGACCGAGGGGACTCACGCAGGAGCGTGTTGACGAAGGGGGACGGTGTCGGGGGGCACCGGTTCGTCTATAATGTCCGGATGCGGCGCGGATCGGTGCGCCGTCGGCAGGGGAAAGGAAGGTAGAGCGGCGCGCGCCGGAGCGGTCGGCGCGTGCCCGGCGAGATACTGGTATGTTGGTGCCCATGCAGTTGGCGCGGATCGTCATCGTCGATGCGCCCGAAGAGAAGGCGTCGATGATCATCCTGCACGAGGTTGATGGAGACCGGGCGTTTCCCATCCTGATCGGGCTGAGCGAGGCCTACGCGATCGATCGGCGGACAAAGAGCGTGCCCGTGCCGCGGCCCATGACGCACGACCTGATGATGAGCGTCATCGAGCACCTGGACGGGAAACTGGAGCAGATTATCATCAACGAGTTGCGGGACCAGACCTTCTTCGCCCGTCTGCTCATCCGGCGCAATGGGGAGTTGATCGAGGTGGACGCGCGGCCGTCCGACGCCATCGCCCTCAGTGCCGGTACCAAGACGCCGATTCTCGTTGACGAATCCGTGTTGAAGGAAGTGTGCTGACCCCCGCGGGACAGGGCAGGCGAATGGCGGCGAACCAGGACACCATGGCGATGCGGGGGGCCACGCTGGAAACGGCGGCGCCGGCGTGTGCGCCCACGGTGTCCTCCGCGCGCGGCGCGACGGCGCCGGGCGAGACGGCCGTCGGAGTGGTGGCTGAGACGCTGGCTCGGCTCCCGCGTCAACGCGCGGCCGCGGTGGCGTGTGCCCCCGGCCGACTGGAGATTCTGGGCGGCAGCGCCGAGTACACCGGCGGGTTGGTCCTGACCATGCCGGCCGGCGGGTGCGTCTGCGTCGCGACTGAGCGCCGCGACGACGGGCAACTGCGCCTGGTAGGTGCCCCTGCCGGAGGCGGCGCTGCGCGCGCGACGCACTGCTGGCCGCTCAGCGCCTTGTATCAGGCGGAGGGGGTGCCGCTCGAGGCCGAGCGCGCGGGTACGCTCCTGCCTGCCGACGGCGGGAACACGGTGTGCTGTGTGCTGGGCACGCTCATCGAGCTGGTGCGGGCGCGGGTTACTGAACATCTGGATCGCGGGCTGACGCTTGCGGTCGGTTCCGAGTTGGAGGGTCTGAGCGACGTCGGGGCACCGGGGGCGATGGCGGCGGCCGTGACGACCGCAGTCGCCGGCGCCTTTGGGCGCCGACCCGACCCCATGACGGCCGCCGCGGTGGCCGAACGCGTGGAGCGCGCATGGCTGCGGCGCGTCGGCGGGCCCGCGGAAGCGTTCACGGCGCTTGTCGGAGAGCCGGCGACGCTCATGCAGTTTCGCTGTCGGCCTCCGCAGGTCGCGGGCACCACGCACCTGCCCGATGACGTGCTGCTGGTCGGCCTGGATACGGGGAGCGCGGCGGCGGACGTCGAGTTGAAACAGCGCCGCGTGCGGACGGCTGCCTGCATGGGCGCTCACCTCATCGGACGCATCCTCGCTCACGGCGGCGGGCGCAGGCCCGCCAGCGACCATTGTCTCGCCCGGGTGTCCATCAACGACTATATCGAACACTACCGCAACCGCCTGCCGACGAAGCTGCCGGGCCGGGAGTTCCTTGAGCGCTTCGGCGAAACGGACGACGGCCTGACGCGGGTGGAACCCGATGTCATCTACAAGGTGCGCTCACGCACGGAACACCACATCTATGAGAACGCCCGGGCCCACCAGTTTGTCGAGTGTCTGCGGCGGGCGATTCGACTGGACGACCCGGCCGCGCTGGCCCAGGCCGGCGAAGTCTTGTACGGCTCGCACTGGAGCTACGGGCAGCGCTGTGGGCTGGGGTCGGTGACGACCGACCGGCTCGTAACACTCCTGCGCCAGTATGGCGAGAATGCCGACATCTACGGGGCCCGCATTTCCGGCCACGGCTGCGGAGGCGTGGTGGTCGTACTGCTGCGGACGACCGAGCGTGCCCAGGCGGCCCTGCGTGCCGCGCTGACCGCCTTTGAGCGGAAGACCGGCCGCGCCCCGCGCGTGATTGGCGGCGCAACGACGGGCGGAGCGTTGCTGTCCGGCGTGACCGTGGTCGAACCGCCGGGACGAGGTTGACGGGGCTCGCCCTCCAGGCGGAACGACCATGCAGGACAGGCCACGCGGCGCGATCTTCGACTTGGACGGCACGCTCTGCGACACGCTCGCGGACATCGCGGCGTCGGTGAACTTCGCACTGGCCCAGGCGGGTCGGCCGCCCGTGACGCCGGAGCAGGTCCGGCTGGCGGTCGGCGGCGGGATTACCGAGTCACTACGCCAGGTCAGCGACCCCGCTGTGGCTCCCGCCGAACGCGACCGCCTGGTATTGGCCTTGCTCGCGGGTTTCCGCGGTCACTACCATGCGCACTGTCTTGACCATACGACTCTGTATTCCGGGTTGGAGCCGGTGCTCGACGAACTGACGCGGCGGGGGGTGCCGCTGGCCGTGCTGTCGAACAAGCCGGACGAGTTCACGCAGAGCATCTGTGCCGCCTTGTTGAAGCGTTGGCGCTTTATACATATCGAAGGTGAGCGCGCCGACCGCCCGCTGAAGCCCGACCCGGCGCGGGCCCTGGTCATTGCCCAGATGATGAAACGCCCCCCGCACGAAGTGTACTTCGTGGGCGACTCCGACACCGACATCGAGACCGGCCGGCGTGCGGGGATGATCCCGGTCGCCTGCACCTGGGGCCTGCGCGAAGAGTCGGTCCTGCGTGCGGCCCACCCCGATCATCTCGTGTACACGCCGGGCGAGCTGCTGCGCCTATGGCAGCAAGGCGGCACGTGACGACGCAGCGTTCACGGTGTCTTGATGTGGGTACGCTCGGCAATGGTGCGTGCCACGGTGAGGAAGTCACTGTACGCACTCTTCACGGCGTTGCCGTGCGCCCCAAGAGCGCCGTCAGCCGGTTTGAGAAAGAACATCGGCTTGCGTGCCTCCTGCGCCAGGGGCATCAGGCTGCGGTAGTCTTTGAGTCTCGTGATGCAGTTCGGATCGGTTTCTACCGATGAAGCCGCCTCACCCGGATGGTCGAGTACGCACTCCTGATACACCTCAGGTATGCGAGCAATCCAGCGGTTAAACGCTGCCACTGGTCGATCCAGGCGGATGGAATGCCGCAGGACCAGGTACCCGACGGGTTGGATGGAGCCGGGGGGAAGTGAGAGATCCGCGGCCGGGTTCTTCTGCATGCGTTCCTGCCACTCCCCGCGCCAGGTGCGCAAGGCGGGGCCAAGATTGCGCAGACCCTGCAAGGAGAACAGATCAGGGCCGAGCGGAATCACGACGAAGTTGCAAGCGATCAAGGCGGCGCGATTAATCGCGCCGAGATTGGGGCCCAGGTCGATCAACACCATGTCCGCCTGGTGGTCTTGGGCACCATCTTGCAGAATGCGCCAGAATGCCGACGTGACGCGGAAAGCGCGTTCATCGCGGTCCATGCACTTCGGCCAAGCCTCCGAGAGCTGGTCTTCGAAGGTGGAGAGGGCCATGTCGCCTACGATGAGTGCCAGCCGGTCGTTGATCTGCTCCAGTTTCGGAAGAGCTACGTCGCCGATGCCCCTCTTGAGCGGTTGCAGACAGCCGAAGATCGTCTCCGGACGCCGCTCCCGCGTGAAGAGAGTGTCCAGGCGGTCGTCATCGAGAAACGCAGACGTGAGATTGCCCTGTGGGTCGAGATCGGCGGTCAGCACGCGCAGCCCCCGGTCCGCATACATCCACGAAAGATGGTACACCAGCGAGGTCTTCCCCACGCTACCTTTGTTGTTGAAGAACGCAATGACCGGGGTGCTCATCGGCGTCTCCTCAGTATCACGCTGACGTAGGCGTCCTCAACGATGAACTCCGGCGGGGGATTGTCGTTCTTCTCCATCTCGCGGCGGGCGTAGGCGATACCGACACCGAAGCGCTGCACGTACCCCAGGTTCCGCAGGGCTTCGGCCAAGTGCGGATTGCGATAGTCGGTTATACCCGGCGCACCGAAGTTTGCGCGGGTGACTTGTCCGAAGGGACCGCCCGGGTTGTGCACCTCGACCCGATCACTGAACCAGGTGATGCGTACCGGGGCGTTACTCGTTTCGTAGCTGCGATGCATGACGGCATTGCGCACCATCTGCTGAAGGGAGACGATCGGGTAGTCAGGCGTGCGGACCTCCACCGACTTCGAGGCGATGTCGGTTGCCGCAGAGATGTTTGCCTTCAGCAGCCCATCCGTGCGGGTAAGCAACTCGGCAAGAGGACCGTGAATGGAGGTCTGCGACTTGATCGGATCCGTCAGCTCGGTGCCGTCCAGGCGCAGAAACTGGATGTACGCGCCGGGAATGAAGTCGCTCGGCGACTTCCCGACGACCAGCAGGCCCAGCACTGTCGGACAGGGTGGAGCATCGGTCGTAGTGAACCGCGTGGCCAGCAGTTGATGCTCAAGCGAGCGATCGTTTTGTGCCAGCACCGCAGGCGCTAGCGTGGCCGGCAGGTACTCTCGCTGGAAAACGTTGGTGTCGAGATCGTCCAGGGTCGCCGAGTGCACCGGGTGCAGGTCGAGAAGGAGATCTCTTGCTCGGCGCTTCTCGGCCAGGCGACGTTCCTCGTCCGCGGAGGCAATCGCACGCCGCGGGCCGACGCGAATCCACGTGGTGCCCTTGAAACGCACGGGCGGCGCGTCCGACGGTTGCACGATGATTACCGCCAGTTCGCACCCGCGGATCGTTCGCTTCTGTACGAGCATCGTCGGGATCGGCACGATGTTCCCGTCCGAACGCATGTCGGCGAGAGTGCGCAACAAGCGATCCGTGATAGACAGGTTGACGCACGCACCACGATCGTCGGCGCCGATGAAGATGATCCCTGGTTGTCGGTGGTCGGGCAGGTCATTCGCAAAGGCGCACACCGCCTGGCGGATCTTCTCGCCATCGGTTGCGGACTCCTTGCGCTCCGTCCTGTCCGACTCGAGATCGGCAAGCAAGCGTTCGAGTTCGGCGTCGTCCATGAGCTGCGTGTTCTCCGTCGCGCCGCCCTGAGGGTTGTCCCGCCGTCGGTCGAGCTTGAATGCTCCATTGCCGCGGCGGCGTCTTCGCCGATCTTCGACCACAGGGGGGCCTGCGGCAAGCCTCCCAGCGGTCGTGGTCCCCGTCGTCAACCGAGCCCATCCAGGTGCCGTTGCAGGTCGTCCGCGGCATGGTGGTTGTTGACGCTGCGGGCGGCCGCGATGCCTGCCGACAGCGCGGCGCGGGCTTCGTCCTTGCGCCGGAGCTTCAGCAATGCCTGGCTCTTGAGTTGGTAAGCAGCAATGTACTTCTCGTCCAACTCCAGAACCCGGGCCAAGCTGGCAAGAGCGTCATCCAACGCCCCTTCCTTCATCAACTCCACGGCCAGCGCGTAGTGCAGGAACGGATCCTGAGGCTGTTGCTGAAGCATCTGCTCCAGGCGAGCCCGCCGCGACATGGGTGCGATCTCCTCGGGCTTCCGGTTCCGCGGATCAGCCGCCGCCGGCGCCGCTCGGCCGGGCTCGAAACTGCTCACCGCCGAGGACGCCGCACGTTCGTCCGCACGCGTTGCCAGTGTAGGCAGGGCAGACCCCGGTGGTCAATCAGCAGGACGCGTCAGCAGGAACGGTCATCGGTTTGTAACCCACGGACCGATATCGAGGAGGGTATAATCAACCGGGAGCCCACTCCCACGGCTGCGGGGTAGTCAGGGCAACCCGGCGCGGCGCTAGCAGGTATTCTTTCCCTGATTCCGGGGTGACGGTGATGGGCCAGCAGCGGCTGTGGTCGAGGATCGGGCGCTGGTTTTCCGGCGAAAGCAAGGGGGGCAACGGGCACCACCCCGGCGAGGTGGACGCGGCCACCGGGCTGATAGGCTGCGCGGCGCAAGAAGCGCGCGACTTCGGGACAGTCGAGGCGGCAACGCCGGCTGCACTCTGCCCAACCCACCGGGTGCCCAACCGCGAGCGGCTTCTTGAGCGGCTCGAGGAGGGGTACGAGCGCGTGAGTCGGCTGGTGGAGTCGATCCAGACCCACGTCCAGACTCAGGATCAGCGGAGTGCGGAGGCTCTACGGACCCTTGCATCGCTAGGGCAGAGCCTGGAGCACCTGCCGACGGCAACTGCGGCCCAGAATGACTCGCTGGCACAAATCACGCAGCTCTTGGAGACGCAAGCGGCACGGTCCAAGCGCCTGGATGAGCATCTGGCCCAGTGGCCCCGGCTGGCGGACGCTCAGCGCGAAACGATGGCCTCGGTGGGGCGGCAGCTTGACTTGAACCGCCAAGCCGGCGAGCAGGTGGCGGCTTCGCTGGACCGCCTCGGCGAGGCCATGAGGACGTTGGGGGGGACGACTGCCCGTGCGGCGGAGACGATTCGGGAGCTGGAGTCGCACGCGGCCGAGCGCGAGCAACGGCTCGCCCTGGCACTTCGGGAACGCACGAGCCGACTGGCCTGGTTCGTAGGCGGCGTGACGGCTCTGGCACTGGCGGGGCTGATTACGGCGTTGGTAGCACTTCTGGGGTGAGGACGGGGTATCCACCGCCCCTGGGATTGTCGATTGTCGATTGACGGCTGTCGATTGACGACTGTCGATTGGTGGCGGCGCTGAGCCGTCCGGCGGCTGGCCAACTCCCCGATGGGCGCGGTACAATGGTCGTCGGTCATCGGGGCGTGGCCCCGCCGGACGGTGCCTGCGCCCCGATCGGCTGGTGAACGGGCCAAAACCCACCTGCACGAGGACGATCACCGTGAGCGAACAACCCAAGTTGCAGCCGCCCAAGGAGGCGATGGAGAGGCTCCTGAATGCGATGAGCCACATGAAGGCGTCGGACCTGCACCTGAAGGTGGGGTATCCGCCGTACTATCGCATCGCGGGGCACCTGCGCAAGGTGGACATGCCGCCCCTGCCCAACAGCGCGTACGTGGAGGCGATGATCGAGGACCTGGTGCCCCCCGCGCGGCGGCATGAGTACGAGGAGCGGGGTGACCTGGACTTCAGTGCCCGCGGCCCCTCCGCCGACCGTTTCCGCATCAACATCTTCCGCTCCATGTGCGAGATGCACTCGGCCATCCGTCGCGTGCAGAGCGAAATCCCCACCTTCGAGGAACTGACGCTGCCGGAAGTCTACCGCAAGACCATCATGCAGAGCCTCGAGGGGCTCATTCTGGTCAGCGGGGTAACCGGCAGCGGCAAGAGCAGCACGCTGGCGGCCATGTTGGAGTACGTCAATCAGAATCGGTCCCTGCACATCATCACGATTGAGGACCCCGTCGAGTACGTGTACCGGCCGAAGAAGTCGATCATCTCGCAGCGCGAGATCGGCATTGACATTCCCACGTATGGGGAGGCGTTGCGCTACGTGGTGCGGCAGGACCCGGACTGCATCTTCATCGGCGAGATGCGTGACCGCGACACAATGCTGGCGGCCCTGCAATCGGCGGAGACCGGGCACCTGGTGCTGGGGTCGATCCACTGCAGCGACGCCCAGCAGACGTTCTCGCGCATTCTGGAGTTCTTCCCGCGGCAGGACCATGCGTTCATCCGGTCCTCCCTGGCCAACAGCCTCAGTGCCATCATGTGTCAGAAGCTGCTACCGGGGATTGCGGAGGGAACGCGGTTTCCGGCCACGGAGGTGCTGCTCAACAACTCGATCGTGAAAGACAAGATCATCCACGAAGAAGACGAGGACATGCCCGCGATCATCAACCAGTGTCATGAGGAGGGGATGCGGTCCTTCACGCATTCGCTGTGCGAGCTGGTGCAAACGGAGAAGATCCACTACGACACGGCCATGGATTACGCCCCGAGCCGCGAGGCGCTGGCCTCTTCGGTAAAGGGGATCAAGACGGCCGCCCAGACGCTGGTGGGGCGGGTGCGCGCGCCGCGGTCGTCCTCCTGACGAGCCACCCCAGAAGAGCGGCGGGCCGGGTGAGGCGATGCGGACGCCCTGCGCCGCCCGGTTGCCCGGCTGAGTTCTGTGCCGCGAGTGGGTGGCGCTGGCATCGTGCCCGGAGTGGGTGTCCCAGCGGCCTGCGCCGCGGCCGCGGGGAGAGCCGTTCCCCACCCGTCAAACGGTCTGGCGGAGAGCACGCCAAACAAGAACCCCTCCCGGGGCGGGAGGGGTTCGGGGAAGATCAGGTTTTTAACGTTGCTTCTGCGCCTGGGTTTCTGTCGTCCCGGGCAGGACGGCCGGGGCCTTGAGCATTAACCACCCAGCAGGGCCAGGACGTTCTGCGGTTTCGTGTTGGCGATCTGGAGGACCGCCGTCGAGGAGTTCACCAGGATCTGCGCCCGCGTCAGGTTCGAGGTTTCGGAGGCGAAGTCGGCGTCGCGGATGGCGCTTTCGGCGGCCGTGACGTTCTCGCGGGCCACGCTGAGCGAGTTGATCGTCGTGGACAGGGTATTCTTCTGGAACGCGCCGACGCGACCGCGAAGGCTGGCCACCTGGCTGATGGCCTCGCGGACAATGCGCTGGGCCGTCGTGTAGTTTCTGCTCGCCAGGCTGTTGGTCAGACCGGAGCCCAGGGAGGAGATGTATCCGACGCCGCTGTGTCCCAGTTGCCCGGTGGAGACTTCCTGGATGCCGATGGTCTCCATGCCCGCCAGGCCGACGTCGGGCGAGATGGAGAACAGGGCGCCGCCACCCGTAATCTCAAAGCTGGTGGAGCCGCCGTTGGTGCTGCCGAACGACGCGTCGAGTACCAGGTCGACCGAGAGCGAGTTCGAACGTACCGAGACGTCAAGCCCGCTGACGGTGGCGTTGGTACCGTTGACCGTGATGGTACCGTCCGTGCCGTAGTCGATTACGTCGGTGCCCCCGGGCATGGAGAAGGCGGCAGCGTTCTCCAGGATCGCCACGGAGACGAAGGCGTTGGAGCCATACTCCGTGCTGGACATAATCAGGTTGGACGGCGAGGCCGCCGTGCCCGCGCCGGAGACCACCGCGGAGACGCCCGTCAGGTCCTTGGAGGCATTGATGGCCGTGGCGATCTCGGCGTGCGAGGTGCCGGAGGCGAACGACAGGATTTCCGAACCGTGCTTGCCGCGGACCTGAATCGTCAGGGTGTTGCTGATCGTGCCGTCGGCGACGCCGGTTCCGTCGGTGCCGGTGCCCGCCGCACTGATGAAGGCGAAATCCGACCCGGTAACCACGTTAACGGTGACCTGACGATAGGCGCCGCTGGTGGTGGGGATCTTGGCGGCGTTGATCTTGACCTTCTCCAGGTGGCTGACGCTGGCGCCAGTGGGCTCGTTGATGTTGATCCCGGAGGTGTTGAAGTCCAGCGTGCCGTTGAGCAGCTTCTTGTCACCGAAGGCGGTGGCGTTGGCCAGGCGGTCGATGGACTGGAGAATGGCGTCAATCTGGAGTTGATTGGCGGCAATCTCGTCCTCGGTGAGGCCGGCCTCGTTCGCGGTGCGATCGATGAGGCCTTCGATCTCCAGCAGCAGCGAGCTGATTTCCTGCAAGCCGCCCTCGGCGATGTTCACGACGGTGTCCGCCCGGGTGGCGTTGTCGATCGCCTGGGTGATGGCGGTCATGCGCGAGCGCAGCGTCTCCGAGGCGATCAGGCCGGCCGGGTCGTCCTTGCCGGTGTTGATGCGCAGGCCGGTGCTGAGCCGCTGGAGCGCCGTGTCCATCGCGGAGTAGTTGGCGTTCAGGTTGCGGCGGGCAATCAGGGACTCAACGTTGGTGTTGATGCGAGTCATAACACTCCGTGCCTCCGAGGGCATGAACCGGGTCGCGGGGGTTTCACAACGGGAAATCCGTCTGTCGGCGACCCGCGGGGGCGATCCCCGTTACGAAACGGTCTGGCGAAGGGCACACTCCCATTCGACCAGCCTGTCTGCGGACGCGAGCGTTTCAGCCCCTGGTACGCTCGAGTCCCAACGTCCACCAACCGACCTGCCCCGGTGATCCGGGACCGCCGGACACCAGCCCCCTTCGCCTGCGGGCAGGCCCGCCATTGCGGGGACCACCGCGCCTGGCGACGGTTCATTCCGAGCATCGTCGCGCCGATAAGGCGCCTTTAGCACATTCGGACCCCACATACAGACCTGGCAGAAGCGCCAGGAAGGGGTGGAAACAGGGACTCTCCCCTGATTCTCCGGCCTCTCCGGGGGTGTGCGTGTCGTTCTTACCGGACGCCGGCCGGCGGCCCGGGTGGGTGGGCGTCCTGCCCCAGCCGCAAGCGCGAAAAAAAAGTGCTGAAGGTCTTGGAAAACCGTGCCGGCAGGGGCGCCGCCCTCCTCCACCGGCGGCGGGGAAGAGCGGGGACGCTGCGGCCGACGCCGGGAACGCCCAGACGGTCCCCCCGCTACCGTGTGAGGTTCCACGACCTCGATCCGAGCCGTGAGTCTCATGGGCGGGGTGAGCGCCGACGCTCGCGTCGCATGTTAACACCCGGTCAGCCCCCGGTTCTGCGCAGTGGCGGTGGTAGCGTGGCGTGCCTTGCAGTCGGTGGTGCGGGGGGGGCAGGCCTGGGGACGCTGCGCTTGGCCAGGTCACGCGCTGGCGATCGTTGCCTTCCGCCGGGCGTCGGACCGGGCAGAAGCCAGTCGCCGAACCGTCGGTCCCGAGCGGACATCTCGAGCCCCGGTGTCCGGTTGGCCGTCCACCTCAACAGCCGGAGTCGACACGACGTAGGCAACAAGCCATCAGGCCACGGGGACGGGGGTCGCCAAGTGGTCCTGGACGGCCTTGGCGATCAGGGTGTAGACGTTGCTGGAGACCACGTCGATGCGCAACGCGCCGGCCAGCTCCTCGATGTCGCTCTCGACGGTCGTCAACAGGCGGTTGAGGACGTTGAGCTCGACCCCAATGAACGTCGTGGCTTCGCGGCACGCGCGCACGGCGGCATCCATATCGGGGATTTCGCAGAGCAGGCGGGCGATGCGATCGGAGGCGTTCAGAATGCGGGCGATGGTGGGCACCTCACCCTGACCGGGGCTATCCGATTGATGCAGGTTGACGGCTTGGTAGACGGCGTCGGGAAGCGACCAGTGAGCCAGCACCATGGCCGACACTTCGGCATGGGTGACTTCCAGCGCGGTCTGCTCCTCCGCCGGCGTGAAGGTGCCGCCGTTGGGTGTGTAGCGGGTGAGCAGCGGGCGGTACTGCTCCGGCAGTGCCTCAGCCAGGATGGGGATGCCGATGTCGGCCAGCAACGCGGCGATGAAGACCTCATCGCGCGAGCGCGGCTGCACGACGTCGGCCAGGCGGGAACCGATGACGGACGACGTCAGCGAGCGCCGCCAGAAGTAACTCATGTCCAGCCCGCCGACGGACTTGCCGCCCAGGGCGTCCACGAGGTAGCGACCCAGCAGCAACGAGCGCGTCCGCTTGGGGCCGAGCAGGGTCAACGCCTGGCGCAACGACGCCACCTTCTGGCGCACGCCGAACAGGGCGGAGTTCACCAGGCGCAGGATCTCGCCCACGGTCCCCGCGTCGGCGGACAGCACCTTGACGACGTCCGCGTAGTCGAAATTGGGGTCCTGCATGATCTCCAGGAAGCGGGAGACGACCTGGGGCATGGACGGAACGGCGGCAGACCTCTTAATCGCTTCCAGGACCTTGGCGTTCATGATCCAACTGCTCCTGTACGGGCGAGACCACTGCGAGGCGCAGCGGCCCCGAATCCGGTGGCGTTTCCGATAACTACGGCGGGCGCCCCGGCGCGCGTGCGCACGGACGCTCCGGAGGGTAACATCGGCGGGCCGTGCGGCCCGGCTTAGGACTTCCCCGCAGGATGGACCGTCCACCGCTGTGGCCCGAAGCTCGCCGCGCGCAGCCCCCGAGCCCGAGCGGAAGCGAGCGGGCGGGTCGTAGCCGTCACGAAGCTACGCGTGATGGGCGTGGTAGCCTGCGGGGTACCGTGGCCGCACCGACAATGGCAGCCAGACCCTGCGAGTTGACCCCGCTCGATACCGGCCGTACAACGTAGTGCGTCGCTAGGTGTGCCCGCGCCGTTGCGGGCTGAGATTACAACCTCGGAACCTGATCAGGGCTGGTGGCCCTCCCGGCGAGGGCACCAGGCAGAACCTGCGTAGGGAAGCGACCCCTCGTGTGCCGCTTCGCGTCGCCCGGCGTCGCCGGGACGAACCAGCACTCCGCAGCGTTTTGAAGCCCGACTGATAAGGGGAGGAGCCGTCATGGACCGCTCATCCGATGGCGTGGCGCGCGCGCGACCCAACGCAGACCAGTCCAAGAGCCTGCCTGTCGCCGGTGGGCATGCCGGTGAGAGGAAACCGCCGGGCGGCAACTTCGCGGACCGCGACCGGACCGTCGGGGAGGTTGCGCCAGCCTTGGCGCAGAAGGCATATGTGCGTGGCACGTTGCACCCGCAGATTCGCGTGCCCATGCGGGCGATTCACCTCACCCCGACGCCCGGCGGGGGACCGCGGGACCGCGCCGGTGCGGCCGCTGCGAACCCACCGGTCTATGTCTACGACACCTCGGGCCCTTATACGGACCCGGAGGCCCGCCTCGATCCGACCCGGGGTCTGCCGCCGCTGCGCGAGGATTGGATCGTCGCCCGCGGCGACGTCGAACACTACCCCGGTCGCGTCGTGCGCCCTGAGGATGATGGCGAGCCCGGGTTGGTCGCGGGGGGCTCGCGGCAACGCGTGGCGACGGCCCCCGGTCGCCGCCCCTGGCGGCCGAAGGCCGGCCGCAACGTCACCCAGATGCATTATGCCCGCCGCGGGATCATCACGCCGGAGATGGAGTACGTTGCCATCCGCGAAAGCCAGCGCAACGACGCCTACGCCGATCTGTTGCGCCGGCAGCATCCCGGCCGCAGCTTCGGGGCGGCGCTGCCGCGCGAGATCACGCCGGAGTTCGTCCGGGACGAGGTGGCACGCGGGCGGGCGATCATCCCGGCCAACGTCAATCACCCTGAGCTGGAGCCGATGATCATCGGCCGCAACTTCCTCGTGAAGATCAACGCCAACATCGGCAACAGCGCGATGGCCTCGTCCATCCAGGAAGAGGTGGACAAGATGACCTGGGCGATCCAGTGGGGCGCCGATACGGTGATGGACCTCTCGACGGGCAAGGATATCCACGCCACGCGCGAGTGGATCATCCGCAACAGCCCGGTGCCCATCGGCACGGTGCCCATCTATCAGGCGCTGGAGAAAGTCGGCGGCGTGCCGGAGGAGCTGACCTGGGACCTCTTCCGCGATACGCTTATCGAACAGGCGGAGCAGGGCGTAGACTACTTCACCATTCATGCGGGCGTCCGCCTGCGCCACGTCCCGCTGACCGCGCGGCGTTTGGCCGGCATCGTCTCGCGCGGCGGCTCGATATTGGCGAAGTGGTGCCTGGCCCATCATCAGGAGAACTTCCTCTACACGCACTTCGAGGAAATCTGCGAGATCATGAAGGCGTATGACATCGCCTTCTCGCTGGGCGACGGGCTGCGGCCCGGGTCGATCGCGGATGCCAATGACGAGGCCCAGTTCGCTGAGCTGGACACGCTCGGCGAGCTGACGCAGATTGCCTGGCGGCACGACGTGCAGACGATGATCGAGGGGCCGGGGCACATCCCGCTGCATCTGATCGAGGAGAACATGACGCGGCAGCTTGAGGCGTGTCAGGAGGCGCCGTTCTACACGCTGGGGCCGCTGGTGACCGATCTGGCCGCCGGTTATGACCACCTGGCCAGTGCCATCGGCGCGGCACTGATCGGCTGGTACGGCTGCGCGCTGCTGTGCTACGTGACGCCGAAGGAGCACCTGGGTTTGCCGGACCGCGAGGACGTGCGGGCCGGGGTGCTCGCGTATCGCATTGCCGCCCACGCGGCCGACCTGGCCAAGGGGCACCCCGGGGCACAGTTGCGTGACGACGTGCTGTCGAAGGCCCGCTACGAGTTCCGCTGGGAGGACCAGTTCAACCTGTCGCTGGACCCCGAGACCGCCCGGCGCTACCACGACGCGACGCTGCCGCAGGGCTCTGCCAAGCTGGCCCACTTCTGCTCGATGTGCGGCCCCAAGTTCTGCGCCATGCAGATCACCCAGGATGTGCGGGACTACGCGGCCGCCCACGGTTTGAGCGAGACGGAAGCCCTGGAGGCGGGGTTACAGGAGAAGGCACGGGAGTTCCGGGCCTGCGGGGGAGATACCGGTCGGGAGGCGTGACCGGCGTGGGCGGCCCCGGCGGGCCTGTCGCCGCGTGACCGGGCGGTTACTGGCAGGACCCGCTTGCTGATGTTATCTTCTGGAGGGGTTGGCCCGCTTCGGGCGATGGAGCCCGTGGCCACCCACAGGTGGGACTATGGCAAAGCAAGCGCCCCAGCCCGACGGCGGGCAGACCTCGGAGCGGCTTCCGAGCTTCAAGCATCCACCCGTGATTGAGACAGTCCTGGGCGTGCAGTTTGACAGACTGCCCGGTCTGACGAACGCCCACCTGGGGGCGTTCTGGAGGTGGCTGCAAACCTTGCAGGGAGCCGAATGGAAGGGCTTGAGCGCCCAGCAGTGGACGGACGTCACGGACGTGCCCGCTATCGACCCCGTTGCGGAAGAATTCGGTGACGAACAGAGTTGGGGCCCCCTGGTGGGTAAGCTCAAGCTTACCCAGGACCCGTCCTCTCGCCTGCAAATCCGAAATCACGCTAAGGACCGCATGATCCAGGTGCAGAATGGACGAGTCCACTACAACTGGGTCAAGAAGGACGACGCCCCGTACCCAAGGTACACGTCAATCCGCCCTGATTTCGACGAGGTGATGAATGCTCTGACGGTGTTCCTTGCCGAAGCGAAGCTTGGTGAGGCTCACGTGAACCAGTGGGAGGTTACCTACGTTAACATCTTCCGGCGTGGCACCGTTTGGGAGAGGCTTGCCGACTTGAGGGGGCTTCTTCGCCTCCCGCCGGTGCTTGGAGCGGCAGTCGACCCGCTGAAGCTGGAGACCTTTCGCGGAAGCTGGCACTACCAGATCCCGCCGCAGCGAGGAAGACTTCATATTGAACTTCAGCATGGCCGGACGGCGCTGGGCGGGGGAGAAGAAGAAGTACTCAAGATGATTCTCACCGCGCGGGGCCCCGTGGGCGACGTGAGTGGAGACGACACGGGTTGGGGTAGGGGGCTCGACCTGGGTCGTGCCGCCATCGTCAGGACGTTTCTGCTGCTGACCTCGCCAGAGGCACACGCGTACTGGGGGCTTGAGCATGACTCTGCTTAACTCGCACATGACGATGTCGGAGGAGGTTCGCGCGCCGACTCCAACGGGCGGGGTTGGAAACGACGAACCCTCGAACGCCAGCCTGATGTCCGAGTGCGAGGAGCATCGCGACGCCTGGCAGCAGATCATAGACCGTTATCTAGTGGAATGGGGGCGCAATCCGAACCAGCTCGAGGAAGAAGGACTCATCACGCCGTCTCCTCGCATCCTCAGACTGGCGGCGACGATTGCCATGCAGTTGCGCGACGGGGGTTACGCGGCGCCATTGCGGGTGGTCCCCGATGGTGAAGGCGGGATCGCGTTCGAGCGGCGCGCAGGGGCAGCTTTTGAGTCACTCGTGGTGCAAGCTGACGGTGTGACCCAGTTTGACAAGTTCGTCGATTGCCGGCTGGTGATGAGCGTGCGCTTGCCGCAGGGGGCACTCGGCTAAGGAGGGGTGCCCGGAATGGCCGAGGCGATTCAGCCGATCGCAGATGATGAGCTGCTCCTGCGACGCATCCCGGCGAACCCTGAGTACTTCAATCCCGACGTAGATCCGCATCCCTCTCCCTTCGCTTTCCGTCCGCGCGCGGACGACAACACGGGTCTATCCCTCGTCCGAATGAAGTTCGCCAGCGTGCGCGAGGTGGCTGCGAACCCCCGCGGGAAACACTATTATGTGGCGGTGCTCCGGGCCGCGGATCTGCGCGATCATGGACTGAGCGTTGTACCGCGGCCGCTCCCGGACAACCCGGGACACAGTGAGATTCCGGAATTGACGTACGCAAACCGCAGTACATCTGAGGCGAAGGAGATGCAGCTCCTTCTGGCGGAACGCTTGTGCGTACGGATCGAAGGCCCGTTTCCGTAGCGCACGTACCGTGCTCCCTGCCGACTGCGCGGCAGATCGGGTGCTACCGCCCCCGTTCAGTCCGGCGTACCGAGACGCATTGCACAGCGGCGGACGATCGCGTGCGCTTGCCGTAAGCTCGTCTTGTGACACGGCCCGAGGACAGGTGGGAAAAAGGGGTGGTGATGGGCTCCAGTGTTGAGGAGGACAATCAGTGCTGATGCAAGCAATGCTGATCGTGGCGATGTTCGGGGCTGAACCCGATCCGCGGACGATTCCGGCGGGGGAGCGGATCGCGTACGTCAACCGGCTGGCGGACCGGCACAAGGGCCGCGACGCGGCGAAGTATCACCAGCAGGCGGCCGAGCGGTTCGTACCCCTCCATCAACTCTACTGGCCCTATGTGGAAGCGGGTGACCTCACCAAGGTTGAGCTGTACCAACACGTCGAGCGCAACTTGCATGCCCTGTGGCTGGCCGCCCGCTGGCGCCCCGATGAACAGCGGATCCTGGAGGAGTGGGTCAAAGCCAACAGCGAGACACTCCAAGCGCTCGCGCAAGCGTATCGTCGGAAACGCTGCTATCAGCCTGTGGACGAGGGAACCAGAAGCTTCGTGGACATCGAGTTCTTCCTCGAAGGTATGTACTACGCCCAACTGCAGTTGATTGTAGCGGCCACGGCGGCGCTGCACGGCGAGTGGGAGGCTGCGTACACCGGCAACCTGTGTGTCCACCGGCTGGCGACCCACGCCTACCAGCAGCCGCTGGATGTCCACCAACTGATGGCCATGACCATCGAGCGTCTGGCCCAGGAGCAACTACGCTGGTTCCTGCGTTGCCACCCGCCCGCGGACTGGGTGACCCTGAAGGAGCAGCTCGCCTCCGGCGACGACATGCGCTGCCCGCCCGAGCTGTTGGGGGTGGTGGGACGCCTGTACCTGTACGACACGATCGAGGCTTGGCACGAGTGGGCCACAAACGCTGCAAAACACCCTTATCTAAGCGACATGGCCGACGCTCAGTATGGGGCCGCATCGGCGCAGGTGGACGCTGGACTGCCCCCGGACGTATCCCTGCCCAAGTCGAGATACCAGAGCGTGGAGGAATTGCGGGCTGCTCTGCAGCAGTCGTCGGTTGAGCACGACTGGGCTGTTGCCTTGGAAGCCCAGAAGATTCACGACCGGTGGGATGCATTGCCGTTCCACGAAGCCTGGCGTACCCGCGACGACATGGCCAAGGAGTACTGCGAGAAGGCCCGCAGCGCACCGGCACTCGAAGCCCTGGGTTGCAGCACGTGGGCGCTGACCAATAGCCGTGGACTAGCAGTCTCCACAGAGCTGGAGCGCACTGCGACCTTCACGATCATTGCTTTGCTACAGCACCGCCAAGAGGAGGGCCGTTTCCCGGCCGCGCTGAGCGACCTAGTACCCAAGTACCTGCGCGAAGTCCCCATCGACTCGTTCAGCGGCCAGCCCCTGCCGTACCGACTCACCAAGGGCGACCAGGATTTCATCCTGTATAGCATCGGGCAGGATCAGAAGGACGACCAAGGCGTCGCCAAGGACCCGATGGGCCGCGAGGGCGACGTGGTCTACTGGCCACCCGCGGAGGTCAAGGTTGAACGGGATTGACGTGCTGTGAACACCGCAAACGAGCTGCGTCCGCAAGCACAAGAGTTCCTAACACAACCTCCCTCCCTTCCAGGGAAGGGTAGGGGGAGGGTCGGTTTGCCGCAGCGTTCCCCCCTCACCCTACCCTCTCCCCCAAGGGGGAGAGGGGTTCTGTTAGGTGCTCCAAGGAGAACGCTATGAGAATCATGGCCGCGCTACTCTGCATGTCGCTGACAGGCTGTGTGCTGAAGAGTTCGAATGTGCAAACGACCGCGGAAACGCAGGCCGCCAGCCTTGCGGAGCCCGCGCCCACATCGTGGCCGGCGTGGGCGCCGGCCCCCGCCTGGTACGACCCGGATGCCCCACCCCTGAGTGCAGATGAACTGCGTGCGCGCCCGGTGGTGCTGATTGAGACGAAGGTCCTACACTGCCCGGCCGAGGTGCTGATCCCCTGGGGACTCGCTCCCGGCGGGCACGTCGTGCTCAACGAGGCAGCGGCTCAGGAGCTGCTCGAAGCGGCGACGGCATTACCCACCACGACCTTGCTCACGTCGCCACGTGTGCTGGCGGCGGAAGGCCAGCAGGCCAGGGTCGGCGTCACGACCGACGAAGCGGGGGTGGTCCTGTTCGTCGAGCCGATGACCGTCTCGGACTCCGCGTGCCGGTTTCGCCAGGCCGTGCGGGCGCGGCAGCCCGGGGAACCGTCCCCCGTTGCGCACGCGCTACGCACGTGGTCCGTCGACAATGAGATGAAGCTGGCGGCCGGCAACTGGTGTGTGTGTCTGCCGGACACCAAGCCGCGGGCCACGGCCATTGTCGTGATGACGTGCGCCCACCGCGTCCACCAGCCGGACATCGTGCCGTAGGGTGGTTTCACTGGGCCACGCCTGTGTTTGGCTCTTTGCTCGGATGCCAGTACCATACCGGTGTTGCTCGCGTTCCGGGGAGCGAAGTCAGTCCTGGCGGCGGTGGACTAAGTAGGACCACCCAACAGGGAAACGATTAGGGTGGCATGCCCAAGCCGCAGGCGCCGGCATGCTGCTGCACCCGCCAGCCGCTCGCCCGGGGGAAAGCATGGTCCCGGCGCGCCGGGACTTGGCCATGCCACCCCCTTCCGACTTTCGGTTTCCCTGTTGCCTGGAGCCATTCAGCGGAAGGGCGGCGGGAAGCTCGGGGCCGGAGCACAGCAATAGGAGTGACGTTGTGCGGTCGATGCTGGCATTGTTGGAAGAGCGGATGCGGGCAGCGCTGCAGCGGCTGGGCGTTGAGGCCGATCCGCTCGTGCGCGTAGCGCAGGACGAGCAGTTCGGCGACTACCAGTCCAACTGCGCGATGGGGCTCGCCCGCACGCTCAAGAAGAAGCCGCGCGACGTGGCGGAAGCGATCATCGAGAGTCTCGACGTGGCGGACTGCTGCGCACCGCCGGAACCGGCCGGGCCGGGTTTCATCAACTTCCGCCTGCGCCCCGAGTTCCTGGCAACGGAGTTGGCCCGCGTGCCGGTCGCGCCACGGGGCGGCAACGTGCCCAGCGACGCGCGAGCAGACGGTGGGGCGGCTCCTCCCTCTTGCCTCTTGCCTCTTACCTCTTGCCTCCCGCAACCCGGTGACTCCGCGGATCGGCTGGGCCTGCCCGAAGCGGCCGACCCCCAGGTCGTCGTCGTCGATCTCTCCAGCCCGAACCTGGCCAAGGAGATGCACGTCGGGCACCTGCGCAGCACGGTGATCGGCGACTGCATCTGCCGCATCCTGGAGTTCGTCGGGCATCACGTACATCGGGAGAACCACGTCGGCGACTGGGGCACGCAGTTCGGCATGCTGGTCGCCCATCTGCGGCACGTGCGGCCGGACGTGATCGAGCATCCCGAGCAGCTCGTCATCAAGAACCTGGAGACGTTCTACGTCGAGGCCAAGGCACACTTTGACGCCGACCCGGCCTTCGCCGAGCAGGCGCGGGCGACCGTGGTCGAGTTGCAGCAGGGCGACCCGGCCACCCGCCGCATCTGGAAGGCGTTCTGCGACGAATCACTGCGGCACTGCCACGAACTGTACCGGCGGCTGGACGTTTGCCTCGAAGACCGCGGCGAAAGCTGCTATGCCGACGGCATGGTCGAGGTCATTCGGCGGCTCGAGGAGCAGCGCGCGCAGCACGCGGACGGCCCGGTGCAGGAGAGCCAAGGCGCGCTGTGTGTGTTCCTGGAAGGCTTCCAGACGCGCGAAGGGACGCCGCTGCCCATGATCGTCCGCAAGCGCGACGGCGGCTTCAATTACGCCACGTCGGACCTGGCCACCCTCATTCATCGCATCGAGCAGCTTAAGGCGCAGCGGATCATCTATGTAGTCGGAGTGGCCCAGCGGCAGCACTTCGAGATGCTGTTTGCGGCCGCGCGGAGGCTGGGCTGGGCGCCGCCGCAGGTTCGGCTGGAACACTTGGGATTCGGCAATCTGCTGGCGTCCACCGGCCGGCCGTTCAAGACGCGCGAGGGCGGCACGGTCAAGCTGAAGGACCTGCTGGATGAGGCCGTCGCCCGCGCCCGCCGGGTGGTGGCCGCCCCGGCCGACGAAGAAAGCGGCACGCCGCGAGCCCTCACCCCAGAGGAGATGGACCGCATCGCGGAGACGGTAGGTCTGGCCGCGGTCAAGTACTTCGATCTGTCGCACGCGTTGACGACGGATTACCGTTTCGAGCCGGACATCATGCTGTCGCTGGAGGGCAACACCGCGCCGTACATGCTGTACGCGTACGCGCGGGTGCGGGCGATCGGGCGCAAAGGCGGCGTGGACTTCACGCAATTGCCGGCCAATGCCCCCCTGCTGCTGGATCACCCGGCCGAGCAGAGGCTCGCGCTGGCGCTCGCCCGCTTCCCCGAAACGCTGGAGACTGTGGTGCGCGACCTGACGCCGAACACGCTAACGGACTATCTGTACGTGCTCGCCCGGGCGTTCAGTCGGTTTTATGACAAGAAGCTCGGCGTACCGGTGCTGGCGGCCACGCCGGAGGCGGTGCGCATCTCGCGTTTGCGGCTCTGCGACCTGACCGCCCGGACACTGCGTGTGGGCCTGCACCTCCTGGGTATCCGCACGCTCGAATACATGTAGCCCAGCCCCTCGGCGCGGGTCAGGCGGAGGGAAGGGCGCACTGTGGGAACAGCGAAGTGCGAATAGCGAGTAGCGAATAAGGGGGGGCACCGGCCCCGAGCGAGAGCGAGCAGCCCCTCCGCGCCCGGGCGAAGGCGAGCGGATGCCCTCCGAGCCCGAGCGGAAGCGGGCGGGCATGCAACGCCGTGCACCCCCGGAGGGGGTGCAGGTCGGTAGCCCAGGGCTTCCCAACTTTTCGCGCCAGGCTGCACAGGCTTGACTGTAAAGCATTGTGGCCCCCATGCTTACACCTCCGAGAGTGTGTCCAGAAACATGGAGGTGCAGCATGGATGGCCACGTTTGGCGCGAAGTGTACGCGACGATTCGGA
>JAKQDH010000146.1 GCA_029558835.1 Planctomycetota bacterium | reverse complement strand
CGAGAACGGCACGGCCGACGCTTGCGAGTGCGCGCTGGGCGACGTGGAGTGCGATGCCGATCTGGACCTGGCCGACTTCGCCAGCCTGCAGGAGTGCTTCGGCCGGTTGCCGCTCCCGCCGGCCTGTGCCATCTTCGACTTTGACTTCGATGAAGACGTGGACGTGAATGACTTTGCTGACTGGATGGAGAGGATGACCGGGCCGAACTCCTAGCTCGCCTGACAGAACCCTCTCCCTCGAAGGAGGGGGCGGAGCGAGGGGGAACGCCACCGCGGTCCGACACGCGGACGAAGAAAGGGGTCAGGAGCATTCTTCGCGTGGCGAAGTGGCTCCTGGCCCCTTCTCTTGTGCTCAGTGGCGAGCGTCACGCACTCGGCCGACGCCGGGGTGCTGCAAGCGCCAGGCCGACGGCCAGGAGGACGGCCGCGGCGGGCTCGGGGACGGCGTGGCCGGGGCCCGTCTCACCGGAGTAACTGCCGCTGCCGATCGCCAGCACGTCGGCCGCCGGACTGTAGTGGGACGGCAGGCCGTGCAGGGCATCGGCAACGGCGAAGCCCGCGGCGAAGTCGATGTTGCCGCGCATCACGCCCTCGGTCCCCAACAGACTCTTCGTTTCGGCGATCGCGCCGCCGACGATCGTGCCCGTGCCCTCCAGGAGGTAGCTCAGCGAGTCGCTGGAACCATACAGAGAGACGTGGCTCAGATCGATCGCCCAGAGCAGCACGTTGGCGACGTCCGGGAAACCGGTCCGGCTTAAGTAACCCCACACTTCGAGGTCGGCTGCGCCCGGGCTGGTGTGCAAACCCGTCCCGACCAGGCTGACGCCCAGGGGCGGCACGGCCGTATCGTACCCGGTGAGCTTGACGGCCAGCCGCAGGTCGCCGCCAAAGTTGTAGTCGAAGTCGCCCGGAACGCCGAGGTCGTACCAGATCGGCGTCACGCCGGCGACGTTCGGCCAGTTCGGCCAGTAGGCGGTGGCTTCGCCGCCGATACCGTTGTCGGCCGAGCTGACCAGGGTGTCCGGCAGGGCGCCGTTGGTTGAGTACTGGAACTCAGCCCCGAAGTTGATGTCCGCACCGATGATGCTGGGCGTGAGCGGTGCTCCGAACGCTGCGGTGCCGGCGGCAAGGACGGCCGCTGCGGCAAGGTATGCTTGCCTCATGTATTTCTCCCTTCCCCTGCTGCTCATCCACACAGTGGCTGCGTCGCCCGGGCGCCGGTATACAGCGGACGCACGCTCTCCCTCCTCCTGGCGCCCGGGTGTCACGAGCTCAAGGAATCGTAGGCCGGTAGAAGGGAAGGAATCAAGGAACATGCGCGGGAACTCTACTCCGACTGTAGCGCGGAATTCCAACAGGGAAGCACCAGGTCCGAGAATGATGTGCAATCCAGGCGTTGCGTGCACTCTTGCGTAGTCGAGCGACTGCGGCACCTTGTGCGCGGCCGCCCAAGGTGTACAGAGTTGCTGGAGTTCCATCGGCGTGCGCCGGCGTCTACCGAGTGTTGCCTGACGGGGGCTGAGTCGCGTCGTCGCTGGTTTGCGGTTGCGGTACGCCGACGACAGGCGCGGGCTGGTACTCGGGGCTACGGCTTCTCAACGGGGCGCCGTCGCAGGGGAGCTGACAACGGGACGGGGTAGCACGGCGAAGTGCCGGCGGGCGGGAACCATGCCGTTGCGGACAGTAGCGTCGGGGATCCGAAAAGGCATGGCGGCGCCGCGCTTGGCCATGCCACCCGGGCCTCGCTGTCGGTTTCCCCGCTGCGTGAAGCTATTCAGGGCTTGATGGTGTTCTCGGCGGAGTGCGTCCCCCATTCTCTCTCGGAAGGGGCGCGGGATTGTGCCGGGTGTCGCCCAGGCGAAGATTATGGGGCGTGGCGCTTCAAACGGCGGGGTAGCTGCGGTACAATGGCGGCCAGCGGCGGAGGGGAGTGGAGCGAGAACTCTTCGGATGCTGCGCCCATGATCAAGCACCGCTGCCCCGAGTGTAACTCCCCGTACTCATTACCGGACGACGCCGTCGGCAAGCGCGCGAAGTGCAAGTACTGCGGGACCGTGTTTCGGGTGGAAGGGGCGGGCAGTGCGTCCCCAGCGGCGCGTGCCGCACCTGCCGCGGGGACGACACCTGGAGCGCCGCGCGCTCCCGGCAAGCCCGCGCCGCCGGCGCAAGCGGCTCGTCCCGGCGTACCCCCACCGCGCAGGTCCGCGCGCTCCTTACGTACGGCGGCTGCGCCTCCAACGCCGACGGATGAAGCGGCCGGCATCATTCCCCTGACCTCGGACCCAGCCAACGAGGACACGGACAGCTTGTGGGAGGCGGAGGCGGCCGCGCGGGCGGCGCAGGATACCGCGGCCATCCGTGCCGGGGCACAGGGGGAAGAAGCCGAGCCCTATGGGGAGCGCGTTCGGCAGGCGGCGGTGGGGGGGGAGGTGCCGCGTACGTTCGCCGCTGGGGTCTTGTGGACGTTCCTCTTCCCGACGGACCCGCAGAACCTGGTGGCGTTCGTGGCCATCTGGCTGTTCCTGGTGCTCAGCCAAGTCGTCGCGACATTCCTGATGTGTGCCGGATCGATCGTCATGCTGGTGGTGGCCGGGTGGTATGCAGCCTTCTGCTTCCAGGTTGTGGAGGAGGCGGCCGGTGGCGAGGAAGGGTTGCCATCGGTGAACGTGGAATCCGGGTGGTTGGTGGAGTATCTCGGGGCGTTGCTGAAGTGGATCGGGGCGTGGGCGGTGGCGCTGCTGCCCTCCATCGTTTACATAATTTACCTCTTCGCTACTGACCAAGCCCAAGGGTTGGGCGCCGTCGATCCGGCCGGCGGTGTGCTCGGTATGCTCCAGACCGCAGGCAATGCAGTCCTGACGCTTCTGGTGTGCCTCGGCGTGTTCCTCTGGCCGATGATCGTGCTCTGCGTGGCGCTGGGTGGGTTCACGACGCTGTATCGGCCGGACCTCATCGTCCGGACACTGATCCGAACACTGCCGGTGTATGTGCTGATAGTGGTCCTGGCGGTGGGAAGCGGGGTCGTCGGGAATCTGGCGACCTCTGCGCTGAGCTCCGTGAACCCGTATGCGGCTATCGTGGTGGCTTGCGGGGTGGAGTTGTACCTGCGGATCGTGGCGTGCCGGTGCATCGGCCTGTACTACCACTACTTCAAGGACCGCTTCGCCTGGTCGTGGGGGTAGCCCGGAGCAGGACGGGTTCGTTTCTCCAGGGTGTGTGTTGGCTTGCCTGGGTGCGATCGGAGCACCGGGTATGCACGGGAGACGGTCACGCGGGATGGGGCGCCCGAGGGGCCGTGTCCGCGGGCTGCGGCTCAGATCGTGCTTGCGAGCTCCCGAGAGGTCGGCACAGGTTGCGACACGTGGCTCCGAGGTGTCTGGGCCGGTCGGGGTTTTGGGCTTGACCGGACCGGGGCAAGGGTCGAATAATCTTTCCGGCGGGCACAGGAGCGCTGTGCGCCGCGACTGCCTGACTACCTGCCATTCGCACGGAAGGGATTCACGATGCTCACCTGCCACTCGCTTGTCGCCTTGCTGATACCGGTTGTGTTCGCTGCCTCCAACGCTACGGGGACGGAAGATTCTCTGGGAGTGGCCTCGGGTGGGCAGCAGCCCACAGGGGCGGGTCCGCTCGGTACCGAAGCGCCCGCCGAGCCGCATGTGGCGGCGGCAACGGAATCCGGCAGCGATGCGTTGGCTGACGCGGAGCAGCAAGCGGAGCTGGAGCTGGCGAAGCACGCCCTGCGCCTCGGTTTGACGAAGGCGTGGGCGCGCGTGGTGCAGGGTCGCTACGACGAGGGCGCCCGCCTGGCGGCCACCGGGCGTAACGCCGCCGAGCGCCTGCCGGAATCGGCTGAACGCGACGCGCTGATTGCGGATTTCGACAAGGTGTTGCAGGAGGCTCGTACGCACACCCCGGCCGGGGCGTCGGGGGCGGGGGCGGCAACCGCGAGCGGTGAGGTCACGCGACCGGCGCCGATCGATCCGGTGTCACCGGCGAGTCCGCGGCCACTGGTGCGGGCGTTCGAGGGTGGGCGCCCGGTCGGCACGCCGGAGTTTCCGTACACCGACCCGGCCGAGCTGGATGCCCGTTTCGAGGCGTACCTCGAGCGCGTGCTGGCGCGTCTTGGCGAGGACCGCGACATCCGCAGCCGAGTGATGACGTACCCGCCGAACTGGCCGCAGATCACCCAGCGTCGGGCGCCGTTCAAGGACGGCACGATCTGGCAGGGGCCGCCGTTTCAGACGCCGGAGGGCGAATGGAAGCAGACGATCATCTACGATGTGCAGAGTCTGCTCATGGGGCCCGTGGAGTCGGTCGGTGCACCGCACTTCAGCCAGTTCGTGTTGTCGCCGCTGTGGTCAGGCGGCGTGGTGATACCCTACTGGTGGGGGACACGGTTGCCGACCGCGCGCGCGATCGACCCCTTCACCGGTCTGCCGATGCTGACCTTCCAGTCACCCGCTCTCGTGCCGGGCACTCCGCCCGCCGTGCCGACGAACCAGGAGCGCCTCGAGGAGTTGCAGCGCCTGGTCGAGCAGGCGCTGGGAGCCAAGTAGGGGCCGGCGGCCGGCGGCGATCAGCTTTCAGCCATAGGCTATCAGCTACACGTTCTCGGTCGTCAGTTGGCTGCTGTCAGCGCCCAGCGTTTGCGGGGCCCAGGGCCCTGCCCTTGTTCTCAAGCGGGGCAGCAGCAGGGGTTTCCAGGCTACCTGGTCATCGTCCGGGCGGCCGCCGCGGCGACGAGGCTCCTTTTCTCCCGTGCCGAGCGTGCGACCACTTCAGGTTGGCGGGCGGCTTCCGGTACAATCCTGTCTGGGTGTGCGTGGGGAGCGCCGCCCGCCGGCGAGGAGGTGTCGGGCATGTCGTGCCGAGTTGTCGCAGGGATCGTGTGGTTCGGGTGCCTTGTTGCAGGCGATCTTGCAGTTGGGCAGGTAACTTACGTGGAGCGCTCGACCGGTCTTCAGACGCCGGTGATGGAAGCGGGCGGCACCGAGGTCGAATTCGCGGACGTTGACGACGATGGACACGCGGACATCGTGTCGATCGGCGACCACGGGTCGCCGTACGTCGGTACCCAGCAACACGGCGTCATGGTCTGGTTTGGCAACGGCGCGGGTGTCTGGTCCGTGTTCCAGTATGGGGACTTCGGCTACGGTGGGCTGGCCGTGGGGGACGTGAACGGCGACGGACTGCTGGACGTCGGCTACGGGATGCACCACAACTACTCGGGCGTCGACTTGGGCAACCAGCTTCTCGAAGTGGCGCTGGGCGACGGCACGGGGCACCTGTGGACCGCCTGGGACGACGGCCTCGCCACCAATGGCGAAACCTGGGGCATGTTCGGTACCGACTTCGCCGACGTGGACAATGACGGCGACCTCGACGTTGCGTCGATCTCGTTCGGTTGCTGCGCGGGCGTGCACGTCTACCTGAATGAGGGCAACGGCACCTGGATCCAGAGTTTCGGCTTCACGGGCGGCAACTCGAGCTTGCTGATCTGCTCGGGCGACGTGAACGGGGATGGACGCATTGACATCGCGGCAGGCAGCAGCCTGGCAACGATTTACCTCGGCGACGGCACCGGGGCGTTCACGGCCGGCAGCGGCAACCTGCCGACGGACAGCGGCGGACTCGGTGGTATCGACTTGGGCGACGTGACGGACGACGGACGGGACGAGTTGGTGCTCATTACGTCGAGCGGCGCGCTGCAGGTGTGGCAGTGGATCAGCCCGGGCGTGTGGCAGAGTATCTCCACGGGCTTGCCGACCAGCGGGGGTTTCCGCCTGGCCCAGATTGCGGACATGGACCTCGACGGGTACGGAGATGTGGTCGCATACGCCGTGGGGTCGCCGGGACGCGTCGTAGTCTACCGCGGCGACGGGACAGGGAACTGGCAACTGCTCGCCACGATCAACGCGCCCAACAGTTGTGACTATGCAGCCCTGCGCGCGGGGACTGACGTCGATCACAACGGCTATCCGGATTTGGCCGTCATCGCCGAGGAGAACTGCTCGCCGTGGACCGGCGGCACGAACCGCCCGCACGTATTCTGCGAGAGCTCCGTGCCGAGCGTGGGCTGGGTGCACGTGCTGTACCCGCGTGGCGGAGAGGTGTGGCGGGCCGGCTCGGTGCGGTGCATCGACTGGACGGCGGCCGTGCCCGGCCACGTGGCCACGACCATGAACATCGAGGTATCGACCAGCGGCCCCGCCGGTCCCTGGTCCGCCGTTGCGGCCGCTGTGCCTAACAATGGCCGGCACCAGTGGTTCCTTCCCTCGACGCTGCCGATGTCCGGGAACTGCTACCTGCGACTGACGCACAGCAGCGGGGCAGTGACGACGAATCCGCAGCCCTTCGCGATCATCGGCCCACTCCTGGGTGATTTCGACCTCGACGGCGACGTAGACGCCACCGATCACGCCGCTCTTGTGGCGTGCTTCGGGGGCCCCGGCGCAGACCATCCGCCAGCCTGCGCCAGCAAGGACCTGGACGGCGACGGTGACGTCGATCTGCACGACTGGGCGATGTGGCAGAATGCGTTCACCGGCGGGTACTGATTGACCCCGTCGTCAGGCGTCAGCGGTTGGCCTTCGGCCATCAGCCGTCAACTCGCGGCCGGCGGTCTCTGCGCATGCAGTTGACGCCGGTGCTGCGCTCTGGCAGGGGCGAGACGGTTGGTTGTAGAATGCGCGCAGGCGCGGATGGGACGCGGCGCGGGGCGCTCCGTGACGGGCCGCTCAGGGGTTCCGAGGTACCGGCAGTCGGCTGCAACGTCCCCGGTCCCCTGCGGGGGACCGGCGAGGTTGGCTCGGGCGCGTGGTGCGCTGGTGGAGACGGACGTGTTCAAGGCTTGGCGAAGCGCGGCGGCCTCGGTTTGGCGGTTTGTGGGTCACCTGCACCCCGCCAAGCTGGTGCTGCTGGGTTACGGGTCCTACATCACGATCGGGTGGCTGCTGCTGTGCCTGCCGTTCGCGCATCGTGGCGACGGAGCCGGCGTTCTGGATCACCTGTTCACGGCCACCTCCGCGGTGTCAACGACCGGGCTGGTGACGGTGAGCGTGGCCGACGACTACACGGCGTTTGGTCAGGTCGTGGTGCTGTTGCTGATCCAGCTTGGGGGCATCGGCTACATGACCCTGGGATCGTTCGTCGTGCTGTCGCGGAAGTCGGAGTTGTCCGAGGCACGCCTGGCCGTGGGCAAGACGGTGTTCAGTCTACCCCGTTCCTTCGATTTCCGCTGCTTCCTGCGGGGGGTGGTCATCTTCACCGTGGTTATTGAGGGTGCGGGGGCGGCGGCGCTGTATTTCGTCTTTCACGGCACGGGTGAGGCCTCGGCACTGTGGAGCGCCGTGTTTCACTCGGTTTCAGCGTTCTGCACGGCCGGGTTCAGCCTGTACAACACCAGCTTCGAGGGGTTCGCGGGCAACTTCTGGGTGAACGCCGTGGTGGCGGTGTTGAGCTACCTGGGGGCCATCGGCTTCATCGTCTGCGTGGACTTCTGGAACATGGTCACCGGCCGGGTCAAGGAGATGACCCTCACGAGCAAGATCATCCTGTGGTCGACGTTCTGGCTGAGCGTGGTTGGGACGCTGCTGTTGCTGCTGGGGGAGCCGTCGATTCAGGCGAAGCCGCTCGATGAGCGGCTGCTGGCGGCGTTCTTCCAGACGATGACCGCCATGACCACGGTGGGGTATAACACGGTGAGCATGGCGGCCCTGTCGAAGGCGTCGGTGCTGCTGCTGATTCTGCTGATGGTGATCGGGGCGTCGCCGGCGGGGACGGGCGGGGGCCTGAAATGCACGACTTTCTCGGCCTTTCTGGGCGTGATGCGCAGCGCCCTGCGGGGCCGGCAGGAGGTGCGTTTCTGGGGTCGCCCGGTACCGCTCGAACGGGTGTGGACGGCCGTCGGCAGCCTGGGTTTCTACCTGCTCGCACTAATCGCGGGGACCTACCTGCTGGAGCTGACCGAGCCCACGCCGTTCGAGCAGAACTTCTTCGAGGCGGCGTCGGCGCTGGGCACCGTGGGGCTGAGCATGGGCATCACGTCCGCCCTCACGAGCGTGGGGAAGACTATCATCATCCTGCTCATGTTCTGCGGGCGGATGGGACCATTGACGTTCGGGGTGGCCTTGTTCTGCCGGATGGAAGACACCGCCGCCCCGCGTGACAACGACTTGGCCGTGTAGCCGAGCGCGCGGGCAGGCACGTTTTGCCGCGTCGCGCTACGTGCGGAGGGGGCACCAGCCTGTAGGGCGGGTTCCACCCGCCGCTGGTGTTTGGCCATTTCATAGTAATCTGGGCGGGTTCGCAAGCGAACTTGGCGGAATGACCGAGGGAGAGTGGAGCGGGAACGCCTCTTGACAGCTTCCGGGCCTGGTGGTATCTAGTTATATGACTAGATACCGAAAGG
>JAKQDH010000198.1 GCA_029558835.1 Planctomycetota bacterium | reverse complement strand
GGCGGCGGCGGCGGGAGCGGCAGCGGGGGAGACGACGGCTACCGCGACCCGTCTGATTACCTCTCGGCGGATTTCGAGCAGTACGAGCCCGGTATTTATGCCGGTTACTACGATGACCGCACCGGCACGCGCCAGCGCTGCCCCACGGGGCATGCGTATTTTGAAGATATGTTCGCGTGCTTGCCCTACACGCCCAAGAAGGGCAGCGGGAGCGGCGGCGGCGGCAACACCAACACCGGCGGCGGCGGCGGCGGCACCAACACCGGCGGCGGCAGCGGCAGCGGCAGCGGCAGCGACAAGACCAGCGGCAGCGGCAGCGAGAAGACCTTTTTCCAGAAGGTGGGCGATTTCGTGAAAAAGCCCGCCGTGATCGGGACCGTCGCCGTGATCGGCGTGGTCGGGACCGGCGTCGTGCTGAGCAAGCGGGCCAAGAAGCGCGGGGGCGGCGGGGGCGCTTCGTGAGCGCCCCGAAGGACTGGGGGCCGCGGCTGCACACCCTGATCGTCAAGGCCCTGGCGGTCGAGGAAGAGGCCCTTCTGCGCCTGGTCGCCAGCTCCAGCAACGTGAGCAAGGTGTTTGACCTCTGGGAAGACGACGCCCCGGAAGACGGCGACGCGATAGCCGACCAGCTCGCCACGCTCAACCCCGGCCCCTGGAGCGTCACCGCCTTCCCGGTGGAGCTCGTGATGGACGGGGCCGTCCAGGGGGCCGCGCTGGGCAAGACCACCCTCCCGCGGCTCGCTCCGGTGCTGTCGGGCTGGGCGTGGCTGGGCATCCTGGCCGGAGCGGGCCTCACGGTGGCCGGCGGCGTGGCGGCCTGGCCCAAGATCAAGCCCAAGCTGGACCGGGTCCTGAAGAGGTAACCCGGTGGCCTCCCCCTCTTCCTGGGCTGATGAGCTCGCGTACACACTGGGCAAGGCCCTGGAGAAAGAGGGGTATTTCGCCCAGCTCCCCGAGCTGCTCTTGCACGGCTACTCCCCGGATAGCCCGTGGGAGGCGACCGTGGACTGGAAGATCGAAGGGGACAACGAAGATCCGAAGCACCTCGCAAACCAGCTTTTTCAGAAGGCGCGGGGGCCCTGGTACATCCGAATAACGACCGACGGGGGGCACAAGCTGCTTTCGGAAACGATGCTCCCCGAGATCCCGGAATCTGCCTGGGATGCGCGGGCTTGGAGCCGCTTCGGGCTGGGGCTTACCTTCGGTGTCTTGACCGTGCTAGGGGGCCAGTGGGTTTACCGCAAGGTGCGTCCATGAGCATCCTGCAGCTCTCTTCCGAGATTGGCGCGACCTACGCCCAGGACGAGCAAAGCGGCAACGGCCCGTTGTTCGACGCGGCGGCCGAAGCGTTCAGCTCGGGCGCGCTGCAGTCGGGCGATCTGGAGCAGCTCCTACAGCTCGCCGGCACCGCGGCCGGCGTCGCCATCTGTGCCGGCGCTGGCATGGCGGCCCTTGCCCCCTTGTGCGCCGCCGCAGGCAAGACGGCCGCCGACGTCGTCGGTACGTTCTTCGGCAACGGCGCGCGGCCGTCGAGCAGCGACGGCGCCGACCCGCACCCCTGGGCCGAGCTCTTCGCCGGCAAGGACAAGGCCCTTGCGAGCATGCTCAACGCCAGCGGCGGCGATCCCGACGTGTCCAAGGCGCTGCGCAAGCTGGTCCAGACGTTCTACCCGTTTTCCTTCGTCACCGAGGGGGGCAAGCAGTTTGCGCGCCTCGACGTGGAGCCAGGGCAGCCCTACACGGCGCTTCCGCTGGCCGGCGGATATATTTTCCCCTTCATGCCCGCTTACTGGCTAAGCCCGCTGGACTTCAAGAGCGAGAAGAACCAGTACGGAGATCCGATCAAGGTCTTGAAGCGTGAAAAAGGCTGGGTTGACCGGCTGGTGTGGGGGCTGCTCGTGCCCATGCGAATCGGCACCTCGTTGCAGCTCGACGCCGTCGCCCAGGCCGTCAAGGGCGACCTCGGCACCAACCCGGCCGGCGGCGCAGAAGAGGTCTTGCAGCGCCTTCGGCTCTACGTCTTCCCGGTGCTCGAAGGCGAGTTCAAGCGCCGAGCCGAGGCCATCCTGCAGGCCGGCAAGATGCAGCGGCAAGGCCGCCTCGTGCGGCTGCTCGAAGAGACCACGGACGAGCTTCAAGCGATCCACGGCTGGAGCGAGAGCAAGGCGCGCGAGGCGGCTCACGAGCTCGTGTTGACGATCCAGACCGGAGACCCCGAGCTGATCCAGGACGCCGTCTCGCTGCTCTCCACGAGCCTCGCCGCACAAGCCGCCGACGCCGCGCAAAAGGGCCTATTTGCTCCAAAATTCAACGTCACCGCGGCGTCCATACTGGCCACCGCTCCGAAGGAAAAAGGCGTGTCCGGCTGGCGCGTGGTCGCCATCGGCGCCGGTGCGTTGCTGACAGCGGCCGGCGGTTTGGTAGCCTGGCGCGTGTCCAAGAAAAAACCTCCCCTCCCTCCCTCCCTCCGTCACCCCTTGAGGTAACCACCATGACCGCACTTCAACGCCTGGTTCAGTCCGGCAATTCCGCCCTTGTCGGCGACGGCACCAACGACGCAAAGAGCGCCGTTACCCGCGCGCTTGTCGAATTTGCCCAGAACCCCGACCAGGCCGGCCAGCTCTCCTACACGCCCGGCACGCCGGCCGACTGGGATGCACCGGCGCCGACCACCGTCGCCGAGGCCCTTGACCGCCTTGCCACGGCCGTCGAGGGCCTCTTGGGCGGCGCCATCCCCTTACCCCCTCCCTCCCCCCTCGGAACTCCCCCGTGAACGCCAAGCTAAAGCTGATCCAGGCCATCGAAGGCTACCTCCCCACGTCCACGACGGCCGGCACGCTGGCGAACGTGATCCGCTCGTTGCTGGCGTTCGTGAAAGACCAGCCCGACGGCCCCAGCAACCAACCGGCTCCGCTGATCTGGGTAGCTCCGAACGGCGACGACGCCACCGGCGAGCGCGGCAACATCGACCGGCCGTTTCGCCAGGTACAAGCGGCTATCGACGCCGCGCAGCCGCAAGACACGATCCTGATTGCGCCAGGAGACTACGACGGCGTCGTGGTGCCGTCGGGCCTCTCGCTCACGCTCCAGGGGCTAGGCAACGAGCGCACCCCGACGGTACGAATCTTCGGGGCCGACGAGGCGCTTTTGTGGGACGCGGGGCCATCGGATCGGCTGGCCGTGCAAAACGTCCAGCTCTTGACCTTCTCGGCCGTCGTGCCGGCCTTGCTGGTGACGGGGCTCCCCGATCTGGTCAACGCGGAGCTGTACCTTGACCGCGTTTTCTACGGGTCAGCGCTGGGAATCGGGGCGCAGTTCTCGAATCTTGGCTACCTCCAGCAATCCAATTGCTCTGGGTTCTGGTCCTGCGTCAACGTGTCCGAGGCACAGACGCAAAGCCATTTTTCCGGCGGTATGGTCGTAGACGTGCCGCTCGTGCCTTCCCCTGGCTATCTGCCGGGCGTCCATCGCGTGTTTTCAAGCTACCTTGACGAAGGGATCGAGAGCCGAGGAAACGCCCTGATCGCGGTCCCGCCGGGGAGCTACGCCCTTTTTGTGGCAGGGGAGGCTTTTGTGGGCGCTCTTGGCCCGCAAGCACTCCTGGTTTTCCAGGGGATTACCGACGTGTTGACGGTGATTCTGGACCAGGGAGATACCTCCGTGCTCTTGGATCACGCTTGGATTTCGCAGAGCGCGGATTTTCAAAACCTCGCCCCGGCGCGCGATTACGATATTTTCGCGCACGGTACGGTGTTTTTGCAGTCCGTAACGGCCACGTCGGGCGTTTCTGAGCTGAATCTCCTGAACGACGGCGGCCACGCATCCACTAGCCTGATGATCTTCGATCCCCTGGCGCACTGGTGGCGCCGCGGCGGGAGTGCGCGCGTGCTGATTGATCCCGGTGTCAACGTGTTTCGTTACGCCAACGAGGGCGGCCCCATCGCGGGCCCCAGTTATCCCAGCTCGCAGCCGGTAAGCTACGTCGTGCAGCTTCCCCTGCTCCCCCTGGTCCCTAGCGATGCTCTGGCCGTCACGGCTCAGAGTAACAACGAGGTCACCATCGAAAGCGGCTTCGCCGCGCCGGTCATCGCCGATTTGATCCACATGCCCAGGGAGCTTTTATGAACTTCCGTCGCCTCCAATTGCCCTCGACCCCCCCGGGCTACCAGCCCCCTTCTTCCGAAGAGCGCGCGAAGCTGCGCAACGCCGCCCGCGTTCACGCGGCCCTGGTAGCCGCCAGCCGCCCCAAGCTCCATGAGCAGCTCGACGCCAAGCGCGCCGCCGCCGCCCAGCGCCGCGCCGCCGCCCTGGAGCGCGCTCCAGAGCTTGCTGCTAGGCTTGCCGAGCAAGAAAAAACCGTCTCGGCCAAGCTGGCCGAGATCCGAAAGGATATGCCATGACAACCAAGTCCCTCACGCAGCTCGCCCAGGGCCCCGAGCGGCCCTTGCATCCCCTCGCCCCGCCCCCCCCCACCGGCGGCGCCCGGCCCAAGAAGGCGCCCCCGCCGCAGTCGCCCGAGGAGACGGCCCGCGAGGTCAAGGCCCGGAGCAGCGAGCTTCGGGCCAGGAAGGAAGCGCGGATCGCCGCGCGCAAGGAGGCCGTTCAGGCCATGGTCCGCGCCCAGCAAGACCGAGCAGCTCGGCGAGCTGGCGAGCTGCTCGACGCGGAGACGGCCCCGGCCCCGGCCCCCGCGAAGCCCCCCACCCCCTGAGCCGCGGGCATCGAGGGCGCCCCCCCCAGGGAGCCCACGATTCCGAAGGGTTAGCGGCGCTTCCGGCGCCGCTTCTGCTTTTTGGGGGGACGCGCGAAGAGCACGAACCCCCAGCTATCCGCCCCGACGGCCGGGGCCCCGGCGGCGAGCTGCAGCGCGGGGGGGCAGGGCCCGTGCCCCCAGCGCCGCACGGGCCAGCACGGGACCGCCGACCAGCACCCCGACGAGGGCGAGGCCGACCAGGCGCACACCTCGAAGGGGGCGAGCCACGTGCGCAGCTCATCCAGCTCCACTACGCGCCCCTCCCCCAGCCGGAAGGAAAGCCCGGCCGTGGCCTCGTCCACACCGGGGCCCCGGCCGGCGGCGAGCTCGACGCCGTCGGGGTCGAGCAGCCCCGCGTACACGTCCCCATCTTCTTCCAGCTCCAGGACCAGGCGCCCCCCCAGCTCGCCGGCCTTGGCTAGCAGCCGATGGAGGCGCCGCTCCAGCCCGCTCACGGGGTCTCCTGGGGGCGCTCTACCCAGAGCGCGAGCAGCCCCGGCCCGAAGGCGGCGAGCACCACCAGCGCCGGCACCACCACCGAGGTCCGCACCAGCGCCGGCACCAGCCCGCGCCGCACCCACACCGGCGCGATCCCCCGCGCCAGGATGCCGGCCGCTTCGTCCTGGGGGCGCTCCGGCTCCACGTGGACGAACTCCACGAGCTGGCGCCACGCAAGGCACTGGTCGCCCTGGAGCACCGCCAGGGGCACGCCCCGCGGCGGCATGCGCTCGACGGCGATCATGATTTCGACTCCTGCAAAAGCCGGATCACGCGCTCTTGAATCTCGCGCGCCTTGCCCAGCGGCACGCCCTCTTCTTCGGCGACCGTGACGGTGGCCACCGCGAGCGCGGACAGGAGCAGCGCGGCCCGCTCGGCCTTGTCTTCCGGCAGCTCGCCGGAGCACAGCGCGACGAGCACTTTTTGAGAGCGCGCCAGAAGCTCTTTCTTGACGTCCATCAGGGGGCCACCTTGGTCCGGCTGAGCGCCCACGCTTCGCGGTCGCTGCGCTCCTTGAGGTAGTCTCGGGCGCTGGTCCAGCTCACCCGCAGCGGCGTCCCGGTGCGCGGCGTGAGGCGGCCCAGCTTGATCGCCTTGAAGACGGCCGGGGCCGTGATGCGCGCCAGGGCGGCGAGCTCGCCGACGTAGAGCCCCTCGCCGAGCTGGTAAGCCGCGTTGCCCAGGGCGAGCTGACAGAGCAGCTCTAGCGGGTCAGCCGGGCGCACCGTGGCCCGGATCTCGTGCAGCCGCGCCTCGCGCCGCTCCTTGTCGGCGAGCAGCTCGGCAGGGCGCGCGAGGGTATCGAGCGCCCACACCCACCAATCCAGCTCTTCCGGGGGGTGCTTGTCCTGGGCGGCGTCGTACACGCGAGCCGCGAGCCGCGCCCCCTCTAGCTCGCCGTGCTCGGTCTGGTAGCCGAGGGCGGCTAGGGCCTGGTCGAGCCGGCGGCCGCGGGCGAGGCCGAGCTGCACGGCTTCGGCGCGCGTGGCCGGCACCACCGGGGCGCCGCTCACAACCACCCCCCGGCGGCGGCGTCCCTGAGCAGCGCATCCACCCCGCTGGCTTCCGCGTGGGCCGCCTCCCTGGCGCTGGTCCAGTGCCCTGGAATCAGCCCCAGGCCGGCCAGGTCCTCGTAATCGGCCGGGTCGATGGCGAGCAGGGCCGCGCCGGCCTTGGGGGCCAGGACGCGGTCGGCGCGCTCCAGCAGCGCGAACAGCTCCGGGTCGAGCAGCTCGGCCGCCACGTCTTCCAGCCGCAAGCGGAGCTCTAGCACCTGAGCCACCGCGAGGCCGGTGCCGTGGAGGTCTCCCGCCGGGGAGCGCGCCGCGCGCCACCACAGGCGCCGGGTGCGCGCGTCGCACAGCGCCAGGGCGGCGCCCTGGGCCACATAAAGCGGGGGGGTAGTGCGACGGCGCGCGGCCGAGCTGAGGGCGCGAAGATGGCGGAAGTAGATCACGACTCCTCCAGCATGCGCTTGTGGGCGGCCTCGATGCGCGCGACACACGCCGCGCAGTTGCACCGGGTCCACAGCCGGCCGTTGTTCCAGCCGGCGCGGATCTCGCCCCGGTAGACGTTGTCGTCGTCCTTCAGGGAGTAGCTCCCGGACAAGGTCACGGGGCCGGCGGGTTGCGCCTCGAAGGAGGCGCCGCAGTCGTCGCATTGGTGGGTCATGGCTTGCACTTTCCGGGGCTCGTGGTGGGCCCCCTTCACGCGTCGAGCGGGTGAGCTGCTCGACGCGCGAAGCGGGCCCCCCAAGGAGGGGGGAGACGGTCAGGGTTGAGGGGCGCGGACCAGCGGCCGCACGGGGAGCCAGCGGTGCTCATCAGGGCCCCAGCCGGCGCGAGCTGGGCGCCACTCGTCCGGGTCCGGGAGCAGCAGGACGCCCCCCAGGGGGGAGTCAGCCGCGCGCACCGGCACCTCCTTGGATGGCAAATCCCAGGGCCAGGCGGCGCACAGCCGCACCAGGCGCACGCGGCGCGGCGTGAGGCCCAGCCGGCGCCGGGCTACCTGCTCGGCGTGCTCCAGGTCCGCGGCCTAGAAGCCGGCGGCGTGCTCCACCGGCACCCACAGCCCCACCGAGCGCAGCGGGAGGAATTTGCGGCGCGACCCCAGCCACACCTGCGCGACGGCGTCGTGGTCGCGCCGCACCTGGTTGACGAAGAGCGGGAAGCGCACCCGCAGCACGGGGCGCTTCACGCCGGCACCTCTTCCAGCGCCGGCCGGTCGAAGGTGCGGGCGCGGTACCAGGAGCCGTCTAGCTCTTGGTAGACCAGCTCGAAGCGCTCCCCCCAGGAAGAGGTAACGCGAGACAGCTCGCGCACCAGTGTCCCGGCCGGCAGCGTGACCTCGTCCGTGAGGCGCCCTCGCTCGTGGGGGTGGTTGTAGAGGTTGACGACGGTGGTCTTGGTAAGGCGCTTCATGGCTTGCACTTTCCGGGGTCCGGTGGTGGGCCCCCTTCACGCGTCGAGCGGGTGAGCTGCTCGACGCGCGGAGCGGGCCCCCCAAGGGGGGAGGGGGGAGGCTTCAGACGTTGACGCGCACCGCGCGCCCGTTCTCGTTGACCCAGCGTGCAAGGAGCTCTTCGGAGCCGTCGTCGAGCTCTACGGACACGGTCCCGTCCTCGTCGTTCTGGTAGCCGTCGGCGACACGCTCCCGCACGGCGGCGAAAGCCGCGCGCTTGTTGGTCTCCGTCCAGGTCACGCCGAAGCCGGCGCGCTGGTGGACCGCACAGAGATAGACGGCCATCAGAGCACCTCCCCGCGGAGCTCGGACCACCGGGCGGCCGCGCAGTCAGACACCAGCTCGGCGAGCTCGCGGGCCTCGGGGCCGGCCATCGACGTGCCCGCGTGCTGCAGGCCGAAGCGCCGGCCGAGCTTCTCGACGGCGTCCCAATCGCCGCCCGCCAGGGTGAGCACCTCGGGGGCGTCGGCGGGGCTGAACTGCGACCACCACCCCTCAGCGAGCTGGCGGCCGAGCTTCCGAGCAGCCTTCTCCATGCGAGCCTCGCGCGCTTCCGGTTTGGCGCGCTCCACGCTCACATTGAGCCGCCCCGTCAACGACGTGGAGCCGTTCCCCACGCTGACAGGGGTGAAAATCTGGCCATACTGCGACCCGCGGGACAGGTGCGAGGCGCTAAGGCCGTGCTCGGCCGAGAAGAAGGCCCGCTTGCCCCAGCGGCGCTGCACAGCTCGCTGCAGCGCTTCGTCGTGATCGTCCGTCCGGTGGTTGCTGGTCCAGGTCTGGCGGTCGCGGCCGAGGGTGAAAATCGTAACGGTCATCATGGGAGGGCACTTTCCGCCGGGTTTGCGTCCCGACAGAGCCCAACCTATCCGGTAAGCTCAGACCAGTCAACCCAGGCGACGAAAAAAGTTTTCTTTTCTTTGCTTACCCCTTGTTTTCCAGGGTTTCGGCCTCGCTGCTAGGGACTGTCAAGACACTTGCGCCGGGGTCATCTTTTACCCATTTGGCCTGGATCTTGGCCGCCAGCTCAGCCGCCAGGCCCGGCGAGCTCTCTAGCTCCCGCTGCGCCTGAGCGGCCATCGCCTCCCAGTCCCACCACAGGATCAATTGACCGGGCCCGGCTCGTGCTCCTGGTCCTCTTCCTCGTCCTCTCGCTCGATCCTGGTCAGCAAGCGGGCGAGCTGAGGGGGTAGCGCTACCTCGACCTCTTCCACCGCGAGCATCTCGCGCCAGACTTCCACCACGCGCACCTGCAAGCGGTGGTTGATGTAGCGCTTGAGCTGCGCGGCGTTGTCCTTGAGGTCAAGGGCCTCTTCGGTCTGCTCTTCCTTGATCCGACGCAAGAGCAAGCGCGCCTCGCTCACCTCGGCGAACATCTTGCCGAGCAGCGCCCATTGTCTCGAAATGCTTTTCATCGCCCCAGGATACAAAAGGCCGAGGGCCCAGCAAGCGCTGAGCCCTCGAATCCCTTAGCGCTCCACAAGAGAGCGTTCAGAGGATGTTTCAATCCCGCAGGCGGGTAGGTTCGCAGACTGTACACCATGCGATGCCGTGGAGCCCGTAAAAATTCTTCGGGAAGGTCCGCTCATGCCCGCACTCAAGCATCGCCACCGCGACCACAACGGGGCCCCGCATGATGTTCCCGTAATCGGGCTCGCTAGAGACCTCCAGGGACCGGCGCCAGTAAAGCACGCGCTTTTTCTCGCTCATGGGCATTTCTCGCTAGCAGCTCGGCGAGCCTTCCGCGCGTCGCTGATCTCGGGCGCGTGCTCGGCGTACCACGTCCGATAATAAGCGAGGTGCGTTCGACAGTGCCGCGCGCCGCGCTGGGCCTTGCTGTCGCAGACCAGGCACCGCCCACCCTCGCGGCGCTGGGCCTGGCGGTCGCGGTGGCGCTGGGCGTCCTTGTCGAGACACGCCGGGCAGCTCCGGCGAGCCGGCGCCGCGTCCTCGGGGCACCGGGAGCACTTCACCAGCGCCCCCGGCCGCGAGCTGCGCCGAGCACCGCGCGCCGCGCCGCTTCCACCGGCGACCAGGGCGGCTCCGTGGCGGGGTCCGCGAGCCACGCATGCACCTCCAAGAGCTCCGAGTCTGGCACGTGCGGGGCGAGCTGGGCCAGGGCCCACGCGTAGCCGTCGAGCCCCAGCCGCCGCGGGTCCGCCAGCCCCCGCAAGCAGTCCCCCAGGGCCTCCATGTGACGCAGGTGGAAATGCTCTGGCTCGCGCATGTCCACCACCACGCGCCAGCCCAGCCCCGGCGCGCGGTGGAGCTGCACCTCAGCGACCACGTCAACCTCGGGGCGGCGCACCTGAAAGCCCCCCTCGCCGCCGGGGGCGACCCACCAGAAGATGCGCCCCGTGCCCGTGGTGTGCCGGACGTAGTCGTCCTCTTCAAGTCGGGGCTCGATGCCGCCCCAGTAGGTACCGGCCTCGCGCTCGTCGAGGGCGCGCTCGTCGAGGGCCGCCTTGACTGCGTCCCAGCTCTCCGGCTCGTCGCCGGGCTGGAAGGCCCACCAGTGGCCGTGGGTGACGGCCAGGAGGTTGGCCGTAAGGATCTGTCCTGCTTCTTCGTGAGCAAACATTTCAGTTGCACTTTCCTGGGTTCGAGAAAACAGCGGCCCAGAGGCGGGCCAGGGCGCGATCCAAACAGGCTTGACAGACACGCTCCCCCCGTGCTGGGGGGGCGCCACAACGGAAGCACTTGCGGGAGTCCATGCCGGGGTAGAGCAGCGAGACCGGGGGGTTTTGACAGGGTGCAAGAAAAAAAAGAGAGGGGCCCGTCAAGTAAGCTGCGATTGGTCTCCTGATCTTGTCCTAGCTTCGCCTGAAGCTGTGCCAGAGCGCGGCGGAAAGTGCAACCCCATGATGCCCACCCCCCCCAATTCTCTTGACTTTGACGAGACCCTTCACCCCGAACGCATCCCCCTCGCACGCCCCTCGCCCGAGCAGCTCGCCATGCTGCCCAAGGGCGTTGACCCCCTCGATTACCTCGTCGCGGTGCTCGGCGCCGTCGTTCACCTGCTCAGCTCCAGCGAGGAAACCCCGGCGAGCGCGGAAGACGTGGTCCTGTGGTTCTTGCTCGCCTGGCGCAAGCTCTTCCCGCGCGTCCCCCCCCCTGCCGTCGTGATCGGCAACGTCTCGATGGCATGGCGCAACGGCAAGGTCCTCTCGGAGCCGGACCCGCTCTTGAAGCTGGCGCCGCTGCGCCTGGAGTTTGAAAAGCTCCAGGGCAAATACCAAGAAGCCCTTGATCTGCTCGCCGTCGAGCGCCAGAAGGTCACCAACGCGCAGCGCGAAACCCCCGCGCGCCCTGGAATCACCATCGCGCCGGACTTCCACGACATGGAACCGCTCTTCGCTAAGGGCTTCCAGGGCTTGGCAGACGGCTTCCAAATGGAGATTGTCAAGGAGATCAAGCAGCTCCGCGAGCAGCTCGCCGCCGAGAAAGAGCACGCCCGTCAATCCGAACTGGTTGCGAACCGATTGGGCAAGGAGATTGAGCGCCTCCATGATTTCGGCAAAGCCCTCAACGCGGAAAACGGCTCACTCCGCGATCAGCTCGACGACGCCCAGCGGGAGACCGAGCAGCTCAAGGAGGAACGCAAGCTCGCGCAAGCGCTAGGCATGCCGGCCTTGCCGCCGCTGTCGGAGGCCGACGTGAGCGCCCTCGCCAAGCTCGTGGAAGACAAGCTCCGGCCCCTGCAAAAAGAGCTCGCCGCCCTGGCCCCCGTTCCCCAGGAAACCACCTGGTACGAAGAACTTTGCGAGGCCAACGACAAGATCAACACGCTCCACCTGGAGCTAGCCGACGCCACCGCACGGGCCGAGCGCGCCGAAGCTCGCAACACCAAAGAGCTCCAAGCGGCGCTAGAAAACATGCGTGTACAACACCGGGCGCTGCTCGAAACGGCCAGCGTCGTCAACGTGCGCGAGCTCGGCGAAAAGCTCGCCGCCGCCCAGCAAGAGGCCGAAATGTGGCGCAAGAACAACGAAACGATAGGCCGCGTGTCCTTCGAGGAGGGACAGGCCCAAGGGCGCCGCGAGAACGCGGCCAACCGGCGCCGGCTCCGGGTGCAGCTCCACCACGCCGAGCAAACGGCGCTCATGCTGCGCACCGCCGTGCGAGGGCTGACCGCGTGTGCGGAGCTCGTGCCGCAGCTCTACGAAGCGGCCAACGAAGGCAAGAACGAAGAGGCCAACCGGCTACGGGTCAAGCTCGCCGACGTGCGCGCCCAGCTCCAGGCCGAACGCGAGCGCGCCGAAGGGGGCAAGCCGTGAAGCCGCTCCCCGACGTGCTCTTGCTCGCCGTCGCCCTGGGCCTGGTCGAGCGCGCCGACCATGCCGGCACCGACACTCGCGGCGCCGACAAATGGCGGGCCGTGTACCTGTATCAATGGCGCGGCCTGCACGTGGTCGACAGGAGCTTTTACACTTTCGAGCTCAAGGGGTGCATGGGCGAGCTCGTTCAACGCGTGGACCAGCTTGGATGGTGGCCCGATATCCTCGCCGAACGCCCCCACCTGGCCGCCCCGCTGGCCGCGCTGCGCGCTCTCACAGAGGCCCCATGATTGAGCTACATCGCTGGACGCTCCCGCCGGCCGAGCAATGGGAGCCGGAGCCCGAAGGCTGGGAAACTCACATGGCCTTGCTGGTCCCTGGGCAAGAATTTTCCTTGAAAGAGGGGCGCGTGGTTGCGTCCGGGGAAAATGAGCTGTGGCTTGTTCAGTACGTCTACACGCCGGACGGCTGCGAACACAGGATCATCTTGAGCGGCCGCGAGCTCGTCAAGGTGCCCTTCTTTGCCCCGTATCGCTGGGGAATCGGCGTAGGTATCCGCGCCAAATCTCCGGTAACGGGGAACGTCGTGCTTGTGGGTCACAAGGAAGATCCGCAAGAGTTTCTCAAGAAGATGGAGCTCCCGGACTTCTCCACCTTCCTGGCACGGTGGCAGGAAGCCAACCCGGTGCTTCAAAGGAAAAAGCCATGATTGTTCTCAAGAGCTGGCAAGTCAGGAGGGGGATTGTGACCCTCTCCGAGATTCAAGTATCCTCGTCACGCGACCTTGAACCCTCCTACACGCTCGCCGACGGAGAGGGAGAGGCGCAAGAGATTTGGCTCGTGAAAGAGCTTCGTCTTTCGTTCCCTGGAAACCCTAGCCTTGTCCTCTCGGGGCGCTACCTGATCGAGCCAGAGAAATTGATTTCTTCTCCGCTGTTGCTGCTCCCTCGGATGAGCGTGCGCCCTCGAATCGAATCCAGCGAGCAGGGAGAGGGCACCTTTGAAATCCTCGGGGACACCTTGAGCCGGGAAGAGACTTTGATCAAACTCATGGAGATAAAACCCGATGCGCTCGATTTCCCTGCGATAGAATGGGGGCAGCTCTCCTGCCTATCCACGGAACGGCCACCCAAATGACCGCCGCCGAGCTCCAGGCCGCCGCCACCGCTTGCCGCGAGGCCCAGCGCGCCTATTTCAAGACGCGCACCCCGGCCGCCCTCGATGCCATGAGGGCCGGGGATACAGCGCTTCGCGACGTGTTGCGGCGCTTCGTGCTCGATGGCGAGGACACCGGGGCGATGGCGCTGGCGATAGCGTGCGATTTGCTCTTGCACACCCAAGCCCGCTGGAGAGCCTTGCGACGCGAAGCCAAGCACGCCCCCCGATGGCCCCGGCCGAGACGAGCTGCTCGACGCGCTACGGGGCGCCCAGCGCGAGGCCGAAGCGGCTGAAAAGGCCCTGGATAAGCTGCTCCCGGACTTCTACCAGATGAGGCTTTTCCCATGACCTACGAAGAGTGTACCAACCCCCAAACGCCACCGGAACGGCTCCGCGAGCTGGAGTCGCAACACGGTGACGACCCCGATTTTATCGGAGCGCTCGCCAGGAATCCGAACCTTCCCAAAGATTTGCTAGGTGCATACATCGCCGTCGGACGTGATGAAGCTCTGGAAAAACCCAGCTCTTCCTTTGCTTTTGATCTCGGGCGAAGCACTGGGCGAAGCATGGCAAGATGCCAGTTTTTTCCTGGGGAAATGGATTGTCTTTCGCACTCAAAAAGAGCTCCTTGGGTTTCCGATCCTTCCGGCGCTTGAGCTGCTGCAACCGTGGCTTTTTGCGGCTGCCCTGTTTGCCACGTCGTTCTACAAGGAAAAAGAAATCAAAAGGACCATGAAAAACCTTCAGTACCCCTGGTTCACCTTCGAGCGCTTGTTGCAAAACAAGGCCGAGGTACTCGCCTTCGATCTCTCGCAAGTCCATGGGCCGAGCGTCATGGTCTCCACCTTGCCGGGCCTGTCTGCTAACTCCCCGTCAGATACCCCATACACCTATTTGGTGCCTTCTCCGACGCACGTTTTTCATTACGCTTGCACCAACCTGATTCCAGGGAGAACCAGGAAACGGATGGCCTTGCACCTGCTCCGCGAGCTGTACGTAAAGCAAAGCATCTCGACACCTCCCGCTGTGGAGCGCGTTGCGAGGCTCTTGACCCTGTGAAACGCCCCACCACCGACCCACAAAAAGCCGTCGCTTACCTGCGCGTGAGCACCGACGCGGAGAAGCAAGCGTACGGCCTCGAAGTGCAGCGCCAGGCGATCCAGCGCTGGGCCGCCGGCCGCGGCGTCGAGCTGGTAGGGGCGGCCTCCGACGAGCTCAGCGGCCGCACGGCCCAGGAACACCGGCCGGGCTTGCTGCAGGCCATGGATATCTTGGCCGCCACCGGCGCCGGGCTGCTCGTGGTCCACCGCATGGACCGCCTTGCGCGCGACACCGTCGAGGGCCTCGCTATCGAGCGCGCCTTGTCGTCGCGGGGGGTGGAGCTGGCGACGGTGGAAGGGGGGGGCGCTAGCGACGACGCTACGGGGCGCCTGGTCCGTACGATCACGCTGGCCGTGGCCCAGTTCGAGGGGGAGCTGATCCGCGCCAGGATCGCCGCCACCAAGGCCCGCATGCGCGAGCTGGGCTTGCACCAAGGGGGGTCAGCCCCCTACGGCTACCAGCTCGACGCGCAAGCGCTCAGGCCGCACCCCGACGAGCAAGCCTGTCTGCGGCGGCTCCGGGAGCTCCGGGCCTCGGGCCTCACCACCCGCGCCACCGCCCTGCAGCTCACGGCCGAAGGCTACCGCAACCGGGCCGGGGCCCCCTGGAGCCATCAGGCGGTTTCCCGGCTGGAGCGGCGCATGCCCCTTGCCGACCCGCCCGGCGGCCGATAGCCTGGGGTCTACATCGCTCCCGCGGCTGGGCCCCTTACCTCTGGACCAGTGCGCGGGAGCACCTGATTTGAGCGAAAAAAACTCGAGCTTTGGGGGGGCCGAGCTCGATGCCCCCCCCTCGCAACCCCCTGGAATCTCAGGGGAAGCGGGGGGCGCGCTCGATGTTAGCGCAAGGGGTTGAGCTTCTGGAGCGGCGCCGGACAGTGCCCCGCCAGGCACAGCCCCGCCACCCCCAGGACCAGGCCGCCGACCAGGGCGCCCACGGCCCGGAGCACGCCCCCGCCGCCGCCCTTGCAGCTCGGAGCGCTGGCCTTGAATGGCAGCTTGCTCACGTTCACAAATCCGATGGCTCGCCGCCCGTTCAGCGGCCGCCCATCGCCGCCCACCGACACGGACCCATCCGGGTTGACCGTCGAGCACCAGAGCTCCCCGGCGTCGCCGCCGCCGGGGAACACCTCGACAAGTCCCCGCGTGCGAAACGCGGTCCCCGGCTGCCCCCCGTCCATGCACAACATCAGCGGCACGCCGTTCTTGCCTTCGGCCCACGCGAGCACGTTGAGCTCATGCTGATAAGTGGGCGAGCTCCCTCGGGCCATCGCTGGCGTGTTGTCCCCAATAATCATGGCGTCGCCGCCTTCGGGGAAGGGCGTCCCGCGGCGCCACGGCAACGCGTCCACCCACGCCCCAACCTCGATGGCCGTGGCTCGCTCGCGCGTCACGGCGGAACCAAAGCGCGTGGGGTAAGGCGTGTAAAGATAGGGAAGATCCACACCGGCCGCGGCCCATACGTTCTGCGTCGTGACGCCGCAAAGGCTCATGGAGCCATTGCTCATGGCCCGCGCTTGCTGCTCGTCGGCGGCGTTGGGGCGGCCGGGGCCCCAGTCCTGCCACGTGAGGAACATTTGCCGCACGTATTCATCGCGCGTCTTGGGGTCTTCCCAGGACAAATTCACGATCAAGAGCGCCGCTTCGATGAACCTGCACCGCGGCTCCCCCAGCTCGGCCGCCTCTTCGGTAGCCAGGTCAAAGATGGCCAGGTCATCGAAAAAATCGGTTGGGAGCTTGCCGAAGGCAGCCGCCGCCGCCTCTAGCCGCCGGTTGATCTCGCCCTGGTCGATCACGCTAGCCTCCCTTGTGCGCCGCACCCGCACGGGTTCGTTGTCCTCTGCTCGTACACCTCGCGCACCGCCGCGCGCACCGCCGGGCCCTCGCTTTCGGGGAAAAACCAGTGCCGCGCGCTCGCGTTCCACCGGCCGCCGAGCTGCAGCGCTCGCCGCTGGAACGGCAGCGAGAACGGCGCCGCGACCTTCACCTTGCGATCCTCGATCCACACCCGCGCCCGCTCGGCACCGCCGCGGCCCCCGCTGGGGTTGCTGCTCGCGTCGTCAAGCTCGCTCCACTCGTCGGGGTCCTGCGAGCGCCAGGCCCGGACGGCGTCGTCCAGGGTGCGCGCTACCTCGCGCGCGTTCGCCTCGTCGCTGAGCTGCTCAGGGCCTCGGCTCGCCCACAGCACGCGCAACCCCGCCCCCCCGGTGCGACGGTCGAGGTAGTCACTGAAGAACGACGCGAAGCGCGGCCCCGTGGCCTTTGCTTGCGCCTGCGACAGACCGAGCAGGCGAGCCACCAGCGCCGCCGACAGGACCACGTCTTCGGGGTCAACCCCCCCGCTGGGGTTCTCGGTACGGTGGGGCCGCGCGTCCTCGTCCTTCCCTTCCAGGACGGCGTCGCTGACCATGCTGCGCGGCACGTCGCGCACCAGGATCCACGTGTCGGAGGCGCTGTCAATTTCGGGGTACTTCATGCTGCCCCCGCGCCCCTTCCACCGGGGGCCGGACAGGTGCGTCACCCCGGTACCGAGGTACACGCTACGATCCCGCCCCGGCCGGCTGAGCACCTGGCGCCCCCACAACCACAGCTCGGCCTTGCCCGTGCCCTCGTACGCCGCCGGCCTCACTTCCAGGTCTACCCGCTCCACGGGTTCCCCGGAAGTGCCATACTCTTCCACCAGCGCCGCGAGCACCCGCGCCTTGTCCCGCTTGTCGAACAGCCACGCCTTTTGGTCGTCCACCTTGCCGAAGCTGCCCCCCAGCCCCTTCGCCGCCTTGATCCACCCCGGCTCATAGGGCGAGATCACCGCGAGCTTGCCGCTCTTGGTCTCCACTACCCGCGGATCAAGCCCCGGCACCGTGTAGGCCCTGGGCGCCGCTGGGGCCGGGGGCGCCGCCGGGGGAGCGTCGTCGAGCTGCACCGGGGGAGCGTCGTCGAGCTGCACCGGGGGGAGCTCGGCCGTGGTGGGGTCGGTCTGCTGGGCCCGCTGGGCGTCGCGCTCGTTGTCCCTGGCGTACGCGAGGAAGGCTTCCAGCCGGCCGCTCGCGGTGGGGGCCTGGATGCTTTTGGCCAGCTCGCGCCACAGCGGCACAAGGCGCGGCTCGACGGCCCCTAGCGTCGCCTCGATCAAGCCGTCGCTGGTGTCCTTGCTCAGCGGCGGCAGGGCCGTGCGCTCCATGTCCTTCGCGGACTGCTCCAGCTCGCGCGCCTGGCGTAGCAGCTTGTCAATTTGCCCGTCGTACTTCTTGCGCGTGGCCACCCTCGGAGCGTCGCACGCGGCCACGCGGGCCTCTGTCAGCTCGTGGCGCTTGATCTCCAGCAAGCGCGCGAGCAGCGCCCGCTGGTCGAGCTCCAGCGCCCGGATCTCTTCGCGCGCCGCCTGGCACCGGGCCCGGCCGCTGTCGTCTGGATTGGGCGTGCGTTCCTTCAGCCGCTTCAATCGCTCATAAAACGAGCTTCCCCAGCCCCCCTCAGCCCGCAGCGCTTCACGAAAAAGCCCTGTGTCCCGGTCTTCCCACGCTCGACCGCTCAACAGGTAATCATACAGCGATCTCACAAATTCCTTGAAAATATCGGCCGCCTGCTTCTGGTTGGCTTCAAAGCGGACATACGTGCTCCCCGCCTGGAGAGCCGTGATGTTGAATTTTCCGCGCCCCTCGCGCACCAGCGCCAGCGTTTCGACGCGGTCCAAGACCTCCAGCGCGATCAACGACGGCCCGCGCGCTGCGCCGACAAAAACCTTTCCCCTGGGTTCTCGCCTGGCAATCCGCTCGTTCGCTGTGCCGGCGGCCATCGTGAGAAAGCTAAGAAGATCCTTTCCAGGGTCTTTGTCCCGGTCCAGATACGCCGCCCAGGTACGGACAAGAGCATCAACCAGGATCGACGCAAACGGCTGCAGCTCGTCAGCAAAAGGGAAAACCGTGAGCTTGTCCGCCGTCAAAACGTGAATACTTCGGCCGTGGATCGTGCCTTGCACGCGCCCGCGTTCGCTGTTCACCACGTTCACCAGAGGACGACCCCCCGCCAGCACGTAAGGGATTCCGTGTGCCTCTCCTTGCTCAGCCTCGTCCATGGCCTCTGTTTCGAGCCGGGCCTTGATACGGGCCTTGCTGGGAAGCGCCCCCCCCTGGTACAGCCCGAGACCGTAGGCTTTCGCCAGAAGCCGCTGATCTTCCGTGAGAATCCCTTGCGCTCGCTCGTTCTGGGGGCGCCTCAACAGGGGGTGAGCAAAGTAGAAATCTTCTTGCTCCAGCGTCGCCAGCAAATCCGCTCCAAACACCGCTTCGCCGATGATCGCACCTTCCGCAAACGCGGACTTATCAGCCTGGTCTTGCGTCACGAGCAGCACGGTAAACGCAGGATTCAACGGGGCGTCATTGTCGGCCGGGTCCAGGTTGAACGCGGTGGCCTCTTCAAGGAGGAGATTGGCCCGTTCTTCCACGTCCCCCAGACCAGGCCCGACTTGCATCAGCTCGACGCCGCTCGCTTCAGCTTCGGGGGAAGGATCTTCGACCTTTTCAAAAAACGCCGCGGCCTCGCTGCCCTGGGGCACCGGCAGCACGCCGTCCATCAGGCTAACCAGTCCTGGCGCCATCAGGTACCCCGCCACAAAATCCCCATGCCAGCGCGCAGGAAGCGCGAACGGCACCAACGCCAACGGGAGCGGCGCCGGCTCTACCTCCTCGAAGAGCGCCCCGGTCTGCCCCGGCGTGGCCGCCGGCCGGAACCCTTCCGCGGGCCGCCCTGGCGTCGTGCGCCGGTAGAACGTCTGGCCGCCCTGGTCGAGCTGCTCGACCAGCCGCGCCGCTTCGAGCAGCTCTAGGGCCCGGTCGGTCGCCTCGTGCGAGGCGGCCGGGTCCACCCTCCGATGGAGCGCGCCGTGCTCCACCGGGCCGCCCGCAAGGGCGCGCTCGATGGCCTCGCGAGCAAGCTCGACCTGGGCCGAGCTCGGCGCCGCTCGCGGCGCGGCCGGGGCCGGGACCTCGACCACCGGGGGGGGGGCCGGTGGAGCGGTGCCCAGCGCGTCCATGCTCGCCCCCAGAATCGCGCCGGCCTGGTCCTTCGCCTGCTCGCTTCGGAAGCGCTGCCACGCGCCCGAGCTCGGCGCCCATTTGAAACCCCGCTCCTTGAGCCGGGCGATGGTCGAGGGCGACGGCTTGCCGTCGAAAAAGATTTGCAGCCGGTTGGCTTCCACGTCGTCCACGACGCGCACCGGCTTCCCCTCGAAGGGAACGGTTACCTCGCTCGTGCTCTCGCTGCGCTTCTTTTCGAGCAGCTCGATCCGCTCTTTGACCCGCGCGATTTCTTGCCGCAGGTTCGAGCGCATAAACTGGAGCGGCGCCCAGCCCCGCGCCGCCCCCGCTTCGGCCTGAAAATCCGGCAACCCCAGCTCCAGCAAGCGCCGCTTGCGCTCCGCTGGAGAGAGCTTCTTGTCGCTGGCAACGCGCTTGATCTCCTCGATTTCTTCGCGGTCGCGCTCTTCCAGGTCCGCGAGCTTCTCGCGCAAGGCGTCGGGCGCGTCGGGGTCGTCGCTGGAAATCGCCGTTGAGCCGCTCGCCTGTTTGATCAAGCGCCGCCGGGCGCTGTCGCGGTAGGCCCGCAGCTCTTCCCAGCGCTTCTCTGCCGTCCTTAGCGCCTTGCGGTTGCGCTCCGTGGGGAATTTCGACGGGCCCACGATCATGGCGCTGGCCGTCTTTGAGTCGGCCGCCAGCGCCGCCACGATGCGCGAGCGGTAGCCGTCCACAAACTTTCGGAATTCCTCCCGCAGCGCCGGCAACTCGTCGGCGCTGGCGCTGCTCACCAGATCGGCCGCGAAGCTTTCCAGCTCGGCCCGGTAGCGCTCCTCTGTGCTGTCCGCTCGCTTCTCCGGCGTGTGGCTCGTGTTGCGGTAGGCCGCAAGCACCGCTTCCCGCGGCAAGGGCTGGAGCTTCACGCCGAGCAGCGCCAGTGCCTCGTTTTCGGCGACGCTAGGGGGAGCCTCGACCGGGGAGGGTGGAGAAGCCGGGGGGGGTGGAACTTCCGGACTTTTGCCTTTCGTCCTGCCCCTCGGGGCCTTGGGGGGCTTGATCCCCTTCATGGCCTGGTAAATCGGGCCCCATTCGGCATGCGTGAACAGCCGAACGAGCTGCTCACGCTTGGCTGACGGGCCGGTCCAGGCGATGAGCTCTTGACCTTCGATGGTATCGAGCGCCAGCGAAAAACTATTTTCCTTGACAAACTCCTGATAAGCCAGATTTACAAGGTTTTCGTAGTTCACGCCGGCAATGGCGGCTCCCGGTTGAACGCGTTGCACGGCAGATTTTTGCACGTCTCGCGGCGTCGCGTAGCTCAGCCCCGGCCCGATAGGGCGCAAATAATCCGCCATCGCCCCCTTGGCCACGCGAAGAAGAGCCTCCACAACCGAACCAGGTACCCAGGGCTCCGCGAGCTCCCCCCCGGCCGGCGGCGGCGGCTCCAGCTCTTCGGCGATGGCCTCGCCGCTGCGCTCGATGGCGGCCGCCACGTCGGCAGGGTTGATCTTGGCGTACTCCACGATCAACTCAACGGCGTCCGGCACCGTCGCCGCCTGGTCCGGCGTGATCGCTGGCGCCAGCTCGCGCCAGATCGGCACCAGCGCCGGGGCTTCGGCTTCGATCAAGGCCGCTTCCACGGCCGCCGGCAGCCCCGCCGCGGCCGCCTCTCCGGCGATCACAGCGGCGGCCGTTTCGGCCTGAGCAAGCGCCTCTTCGGCTTTCTTGACCGCGGCCGCCTTGGCCCGCTTCGCCTTCGGGGTCTTGTCGCACGCGGCCTTGCGCTGTGTCACCAGCTCGGCCTTGCGCGCCTTCACGAGCTCGGCCGCTGCCTTGCGTAGCGCTCGCATCGCGTTCCCGGTGCGCGTGCGCGTCAGCGTGCAGCTCGTCGCAATCTCGACCATCGCGGCTTTCTTGTCGCGCCGCAGCTCCGCGACCTGCTTGCGGATCTCTCGGGCGGCGTTGCGGGCGGCGGCCGGGGAAGCGTGCATCCTGCCAGCCTACCGGCCCCCCCCTGGCCCCTCAAGGGCGCAGCTCGACCTTTGCGCCGTGGCAGCGTCCCGACGAACGATCACCCTCAGCTCACGCCTTGCCGGCTCTTCGCCACACCTCGCCGGCCCGCAGGTAGCGGAACCCCTTGTAGGTCTGCACCCCGACGGCGTCGGGACCAAAATGGTCCGAGGGGAGGGTGAGCCCCGCGGGGGGGCCGGCAAGGGCGGCCAGGACGCTCCTGGCTCGCCCTTGGGCTTCGGTGCGGCTGAGCACCTCCCCCAGCGGCACCGGGCCCCGCCAGGGCCCTTCCTGGGCCTCCCTCGCCTTCTGCCGCGCCATGGCCTCCGCCCGCGCCGCGGCCGCGGCGGCCGCCGCCGCTTGCTCCCGCCGCCAGGCCACAAAGCTGGGCTCGTGGCACACCCACGCCAGCGGCGCCCGGACGCTTGGATCGCGTTGCGCCGCCGGCAGCCGGTCGCGCAGGTACGCCTGGGCTTCCTGGAACGTGTCGCACCAGCCCAGCAGCCGGGCCAGCAAGGGCGCGGCCACGTGCCGCTTGATCCCCGGCAGGTAGAGCACCTCCACCGCCTGGCAGAGCACCTGCACCTGCTCCAGCGTCGTCCGGGTCCCGGCCGCGTCCTCGTCCGCAAAGCGCGGATCTTCGGGGTCGTCAGGACTGATCTCTTCCGGCGTCAGTCGCCGGGGGAAATTCAAAATCTCCTCGTCGTCCTCGCTCGTCCGGGGGAGGTCGGAGGGGTTTTTAGAAAATTCCCCGGATCTAGAAATGGGGGGCGCCGGAGTCCCCCCCCCGGCAGGCGCCGGAGTCCCCCCCCCGCACGACAAAAACGAGGGGAAAAAGGGCTCCGGCTCCTCGGTCGGGGCCGACGGCGGCCGAGCTGGGGCCGGAGGCGCCGCGGGCGGCTTTTCCTCGGGGTTTTCCGGGGGCGGGGGGAGCGTCGGGGGGAGACTCGGCGAGTCCCCCCCCTGCCACACCGCCAGCGGGCCCGATTCCGGGGCCGGCGGCTCTCCGAGGTCCATGGTCCTCGGCGCGTGCGAGTCCCCCCCGAGGTCCATGGTCCTGGAGCTGGGGCCAGGCTCTTCCCACAGCGCAGGGGGGGGACTGGGGAGCAGCTCCCCGGCCAGCTCCGGCACCGCCCCCAGGGGGTCACGGGGGGGATCTTCTCCCTCGCCCCCTCCCCGGCCCCCCGCCTTCCCCCTCCCCTTGCCCCGGCGTTCCTTCGGCGGGGGGGGTGGGGGCTGGGGCAGCGGGGGGAGCAGGCGCAGGTGCCCCCGGCCGTTGCCCGCCTTGGTCCGGGCCTTGAGGGCGGCCTGGATCGCAGGGAGCGCGGCCACCGTGGGGGGGGTGACCATGTATGTTCCGACGCGCGGCCCCGCCTCGACCCCCAGCACGCCGAGCGCGACCAGGCTACGCAGCGCGCGGCGCACCTGCGAGCGGTCACGCGCCACGCGCGACGCCAGCGACCCCAGGACCAGGGGGGTGACGTTCCACCGCCCCTGTCCCACCATGAGACAGGCGAGAAACACCTGCATCTCCAGCACGCGAAGCAAGGGAAACAGCTTCAGCAGAATCCAGGACGGGAGCTTTATAAATTGCTCCCTTTGTGCATGTTTTTGTTGCACTTCGCCCTTCCCAGCGTTAGGGTTGGAAGTGAGGCGGTAACCTCACGTTCGCACCGGAGTTTCGCACTTTTACTCCACGCGATCAAAGGCCCCAGGCAACTGGGGCCTTTTTTTTTGCCTCGCGCGGTCACCGCCCGCACGAAACGTGCTTTCGCTTGACTTCTCAACTTTTCCCTATGGGAAAAGTTGTTGCAAAATGTCTTGCTGTGGCTTCTCCTTGGGCCGATGTCCGAGGCACAAACCATCCCCGAAGCGCAAGCCGAAACCGACCCCCCCCCACCGCTTCCGAACGAGGTTGTTCTGCTCTCCACGAGCGTGGGGCTGACCTACGTGGTCGGAGAGCCCTACCCCAACCTCCCCGCCGAGCTGGCCCGGCCCGTGGAAGGCACCGTGGAAAGCATCCTGGAAGGGCCCGACGACAACGACGCGACGGAAAGGGCCTACCTCGTGCGGGTCGCTACCCCGCGGCTCCCGGCTGGCTTCGCCCTGGTCGAGAAGATCGGCGCCAGTGCGGTCGTTTCGTGCGCCTGGCGCCTCAAGATCGAGGAGCTCAAGGCCAAGGAGGCCGCCGACGACGCCAACCCCGCCGCCGGGATCGACGTGCGGCGCGTGGTGCAGCGGATCGGCGCCGTCGCGCTCGTGATCGAGGCCGGCTCCCCGCTGCCGTCCGCTCCCGGTTATCCGGCGTGGCTCGCCGGCCGCGTCGAGACGATCTACCGCACCCCCGAGGGCCCGCTACGCATGCGCGTCGCGGTCGCCCCCTCGGAGCTCTTCGCGCCAGGAACGACCCTGGAAATGACCATCTTTGACTGGATCTCGGCCCTCGAAGTGCTCAAGGCCGAAGAGCTCGACGCGTGGGAAGCTGCCGCGCGCCTCGATGCGCTCGAAAAGCTGGGCGACGGCGACGGCGACGAAGAGGACGACGGCGACGATGGCCCGCAGCAATTACCTTGAAACCCGTACCCGGTTCAGCCTGCGAATCAAGAGGCTACTTCAGAACAAATTGCGCCAGATCCAGGCCCACGAAGGGCATAAGAACCCAAATGAAACGCTGGAAATGCTGATCGAAAAAGCCCACGACGCCATGCTTCATCGCATCGACCGGGCCAAGAAAGCCAAGGAGAAAGCCCATGCCCACGGTGACGCTGACTTACCACGTGTTGAGCGGGGGCCTTGTGCCTGCTCTGGCGCAAGATTTCCTGGAAAACATCCTGAACTTTTCCGCCGACCCCCCCGGCGAGTCCTTCACGGTCGCCGAGCTGCTCGGCCTCGCCCCCGGTGACCCCGTCGTGGTGGTGACGCCCGTCGTGCTCGACGACGGCCGGATCTCCTTTGACGTGGTGGTCACGCTGGAAGAAACGCCGCTCTTTGTAGAGAACTTCTCTACCACCCTCGCGCGGCTCCAGGCTACCCGGAACCTCTATACAGCGAGGCTCCAGGCCATCACCGGCGGCACGGTCACCGCGGACGAACCCGTTTTTGCGCCGTGAGCGACGACGATCTTCCCCCGCTGCAGCCGCCGGAAATCTGGCTTCACGACGGGAAAAAGCACTACTTCGGAGCAAAGCGCCAGCTACCGCCCGGCACCGTGCGCGGCGACATGCGCCTCTACACAAACATGTACATGGCCGCGCGGCGCGAGCGCGAAGCCAAGATCCGCGCCGCCCACGAAGCGCTGCAGGTGGATCGCCTCAAACGAGGCGAGGAAGCTGAGCCCCCCTTGCTCGACGTGGACGCGTTTGCGCCAGAGCGCGAGCGCCAGGCGCCCTCGCCGCCCCCGCCCGTGGCCGTCGAGCTGCTCGACCCCCCGCCCCCAGCTCCGGCCCCGCCGCTGCCGGCCCCGCCGCTGCCAGCCCCGCCGCTACCGGACCCGCCGCCCCAAGGGGGCCTTTATTTCCAGCGCAACAGCCCCCCACCCCCCGCGGAGCCTCGCCCCCCCCACCCCCACGAGGGCGCCCCCTCCCCGCTCACGAACGGCGCGCGGCTGAGCTTCAGCGTCCGCGAGTCTGCCCCCGACCCCCTGCCCCCCCGGCGACCCATGCGAAAAGCCACCTTTGAACGCGTGCTGAGCGAGGCCCTCGAAGATGAATCGGTGGAAGGGCTCATGGTGCGGCTACACCGCGTTTTGCCAGACCCCGGTTACCTCGAAGACCTCGACGTACGCGACGCGTACGAGCACGCGAGCTCCCTCGGAGCGCTGCGCACCTACCTCAAGGCCAATCACTACGATGGGCGCCCCACCAAGGTCCGCGTGCATCTGCTGATCAACGATGAAGAGGCGGGTGACGGGCCCTGGACGGTGGACCTACCGAAAGACCCGATCCGCATCGAAATGGCGAAGCTGGACCAGGAAGTTCAGATCGCCAACCTGCGCGCCGAGCGAGGCTTGCCGCCGCTGGCCGCTGCAGCTCCGGCCGCCCCGGCCCCGCCGCGCCTGCCCCCCGCGCCGCTCCCTGCCGTGCCGGAGCCCACGGCGGGCTTCTACACGGCCGCCCAGCTCGACCAGGCCATCGCGGCCACCCTCGCGCGGCTGCTCCAGGCGAAAGGCGCGGAAGCCCCGGCCCCTGCAGCTCCGGCCGCCCCGGCCCCTGCAGCTCCCCCCCCGGAGCAGGTCTACACGAAGGCCGAGGTTGAAGCGAAGATCACGGAAGCCGTGGAAAAGGTCACGTCCAAGAACGAGCTCGAAGCGCTCAAGGAGAAGGCCGCGGACGCAAAGAGCACGCTCGCCACCATCGCCGAGATTGCCGGCACCAACGGCCACGAGAGCAAGAGCGAGCCGGACGATCCAACCATCGAAAAGAGCGGCATCCACATTCCCCGCGAGATGTTTTCCAAGAACCCCACGAGCGCCCTTGTGATGAGCAACTGGCCGATGGTGCAAGGGCTGATCGGCAGCATGAAAGACGGCGTGAAGGAGGTTGTGCAAGAGGTCGTGAAGGCGGGCCGCGAGCAGACCGAGGACGAGCTGAAGCGGCTCGAAGTCCAGGAACGCAAGCTCGCGCTGGCCGAGCGCGCTCGCGCCCTCAAGAATGGCGAGCCGCGGGGAGATTCCGGCGTGGTAGAGTCTTCGGACTGGGCGCCCCCACGGCAGCGCCCCGCTAAGTGAGGCAACCATGAGCGGCAGCGACGGGCGGTATGTGCTGGAGCGGCAACCGGACGGGGTCAAAGGGATCGAGTACAGCGTTCAAAAGATGCTGGATTTGATCCTGCAGGACCGCACCGCGCCGACCATCGTCGCCTTCGGTCGCCGCGCGCTGCGTGACGCGGGGATCATGGGGCAGGACAAGCAAGACCCCGTGAAGGTGTTTCGGGCCGTCTGGAACGCGATCAAAAAGCAAGGGATCGGCTGGGTACCGGACCCCATTCGCGCGGAGTTTCTCGCAGCCCCGCGGCACTTCGCCGAGAGCGCCGAAGGCAAAGATGACGCGCTGATGGTAGCCGGCGACTGCGACGAGTTGACCATGCTGCAAGCGTGCATCGCCGCCGCGGTCATGCTCGCCGTGGGGGTCGAGGTGTCGGCCTTGTGTCTGCACTCCTACAGCCCCAGCAAGAAGATCGGCCATGTGCTCAACGCCGTTTATGACCTCGACGCGGGCCGGTGGATGCGCGTGGATCACTCGGGGAATTGGGGGTTTGGAGACTTCAAGAAACCAACGCATGAGGTCTTGATCTCGCTCCCTTCGGGCAAGACCATCTGCAGCGCAACGAGCTGCGAGCGCGCCACGCCGGCCGACGTGGAAGACGGCTCGCCCTGGGCGCATGCGCGCCTTGACGGCCTGCCCCGGACCACGGGTTACCACACCCTGGGCGACCTCAGCGACGGCGACGAGGAGAGCTTGCAAGCGTTCTCTGACGTGCTCGATCTGAACCGCTGGGATCTTGTCGGCGCCGTCGAGGATTTCTCTCAGGCTCGCGCGAGCCTCCAAGCGCTCTTTGATCGGCTGAATTTCAGCGACGCCGAGCGGGCCGTGTACTGGCCCGTCGAGCTCGACCAGGAAGGTACGAGCTTGCTCGACGCCGCGGTCATCGTGGACAACGCGCTTGAAGAGGTGCAGACCGGACAGCGCCGGTGGGCGCTTGACGAAGAGGGCAATTACCTGATCGAACGCCAGGACGGCGAGACCAAGGCCATCAGCTCCGACGGGTGGCCCGTCAGCGTCTTTAGCGGCCTGGACGACAAGAACCCCCCGGCGGTGCTCGGCGAGCTGCCGCTACCGCCGGCCCTGATCGGCGTGATCGCCGTCGGCGCTGTGCTGGTGACGCTGGGGGGGTTCTGGGCGCTGGTGCAAGCGCTCCGCGAGCTCGCCGACAAGGCACGCTCGGCCGAGATTCAAGCGGCCCAAGACACGATCCGCGAGTGCCTCAAGAACAACGACGCCGAACGCTGCGCGAAGCTCGGGCAAACGCTCGCCACGATTCGCAGCTCCCGCGAAGAGGCGGAAGCGAAGCGCGAGGCGGAAAAGGCCAAGATCGAGGCCGAGAAGACCAAGCAGCTCGGCATCGTTGCCACGCTGCTCACGCTCGCCGTCGGGGCCGGGGCGTTTGTGTACCTCGGGGGGCCGGCGCTGGTGACGAGCTGGCTAGCGGGCCGAAAGAAGGCAGCCGCGTGATCCTGCTCGCAGGGGTGGACGTGCCGCCGCGGGAGCTGTGCGCGCTGCCCTGGGCGCCGCTCGGCCCCCCGTCGCAGCTCCGACGCCTGCCGGCGGGGCCCCTCACGGTGCTCGCGCAGGAGACCGGGGCCCGCCAGCTCACCCGCTGGGTCAGCTCGCCCGAAGCCCTGGCGCAGCTCGGCGCCATCCTGCTCGTGAACCCCCAGCTTGCCGCCGGAGAAAAGGCCCTGCTCCCCTGGGCCCCGGCGGTGCTCGCCGCGGCGCGCGGAGAGCTGCTCTTGGCCGTCTGGGCGTCGCACCTGGGGCCCGTGCGCCGCGGCCAGCGCCACCCCTATGACCTCGCCTACCTCTTCCACGAACTGGCCCAGCAAGCCCCCCCGGCCGAGCTCACCGCCGAGGTGTCTCCGCGGGAGCTCCGGGCCTGGTCGCCGGGAGAGGTCCTGTGCGGCGAGCGCGGGAGCTGGAGCGAGGCGCCGCGGCTCCACCTGCAGGTGCGCGGCGCCCTGGTGTGTGTGCTCGACCTGAGCACCGCCGAGAGCGAGGAGCCGGAAGAGCTGGCGCGGCTCTACGCCCCCGGCGCCCTGGTGCGCGGCGTGCTCGACGGCTGGGAGCCTCGCCGGCCCCCGCCCCGGCCCACCATCGGCGCCGCCGCTCGCTCGGCCGCGGCCACCGTGGCCCGCCCTCCCCGCCGCAAGGTCGCCGAGCGGGCCAGGGAGGCGGCCGGCGAGCTGGACGACTTGACCCAAGGGGGCCGGGCGCTAGGCCGAGCGGCGGGAGAGGCCGCGGTGGCCGTCACCGACGGCGTCCGCTTCGTCAAGGAGCTTTGGAAGACCTGGCGGGGTTGAGGTTAGCGGCTAGCCGGGCCTTGTCCCGCTCTAGCTCCAGCTCGGCCACCATCTTGGGAACCGTCATGTCCACCAGCCGGGACGCCAGCGGCCGCGCGCCCTCCTTGAGCCGCAAGCACACCGTCACGGCCTGCGCCGGCAAGCACTCGACGCGCAGCACGTACGCGTCAGCGGTGCGCAGGTAGACGATCACGCGGTTGTTATCCGGCGCGACCAGCACGGAGCGCAACGCCCCCGCGTGCTCCGGGATCTCCTGGCCGTGCAAGTCCGGGACGGCGTGCGCTAGGGGGTAGGCGTTGCCCCCCGTGGCCGCCTTGCTGGCCTGCAGGATCGCCTGGGCGAGCTCGATGGCCTCGCCGTAGTAGCACCACACTTCCACGCTCGCGTTTGTGCCGCGGAGCCAGATCGCCACGTGCTGGCCGTCGGGGTCCGGCTGGGCCTGGAAGGCGAGCAGCTCGCCGAGGTCGGCCGTCTCTGGCTCGTCGTGGGCCGAGGTCGCTGGCTCCAGCGCCGCGCCCACGTTGGTGGGGAGCGGCCTGGCCCCTCGGATCATGCGCTCCGCGATAGGCGCAACGCGCTGCAGTCCAAAATCTTCGGGGTTGAGGTCGTCTTCCATGCGAAGATTTTACCATGGTCGCCCCGTCTCGCTTGCAGGATTTGACCGGCATGGTTTTGGAGCCCATCCCGTCGGCGCTGGGGCACTCGGCCGACACGCACCGATGGGCCCGCGAGGTCTTGCTGCGCGCGTGGCAGCGCTGGTACCCCGGCGACAAGCCCAGCCTGGAAGAGCTGCAAGCGCTCCAGGCTCTAGCCGCTCATGATGGCCAGTATGGGCGCGGGTGGCCCAACAAGCCGAACCCGCTGACGGGCTACCCGACGAGCATGCAGTTTTGCAACAACTGGGGCGCGATCCAGTGCAAATGCAAGCCCCAGGACGGCGTCTGCTGCGACGGCTGCGGCTACTGGTACGACAGCACACCGACCCCCCAGGGACAGCGCTACTTTGAACAGTGTTTCCGGTGCTACGCCACGCCGGAAGACGGGGCCCTCGACCTGATCGAATTCTTGGCCAAGGGATACCGCAAGGTCGTGGAAGCGTTGCCTTCGGGTGACCTCGATGAAATCGCCTGGCAAATGCGGCTCGGCAACTATTTTCACGGCTTCACCACCGACAAGCGAGAAGCGGCGCATCAGTACGCCCTGGCGATGGACAAACAAGCCACGGCCATCGCTGAGGCCCTCGGAGAGCCCAAGGTGGTCTACCTCGGAGGCTCGGGGCCCGTCGCTGGCCTGAGCTGGCCGGAGCTCGGCCTTATCGCCGCCGCGTCCGCCTTCGGCCTGGCCATGCTCGCCCCGGAAGCGCTCTTGATCCCGCTCGCCGCCATCGGCGACGCCGCCCGCTACGCCGGCACCAAGGCCCGCAAGGTGATCGGTTGAGCGAGGAGAGGGCGTGGCTGTTAGCGTGGTACCCTGATTCTTTTGAAGGAGTGCTCCCCCATGAAAAAAAAGACCACCCCCCTCAAGAAGAAAGCAGCCGGCCGCCCCCGCAAGATCGAGAGCTTCGACCTGAAGACAGCGAACGCCTACCTTGAGAACCGCGCCCGGCATCATCTCGAAGACGGGTTTTTGCTGGGCAAGCTCGCCGCGTCCCTGATGGTAGCCAAGGCGGGAGACCGGATCGACCGGATCACGATGGAGGTCATTCCGGCCAGCTTTTTCCAGAAACCTGGCGGCCGCGCCCCCACCGTCGAGCAGCTCGAAGCGCTCGCCAGGGCGATGGATGCAGCGGGGCGCACCGACGACGCCGCCGAGCTGCGCAAGCGGGCCGCCGCCGCTCGCAAGGCGAAGCCCAAGGCGAAAGCCAAGGCCAAGGGCGCCCGGTGATCTGGCCCGCCGTAGTCGCCATTTTCCTGCGGTGGAACTGGCAATTCGAGGGCCTGGCGTTCTGCATGTACGCCGATATTTTGGGCCTGCCGACGACCGGCGTCGGCAACCTCTTGCCGGAAGACGTGGCGCTGATTCTGCCGTGGAAACACCCCGACGGCACCGCCGCGACGAAGGACGAAATCAGCGCGGCCTGGCACCTGATCAACAAGAACATGGAGGCGGCCAAGAAGGGCGCCGACTACGCATGCACCTTGACCGACCTGCGGCTTTCGATGGAGGCGGTAGAGGCGCTTGTCGAGGACCGGCTAGAGCAGAACGCGGAGTTTTTGACCAACCGCTTCCCAGATTTCCCGGACTGGCCCGCCGACGCCCAGCTAGCCACGCTCAGCATGGCCTGGGCGATGGGGCCCGCGTTCGATTTCCCCAAATTTGAGGAGGCCGTGCAATCGTGGGACTTCCATACAGCAGCGCTCGAAAGCAAGATCAACGCGGCGGGGAATCCCGGCGTGGTGCCGCGCAACTCGGCCGATTTGGCCCTGTTCAACGCCGCCGCGGTCAAGGTCGCCAACGGCGGCGATTACAGCGAACTGACCTTCGATTACAGCAACCTGCGCGACGGGCGCACCTTCGGACAGCCGGCCCCAGGGGGGGCGGCTGACTCGGCCATCCCGTGGACGGCCGTAGCGGTGGGGGCCGCGCTGGGCCTGGCCGGCCTGGCCGTCTTCGTGCCGGGGGCGCTCCCGCTCGGCGAGCTGGTAGGGTTCTTTGCAGGGAGGTCCACCCGTGGACGTGTACAGCCTCGGTAACGAAGTCTCGTTTGAGCTGCACAAGGACGGGGACACCGTCGATCTTCCGGCGTCCTACTGGCTCGCCATCGACCAGGGCGGCGAGCTGTGGCGCCGCTGTGACGTGATGGTGCTCCCGGTGGCCAGCAAGGCCCAGGGGCGCGGCGTGCTGCCGTTTTACGGGCACCTCGGAGGGTCGGGCCCCGTGGCCTTTCACCTGCCGCCGTCGGGGGGCTGGCGGCGCGTGGGGCAGGTGGATCAAGTGCTCTACACGCGCCCCGACCAGGGCCCGAAATTTCACCTGTTCGAGCGAGGGCACCGAATCGAGCTCTACAGCCACCCCAGCCGCCGCGCCTGGCGGCTCGTGCTCCCCGACGGCTGCAAGGTAAATCACCTCGGTTTCGAGTGGCCTTGACGCCGGATCGGCCGCGCGTGCTACGCTGAACGACGCCGTCCGGAGGTAACACGCTGCGAAGCGTGGCGGGGCAGATCACCACCGATCTACCCCGAGAGGACGACGATGAAAAAACCGCCGAAGAAAGGCAAAAAGGGCGGCGCCAAGCGGAAGCCGACGAAGGCTCAACTCCTCGGGCTCGCCAAGGGGCAAGAGAAGCTCGGCCGCCACGAGGCCGCCGCCAAGCTGCGCGCCAGGGCCAACGGCACGGCCAACCCCAGCAAGGGCGGCAAGAGCAAGGGCAACGGCGGCGCCAGCAAGGGCGGCGCCAGCAAGGGCCCCAAGAAGCCCCGCACCCCGAAGGCACCGGCCCCCGCGCCGGCCGCCGCCGAGTCCCCGGCCAAGAAGGGCGGCAAGGGCGGCAGCAAGCGCAAGGGCTACTCGATCACGCTGCACCCCGTCGGCAAGGACGGCAAGCGGGTCAAGGCCACCCTCGGCGCGCTCAACAAGGCGACCAAAAAATATGGCCGTTACCTCGACCTGCGCACCGGCCAGATCAAAAAGCCGAGCCAGATCGGCCGCACGAGCAACCCGTCACTGGGCAGCTCGGGGATCGTGGCGATGGGCGCCGGGGTGCTCAGCGGCGCTGGTGTCGCGGTGGTGCTCCACCGCTACCTCTTGACCCGGCCCACGGCCTACAACGACAGCAAGCAAAAGGCGGCCTGGTATGGCCGCTCGGCCATGCTCAGGATCAACGCGCACGCCAACAATTGCGCCTGGTTCGTGAGCGGGCTCGGCGTCGTGGTGAGCGGCGCTGGGTTTTTGGCGATGGGAAGCATGCCGGTGCTCGGCGCCTTCGCCTTCGGGTTTGGGCTGTCGCACGTGGCCGTGGGCGTCGTGCAACTGACGCTCAACCTGATCGGCAAGATGGAGAGCCAGGGCCCCGACGCCAAGAGCTTCGCCACGCGCATCGCCCCCGAGTACGTCACCGAGATCGAGGCCGAATACCGCGGCGCGATCAAGGCGATGGACGAGGCCGCGACGGCCGAGGAAGACAAGGCCGACGGCGGCGACAACACCGTCAGCGGCACGCGGGAAGATATCCGCGAGCGCTTGCGCAAGCGGCGCGAAGAGCACGCCCATCGCACCCAGGGGCGCGGCCTGTCGGGCCACGTCAAGGAGCAGATCGAACAAGCCCACAAGCAAGCCCTTGCCGGCCTCGACTCGCCCCCGGCCGTCGCTGGCGGCTGTGATGGCTCGTGCTCCCCCGGCCACACCTGCGGCCCCGATTGCTGCAACCACAAGCAGGACCGCCCGGCGATGGCCGGCACCGGCGACACGCCGCCCCCGGCAGCTCCCCCCAAGGAGCTCCCGCCGGCCTCCCCCAAGGTCAACCTACCGCCCCCCCGGCAGCCTGCCATCGCGCAGCGCTCCCCCTGGGGCAACCTCGCCAACGCTCGCAACCCCTGGGCCGCCTGATCGGCCTGATTTCTCCACCACCCAAGAGAGACCATGACCCAAGCAGCCCCCACCCCCGCCCCCCTCAACCGGCGCCTGTTCAACCCGATGGCGAGCCTTGACAAGCTGCAGCTTCAACGGCTGCAGCTCGAACGCAAGACGCTGCGCACGCAGCTCGCCAACGCCAAGAACTTCAACCACCTGAGCGGCGGCACGCTCGGCGAGCTGATGGGGGCGCCCCTTGCGTGCCTGCCGTCCTCGCTGCCCGCGAACCGGAATCGTGAGATTCCGATGAGTGAGGCCGAATTCGATCTGGATTTCGGCCCCGAAATCGGCCTCATCCCCGAGGACGGAAGCCGCCAGCAAAGCGCCGGCCTGGTCACGAAGCTGACCGGCACCGGCTCCCCGCTGGCGCCCTTCTTCATGCGCGCGGCGTGCCTGATCATTCAGGTGGACCCGGTCGCGTGGGCCATGATCGGCGCCGCTGTCGCCGCTCCGGCCGAGGGCGCGCTGCCCTACCGCGTTCCGCGCGTGATCCCCGTCGGCGGCATCCCCGACGACGAGAGCGCCACGCCGGCCGTGATGGAGTACAACCATCAGCTCTTGCAGGGCGTTCACGATCTGTTGCTGGCCTACCAGTTCCAGTATCTTCTCCAGGGCCGTTTCCTGATGATCAACGAGCGGGGCATGGACGTCGGCTTGATCGACAGCCACACCTGCACCAGCGGCTTCGGAAACGCCAACGCGGACCCCGGCCTGGTCATCAACCAGATGAACCGTTACCTGACGGGGGCCGGCAGCGAAGAGATTTTCAACTGGCCCAACGTCACCGACACGGACCCCGCAGACGGCCTTTCGCTGGAACCCAACCTGGTGCAAATCCAGTACGCCACGCCGCGCGCTCCCGGCGTATTTGGAGTGTGCTACCCGGTGCGCCCGCACGTGCTTTTCCCTGGGCAGAACTACCAGTTTTTGCTGAGCAGGATCAACGAGTCACTCTATTACGACCGCCTGCGCGAGCGCTGGACCACTGACGGCACCCTCACGAAGCCCAGCGACAACTTCGCCGACAGCCGGCCGGCCAACCTCACGGGCCCGGCCGCCTGGGCCGGATACCGCGCCTTCCGGTACGGCCTGCTGCAGTACGGCGTGCTGCTCCGCGGCTCGGAGCTGCTCCCCGAGGAGTCCATGCAATGGCTGCTCGCCTTCGGGCAGCCGTACCAGACGATCCTGACGGACGGCAACGCGTGGGCGCAGGTCCAGGCCATCGCCCAGAACTGCGGCCTGGCCGGCGTACCCAAGCCCCTTGGGCCTCGCGGCATCGATCCGCGCTGGGGGAAGCAGCGCGCCATGGAGGCGCTCTTTCAAGACAAGATCGGCCAGGACGGCGTCCTGGCGGGCCTCGACCCCAGCGACCGGCGCATCAGCGTCCAGGACCTGCGGGAGTGCTTGCGCGAGCTCGCCGCGGGCGAGCATATCATGGCCCCCTGAGCGCCTGCCCGGAGCTCGCCCCGCGCTGAGCTCCGGGCGCTCCCGCCCCCTCACCCCTCGCTTCCCCGCCTCCCCCCCCCCTGTAGGTTCCCGTCATGCATGAATCTCTCCGGATGTACTGGCCCGAGCACGTCACGCGGGAAATCTACCGGCAAGCCCAGCTTGATCCGCGCATCGCGTACGGCCTCGCGCTGACCGGCAATGATACCCAGAGCTACGGCGGCGAAGTGGAGCTCAGCAACGACGCCGTCAACCGGCCCATTCCGGTGACGTTCCAGCAAGTTCCCGCAAACTGCTGGATCGACGATTTCACGTTTGACTGGGAAATGTACAACTATTCTCCGGGCAACCTGCTCGCCCCCCTCTCGGCGGGGGCCGTTGCGGTGCGCCCTGGGGTGGATCTCAAGATTCAAATCAATCAGGGTCTAGGGCCTGCAAATCAGGTCTTGAACCAGGATTTTCAGCCCATCCAGCACCTTGTCAGGAACGCCGCCGTGCCCGATGGCAAGTGCTGTGATTGGCTTGTCGGTAAATACGTCTGGGCCTGGCAGAGCTTCACGATGGCGGCGCTTCTCAAGCGCACGTTGAGCGAGGGCGAGAGCCCCGCGCGCCTCACCTTCGGCCTCAAGTGCAAGGTGTTGCCGTGGAACCCTTACCACATGAACCTGCAGGAGTGCGCGGACGGCCTTGCAGGCTTCGGGATCACGGTGCGGCCGGAAGTGCTCGCGGGGCTCAAGGGCCGCTGAAATGTGGGAGAAAATCCGGCGCCTCTTTGAAGACAAGGGAAGGCTCTCCGAGGAGCCAACGTTTACCCACGTCGCCAGCGCCGGTTACAATCAGAACCTTGTGATGGTGGGGAGCTCGCCCTTTGGCACTCCCATGGATTCCTTTGATACCTTCCTCGCGGTGCCCACGCGCCCCACGGTGCCGAACCTGGCCGCGGCCAGCTCCAACCGCTACCTGTTCCGGCTCTGCGGCTGGACCATCCCGGAAGGGCACTCCGCTCGCCTGATCGGCATTGGAGAATACACCGAGATTGGCCTTACCCAGCTCCAGGAAGACGGCGCCCAGTTCGAGCTGCGCCGGCCCGTGGAAACGCCGGGCTGGGCCTTTCAAGACGGCAACGTGTCGCGAGGGATAACCCTGGTCCGGCCCCCCCCGAGCACGTCTCTTTTCTCGCTTCAGGGCGCCCCCCTGTCCACGTCGCGCAACGTCTATGGCGTGACCCCTGGCCTGATCTTCCAGGGGGCCTCGCCGGTCCCCTACACGCCGCCCGACGCCGGCCGCTTCCCCGGCTCCCCGGTGCCTGGCCTGGGCCTGTGGAAAGACCTGCGCTTTCGGTGGAGCTTCGCCAGCGCTCCCTTGAATTACGCCGTCGAGGGGCCGGGAGACCTCGTTTACTGGGCGAGCGTGCGGCAGACCGACCCCGAGACGCGGACCACGCTGCAGCTCGACGACCCCAGTCAGCTCGACGCCGTCACCCCGGAAGATCGCTTCGTTTACCGCTTCCCCGACGCCATTTACACGCGCCTTGGCGGCTTCCTGGTCATGGAAGTGGGGCCTACCGAGCGCTTCTCTTTGCGGCGCTACCTCCAACCCCCCCCGGTGACCTGAAATGCCGTTCGAGCTCAGTAGCGAGGTTCTCAAAAAGGCCCTCATCGCGCCGGGGAATCAGCCCAACCTGGACCCCGTCACCGCGGCGCTTTTGCCGTTTGTGGAGCTCGCCCGGAACAACTGGAAAGAGCCTGCGCCCCCGGCCGAAATCCTCCCAGAGGGGTGGATGCCTGGTCTGGCGAACGCCATGATTTCATGGTGGAAGCGGGCCAAGGGCGAGGAGATGCCCACCTTCGCAAGCGTGAAGCCCTACGGGGATAGCGCTCGCGCGTTCATGACGGAAATTGGCGGCTACATGGTGGGCTCTGACCGCATCCCCTGGGGGCGTATCAACCTCAGCGACACCACCCAAATGGGCGACGTGTTGAGCTCGCCGATCCGTTGGGACGTGGTCAAGGCGGTGGTGGATGCGTTGCCCGTCGAGGTCGTCAACCTGAGCTCTTCTATCGAGCCAGGGCCCTACTACCAGACGCAGTCCTGGGCCTGGAAGACGCTGGCGGATCGCTACGATTGGCCCGCCACGCCCTGGGAGAAAATCCCCTGGAATCTCCCCTGGTCGTACCTGCCGCTGCAAGGGGTCCGCAAGGCCATCAGCGAGGACGGCAGCCCCGACGCCGTCACGGAAGCCTTCTTGTACGCGCTGCAAGAGGCTTACTTGACGCTGGCCGCCGGCTCAGGGAGCAGCGATATAGACCTGCCGGACGACTGGAAGGACGGCGGCGCCAAGGACGACGGCGCCAAGGCCAAGGACGACGGCACCGACACGCCCCCCGAAGGCAAGAAGCGCGACGGGTGGGAAAAGGTCGCCATTGGCGCAACGGTGGTGAGCGCGATTGCGATAGCGATTGGTACAGCGCTGAGCTTGAACAAGAGGAGAAACCGACGATGAACACCCAAGTTTTTTCCGTGGCGCTGGCCCCTCGCTTCGCCAACGCGCTGGGCCGCGTTCCGCAAAACGCACGCGTGCGCCAGGAAAAGGGCCGCGTGTTTTACCGCGTCCAGGCTGGCGATACGCTCAAGAGCATCGCCCAGCGCTTCGACCGCAAGGCGAGCGAAGCGGGGAACCTCGTGCGGATCAACAACATCCCCGCCGGCCGCCCGCTCCGGGTGGGGAGCTGGATACAGATTCCCAACGTGTGGGCCGACCCCGGCAGCGCCGCGCGGCGCAAGCGTGCAGCTCGTACCCTGATGGGCTGTATTGACTGCAACAAGAACCCCAAGCGGAAAGACCCGCGCACGCTGGGCGCTAGCTGGTGGGAGTCTTACGATTCGTGCCCCGCCGGGATGATTCCCGTCATCGACGATGTAGGGGATATCATTGATTGCGTGTGCGGGCCCAATCAGGTCCGGGATGAAGACTTCTGGGGCAACCCCGCCGGCTGCCTCACGGACGACTCAGCCGGGGGCGGCGGCGGCGGCGGGAGCGGCAGCGGGGGAGACGACGGCTACCGCGACCCGTCTGATTACCTCTCGGCGGATTTCGAGCAGTACGAGCCCGGTATTTATGCCGGTTACTACGATGACCGCACCGGCACGCGCCAGCGCTGC
>JAKQDH010000169.1 GCA_029558835.1 Planctomycetota bacterium | reverse complement strand
GAGCGCAGCTTCGCGCAGCAGCGGATCGGCGGCAGCTTCGTTGGCCCGAGCCACCCTCGCCCAGTCAATGCCGGTCGCATCATCGGAGCTGCCCGCCGCCTCCAGGATCCGCGCGGTCAGGTCGGAGACGGAGTCAGTCATGCTCGACCACCAGGCAGACCTGGCCGACGATCCGGCAGCAGGTCGCGACGAGGTCGGATTCGATGATGTAGGTCATGCGGCGGCCCTCATTGCCGATTCGGAAGACCTTCTCATTTCGCCTGTTTTCGTGTTGACATTGCCGATAGCGTGGGTATAATAGGAAATGTAGGAAGTAGTCAGACGGAGGAGGACACGATGACCGCCACGCAGACACAGAATCTCAGCGCCGACGAGATCGCCCGCCGCCTGGAGGAGATCGGCGGCCGCCGCTGGACCAAGGCCGGTCGGGACCGGGTCTACTTCAACGAGACGGGATGCTACATCGGCCTCGAGATCGAGACCTACAACACCGGCAATATCGCCGCCGCCAAGCTGGGCGGCGAGGCCATCAGCAACAGCCGTGCCAAGAAGATCCTCGCCGCCCTCAGCGGCATGAGCCTCTACTACGACCTCGGCGCTGGCGGACTCTACTACCGCGGCAAGCTCGACAGCGCCGGGTACTGCCAGGACGCGATCAACGCCGTGCAGGCGGCTATCGATGAGGCGCTCAGCTGACGCCCAGAGGCGATAGCGAACGAGACCGATTGGAGGAGGACCATGCACGCCGATGATTATCTTGAGGTCGCCCGCATCCGCGTCACTCGCAGCCCGCGCCTCGCCGCTCACGCCGACACCATCATGCACGACTGGCCCGAGGGCGACGCGCACTGGTACTGGGTCGCGACCGCACCAGCTGATGAGATTATCGACTGGGCCGAGACCATCGAGGCCGGAGAGGAGCAAGAGGACCCGCTCCTCTCCACCGGACAGGTCGCGCAGCTGCTCGGCGTCGACCGGCGCACCGTCACCGGCTGGTGCGAGTCCGGCAGACTGGCCGCGTCCCGGACCACAGGCGGACACTGGCGCATTCGTGAGAGCTCGCTGGGCACGCTCTGACCGGCTCACGACCGCACCCCCCGCAGCAGGTAGCCGCCGCCGGGACCGGACGAGGTGGCGATGTCATAGCCGTCGCGCTGGAGCTGCTTGGCGGCGGCCGAGACGCGCTGCCGCGAGACGTGGTAGCCGAGGTCGGCCAGCACGTCGTGGTAGGTCACGGCCAGACCGGGGGTGCGGAGCAGAGTGCGCAGCAAGGCGTCGCGGGCGCTCATTCGTCGTCCCCGATGCACAGTTGTGCTCCGACAGGTACCGGATCATCGCTTTGCGTCTGCTTCGCCCTTGCGTCCCGTTCAGGCTTGACCGCGATCCCGTTGGTCGGTTGAAGCGCGTGGATTGCACAGGCAAGTGAGAACATCTCCAGCCGTCCGTTGCTAATCGGCAAACCGGCCTGTAGTGAGGCGAGCACGTTGCGGATTGGTGGTGGATAGTCGTCCGGCTTGCCGAAGACGTGCACGGCATGGTGGAGGTGGTTGCTGCTCCCGGAGTCCCTGCTGTAGACGCCGTTCTTGTCGGTGACGCCGTAGTGCATCTC
>JAKQDH010000166.1 GCA_029558835.1 Planctomycetota bacterium | reverse complement strand
TGTGGAGTGCGCCGGGAGACCGGCAAGGAGGAGACGGTGGAAGTCCGTTGCGATGAAGGTGTAGCGAACCGCATCGGCCCCGAGCCGTGCGCAGGCATCCGCGAGGGTGTCGGCGAAGCGTCGGCAGGGGAACGTGCAGGCCAGCCATTGAGCCGCGATAGATCCTTATCCCGGGTGCCGACGCTGTTCCACAGGCGGAAGGCAACACGTACGGGTGCGCCCTCGCAAGCGCCCGCACGACCCGGCGCGGTCGTAGAACCTGGCATGCATCTACGCTCCTTGCGCGGGAACCGGGAGATCTCGGGTCTGGCCAGCCGCCGTATCGGGCTGGTCCGCATCGGGAAGGCGAGGAGCCGAAGCCGATGATGCACGGACCCGAGAAGTCAGACTTGGCCATAGTAGCGACGAAGCCTGCGAACAAGGCCGCCCCGGCGGCTGCGGAGCGGGTGGAGCAAAGGGCCGGGACCGAGGGGAACGCGGAACAGTCGCGCACGCAACGGACACAGCGCCGGGCAAGCGTGTCACCGGGACTCGACCGCGTACGCGACGCTGCAAGGCAGCGGACCAAGGAGAAGTTCACCGCGCTGCTGCACCATGTCACCGTCGATCTGCTGCGGGACGCGTTCCTGGCGCTCAGGCGCCGTGCCGCGCCCGGCGTGGATGGCGTGACTTGGCAGGACTACGAGGCAGGACTGGAGGGCAACCTGCAGGAGCTGCATGCACGGGTCCACCGCGGCACGTATCGGGCGTTGCCCGTCCGGCGCAAGTTCATACCCAAGCCGGGCACCAACCAGCAGCGTCCGCTCGGCATCGCTGCGCTGGAAGACAAGATCGTCCAGCGCGCCGTCGTCACAGTGCTCAACGCGATCTACGAGGAAGACTTCCTCGGCTTCTCGTACGGGTTCCGGCCCGGACAGGGGCAGCACGACGCGTTGGACGCACTGTCGGTGGCGATCAGCGAGACCCGGGTGAACTGGATTCTCGACGCCGACATACGGAGCTTCTTCGACGGGCTCAGCCAGGATTGGCTGGTCCGCTTCCTGGAGCACCGGATCGGCGACGAGCGCATCGTCCGTCTTGTGCGCAAGTGGCTCAAGGCGGGCGTCCTGGAAGACGGGGAGTGGGGCGTCAGTGAAACGGGGACTCCGCAAGGGGCGGTGATATCACCGCTGCTGGCAAACGTCTACCTGCACTACGTCTTCGATCTCTGGGCCCTGCAATGGCGGCGGCGAGAAGCCACCGGCAACGTGATCTTCGTGCGCTACGCCGATGACATCGTGGCCGGCTTCGAGCACGAGGCCGATGCGAGGCGATTCTGGGACGCGATGCGTGCGAGGCTCGAGCACTTCGGCCTCGCGCTTCACAAGGAGAAGACCCGATTGCTGGAGTTCGGCCGCCATGCGGCGGCACGGCGTTGGCGACACGGGTTGGGCAAGCCCGAGACCTTCAACTTCCTGGGGTTCATGTTCATCTGCGGCAAGTCCCGGCGCGGAGCGTTCCTGCTCCACCGCAAGACACGGGGCGACCGCATGCGAGCAAGGCTCCGGGAGATCAAGGTCTGGCTACGCCTGCACATGCACGATGCCATTGCCGACCAGGGCCGCTGGCTCAGGGCGGTGGTGCGCGGCTTCTTCGCCTACCACGCGGTGCCCACGAATTCGAGGGCGCTCGGGGCCTTCCGCTACCACGTCACCAAGCTCTGGCACCGCGCGCTTCGGCGTCGCAGCCAGAAGGACGGCATGACTTGGGACCGGATGGCGAAGATCGCCGCCGAATGGCTACCTTCTCCACGTGTCCTTCATCCATGGCCCAACCAGCGCTTCGCCGTCAAACACCCGAGGTAGGAGCCGTATGCCCGAATCGGGCACGTACGGATCTGTGCGGGGGGTGCCCAGCAATGGGCATCCCTACCGCGATC
>JAKQDH010000156.1 GCA_029558835.1 Planctomycetota bacterium | reverse complement strand
TGGGATTCAAGCTGACCGCAATGTCGGCGGATGCGCTCATCGCCAGCCCACCGAGCACCAAGGCCAGGCATACCACTTTGAACTTATCCAACATTCGTAAATCCTCCTCCACGCGACTATGGCATATAGCTGCGTGTCTGTCCTCGTTCTTCCTTCCGTGCTCTGCGATGCCTCTTTCTCCTGACTCTCCTCAACACCGGGGCGGCTGCCTGCCGGGAAACCCCGGCAGGCAGCCGGTCCCAGTTTATCCCTTTACGGGAGGTTGTTGAGGTAGCACTCCAGCCACAGGCCGTAGTCCTTCAGGTTAATGCACCCGTCGCAGTCCATATCGGCCTTGACGACGTACTTGTTCGGTTCCGGATCGCTCGCACAGGAGCCGAACGCGTCCGCGAACACCAAGAAGTCCGCGTAGTTGTAGACATCGTCACCGTTCAGGTCGCATCCCTCGCACTCATCGGGGACGCCGTTGCCATCGCAGTCGATGCTCGTGCCATACTGGATGTCGCAATCATCCGGTATTTCGTTCTCGTTGCAGTCGTTCGGCGGCGGACCACCCGCGCCGGAAATGTTCCAGGCCACGGGCATGGTCGCGACCGACGGCACGTCGACCTGAACTCCCCACACGTACGCATTGCCGTACCCGTCGTCCACGGCCTTCGCCCAGTAGTTCACCGCCCCGGAACCGGGGAAGTTCACCAGCATGGCGTAGCAGCCCGGAGCGAACGTGTACGCCGGACCCGTCGTGTCGTAGGCGAACGACGGCGCGCTGGGGTAGCACTCCGCGATCTGCGTCTGCGTCAGCTCGCCCGACGCCACCGTGTAGGTGTAGTCGAAGATCGGCGTGGCCGCCGCGAAGCTCGGCAGATCGGTCGGAATGCTGCCCGTCGGCAACGCGTAGAACCGCACCCTCATGGTGTTCATGGGGTTGACGTTGAAGTCGAGAAGCTCGACGTGGACACAACTGAACGTCAGGATGTTCTGGCCCTGCGGGACGCAGAACTTGTCAATAATGCCCGTGTCGTTCCAGCCCACCGTCGGCCGGGTGCCGTTGGTGCCGTCGCAGGCGCCCGCATCGTACACAAGCGCGTCGCATGCCCGCCCCCTGGTGTAGAGCTGGCACTCATCCGGGACGCCGTCCGGCTGGCAGTCCTCACTGCAGTCGACCGTGCAGTTGCCCCACGGCGCCGGCACGTCGCAGTAGTCGAGCAAGCCGTTGTTGTTGCAGTCATCGCACCACGCCGACCCGTCGCACAACGCGGAATCGCACGCGTCCGGTGACCCGTTAACGTTGCAGTCCTCGGCGAAGTTGCAGCTCGTGAAGGCGCCCAGATACGCGCCACCCATGCCTTCGCACGTGGCCGAATCCACCACCGTGCAGAACGGAGCCTCCGGCAGACAGCAGGCACCCGTGCACGGGTCGCAATCCAGCACGCCGATCCAGTCCGAACCGCAGGCGATACCCGAGAACGAGCTCGGGCCGACCCACATCCAGTACAGACCCGGTTCAGCGCACTCGACCGAGATGGTCACCCACGCCGCAGCCGGACCCGAGGCGCTCGCGATGATCGAGTAGTCCGAGCAGTTCCCGCTGCCGCCGTTGATGATGAAGACCTGCACCGGGAAGGTAGGCCACACGCTCCAGGTGAGCGTGCTGGTGGCCGTCAGATCCAGCGCGAACCAGTCGGTGTCACGGTAGCTGCTGCCCGAGTACAGGTACGTCCCGCTCTCGCCGCAGTACGTCTCGCCGCAGGTAATCGGCTGGAACGGATACGTCGGCGCGCTGTTGCAGCCGCCGTTCGTGAGGTCAACGTAGTCATCGTAGCAGACCGGCTCGTTCTCCAGCGTCGCCCCCGGCGGGCACTCCTCAACCTCCGCGGGGATGATGGTCAGGTGATAGTTGCCGCAGTTGGTGCCATAGCCGTCCACCACGATGTAGTACGTGTGCCCCGCACTCAGCGCAACCAGAGGCAGCCGAGAGACATAGGCAGACGGGAACTGCGGCGTCGAGCACGCATCGTCGTTGCAGCCCACCACCGTCCCCGGGCACACGTCCTCGTACACGTACAACTTCGTGTCATAGTCCGTGCCGTCGTTGCACAGATTGATGTCCACGTACATGTCCGTGGCCGGCGTGAACGAGTACACCACATCCGGCGCGGTCGAACCGCTGTACGGGCACACCTCGTCGTAGTTGTTCACGAAACCGCAGCTATTGCCCGTCGTGTCATACGGCACCGACGGGATCACGCACGCGTTCGCACAGGTATCGCACGGGTTCGGGTTGTACGGCTCGCACGCCAGGGTGGCGATGTAGTCCGCCCCGCACGGTACGCCCGTGAACACGTTCGGCCCGGCGAACAGGTAGTACGTACCCGGAGCCAGGATGGCCGACACCGTCGCCGTCCCGCACGCGTCCGCCGTCCCCGAGGCCAGCGCGCTGGTCGGGCAGGTCCCGGTGAGGATAAACGCCGCCGTCGCGGCCTCACCCGTGACCTCCCACGTCACGGTCATGTCCTGCGCTAACACCAACTGGTACCAGTCGGTGTCGCGGTAGCTGCTCCCGTTGTACAGGTAGGTCCCGTACTTCCCGCAGACCGTATCACCGCAGGCGATCGGCGAGAAGACGTACGGCGAGCTGTTGCACCCGCCGTTGAACATATCCACGTAGCCGTCGTAGCAGTCCGGCTCACCCTCCTGGATACCACCCGTCGGGCAAGTCAGGCTGCAGGCCACGTCCGTGACCGTCAGAATGTAGTCGCCGCAGGTGGCGCTGCCGTACGCCTCAATGTCGACGTAGATCGTGCCGCCCACGTTCGCAACGTCGAGCTGCGACTGCACGCCGCAGTAGTCGTCGTTGTAACCCAGTTCCTGCCCGCAGCAGGTGGTCCCCACGTACAGGTAGGTGTCAAACGAGGATCCGCACAGCGACACCCGCCAGTTCGACACGTAGGGCAGTTGGACCGCGTAGATGACCTCTTCGCTAGGCCGCAGGGCGCAGTCGTTGCCCGCACCGCACGTGGTGCCGTTCCAGGTGCCCGGAGCATCCACCGTGTAGTCGATGCAACCGGGGCACTCGAAGCTCGGGCAGCTCTCGCCCGCGAACCAGGTGCCGGGGCAGTCCGGCTGGGTCGTCGTCGCCACGCACTCCTCGTTGACGCAGCACGCCCCGGTGGGCAGATCCGTGCACGTCAGGGTCGCCACGTAGTCCTTGCCACAGGGCACGCCGGTGAAGACCGACGGTCCGGCCCAGACGTAGTAGGTCCCCGGCCCCAAGGCCGCGGTCGCCACCGCCGGATCACACGGGCTCGCCGGGCCACCCTGCGCAATCACGGTGGTCGGGCAAACCCCGGTCAGGATGAAGGCATAGTTCGACGCCTCGCCCGTCACCGTCCACGTGACCTGCTGCGCCTGGGTCAGCGTGAACACGTACCAGTCGGTGTCGCGGTAGCTGTTGCCTTGGTACAGGTAGGTCCCGTACTTCCCGCAGATCGTGTCGCCACAGGCGATCGGCGAGAACGGGTACGGCGGCGCGCTGTTGCAGCCACCGTTGAAGCTGTCCACATACTCATCGTAGCAGTCCGGCTCACCCTCAGGAATGCCGCCCGTCGGGCAGTCAATCATGCACTCCCCGACCCGCTTGTAGGCCATCGTGAAGGTGATGGTGCTGCCGTAGTAGTCCTCGACCATCAGGTAGTAATCGCCGTTTGCCGGCGGGTGCCACTGGGCATAGGCGGAGCCCAGCGTCGTGGCGTCGTACCCGCACGCGGACGGCCCGTCGATGTACCACAACTGGGTGCCGCTGCTGTCGAACATCGTGTAGTCGCAGTCGCCCGTCGGGGCACTGCCGCCTACCGCGTCGTTGACGCAGCAGGAGAAGTCATACCCCTGCGTCGCATCCATCGCGATCTTGACGATGTAGCAGTCCCCGGCGTTGGGCAGCACGATCTCACCGGTCGTCTGCCACGAGGTCGTCGGGAAGATCTCCAGATCATAATTCGGCGGTTGCAGGCAGGCCCGCGAGTGCATGTCGATGCCGGCCGGCTTGTCCGAAGCCGGCAGCTTCGCCACCGGGGTCTCTTCCGCCTTGACGCTCACCGCCGCCGCGGACACACCCACGTTCGCCTCGGCAATAGGCGGCTTCGCCTCATTGCGATTGACGTCCGTCACGCCCGTGTTCGCCACCGTCGCCATCGGGTTCGCGATCGTCTCGGCCGCCGGCGGCGTGTCGGCAAACAGGACGCCGCTACAGAACAGCGCGACGCCCAAAACCAAAGTTCCTCGCCACTTCCAACTCATCTGTGTTGCCTCCTTCAATACTCTTGCAAGTTGTGGGGCCACCTTATCACTCGTCAAAACACCTTGGCCGGTCGCCGGGCAGGGCGGCGGCCCGCATTCTCCCGTTTCCTTCGTGGGGCCTGATCGTCCGTTCGGTGGTTCCCCCCCAACTGTTCTCGCTCCTAACACCTGCCCCGAGCAGGGCCAGACCCCGTCACGCGGAAACCCAAGACGCCGGTTCCCCCCTGCACTGCCGGCTCCTCCGGTCCGCGGACGCAGTCACCTTGGGCGCCGCGCCCATCGCGCCACGCCTCAGCGTTCAGTCGTGCTTTGCGTCGGAGACCATCTTCCCCCTGCAATCCCCTGCCTCTTCTGTTGCATGGCGCTTGCCCGACGAACCGCACAACGCGCGCCAACCCCGCTCCAATGCTCTCGACCGTTAACGGAACCGCGTCCGAACCCCCGGTCAACCGCAGTCGCCGGTGCGTGAAAAAAACGGCTACCGCAATTGCCCGAGTTCTCGCGCCGTCCTGTACCGGACGAAGCTCATCTTACTTACCTGCGGGGTCCCACGTCAAGCCTAAATGCCCATAACTCCGCTGGGCTTTCGCCACCCTGCGAATCTTTTTGCGACCTCCATGTCGCATTTGGCGGCACCAACGAACCCTGCCGCCGCTCAACGTGAAATGCGCCTACCTGTTCATCTGAGACTAGTGCCTCAGGCTACTCCGACGCTATCCACTCAGTTCACGCTCTGTCGGCCACCGGCCCCGCGCACGCGGCGGGCTCCGGTAGCTCGGGCGTCCCGCCCGAGCGCACCGACATCGCTCACACCCCCGCGGCGGACCGCGTCCCCAGGGGGCCCCACCGCGAAACCAGGCGCGCAGACGCGCGCGCACCGCACCCGCGCCGAGCGCCCTGGCCGAACAGTAGTCACGTTCCAAGTTCAAGGTCGGTCCCGTCGCCGTCCGCCCCTCCCGCGCAACTATAGGGCCTTACCGTTAGCCCCATATCGCAACTTACCCATCCGCGCGCATTCGACCCTCTTATCGTCAGAATTTAAGGAAGGCTTGTGGGCTGTGCCGAGCCGAAGGCATCCAAGTGTCACATTTGCGAACACCCCAGTTCCAACAGCCTCCGTCTCAGTGCTGACAGCCCTCACTGGTGCCATCGCACAAAAATAAATCACTCGGCTTCCTGCCGGCGCTACCGCCGCTCCGTCGCCGCGCCCGTGCCGGCGCGTGCCTTGCCGTTGCGTCGCTCCCCGCGGGCGATATGGTCCTTCCCCCTCGAACACGACCACGTCGGCCACGGAGGGCAGTACGTGTTGAGCGTCTTTTTCGTTGTGGGTGCCCTGCTTTCCCGCCGCTGCGGTCGCGGGCATGCGTGCCTCCGCATGCCGCAGCACACGCCCACCCCCGCCTGCGGCGGGTGAGGGCATGGCACCCAACGCCCTGAACTTGGCGGCGTCAGGCCGCCGCTACGCAGCGCGCCCGGCTGGCGCAATAACGGGGGGCCGCTCTCACCTGGAGAACGGCCCCCGAAACAGGCTACGCGTTCCGGGCTGGAACGCCTAGCGGCGACGCAGCACCACCAGGCCCACCAGCGCCAGCAACGTCAGCGTCGCCGGCTCCGGAACCACTTCCACCGAACCGCCCGCGAAGGTCGCCGGCACAAACGCGCCGCCGAGCTTCACGAAGCCCTCGTTCAGGTCCGTCGGCGTGACCCCGGGCAGCACGCCCGTCAGGCCGACGCTGTAACCCGTGAACTCTACCCGGGCCAGCACGACACCCATGCCGAAAACCGGCGTCGGGAACGCCAGACCCGCCAGATCGTCACCGTCCGGAGCAGGCGTGCCCGTCCAGGCCGGACCGACCGACACAAACGTCCAGTCGGCAACCCCAGGCAGAGCCACGTCCAGGTCCAGACCCCAGCCGACGATGGCATCGGCCTCGGGAATGTCCGCCACGATGTCGACGTAGTACGGCGGCATCGGGCTGTTCAGGTCAATCAGAGTGTA
>JAKQDH010000147.1 GCA_029558835.1 Planctomycetota bacterium | reverse complement strand
GGGCGTCGCGCCGACCCCCTCACCCTGCCCTCTCCCCCAAAGGGGGCGAGGGGTTTAGACGGTGTAGGCGTTTGACCAACCCCATGGGGGTGGCGGTGGCTACAACGGCAACACCGGCGGCGGTGGGTGACCCCTCTCCCTCGCAGGGAGAGGGGTAGGGGTGAGGGTGGAATCCGACGCCGGCGGGGTGGTGGGCACCACGGCGTTCGGCTATGACGACCGCGGGCGGCTGCTTTCCGAGTGGCGGACGCGGCAGGGCGGCATGCTCACCGACTACCACCACGTCTACGCCTACGACCAGGTGGGCAACCGCACCGTCAAGACGACCACGGACGGGCAGGGGCAGGTGCTCACGACGGAGTACCATTACGACCTGGAGGCGCCGAGGATGAGCGTTAACTCATGGTGATCCAGCAGCAGAATGAGGCATATCAAAGGCAGCTCGACGCCGCTGACGAGGCAATCAAGAGAGGGGAGGAGCACGACAGGCGCTATGCCGCTCTGCTGGACAAGTGGGAACAACAGGCGCGACGCTTCGACCTCATACTGGATCGCTGGGAACGCCTGTTGCCGCCGCCGAGTGACGATAAGCCGGGTGCGGAGGCTGACAAGTGAGCCGCGGCGACCTAGCCCGCCTGGAGCAAGCATGGCGAACAGCCCCTGACTCCGAGGTTGTCCGGGCGCTGCGCAACGCCGACAGCCTTGAAGCCGGCGTGTTTCCGGTGATTCAGCGCGAAGCGGAACGCCGCCAGTTGCGCTGGGACGACCGCGATGGGGCCGAGGGGGACGGAGGGCCGAAGGCGCTGCGGGCTCTGCGAGGCGTGTCTGCTTTTCTTGCTGGTCATCGCTGCGTAGCGGCCAGCGGCTGGGGGTTCGTCGTTTCCCTTGGCGGAGTGCTGCTGTCGCCGGTCGCATGGCGTTGGCTGGGCCGCGCGTGGCCGATCTGGTCAGCAGTGCTTCTCCTGGTGTACCTTGCCGGTCTCGCCGCCAGCGCATGGCCGTTGCGTAGCTACAAGCTCGTCATACGTACAACAGGTACCGCGTCAGCCTCCTGGGTCGCAGTTGGGTGTGTGAACCTAGTGTGCGTCTTCCGAGGACAGGTGAGGTCTGCCCTGGTCGTTGCACTTGCCGCCGCGCCAGTGACCGGGCTTTGCCTCTTTGCAGTCTCGGGCCTGATCCTCTGTAGTGTGGTGTGGGCCCACGTGCGGTATTGGCCTGTGTATGGCCCCGGTCAGTGCGCACGTTGCGGGTATGATCTGCGCGGTCTTCCGAGTCCGCGCTGCCCGGAGTGTGGCACTGCGTTTGCAAAGAGCGAGCGCTAGAAGCAACGGCAGCCCAACCAGAGCGAGGGGTAGCACCGAACGGCCGGGCGGTGACCGGCGTCTCACACGCGGGGTGGGGTCGCCGCCGGATGCGCCCTCACCCTGCCCTCTCCCAAGGGGAGAGGGATGGTGTCGCCGTTCGGGGCGGTCGGGCAGTGGCCGCGGCTGGAGCTGTTCGGTCTATTGCACCACGGAGGCACTGAGACCACGGAGAGGAAGGATGGATGCTCAGTACTCAGTCTTCTCTGTGCTCTCCGTGGCTCCGCGGTGTATACTCGGGCCACGGACGGGCGGGAGCAGGTGCCTGCGATTGGCACGCGGCGGAGACGCAACGCATGCTCGAGTACCTCCGGCTCTGGAAGAGCGAAGTGGACCTGGATGCCGCGTGGGTGCGGGAGCAGGAGTTCGAGTGGGACACGGCCGCCGACGATCCGGATGTCGACGAGACGCGGCCGGTGAAGCTCGAGCCGCAGGTGTTCCTGGCCTTCCTTGCCCCCTATGTGAGGTTTGCCCTGGAGTCCGGCGCGACGGGGTACCATGTCATGTGGGACCGGCAGGACGAGTCCATGCGGGTGTTGATCCGCGTTCTCGACGCTGAAGGCAGCGGGCGGCCGGGCTGGACGGAACTCGTGCCGCCCGCGCCCTGTGTCCATCGGGCGATCACGAGAGGCATCCGGGCTCTGGCAGGCATGTTGCCGGGTGCGAAACGGGGCGTGTTTCGCTACGTGTACCAGGGCACCCGGCGCCGGGCGGCCTGTGTGCAGGATACGCCGGACGATCTGGTCATTTACTTCACGGATGACCGCCCGCCCTTGCGACGGAGGTAGCAAAGAGCGACACTGCTCTCACCGCGACGACTCGTGTCAGGTGGAGGACGTGCACCATGGACAACGAGGAGAAGCCCGCGCCGACTGAGCCGCGGCGTGAGGAACTGCGGGAACCATGGCGCGGAGTAGTCATCTACTCGGCGGGCGGCGTGGCGCTGGTCTGCCTTGTGATACGTTTGCTCACTGACGCAGGGCGCAGTTACCTGAACTGGCTCGGCATGGCGTGCCTGCTGTGCATCGTGTGAGTTACGACCCGCCGTGGGCGGGTGCGGTGCCCTCGGTGTGGGGCGAGACTTGTGTTCGTGGAGGGATCCAATCCCTACGCCTATGACTGTCCCGGATGCCATATCCGCTGGGAGGGCAGGTTCGGAAAAGATGGGCTCACCTGAGGTGCGAGCGTACCTGGTCCGGCGTCGCCCCGTTGGAGCGGCGGCCTGGGTGAAACAGGATGAGTTGGGCCCATTGCGACGGCGAGGACGTTCATGACCGACTCCGAACGGGCTGACAACCACCAAACGGACCTCTGCATTGACCTCGATGAGCCAGGGATCTCTATGGATAAGCTGGAGGTCAATGCCCCTCCGGTACCCACGCCGCCGGAGATGACGCTCCTCTTTCTGCAACTGATCCTGCTGCAGGTAATCAGCGACCGGGCCGTGGCGATGAATGTGTTCCACGACGCCGAGGACGATTGCATCCGGTTGGTACAATATCGCCGTCGCGAGGGTTCTGACGGATTCGACTATTTTGAGCTGTATCCCGCGCCGGGGTGTTTTGCCGCCCAGGTGCTGGCGGACTTGCGTCGCCGAGTCGGGTGCCCGAAGCCGCCCGGCGAGGGTGTGTTGCACGTGCGTCACCGATCCCGTGAGATCGCGCTCACGGCCATACTCCCCGACAACGCCGAGGTCCGCTTGTACTTCGGAGACGACCGGCCGGAGATGCGGATAAAGGGAAAGCGGCCCGACGCAGAAGCGCGTGCGGTAACGCCCGGGAAAGGAACATTGGTATGCCCGGAGTGCGGCAGTGCGAACGTTCGGCGGGCGCGGAACCGGGAGTTGCCGGCCCATACGCTCATTCTGCGGCGGCCCCGGCGGTGTCGGGCGTGCAGGGCATTGTTTGTACCTCGAGTGCCTCGGCTACTGTCGTGGTCCGTCGTGGCCGTGTGCGCCATGTTCATTGTTATGATAGCCTGGCAGTATGTTATTGGCGGTGTGCTCAGGATGTTCGGGGTCGGCGGAGGCGTGGTACGAGGCATCTTCGACATCGTCCTGGGAGTCTGGTTTGTGCTGGGGGCTGGCGAGTGGTGTCGCGTCGGGTTAGAGGCCGCGCGGCACGGGCACGAGCCGGTGGTCCTGCGGCGTGGGCGCCGCGCGAAGCGACGGAAGCAGTGACGTTCTCGTTGGTCCGCCCGAAATACGTGGGCTTGGGCGCGGCGGCTGGCGGGATCATCTTGCCCCGCTGCGTGTCTGAGTTGACAATCGCGGCAGCAGAGCCGGCGCCCGGATGGCCGTGCGTACCCGAGGGCGTAGACAATGCTTGAGCTTATCGACGTACCGGGCGAGGTGGAGATCTGTTGGGCCGCGGGTGGGCAGGATCCGAGGACCTCGGCCGTGCGGGCGCGTGCGCTCCTCGCGGCCGTCGTCAGCCAGGCGAGACTGGACGGCATGTCGCAGATCAGGTTCCGAGTGGCGGCCGAGCCGCGCTGCCTCACGATGCAGTACTTCGGCCCGTCCACGAGCGCGGATGCCAGGTGGTGGGACATGCAGGCGCCGCCTGCCGACTGTTATCCATACTTGATTCAAACGGTGCTCTCCGGCGCAGTTCTCGACGAGGGGCTGCCCCTGTGCGGAGGGGTGCCGGCGCGGCTGCGGCGCAGGCACCTTGACGTTCGCTTCACGCTGCCTGCGGTCGAGGAACTCGTTCTGACGATTGCGGGCCAGGGACGTGCGGTTCCCTGACCGGTGGGACTTGGGTTGCGAGGCACGGGCGCTATGGTAAAAGTTCGGCGAGCATGGTACGCATGGGGTGCGTTCGTTGCGGTTGTGTGCCTGATGTTCATCGTGGTGGCGGTCAGCCTGCAAAACTTGCGAGCCCCCACGAAGGCACGCTGGGCTCAAGTGCACATCGGCGACACAGAGGCTCGCGTAGTGGAGCTGTTGGGGGAACCGAACAAGCAGTATGAGCGCGACGGTGCCCCGGCGGACTATTACATCGAGGGCTACGGGCGACGAAAGCGTCCCATCACGGCCAAGGTGCTGATCTACCTCGGCGCGGACATGGTGTTCTATATATGGCTTGATGCCGATGGCCGGGTGGAGGAGGTGTTCCAGGGAGTAAGCTGAGGGCGCCCACCGGCGAGAAGCCTGCGCCATCTGGGCGCGTTCCCCTGTTGCTCCGCCACCTCGGTACGCCGGGACCATGCCCTCCAAGCGGCGTGTGGGAGTGGCGGAGCAACATGCCGGCGTCCCGACGCGTCGGGACTTGGGCATGCCACCCTGAGCTTGCGTTTTTCCTGGTCCTGTGCAGTGAGTGCGCGAGCCGCGGCCGGTCACCGGGTCAGCACGGCCGCGGCCCACGTGGACGGATCGACCGCCCAGTTCAGGTCGTTGCCCACCGTGAGGTATTGCTGGCCGTGGTCATCGTCGGCCAACATATAGTGGAAGCCGATGCGCGGGTGTTCGTGCGGATCAAAGCCGTTCAAACAGTCGGCCGGAATGTGGGCTTCGAGCGAATACCCGCCGGTTTGCAGGCGGGCGGCCACGACCAGGCGCTGGGCGGCTACAGGCGGGGCATCTTCGCGCGCCAGGGCGAACTTAACAGTCCCGGCCAGCGGCTCCCTGCCGGTTTTGCCACCACCGGCCGGGAGAAAGTAGAACTGCTGGCAGTGGCGCGTCGCCCGTTTCACGTTGCGCGCATCGCGCATGTCGGTGCAGACTTGCAGGCCGTCACCGCTGGCGGGGCTGCGCGGCTCGCAACGCAGGCGCTTGCGTTTGTCCGTAACGCGGCAGGCCAGGTAGAGCCCGGACTCATGCCAGCAGACCCAGATATCCGCAAACGCCGGCTGCCCGTCGAGCACGCCGAGTGCGGGCACGCGCTGCTCGTCGGTCCACTTGCACACGTCGCCGTCGATCGGCGGCGGCGCGGGGCAGTAGCGCAAGGGGAACTCAAAGTCAAAGAGAAACCGGTTGGGCACCAGGCGTGTCATGCTTCCTGCATCCTCGGCGCGCTCACCGCCCGAAGCAGGGGGACAAGGACCGCGGCGCAACACCCACTGGGTGGCATGCCCAAGCTCGCCCCAGGCGAGCGCCAGCATGCATACCGGCGTCGAGCCGCATGGCGGCGCCGAGCTGCGCTCGCCTTGGCCATGCCACACGCTTCGTTGGCAAGCAGTCGCGTCATGCCTCCTGCATCCTCGCCAGTATGCGGCCCAGATCGGCGCGGGCCTGCTGCAGGGCCGCGCGCCGCGCCGGGGGATGGTGCTTCTTGCGCGCCTCGACGGGCGCCGCAGCCAGCACGTCCCGCAACGCCAGGCCGGTGTGCGAGCCGGCCGTCTGCGCGATCAGCTCCGGCGGCCCGGCCACCACCACTTGGCCGCCCGCGTCGCCGCCCTCCGGGCCCAGATCAACCACCCAGTCGGCCGTCTTGATCACGTCCAGGTTGTGCTCAATACAGATACACGTGTTGCCCGCATCGACCAGCCGGTGCAGCACGGCCAGCAGTTTCTTCAGATCGTCGAAGTGCAGACCCGTGGTCGGCTCATCCAGAATGTACAGAGTTCTGCCGGTTGACGGCCGGCCCAGCTCGGCTGCCAGCTTCACGCGTTGTGCCTCGCCGCCGGACAGCGTCGTCGCAGATTGCCCGAGCTGTATGTAATCCAACCCCACGTCGCTGAGCGTCTGGAGCCAGCGGCGGATGCGCGGCACCCTGTCAAACAGCGCGAGCGCCTCCGTTACCGTCATCTGCAAGACGTCGGCGATGGACTTGCCGTGATAGCGCACCTCGAGGGTTTCCGGTACGTAGCGACTGCCCTTGCACTCCTCGCAGGTGACCCACACGTCGGGCAGGAAGTGCATCTCGATGCACTGTTTTCCCATGCCGCTGCACGCCTCACAGCGCCCGCCGGCACGCAGAAAACTGAACCGGCCGGGCATATAACCACGCTGCATGCTTAACGGCAGACGCGCGAGAAGCTTGCGGATGAGGTCGAACATGCCCGTGTAGGTGGCCGGGTTGCTCATCGGCGTGGACCCTAGGGGGCTCTGGTCGACGTTCACGACCTTGTCGATGTGCTTGCGGCCGTCGATCTCGTCGTGGGCGCCGATGGTCAGCCGGGCATGGTGCAGCCTGACGGCCAGGGCAGGATAGAGAATGTCAGAGACCAGCGAACTTTTCCCACTGCCGGACACGCCGGTGACGCAGGTGAACAGGCCCAGGGGAAACGCCGCGTCGATACTCTTCAGATTGTGCTCGCGGGCACCCTTGATGGTCAGCCAGCGCTCGCCCGGCGCGCGGCGGGGGGCCGGAATGGGTATGGCCTCTTTGCCGGCCAGGTACCGCCCGGTGAGCGAGGCGCTTTCACCACGCAGCTTGCGCGGGGCCGCCTGGGCGGTGATGGTGCCGCCCAGCCGCCCGGCGCCCGGGCCGAAATCAAGCACGTCATCGGCACTGTCGATCACCTCGCGGTCGTGCTCAACCACCAGCAGCGTATTGCCCAGATCACGCAGGCGATGCAGCGCGCGGATGAGGCGGGCGTTGTCACGCGGGTGCAGGCCGATGGTTGGTTCATCGAGCACATAGAGCACGCCGGTAAGACCCGTACCCAACTGGGCGGCCAGGCGGATACGCTGCGCCTCCCCGCCGGCGAGCGTGTCGGCCGTGCGATGCAGCGTCACGTAATCCAGGCCCACTTCGACCAGAAAACGCAGGCGACTGATGATCTCGGGGAGCAGTTCGCCGGCCAGCTTGCGCTGCCGGGCGTCCAGACGCAACGACTCAAACCAGGGTAGCGTCTCGCCGAGCGGCCAATTGCACACGTCGCGCAGCGTCTTGCCCTGCACGCGCACGGCCGAGGCATCGGCCCGCAGCCGGCTACCGCCGCACGCTTCACACGGTACGTCTGTCACGAGCGCTTCGAGGCGCTTGCGATACTGCCAGCTTGACCGGCTCGCCCGATTCAAAGCCGGCAGGAAACCGCGCCAGCGGACGCGCAGCCCCGTGGGCCATTGACTCGGTGCGCCGTCAGAGGGCTGCTTCACAACCCCTCTCCCCCCTGGGGGAGAGGGCAGGGTGAGGGGGGATGCCACGGCGACTCGGCTGGCGGCGGAGCCCTCCCCGGCCGGCAAGCGGGCTGCGTTGGGGACTCCAGGCCGGTCCGCGCTCACCGGCGGTGCGGGCAGATTGATCCATTCGTCGCCGCCGCCCTGCAGGAAGCGCAGCCGTAGCGGCTCCGGTATCGAGTTCCACGGCCGCTGGGCGTCGAACCCAAGGTGATCGGCGACGGCCGACGCCAGCACGTACAACAGTGAGCCCGCATGCAGCTTGCCCCAGCCGCCCACGGCGCCGTCCAGAATCGAGCGTTGGGGATTGACGATAATGGCCGCGGGATTGGCGCCGAGCTGCATGCCGATCCCTTCGCACGCGTCGCACCAGCCGACGCGGCTGTTGAACGAAAAGTGGTGCGGCGTCAGTTCCTCATAGCCCCGGCCGCAGCGGTCGCAGGAGTGGTGCTGCGAGAAACGCAACGGTTGGGCGCGGCCCGCGCGGGAGGCGGCGCTGCCGGCAGATGAAGCCGGGGCGCTCGCGCCGGGCGGCTCGTCGGCTTCCTCTGCGGATTCGACCAGCAGCACGCCGTTCCCGACGGCCAGGGCCTGTTCCACGCTGTCGGTGAGACGCGAGACGCGCTCGGCCCGGATGAGCACGCGGTCGATCACCAGGGCGATGCGGTGCTCGCGGCGCGGGTCGACGTCGATGGGCTTGTCGAGCGCATGGAGCACGCCATCGACCCGCACGCGCGCGTAGCCACTCGCGCGATAGCGGGCGAAGAGTCGCTCGTAGGTCTCGCCGGCGGCGCGTTCCAGCGGCGCCAGCAGCAGCACGCGTCGTCCCTCACCGAGGCCGAGCACACGCTCGACGATCTCCTCGCTGGATTGGGCACCGATCGGAACCTGACACACCGGGCAGTACGCCTGCCCGATGCGTGCCCAGAGCACGCGCAGGTAGTCGTATACTTCGGTTACTGTGCCCACCGTGGAGCGCGGCGAGCCGCCGGCCGTCTTCTGCTCGATGCTGATGGCCGGCGCCAGGCCGTCGATGTGATCCACTTCCGGCGGCTGCAAACGCCCGAGGAACTGCCGGGCATAGGCGCTGAGGGACTCCACATAGCGCCGCTGGCCTTCCGTATACACAGTATCCAGCGCAAAGCTCGTCTTACCGCTGCCGCTGACGCCGGAGCAGACGGTCATCCTGCCGCGCGGGATCGACACGGAGACGTTCTTGAGATTGTGCTGTCGGGCACCGACGACGGTGATTTCGTCTCGCCGCCCATTGCCCTTGCGAGCGCGGGGGCCATTACCGCGGCGCAGGGCGGCCGGCGGCTCCTCGGGTAGCGCGCACGAGACGATCGCACCGGCGGTCGCCACGCGCGCAGGCGGAGGGGGTGCCTCATCCTGCCGGGGCGGCGCGGTTGCGGCCAGCCGGGCGACCGCGGTAGAGCTGGAGAGCACTTCGCGCAGCGCTGCGCCGGTATAGCTTCCCGGACAGGCGGCTATCTGCTCGGGCGTGCCCTCGGCCACGATGCCCCCGCCGCCGGCGCCGCCCTCGGGACCTAAGTCGATTACCCAGTCGGCCGTCTTGACCACGTCGAGATTATGTTCGATCACAACGACAGTGTTGCCGGCGTCCACGAACCCGTGCAATACCTTGAGCAGCCGCTTGATGTCGTGGAAGTGCAGGCCGGTGGTCGGCTCATCGAGCAAATACAGAGTGCGGCCGGTAGACTTCTTGACCAGTTCGCGGGCGAGCTTGATGCGCTGGGCCTCGCCGCCGGAGAGTGTGGTCGATGGTTGTCCCAGTTCGAGATAGCCCAGACCGACCTCGTGCAGCCGGTGCAGCATCGCGGCAATCGCCGGCACGTTACCGAAGTGCTTGAGCGCCTCCTCGATTTCCATCCGCAGCACGTCGGCAATGCTCTTGCCCTTGTAGCGGACTTGGAGCGTCTCCCGGCTGAAGCGGGCACCGCCGCAGACGGGGCAGGTCGCCCACACGTCGGCCAGGAAGTCCATGTCGAGCTTGTTGGCGCCGTTGCCCTCGCACGCCTCGCAACGTCCGCCGCCGGGCGAGCCGGTCTTGACGTTGAAGCTGAACCGCCCCGGCCGGTACCCGCGCACCTTCGCGTCCGGCAACTTCGCGTACAATGCCCGGATCAGGTCGAACACCTTGATGTACGTGGCCGGGTTGGACCGCGGCGTCCGCCCGATGGGCGACTGGTCGATGTCGATGACCTTATCGAGATGCTCGGTTCCGTCGATGCGCTCGTACTTGCCCGGCTGCGCATCCGTCACTCCGTTCAGGTCCCGCGCCAGGGCCTGATACAGAATGTCGTTGACCAGCGAACTCTTACCTGATCCCGAAACGCCGGTAACACCCACAAAGCGCCCGAGCGGAATGCGCACGTCGATACCGCGCAGGTTGTTATGGGCCGCCCCGACGACGGTGAGCCACTGCAGCTCGGCGTTGCTGCTGCATCGGGGGCCTGACGCGCTGGACTTCCTTCCCGTGCGGCGCTGCATGATCAGCGTTCCTGCTCCTATATACCGCCTTCGTCGCGCAGCGCGGTCAAATCGGCCTCGACACCGAGCACCCGTGCCTGCTGGAAAAGGTACTTCCAGTCAAGGCGCACCCGCTGCACGCGAACCACACCCAGGGCATCCGCCCACTGCTTGCGAGAGCCGGTGTCCTTTCGCCAGACCAACTTCATCAGAATGACATCCTCGGGACTGGCGAGAAGAAACTCTGGACTGTCGGGACCGAGCCGCAGGGGGACGCGCCGCCGAAAGACCTCGTCCTGATACTCACCGAACCCCCAGGCTGACAAGTCGAGCTTCAGCGTGGTCTTAGCGTCGATCAGATCGGCCATGGCGTGAACACGGGCCGCCTGCACCAATGCCTCTTCGCTGCGATACAGGCGGGGGGGGAGCTTGCGGGCCAGCGCCGCTGCCTGTTCCGGTGTCATGCGTACCAGTAGGTCGACATGGTGTGAAGTATGGGGTTCGCCCCACAGGCCGCTGGCAAACGAGCCGGTGATCGCGTACTCGATCCCTTCGTGTGTCAGGGCGTCAGTCGCAATCGTCAGCAGTTCGATCAGTTCCTCATCCGCCATGACCTGTCTCCTGTTGGCGCAGGGCGCGCCGGCTCCGAATGAGCAAGTCCGTCATTGCGCACAGCACCCGGGCGTTGCCCGCCGGGCCGCGCGCCTCGGCCATGTGAGTCTGCAGCACGCGGTCCCGTTCCTGCGGCGTCATCCCACGCAGGAACTCGCTCGTCATTCTTCGCAGGCGCAAACCTCGCTCGAGTGTCTCAGGATCAATCGGCGTTTCCATGTTTGCTCTTTCTGCGGGTGGTCTGCCGCGTACGCGCCGTTCGATGAGCCGCTACCGTCGCGGGCGGCGGCGGCACCGGGCGACGCTGGGCCGGCACTTCGATCCGTTCCGCTCCGCGCAGGTATCGTCCCGTGATCGACCGGCGCGCGCGGGCGACCTGCTCCAGAGTGCCCTGCGCCACGACCTCGCCGCCGTAGAGGCCCGGACCGGGACCGAAATCCACAATCTGGTCCGCTACTCGCATCGTCTGCTCGTCGTGCTCGACGACAATCACCGTATTGCCCTGATCGCGCAACCGGCACAGTGAATCCAACAGTCGCTGATTGTCGCGCGGATGCAGGCCGATCGACGGCTCATCAAGAATGTACAGCACGCCGACCAGCCCCGCCCCGATCTGGCTGGCGAGGCGGATGCGCTGCGCCTCGCCGCCCGCCAGCGTCGGCGCCGCCCGGTCCAGTGTCAGGTAGTGCAGGCCGACGTCTTCGAGGAACTTCAGCCGGCCACGAACCTCCTTGAGCACCAGCCGGGCAATCTGTTGCTCCGTTTCCGTTAACGAGAGCTCCTCGAAGAACGCCCGGGCGTCCGAGATACACAGGCCGCACACTTCAGGCAGGCTCCGCCCGCCCAGGCGCACCGCCCGCGCCTGCGGGTTGAGCCGGGTGCCCTCGCAATCCGGGCAACGACCCCGCCGCATGAACTTCTCATAGTACGCCCGCACCTCGGCCGACTGCGTCCGCCCGTAGCGGGCCTTGAGTTCCGCGACGATGCCCGGGAACTCCTCGTCGTGGCACCACGTGCCCCAGCGGTTGCGCCACTTGAACGGCACCTTCGTCTCGCCCAGGCCATCCAGCAGCGCCCGCTTCGCCCGGGCCGGCAGCTTGCCCCACGGCGCCCGCAGGTCGAACCCCACGTAATCCGCGACGCCCTGGTAGATGTGCTTGCGCCACCGGCCGATGTGCCGGTGCAGCGGAGCGACGGCCAGCTCCAGCAGCGACTTACTGGGGTCCGGCACCAATAGGTCCGGATCGAAATCCAGATTGTCCCCGAGTCCTTCACAGGCAATGCACATCCCCACCGGCGAGTTGAAGCTCAGAAGCTGCGGGGAGGGCGGCTCGAAGCTCAGGCCGCAATCCGGGCAGGCATAGTCCGAGGACAGCAGCAGATCGCGCATCTCCGCCCCAGCCTTTGGGCGTCGCGCGGCCCGCTCCGAGCGCCCCTCCACAGACGGCGTCGGACCCGATGGTGCCTCGCCTGCCGGCTCTCCACTTTGCTGCACGATCAAGGTGCCTTTGCCCAGCCGCAGCGCCTGCTCGACGGCCTCCGCCAGCCGGGCCCGGCCGGTGGCGCTGCGCGTCAGGCGATCCACAACGACCTCGATATCGTGCCGCTGGTTCCGCACCAGCTTCGGCGGCTCGTTGAGCGAGATAAGCCGCCCGTCGACGCGCGCCCGGGCATAGCCGTCCCGCCGCAGGTCATCGAAGAGATCGAGGTGCTCGCCCTTCTGGCCGCGCACCACCGGAGCCAGGAGGGAGAACTTCGTCCCCTCGGGCAGTTCGCTGATCCGGGCGATGATCTGCTCGCGCGTCTGGGCCCGAATGAGCTGGCCGCACTCCGGGCAGTGCTGCTTGCCGACGCGGGCGAAGAGCACGCGGAGGTAGTCGTAGACCTGCGTGATCGTCCCCACGGTGCTGCGCGGGTTCCAGCCGGCGGTCTTCTGCTGGATCGAGATGGAGGGGCTCAAGCCCGTGATCTGATCGACATCCGGTTTGCTCAACTGAGTGAGGAACTGGCGGGCGTAGGAGCTGAGCGACTCCATGTACCGCCGCTGACCCTCGGCGAACAGCGTGTCGAACGCCAGGCTGCTCTTGCCGCTGCCCGAGATGCCGGTGAAGCAGATCAGCCGGTTGCGCGGCAGCGTGAGCGCCACCTCCTTGAGGTTGTGCTCGCGGGCGCCTTTGATGGTGATCGTACGGGGTTCCATAAGCTGCGCAGGCAGGCACTCTCGCGGGACCGCGACCGCTCATTCTACCCGCCCGCAGCCGCCCCGCAAAGCCCGCGCCCGTCCTTCGGGCAGCACCCCGTGGCATCGGCACCCCGTGGCCGACGCAGGAGCAGCCTCGCCCCCCGCAGCCGACGCAACGCAACGTCGCCCCCCCCGTGGCCGACGTGAGAGGTGAAACGCATCGCCTCGTTCAAGGCCCCCGCGCGGATCAGGGGCGCCCCGACGCTCCCGCCCCACCGGGTACCGTCCCGCCGGGCTCAGGCAGCCCCGGTGCCGGAATGGCCGCCCCCGCCGCCGCGGCCGCAATCGTCCGCCGACCACGCTCGAATCCCAGGTGTGTCACCCGCCAGTAGCCGTCGTCCTTCGCCAGATGCACCACGAGCACCGCCGACGCCGTCGGCCCGCCCGTCGCGTCCGTCACCTCCATCAGCACGGCGCAGCGGGCGCTCTCCGGTTTCCCTGGGTCCGGCGGCTGACGCAGTACGAGGCGCACCTGCGCCTTATCCCAGTCCGTCTCGAAACCGCGGGCGTAGTGTGCCACGGTAGGCGCCCAATGCGACACCACGTCGTACAGGTGCTCCTCCGGCCGCAGCCGGCGCACGTTGCTCTCCAGGATGCGGTGTCCCGCGCAGACGTCGAACTGGCGCTCCAGGGCCGCGTCGCGCGCCGCCTGATTCTCCGCCAGCACGTCGTCCCGAATCGCCCGCAGCGCCACGAACGCCACCTGTTGCGGCGACGCCTGTTGGTCGAGCGTGATGCCGTAATGGGTTACCGTCCGCACCTGCGCTCCATGCAGCTTCCGCCCGGCCAAGCGCGTATCGCGCTGACAACCGCCCACGCCGCCCGCCAGTCCCAACGCCAGCAACAAGCCCCCCGCCAACACCCGTCGCCGCCGGAGCCCAACCGCTTCGATCCCCACCAGCCGTCCTATGCCCTGTGTTGCCATGACTGGAGTGTACGTCGCCTTCCCCGCTCCGGAAACCCCAGGCCACCTCGTGCTCCCCCATGCCAAGACCAAACAGCTCCACACGGCACGATCATCGACAGCGAGGCCAGGGTGGCATGGCCAAGCGCAGCGCCGCCATGCGCTCCCACGTGCCCAACGCTACCGTCTGCACCAGCATGCCGGCGCCTTCGGCTTGAGCATGGCACCTCCCAGCTTCCCATTCGCGTAGTCCTATTCGGACAGTGCTCAGCGGCCGCCGCTTTCGCGCCCCCCACGTTGTCACGGCACCAGCGTTCTCGATAATGACGCCGGCCGGCGGAGTGGCACGCCTAGCGGAAGAAGGGGAGCCTCCGGCGTCTGCCGGCGGGGCCCTGGGTTGACGGCCGCGTCAGGTTTCCCGGCCGCGTGAGGCTCTCCGCCCGCGCGGGACCACACCCCATGTCCAATCCCGAAGGCAGACCGTTCGTCTCCCGGGGCGGCGAGAAGCTCGACGCGGCCTTGCGGCACTTCGGGCTGGACGTGACCGGCAAGGTGTGCGCCGACTTGGGCAGCCACGTCGGCGGCTTCGTTGACTGTCTCCGGCAACACGGCGCCGCGCGCGTCTTCTCGGTCGACACGGCCTACGGCGTGCTCGCCTGGAAGCTCCGCAAGGACCCCCGCGTCGTCGTCCTCGAACGCACCAACGCCATGCACGTCGAACTGCCCGAACCGGTGGACCTGGTCACCATCGACGTGGGCTGGACCCCGCAAGCGAAGGTCCTGCCGCGCGTGGCCACCCTGCTGAAACCGGGCGGGCACGTCATCACGCTGATTAAGCCGCACTACGAGGCCCCGCCTGAGCGGTTACGAGGTGGCGTGCTGACCCCGGACGCGGCCGAAGAGGTTCTCGGCTCCGTCCTGCACGCGGTCAAGACGCTGGGCTGGTCGGTGCAGGGAACGCTCCCCAGCCCGCTGCTGGGGCACGGCGGCAACCGCGAATACCTGGCCCTCCTGGAGCCGGCCGCGCCCGACGCCCGTGAAGCACCGGGCGCGATTCCGCGCCGGCGATCCGAACCGCAACCGTGAAGCAGCAGCCGAATCCCCAGGCCGGTAGCCGTTGGCGCGCCCGCCTTCGGCGTGCCCCCGGTACAACGCGGCCTGCTTACCCGCGACAATCGTCGCGGGCAAGCAGGCGCTGATGCACAACCCTCTGTCCACCTTCGCCCGCGGTAGAGGGCGTGGCACCTTCACACAACGCCTCTCCCCTCGGGAAACCAGGGTTTCCGACGGGTTTCCAAGTAGCTCCACTGGACAGGGAAACCGAGCGACCGCCTGGGGTGGCATGGCCAAGCGTAGCGCCGCCACGCTTGCTCACGTGCCCGACGCTCCCCTCCACAACCACATGCCGGCGCCTTCGGCTTGGGCATGCCACCCTCCCGGTTTCCCCTTGGCGTGGTCTGATCTAGTCCTTCTTTTCCTTGACCTTCTTCAGTTCCTCCTCCTTGGGCGGCAGCAACGACCCGAGCTTGCTCTTCAGTGCCCGTACCGTCACGGCGTCGCCGGCCGCGTCGGCTTCACCGATCTTCTGTTTCAGCTTGGCCACCAGCTCCACCTCGTACTGGTCAACTTGCTCTTTTACCTCAGCCACATCCTCCGCTGAGGGCTCCTGGGGCATCGCGTCCAGCAGCCACTCGTAGGCGCTGAACACCTCAGCCATGCTGGCCCAATACGCTTCCCCCGCCTCCTTCTTGATAAGCTGCATCTCCTCCGTGCGCTGGGGCTCGGGCAGTGCTTCCGCGTTCTGCATCGCCTCGGCCGCCTTCCGCTCGGACTTGTCCAGGTGGAACCAGCCGCGGACGAACCCGTACACCTCGTGGAAGTCCAGCTTGCCGTCGGAGTTCTTGTCCATCACCGGGTACTGCGCCAACGCGCGCTCCGGCATGCTCTGGACCACCGCGATCACGAACGCGGTACGCTCCGGTCGGGAGGTGTCGCCGTCCTTGTCCACGTCGATCCCCGCGTAGCCGGCCATCCGCTGGACCACGAATTGCACGTGCTTCTGCGCCTGTTCCACGGTCGCGGAAGCCTCCCCCTTCGCTTTGATTACCTTCTTGGCCTCCTCCGCACGCGCCGCGCCGGCCAGGGTGAACGCACCCCACGCCACCAGCAGGGCACCGGCCAGCAGGATGCGGCCCGGTCGACGAGAAGTAAGAGGAGCGAACGTCAAAACCATGTCGATTCTCCTTTCGATGTTGGTGCAGGCCGTGGCCATGCTCGCCACCGCGTAGACCGGACGCCGCGCTCCCGCCCAACGCACCACCTCCAGCAGACAGCGCGCGTACTCGCTGGCGGTCAGCCTGCCGTGACGAAGGGCCCAGTAGTCACAGGCAAGCTCGCGGGCGGCATCGAGGCGTCGGTTTACCCACGCCACCGGTGGCCAGAAAAACCACAGCGTTCCGGCCGTCCATTGCAGGCAACGCACGAGCAGGTCGCCCCGCCGGAAATGGGCGAGCTCGTGAACCATCAGCGTTTCCAACTCCGCCGGCCGCGAAAGCTGCCGAGCGGACAAGACCAACAGCGGACGAAACACCCCCAGCACGAACGGCGCGGGAAGGTCGGTCGCCACCCGCACGGCCGGCAGGCGGCGAATCCCCAGACGCTGGCAGAGCGCGCCCAGCAGCGGATACAACGCCAGCGGCGCCTCGGGTAACTGCCAGCACCTCGCCCGGAAGCGACGGAAGCGCCGCAACCGCGTCGCCAGAATGCCAGCCACGCCCAGGGCATACACTCCGCCCAGGCCGGTCGCCCAGGGTCGCCACCCCCCCGCAGGCGGTACGGGGTGGGTGTTGCCCATCGGCAGTTCGTCCTCGTCCGACAGTAACGAGCCTCCCAACCAACCGCCCAGGTCGACCGCGCCGGCGCTGCCGCCGGCCCGGGTCGCCAGACTGGTTCGCCAACTGTCCAGCGAAAACCGACTCGCAGGCCCCACGGGCCAGACGAACTTGACCAACACGATGGTCCACAACACGACCGCCATGCCCGGCCGCAGTCGCGCGCCGAGCAGGCGGATGCCCATCCAGGTCAGCCCACCCAGGATCGAACCGTAGATCAGCCCCTGGGCCAGCCACAGCAGCACCCGTGCTGCAACTTCGCCGGGATCAAACGCCGTGAGGAAGTGGCTCATTTCGGACTACCGTCGTTGTTGCCGCGGGCTCGCTGGTTTCCGCCGCTCCACCCGCTCCTGTTGCTCGATCTTGGATTCGATGCGACGCAGATCCTCGGGCTTCAGCTCGGCGGCCTCGACGAGGTGCAGCACCAGATCCGCCGCCTGCCCGTCAAACACCGTGTGCAGAAACTGCGTCAGCCGCTGCCGCAACACGCGCTCGCGGTGGACCGCGGCTGTGTACACGTACGACGGCGCCTGCCGGTCCACACGCAGCGTCCCCTTCTCCGCCATCTGCTTCATCAGGGTCATTACCGTGGTGTAGGCCGGTGGCTCCCCTCCCTCGCTAGCCAGCGCGTCCCTGACCTGACGGACCGTCTGGGGGCCGTCACTCCATAGTATCTTTAAAATCTTCAGTTCCGCAGACGTGATATGAGGTAGCGTCTCGCCCATGTCATCACCTTCCGGAGTGTTAACTATGGCCATAGTACTACGCGCATAGTAGCATGTCAAGCCGAACGTTGTACGTTCTTGTCAGGGGCGCAGGGTGCCGGGCGCGCCGTCACGAGTCCCCGGTCGCTCCGCCGCTTTCGGCGAACAGTCCGATGTAGCTCTCGTAGCGTTGTGGATTGATCCGGCCGGCCTCCACGGCGTCCTTCACCGCGCAGCCGATCTCGTGGGTATGGCTGCAGTCGGGGAACTTGCAGGCGGGCACCAGGGGCACAAACTCGGCGAAGTACACCTCCAGCTCGTGGGGATTCAGCAACGACAGATCGAACGAACGCACGCCCGGCGTGTCCACCACGTAGCCGCCCCCGTCCAGCGTCAGCAGCGTGGCCGTCACCGTCGTGTGCCGCCCCTTCTGCGTCTGCTCGATGATGTCGCCGACCTTCAGCTTCAGGCCGGGCTGCACGGCGTTCAGCAGCGAACTCTTCCCCACCCCGCTCTGCCCGGCCACCACGCTGGCCTTGTCGTGCAGAATCCCGCGCAGCGCGTCGATGCCCTCGCCGGTCACCACCGAGGTGCACAAGGTCGGATACTCCAGTTGCTGATACACCTCCAGCAGCGTTCGGGTCACGCCCTCGGCATCCAGGTCCACCTTGTTGAGGCAGATGACGGGCGTCATCCCTCCGGCCAGCGTGGCCACGATGTACCGGTCGATCAGATGCGGCTTGGGATCAGGCAGGGCGGCCGAGGTGACGATCAGCACCTGGTCCACGTTGGCCACAATCGCGTGCACGCGCCGATCGGTGCGGCGGCAGAGCTGGCTGTGACGCGGCTCGACATCTTCAATGACGCCCGTGCGGCTTTCCGCCTGGCCCGCCTCGACTCGCGGCCGGAAGTACACGCGATCCCCAACTGTGATGGGCTGCCGTTCGGCTATCAGGCGCGTGCGCAGCAGCCGGCGAATCGTGCAGGGCCAGTGGTCCGTTCCGTCGTCCACGTCCGCGTACAGCCCGCGCATCGCCACCACGGTCCCGAGGTGCAGCCCGGCCGCCAGGGCCGCGGCCCGATCACGCACGGTGATCGTGCGCCGCCGCGACAGGTCTCCCTTGGCCGACACGCTCTCGGTGCTGCGGGTGTCCAGTTCGTGGTCTTCGGCGGCTAGGGCACGCTGCGTCCAGTCGCGTCGGCGACCGGGCTGCAGCCGGTTGCGGCGCAGGTCTGCCCGGACCTTGCGACCCTTCTGGGGGGGAGTTGGTTCACCTGAAGTGCTCATCCGCGACCCCAAGTCAAGACCGGGTGCCCTCCGGGCCGGGCTGCCAGTGCCCGACGCCGCTTGCCTCCCCTCTACAACTGCGTGCCTGGACTGCCCCACGCAGCGGGCAAACCAGGCGCCCGGCGGAGTGCCACCGAACGCCGTTCCACAACTTGGGGGATGGAAGGATTCCGCCCAATGGGAAACGTTCCTTGTCTGCCGACGACCGCTTGCGCAGAGCCCGGCCGTGGCGGAAAGGAACGCGTCTGCACGCAAGAGGATGACCAGGGAGGATCGCCTTGGCAAGCCCCGAGCTCGCGCGTAGTCCCGTTTGTCGCGGCGTCCGACCGGCGAAACCCATCGGGTGCGGCAGAATATCAAGGTGAAGCATCGCGGGCATACCCTGCCGGCTTCCCCAGGGCGTGATCCTTCTCGGCGACCCTGATGCGCTGGGAGGCGCGCTCGGAGAGGAGAGAGAACGGCTCAACCCACTGGCGGGGCGGGGATCCGGTTGGCGGCGTCCGCGGGAATACGAATCTCGAAACAGGAGCCGCGCCCCACCTCGGACGTGGCGGCGATCGTGCCCCCGATCATTTGCAGCAGGCCGTGGGCCACCGCCAGACCCAGCCCGAGGGCGGGCGTGCCGCTGCCCGGCGGGCCGATTGTCTTGCGGCTCCAGAAGGGCTCAAAGATGCGCGGCAGGTCAGCCTCGGCCACCCCGCAGCCCGTGTCGGTAACGCGGGTTACGATCCACTCGGCCTCCTGTACCACCCTGATGAGCAGGGTTCCGCCGTCGGGCATGGCGTCGATGGCGTTCTGGACCACGTTGCGCAGGATGGTCATCACCTGAATGCGCGGCACCGCCAGCACGGGCAGCCGTGGCAGGTCCACCACCAGGTCAATGCCGTTCTTGCGCGCCACCGCGTCGAACTGGTCCGCCAGGCCGTTGATGATCTCCGTGAAGTCGCTGAGGTCCTCGTCGCGCTGATCGCCCTCGGCGAAGGCCAGCAGCGAACTCAGCAGGCCCGTCGCCCGCGTCAGCGAGCGGCTGACCTGCTCGAGGATGCGACTCTTGGTAAGCGGGCTGTCGCTGGCCTCCGCGAAATCGACGCTGGTGATGATGCCGCCGAGGATGTTGTTGAAGTGATGCGCGAAGGCGCCGGCCATCTGGCCCAGCGCGGCCATCTTGCCGCTCTCGTGCAACTGGTCGGCGAGCCGGATGCGGTTGGTGATGTCGCGGACACAAATGGCCACGCCGATGGGCATGCCCGTCTCGGAGACGATCGGCGTGGTCGTGCCGGACAGTTCCCGCCGGGCACCCTGGGAATCGCGGTATTGGAACTCCAGCTCCCCGCTCTCCCCGGCCTCCAGTGCCCGCTGCAGCAGTTGCCGCGCTTGTTCGCGCCGCTCCTGCGGCACCACGGAGATCGCCGCCGTGCCCAGCATCCGCTCCGCCGCGGCACCGAACATGCGGGCGGCCGCCACGTTCCAGATGCGGATGCGCAGCTCGGGGTTCGTGCCGATGAGCGCCACCCCGGCGTGCTCGCAGAGCAGGCGATAGAAGCGGTCGAGATCGGCTTCCAGGATGCCGCTCATCATGGTCGTCCGCCCTTGCCGGTCCGCGGGTTGGCCGCCGGGCGAAACACCCGCGGGGCGACGCACAGGACCGTCTCGAAGCGTTCGCCGCCGCGAGCCTCCGTGAAGAAGCGCTCCCCGAGAACGTACTCATTGGCCTGCGGACCCGTGGCGCTGGGGCCGATTAGCAGGAACTCCTCGGGCCGCAACGTCAGCACCACGTTCAGCGCGGGAAACACGTGGCTGGGCCCGCGGGGCTGGTCCGCCATCAGGTCCTCGCCCGGCTGCCACCCGCCCGGCACCGCAGGTTCCCTGATCTCCAGCGCGATGCTGACGTCAGTGCAACCGTCCAACTCGGGGTGCACCACGTAGCCCAGGTGAACGAGCTTGGTCCCTGCGGGGTAGGTCTTACCGGCCATGCGCCCCTCGCGGTCGAAGGTGAAGATCGTCTGTGGTTCCGGCAGGGTGGCCAGATCGATGGTCAGCGGCGCCGGGGCCTGCACCACCTGCTGAGTCTGTTGCACGCGGGCCCGGCCGGCCGTGAACACCGCCCGCAACGCCGGCCACGCGCCGGCGGGGGCGGCCCCGATCCGCAGGCCATTCCGGGCCAGCAGCGCCCCGAGTTGCGTGTCGTAGCGCAGCTCATCCACGTGGTTCCACAGCTTCGCGGCGTGGCGGACACCCTCGAGGGGGAACTCCGCGCGCAGTACGTCAAACTCGAGCTGCACCAGTTCGAGCGGCACCGACGAGCCGCGGTCTGATTTCAGGAACGTAGGATCGAGCAGGTCGGAAGCGGACGCCTCGGTCGCGGGCGCGCGCTTCGGCGCCCACGCCGACAACGGCCACCACTTACTGCCGGCGCAGCCCCCCGCCGCAACCCCCACCATCACCAGACAGCCGAACCGACGGGCAACATGGCCGCAGGAAAAGCGCGACATGAGCGCAGTATAAAGGCGACGCCCCGCCGGTCAAGGCGGACCCAACAGCTCCACGGGACGCGGAAATCAGCCAATCCCCGCGGGTGGCATGGCCAAGCGCAGCGCCGCCATGCTCTCTCACGTGCCCGACACTCCCCTCCGCAACCGCATGCCGGCGCCTTCGGCTTGGGCATGCCACCCTGCCGGCATCCCGTTTGCGCGGTTCTCTTCGGGCGCGGCACGACCACCGCCCGCTTACGCACGCAGCGTCGCCCCTGCGGTGTCAGCGCTTGGCGTGTTGACCCCGGCGGGTGGCGCGTTTATCCGCGCCGACACCCACTGGTCACGCGTGCCCCACTCACCCCACGCGCAGGGCGATGACCTCGAACTCGTCCTCCTGGTTGGCGCCGGTGCCTACGTAGTTGGCGGCCAAATCGCTCACCTCCGTGCGGAAGTAGAACGTGCCCACCAACGTGTCCGCGTCGACGTACTCGGCAATGAGAGAAGCCTCACCCTCCGCCACCTGGAACGAACTGTAGTAGGCGAAGACCTGCACCTGGAAGCCCAGCCCGGACGCACCCTCCGCGCCGTAGGTGGCGGCCGCGTAGCTGACGCCGTCCGTGCTCGTGTCGTGGCGCTCGCCGTCGAGGATGATCGTCTCGCCGAAGACGTCGACGGCCAGGGTGTTGTCCTCAAAACTGATCAGGTTCCCATCCGGACCGAAGGGCACGCGGACCAGCGGCGCCCCCGGGGTACCGTCCGCGTTGCGCCGGTAGAACATCCACTCGGAGTTGGCCAGGGACGGTGCCCCGCCGCTCATCGGCGCCTCGATGATCGTCCCATCCAGCAACTCCAGGGAAGCAGTCTTGGCGAAGCCGCCCCCGCTACCGCAGCCGCCCACCAGTCCCACCGTCGTCATAGCCACCACCGCCACCAGCGCCCCACGCACACTCGTGTTGCTCATCGCCCGTGACTCCTTAATCCGGCTGCTGCCCAGATGGGCGGCCGGCGCGTCTGCTCTCTGCAGACCGCACCCGGCGCGCAGGCGCACGCCGCAGACCTCGACCAACCGCACCTGGACAGGCAACTCTTGCTCGTTTCGTCGGCAGAAGCGGACCGGAAGTCCATTCCACCATCCGCTGCACGCGTGGCCCGATAGACCGCGCCCACAACGCCGCTCGTCCTGCCCCGGGGACCGCGCCCCGCTCCGCCGGCAGGTACCGGTAACTGCGAGGGCCGACCGTGCCCGCCGCGCTCGGACACAAACCGCGGACACTCCGCTCGGGATCCTCCCCTGCCGCAGCGGGGATCGGCGCCGATAAGAGCGTACCGGCAGCAGCACACCATCGTAGAGAATACCGCAGTGTCCGATCAAGCGAAATCCGGCGCGCCTCACGGGCAGGCAGTGCGAACTCATCCTCCAGACGGTCAGGTCCAGCCAGCCCTGATCGGCAACCTGGCGTGCGGACGTGGTGCCCGCTTGCTGTCGAGCGGTAAACGACCGTCCGCAACCGTGCGTCACTCAGGGTGGCGCAGCACCGCGCGGGCAAAGACCGCGGCTCGAGGGCGGCGTGGACTCGCCCACCCCGGTGTACCAGGGTGCTCGCCGCGCGGCGTCCGCCAGACGGGGCATCACCGCATCTCCCGCTCCAGGGCGTCGAGCACGACGTCCAGCCCCTGCGGACGGTGCGACCGCATCGCCGCGCGATGCCCGTCCAGCGACTCTACAAACACCTCCAGAACCTCCGCCGTCGGACACGCTACCGACCGCCCCGCACCGAGCTTCTCCACGTAGTGCGCGTTCACGAATTGCTCGTATTGCCCGGCGATCGGCGTGACCAGCATCGGCTTGCCGAAGTGGAAGCACTCCGACAGCAGGCTGTGGCCCGCGGACGCCACCACGCCGGCGCAGGCGGCCAGGTCCCGCACAAACCCGTCAATGCTCGGCGGCTTGTAGGTGATGTGCCCCTGCTGCCCGCTGCGCTCGAACCCATAGGCCACGATCGGCAAGCGGTCGAAACGCTCCATCGCCTCGACCGTTTCCGCCAAGAGGTTCCTGCCGCTCTTGTAGACGAGCACGAACCCACCCTCCGTGGCCTGGTGTCCGTACACCGCCGGTCGCAGGATCGGCGGCAGCAGCGTCGTCGGCTGGTAGCGCACGGGCGCGTCGATGAACGTCGTGATGAAGTAGCGCCGGGCCCCGACCAGGTAGAGGCGGACCGTCAGGTACGCGGTGCAGCGGTCGAACCACAAACCCGGCGGCAGGTCAAGCACGCCATGCGTGAGCAGGTGCTGGTTGTCGAGGCTCACGAAGGGAATGCCCACGCGGGTGCACCAGAAGGCGGTAAACGGCTCGAAGTCCGTGATCACCCACGCCGGGCGGAAGCTCCGCAGCACCTCCCGAATCCGTACGCTGGCCGGCCCGAACTCGCGCAGAACCCGGACGGCGTTGTCGCAAGCGGTCCGTACCGGGCGGATGCCCCGCCGGCCGTAACTGAACCGCAACCCCAGGATAGAATCCACACGACCCGGAAACGCCTCGGTCAGGTAGTCAAAGCACTGGTGACTGGCAACAAACCGAACCTCGTGCCCGCGGGCCATCAAACCCAGCGCGACGCTGTGTGCTCGGGTGGCGTGTCCCAGGCCCTCCCCAGCGGCTGCATAGAGAATCCTGGTCATGGCGTCGCTTCGTACCGACCCGAAACCGACCTGACAAGCCCCGCGCCTCCATGCTCACCCGCAAGACCCGCCACGCCCCCGCATTGCCAGGACACCGGATACCCGAACCCTACCGCCAGTATTGGCACGGGCCAGCTCCGCTAGCGTGCTTGATGTATTATGCCCATTTTACCCAGTGAGGTGTTGAGTAATTCATTTAGGTATCCTATAAACGCTCATTGGAAACGCGCTAGTCACCGAAAATCGTTCAACTGCTTGTGGAGCCGAAAGATGTGGCCACGGGCAGGCGACCGAGCCGATGGGCGGCGGTGGCGCCAATGCGCCAAGTGCCCCTCGGGATGGGCGGACCGACAGGCTAGGTGGTCGCGGTATGCGGTTGACAGGTCCTGACGCAGGCCGCACAATTCTCCGCTTCGGGCAATGAGACGGGCGCGGGCAGCCCGTAAGCAGGGGGCGTGAAGTACCTGAGTCAGCACGAGGGGCTCCCCCTATGCTCTGGCGGCTCAGGCCGCGTGGCTGCCCTGAGGGGAGAGAAGTTTCGGCTCGGGCGAGGATCGCCCGTGAAGGCATGACGCACTCCGATGCGCCAGGCACTGAGGCGCGGGGCTCGGCGCAGACACGGCTGGTCGTGAAATTGGCGGAACAACCGAGCACTAGTACGTACACCGAGCAGATGAGGCATCGCCTGCATGCGCTGCTGGCGGGCGTGTGCATGCTGGTGGGTACAGGCGTGGGCATCGGACTCCTGGTGGCTCGGCCTGCCCCCCAGCGTCGCGCGGCCAGCCCGTTGCCCCCAGCCGTGGCGGCCGTACAGGTCCTGCCGGCGGAGCATTCGTTTCCGGTGGTCGGGTACGGCACCGTCAGTCCCCAACACCAAGTCGACGTGATTCCGCAGGTCAGCGGCCGGATCGTGCAAGTGCACAACTCCCTGGCGCCGGGCAGGGTGATCCCCCAGGGCGAGTTGCTCTTCGAAATCGACTCGACGCTATACGCCTCGCAGGTCCGTCAGGCAGATGCGGAGCGGCGGCGGCTGCAGTCCGTGCTCGCCCGCTTCGATGTGGACGAAGGTCACCTGGAAAGGCGGATTGCCAATGCCGAGCGGCTGGTGAAGCTGCTCGAGGAAGAGTACGAAACCACCAGAGCCCTCAGCGTCAAGGATGAGAATCTCTACACAACCCAGCAGGTGGCCGCCGACGAGCAGCGGTTGCTGCAGCAACGGGACGTGTTGGCGGAGTTGTGCAGCCGGCGGGACATGATCCCGCACCTGCGGGCAGAAACGCAGGCGCTTCTGGACGTGGCCGAGGCCCGTCTGGAACAGGCTCGCGTTGAGCTCTCGCACACGCGCATCTATTGTCCGTTCGACGCGCGGGTGGAAGCGGCCGGGGCTTACCTTTCGCAGGTTGTCACCGCTTTCTTCTCCATCGCTCGGCTGACGAGCCTCGCGGCTTTTGACCTTTCCGTCGGCATCGACCCGCGGGAGCTGCGCTGGCTGGCGCAGGACGCCCATCCGGACGCGCTGGCCGGGGCGCCGGACCGGTCCGAGGCACAGGTGGTGGTGCGTTCGACGTTGCTGGGCGTGGACTACGAGTGGCGGGGGTACGTCAGCCGCTTTGAGCGGGTGGATGAGGCCACGCGCACCGCCCGGATGGTCGTGGAGGTGAGGCACGCCGATCTGGCGGGCAATCCGGTGGGTAGCGCCGAGGAGCCCCGAGCGTCGCTGACGATCGGCATGTTCTGCCGGGCGGAATTGCCGGGGCGTACGCTGGCGGGCGCGCTGCTGGTGCCGCGTCTGGCCGTCCATGAGAACCAGTGGGTGTACGTGTTTGAGCCGGACGAGGGGGCGGGCGAGGCCGGCGCAGGACGACTCGGTCGCCGCCTGGTGCCGGTGCTCCGCTCGCTGCCGGGATGCGTGCTGGTGGACTACTCAGGCAGGCCCGGCGATGAGGTTTGTGAGTTGCGGGCCGGCGAGCAGGTCATCGTGTCTCCCCTGACGAAGCCGGTGGTCGGGATGCCGCTGCGCCTTCGCCCTGGAGATGTGACGGTCAGGCAGGGCGTCTTGACGGCATGGGCCGTGCCGAGGCAGGGGCCCGGTGCGTGCGACCTGGCGTGGCCGGGGTTGCCGACCGGCCTGGGGGGCGACGGGGTTCATCCCGAGGTCATCGGCGCGGACCCGCCGCTGCGCGCTGCACTTCTCCTGGGCGCCCAGACGGGGCTGGGGCCGACGCGCTGAGCGGGCAGGCCGGATGGGGTGCCCTGCGGCGTCAGTTCCCCGATCGTACCCTCTTCAACCACACGACCAGCGATCAAAAAGGGATGCAGCCACGGTGATCTAGGATGGGACTGGTCCGCTCCATCATCGCTGTCGGGGTACGCAGCCCCGTGCTGGCCAACCTGCTGATGGTTTGCATGTTGGTGGGGGGCTATGCGGCCACGCGCGCCATGCAGCGAGAGACGTACCCGCACTTCTCGCTCGACATCATCGGCATTGACGCCGTCTACCCCGGCGCCAGCCCCGAGGACGTGGAGCGCAGCGTGTGTGCCCCGTTGGAGGAGGCCATCGCGGACGTGGAGGGCATCTACGAGCTGACCAGCGTGGCGCACGAGGGGTTTGCCAACGTGTGGTGCGGAGTGCGACCGGGGCGGCGTGACGTCAGGGACATCATGCAGGAGATCAAGGACCGGATCGGCCTGGTGACGACGTTCCCCGCCCAGATGGAGCCGCCGGTCGTGTACGAGAGCATCTTCCGGTCGGAGGTCCTCAGCCTGGCCGTGTTCGGCGACCTGCCGGAACGGACGCTCAAGCAATTCGCGCTGGAGATCAAGAACGACCTGCGGACGCTGGCGTCGGCCGGGCAGATCACGCTATCCGGCCTGCGTGACGACGAGATCATCGTGGAGGTGTCGGAGCAGGCGCTGCGCGCGTACAACCTGTCGTTTACGCAGGTGATGGCGGCGGTATCACGCAGCAGCCTGGACCTGCCGGCGGGGACGTTGAAGACGGCCGGCGAGGACCTGACGCTGCGGGTGAAGGGCCAGCGCCTGACGGCGGCCGACTATGAGGAACTTGTCGTCCTCGATCGGCCGGAGGCGCTGATTCGCCTGGGCCAGATCGCCACGGTACGGGACGGGTTCGCGGAGTCGGCGGTGCGCGGGCGTTTCAACGGTCACCCGGCCGTCGTGCTCAGCGTCTTCAAGTCGCCGGGGCAGGACACCCTGCGCATCGCCCAGACGGTGCGGCAGTACGTTGACCAACGCCGCGCCAGCGTGCCGCGCGGGGTGGAACTGGCGATCTGGGGCGATACGTCGCGCGAAGTGGTGGAGCGCCTGGACCTGCTCGTCGTCAACGGTCTCCAGGGGTTCGCGCTGGTGTTCCTGCTGCTGTGGTTGTTCCTGGAGGTGCGGCTGGCCTTCTGGGTTGCCTGGGGCATCCCCGTGGCATTCAGCGGCGCGCTGATCATCACGCACGCCTGCGGTCAGACGCTCAACATGATCACGCTGTTCGGCCTGCTGCTGGCGTCGGGGATGATCGTGGACGACGCGATCGTGATCGCGGAGAGCATCTTTCAATTGCGCCGTCGAGGAGTGCATCCCGAACTGGCGTCGATTGACGGGACCCGGCGAGTCGCCCTGCCTGTGGTGGCCTCGTCGGTAACGACCATCGTGGCGTTTGTGCCGCTGCTGTTCGTCTCCGGCGTGATGGGCAAGTTCGTGTTCGCGCTGCCCGTGGTGGTGATTGCGGCCATTATCGCTTCCTGCGTGGAGGCGTTCGGGACGCTGCCGTCCCACCTGTGCGGTCGGCGGGAGTTGGCACCGGCCGCGGCGCCGAGGCCTGCCCGCCGCGTACGTGAGGCGATCGAGACCCGGATTGGGGCGTTCATCACGGGCGTGTACCGGCCGGTCTATCGGCTGGCGCTGCATTATCGCGGGGTGGCGGCCGCCGCGGCGGCGGCCTGTGTGCTGGTGGCCGGGGCGCTGGTGTTCAGCGGGCGGCTGCCGTTTGTGTTGTTGCCGAAAGAGGATTGCGACGTGGTGCGGGCGCGGGTGCGTCTGCCGGAAGGAACGCCGGCCACGGCCACCCATGCCCTGATCGAGCGGATCGAACGGGCGGCGTGGCGGTTGAACGACGATCCGCAGTTGCGCCCGGCGGCGCCGGGACCGCTGGTGCGACAGGTGTACTCCAGCGCGGGCGAGTTTATGGAGTACATCCCGGTGCGCGGCGACAACGTGTGCGAAGTGAAGGTGGAGCTTATGCCGGCGCAGCACCGGCGGGTGGACGTGGAGGAGGTGATCCGCCGTTGGCGGGCGGGCATCGGCGAGATCCACGACGCCGTCTTCTTCGCCATCGCGCGCCATCAGCTCACGCCGCAGGATGAGCACCCCATTGAGATCCGTCTCCTGGGCGACAACCTGCAGGAGTTGGAGGAAGCGGGCGAACGGATTGCCGAGCACCTGCGCGGCTTCGCCGGAGTCAACGACGTCAACCTCGACCTCGTCCCCGGCAAGCGGGAGCTGCAGGTGGACCTCAAGCCGGCGGCCCGGGCGCTGGGGCTGACGCTGGAGGACGTGGCCGTCCAGCTCCGCCAGGGCTTCTTCGGCGGCGAGGCCGTCAAGCTGCACCGGGCCCAGGAGGAGGTGGTCGTCCGGGTGCGCTACCCGGAGCAGGAACGTTACTCCGTGGCCGAGCTGGAGCGGAAGGTCTTTCGCACCAGCCGCGGTACGGAGATTCCCTTCGCGGAGGCGGTGGACGTGCGCTGGGCACGCGGGCACGCCACCATTCAGCACCAGGAGACGTTGCGGCGAGTGCGGGTGCTGGCCGACGTCGATGAGGAGCGCGCCAACGCGGAGGGCATCGCCGCGGCGCTGGAGGCCCAGCTCCTTCCCCAGGTGGTCGCTGAATACCCGGGCATGAAGTACGTCTTCGGGGGCACGCGACACCACATCAATGAATCGCTGGCCAGCCTCAGTCGGGGCTTCTGGGTGGCCATGGTGGCCATGTATGCCATCATGGGCGGTATGCTGCGCTCCTATGTCCAGCCGGTGGTGGTGATGCTCACCATTCCGGTCGGGATGGTCGGGGCGGTGGTCGGGCACCTGGTGCTGGGGTACGACCTGACGATCATGAGCGTCTTCGGCATCGTGGCGTTGTGCGGCGTGGCGGTCAACGATGCCCTGGTGCTGCTGGATTACATCAATACGTCCGTGCGGGACGGGCGGACGGTGGCGGAGGCGGTGTACGCCGCGGGCGAGGCACGGTTCCGCGCGGTGGTCCTCACCACGGTAACAACCATCGGCGGCCTGCTGCCCTTGCTGTGCGCGCGCAGCAGCCAGGCCCAGTCGCTGATTCCACTGGCGATCTCGATGTCCTTCGGGTTGGCGTTTGCCACGGCGGTCACGCTGTTCCTGGTGCCGGCCGTGTACCTCATGGTGAACGACGCGCGACGGTGGGCGCGCTGGTTGTGGGCGGGCGGACGGTTCCCCGACGCCGAGTGGGTGGAGGAAGCGTACCGGGAGCGTGTCCGCGCCGCGGCCGAGGCGGCCGCGGTGGCGCTTCCCGCGACGAAGGCATCCCCTCCAAGCTGACCGGCGGCGAGCGGCGGAGACTGCGGATGACACCAACGTGGACGCAAGCGGGAGGCGGGGCGATCCTGGTGCTGGGTGTCTGGCTGGGCGGGTGCCCGCCGCGTGACACGTCGGCGCCGCCGGGCTGGTGGTCACGCCCGGTGCCCGCAGGAACAGCGGCTAAGTCCCCACCCGAGACCGCAGGAATGAACGCCGGGGCACGCGAGCCTCACTCGACCGGGACAGGCGGTAACGTCACGGCCGGCAACCCGGAGGTCGCGCCTGGCGGCACCGGGGCAACGGCGCTGTGGCCCGCGGACGGCATCCTTACCCAGGAGGCGGCCCGGCGGATCGCGTTGCGGGAGAATCCCGATCTGCACGCGGCCGCGGCGCGCCTGGAGGCCGCCCGCGCGCGGGTCGAGCAGGCGCGCTCGTACTACCTGCCGGTGGTGGCCGCCTCCCACAACTCCACGCGCACGTTCCACACCCCCGCCAGCCGCAACCGGCTGAGCACGGCCCTGCAAATGGCGCCGGCGGTGCCGGCCGACGTGACCGATTCCAGCGGGTTCGCCTTGACGACGCTGCTCAACGCCGTGCGCGGGTCGCTGTTCGGCAGCAAGTACACGCAGGGAGAGACCAATTCCTTCGCCGAGCATGCCACGGGTCTGACCCTGTCCTGGACGGTGTATGACGGCTTCGCGCGGGACGCGCGCCTGCTGGCGTCGCGCTACGCCCGGCGGGCCTCGCAGTACGCGGTGGCCGACGCGCGGCGGTTGATCGTGCACGCCGTGGATACCGCGTACTTCCAGGTGCAACTCGCACAGGAGCGGTGGCGCATCGCGCAAGCGGATGAGACGTTCAGCCGCGAGCAACTGGAACTGACCGAGAAGCTGCACGAGGCCGGGCGCGCCACCTCAGCGGACGTAAACAACTTCAAGGTGCGCATGCTGGCGGCGCAGACGCAGGTGGCGGCCGCCGCGGGCGCGCGCGCTGCCGGGCGAGTGGTGCTGGCGGAGCTTATGGGCCTGGACGGAGTCGAGCTGCCGCCGGGGATGAACCTGTCGCCCCTGACGCCGGAGACGGAAGCGGAGTTGAGCACACCCGCCCCGGGGGCATGGCTGGGGCGGGCGCTGGCGGACCGGCCGGATGTGCAGCAGTTGCACGAGTTGCTGCGCGGGCTGGACCAGGACGTGCGGGCAACCCGCAGTCTGTTCGGTCCCACGGTGCAGGCCAGTGCGTCCTGGGGGTTCGACCGCATCTCCAGTCTGCGCTACCGCGACGATGACCAGTCGTCGGCGGCGGGCTTCGAGGTGCGCTGGGAGTTGTACACCGGAGGACGGCGGCAGGCGCTGCTGGCGGCGGCGGAGGCCGCCCGCACCGAGGGACAAGCCACACTGCGGCAGCGCAAGCTGGCGGTGGAGTCCGAGGTCCGCCGCGCGATCATCGACCTGCAGGACGCCCAGACGCGCATCCAACTGCAACGCCAGAGCCTCCACACCGCGGGCGAGAACCGGCGTCTGATCCAGGCGGGCTTCGCCGCCGGGAAGGAGCCGCTGACCCGGCTGAACGAAGTGCAGCGTGACTACACCGAGGCCGAGGCGGCCCTCGCCACCGCCCGCATCCGGCTGCGGCAGGCGTGGAGCGACCTGCGGGCGGCCGCCGGATGCGACCTCTCGGAGCCGAGCCGGGAGGCGACTCTCGACCCGCCGCCACCGACCGGGCAGCCAGCCTGGGCGGCAGAGTCGCCGGGCAACCCGCCGTAGCGTCGGCCCCCCGTGGCCGACGTAGGAGAGCGAAGCGTGGCGACATTCTACGTCGCCCACGGGGGCCTGCCTGCCGGCAGGCAGGGGCGACGCTACCCGTCAGGCGATTCCTACGCCCGCCGGAAGCCGCCGGATCGCTCACGGACCCGAACCGCCGTGAACTGCCGGAAAACGACTTGACAACTCCCCGGTCGCGGCGTATATTTGAGCAGGTAATACCTTGTCTTACCTGGAGCGTTCGGTGCGGCTTCCCCGGTCTCTGTGGTACATCCTCACGCTGCTGCCCTACGCCAGCACCACCGCGGGGCTGACGGGGATGCTCCACCTTCACTGCGCGCACGGGCAGACCGCCGGCGGCCCGCCCCGGCCGAGCGTCATCGCGGGTGTTGTGGGCCACCCCGCCGTCGGCCACTGCGTCAGCGCCGATCGGTGCCCCACCTGCCTCCAGTTGAGCACGGCCACCAAGTCCGGCGCGCCCGAAACCGGCGCAGCCATCGGCCCACCGACGGAGGCGCCTCGCGCCGTTCCGTGCGGAGGCGGCATCCCGGTCCTCCTCGACTGCCGAGCGCTGCCCACCGCGCGGGCACCCCCCGTTCACACCTGAACAGCTCCACACCGGTGGGGAACCGACACTCCGACGCGGGTGGCATGGCCAAGTCCCGGCGTACCGGGACCATGCCCTCCCGGCAGAGTTGGAGTTCGCGGCCCGCATGCCGGCGCTCGCCTGCGGCAAGCCTGAGCATGCCACCCGGGTTTCCCCTGGGCGTGGTCCGACGTAGCTCAGCGGCGTCATCTCACGGCAATTGCGCGTCCTCTTTCGCACGCGGAGCCTTTCCGGCACCGCCTGGACATTTGTACGCCTGCGCAGGAGCACCCTCATGCGTCGCCATGCCTTTACGCTGGTGGAACTGCTGGTCGTCATTGCGATCATCGCGCTGCTGATCTCGATTCTGCTGCCGTCGTTGAGCGCCGCTCGGCACCAGGCCCGGCGCACGGTCTGCGCCAGCAACCTGCGCAGCCTTGCCCTGGCCGTACACGCGTATGCCAACGACCATCGTGATCGACTGGTCACCGCCGGGCTGGCGCACGGGGGGAGCGTCAACGAGCACGCCACCTGGCTCAACACGCTCAAGAAGGACTACAACAATACCCTCATCGCCCGCTGCCCCGCGGACGAGAGTCCGCACTGGGAGACCTTCGTACCGGACACGGAGCAGTTGCGCCGCAGCAGTTACGGCGTGACCTACTACACGGTCCAGCAGATCGGGGGGCGCGGGCCGTGGAACCAGCTCAGCATGTTCCCCCGGCCGGCGCAGACCATCTACATGGTGGAACTCGCGGAGACCGGCACCTACGCTGCCTCCGACCACGTGCATCCCGAGAACTGGTGGCCCGACCCCGAGCGCCTCGCCCGCGAGGAGATGACGCTGGGCCGGCACCTGAAGAAGGCCAACTATACATTTGTGGATACCCACGTGGAGCCGCTGAGCTTCAAGGAGACTTACGACATCGACTATGAAAACAGCCAGTTTCCACGAATTGTCTGGAGACACAACAAGTACGACCCGGAGATCGCCCACTGAGCGTGCGGCGCCCAGCCGTCGTACTTGCACAAACACACACCCGTAACAGTGGAGGAGAAACCAGTAATGCGTCTGAATCTGAGAACGATTTGGGTTGTACTCGCCGCTTCGACGACCACGGCGTTCATGGCTGCCCCGGCCGAGGCCCAACCCCATCAGCACGACGACATTGTGGTGGGTCGCACGCTCGATGGACAGCTCGCGGCCCACTTTGATTGGGAAGAAGTGCACACGCTGCCGGCGGTCAGCGGATTGCTGCAGGGCTGGGCGGCGGATGATCCGGGCTTCGCCCATCTCGAGGAGGACGAGCCGGACGAGAACCTGTATTGCCTTCAGGAGGGCGTGCAGGTCGTCTTCGAGGTTGTGCAGTTCGACGATGCGTTCAAGGCATGGGCACCGGGCTTCGCGGCCGTGCTCCACGACCCGGGCGACAGTTGGCTGCTCGGGGACGAGCATCTGCACAGCCATCTGGACTGGCACATCGACAGCGAGGACCCGCTGTTCGAGCCCAGCCAGGAGGTGTGGCTGGGTCAGTTCCGCCTGCTCGATGCGGGCTCGAAGGGTTACCTGCCGTCGGAGGTATACACACTTCAGTTCACGACACCGGAACCGGGGACGCTGGCGCTGGCCGTCGTGGGGGTGATTCTGGCCGCGCGGCGGCGCCGGCAGTAGAGGCCGGGTGAGTACGGGGCGGTGCGGGCGGGACGGCCTGCACCGCCCCTGCTTCCCGAATGCATAGACGAAACTAAGGAACCGCGGTCGGCTCGAAAGCGGCCGCTTCTGGAAACGGGAGAAGAGCATGTATGCAAGCCGCATGGCGGGCAAGAGCTCGGTACTGTGGATCGTGGTCGCGTTGGGCAGCGCCGCCGGCGTTTCCGCGCCGGCGCGCGCCGAGCATCAGGGCGACGTCTGGGTGGGGCGAACCGCGGGCGGGCAGCTTGCCCTGACGCCGTCGGGATACGTCCCGGAAGAGAACTACAGAGTGTTGCCACCGGTGAGCGGGCTGCTGCACGGCTGGGCCGACGACGATCCGGGCTTCGACGCGCTCCAGACGCCGGAGCCGCAGAACAACGTGTATCCGTTGCAGGCCGGCTGCGCAATCCGCTTGGAGGTCGTTGCGTGTGACCCGGCCTTCCGGGCGATCGACGCCGCCTACCAGATTCTCGATGAGCCGGGAGAAAGCACGTACCTGGGCGGCAGCAGTCTGCACGTCCATCTGACGTGGCACGTCAACTCCGATGACCCATTGTATGACCCGACGCAGTGTGTCTGGCAGGCCACGTTCATCCTGCGGGACACCGGCTCCACACACTACACGCCGTCAGCCCCGTTTACCTTCAGTTTCACGAACGTCGACCTGAGCTTCGATGCGGGTGACTACGATGACGATGGCGACGTGGACCTGACCGACTACGCCGCTTTCGAGGATTGCCTGGCCGGGCCGGACACGCCGCCGCAACCGGCTGCCGGCACGTGTGAGGCGGAGCTGCGCTGCCTGGTCTCGTTTGACCTCGACGATGACGAAGACGTGGACCTCGCGGACTTCGCGCAGTTTGCGGCGCTGTTTACGGATTAAATGCGCGGCCCCTTCGGTGCCGCTGCACGCTTTCATCCCCTGGCGGTCTAATCAGCGTTCGCCGCGCTCGAGGGTCCCACCGCCGGGGCGGTCTCCACCGGCAACACCGCAGGCGGCGGCACGACCGGCCAGTGACGTATACACCAGCGCAGCACGGGCAGGCTGATGAGCGCCGCGGGGGCAATAGCCAGCTCGATCCACCAGGCGGAGAGGCTGGTCAAAGCACCCGAGATCAGATACGCGCCGGCAACGCTGTCGATGGCCGTCATGATGAGAAAGCCGCCCCAGAAGTACGTTGAGCGGCGCGTCGCCACAGTCAAGAATGTCAGGGCACGCGACGAGGTGTGGCAAAGAATGGCGATAGCGCGCTCCACGGGGGGCGCAAGCCACCCCAAGGGCGTGACCAGCATGACGGCGCTGACGGCGGCAACCGCTTCATCCGGCAACAGCCCCGAGACTGCAACTGCCATTCCGATCAGGCTGAGCAGCCCCAATAGGGCCGCCTCAAACGCTCCCGCGCCCACGCCGACCGCGATCGCCCGCGCCGAGTCGAGGGCAAACCGACGCCAGATCAAACCGGCAACCAGTGTCACGCCGATCTCAAAAACCCCGGTGAGCAACCCGATGTACACGCCACCGATGACCAGATACCAGAATCTCGGCAGGACATCCTCCAGACCGCGCAGCACGGGGCCATTCAGCGGCAGCGCAACGGCAAACTTCAGAGCGACGCCCACCGTCCACACACCCGCTCCCACCCAGAACCAACGCCACGCCGCGTGCGAACGCCACCGCCACCACAGCACACTACCCACGGCCACCAGCAGCATGGCGGGCCCGGAGATCAGGTTCGGACGAAAGGCTGAGGGTGCCAATACCGGTTGGATGATCACTTTCCAGTGCCCCACAGCACCCTCCGTTACCACCTCGAGGCTGTAGGTACCCGGCTGCCCGGTCGTCGCTTTCCCCTGCATTGTCAACGCCTCGGCGGCCGACTGCTGGTCCACGACGGTCCCCGCCGGGTCGAGCAGACGCAGAGTCAGCCTGCCAGAGGGAAGTGTCACCTCGTACTTGTAGTAGAGCGCTGCCTGGCCGGGAGCAACGCTGACCGGGAAACTCTCCGTGGTCGTCTGCCCCTCCGGCGTAATATCGCGGTCCAAGTTGAGAGATACCGGTTGGGCATAAGCGGCGCTGCCGATTGCCAGCGCGGCCACGATTGCCGGTGAAAGGAAGCGGTTCACAGTCGGTCCTCCCCGAAGGGCCTGGATTCATCACGCCGCAGCCGCGCAGCCCCTCTGCGGGCTGGACCTGCATGCGCCGTAGTATCGCCGACACCCACGGGTCAGGCAAACATGTACCGGCGGCCCTAACCGCGCCCGAAACGACCCTTGATTCAGGGTGGCGTTTCCGCCCACCCCCGAACCAACCCACCATAGCCGTCGGCCGGTCCGTACACACAGAGTGGGCACGTCCTGATCACTACGGCTTCGCATCGTCGTGCATGGAATGTCGCGGGGTCGGGCGGTGCGCGTCTCTGCGCGGCCGTGCCCTGCCGGGACTCGCCAGCACTGACCGACTCGCAAGACGAAATGCCCGCGCCGGGTAGCGCATTGAAAGACGCCCCACCCACGGCATGACCCACACCAAGCGGTGCTTTCGTGTCTTCTGCGTCTTCAACAGGCCGACGTCTTTGCCACGCTCACCCACTGACATGTTGAGCCTTCCGCCGGCCGGTGGCGGAGGTGAGTGCCCGCTGCAGGAGGACGAACAACAGCAGCAGAGTGCCGATGGCTACCCGTGTCCACCAGGAGCTGAGCCGGCCGTCGAAGATGATCGCGGTCTGGATCGTGCCGAAGATCAGCACGCCGATCAACGTCCCGCAGACGCCCCCCACCCCGCCGGTCAGCAGCGTGCCGCCCACCACGACCGCGGCAATCGCATCCAGCTCCATGCCCACGCCGGCACTGGGATTGCCCGCCGATTGATACAGCGTGAACAGCACGCCCGCCAGTCCGGAGCAGAAACCGCTGACTGTGTAGACGAAGACCTTGGTGCGGCCGATGCGGAGCCCCATCAGCAAGGCTGCCTCCTCGTCACCGCCCAGCGCGTAGACGCTACGCCCGATCGGCGTCAACACCGTCACATAGGCCGCCACGAACAACGCGCCCAGAAAGACCAGGGCGGTGATCGGAATATCAAGCTGCCCCGTTAACGGGATACCCAGCCCCCCTAACCAGGCGTGACCGGCCGCCCGAATCGGCACCGGTTCCACGCTGATGATCAAAGCCAGCCCGCGGGCAAAGAACATGCCCGCCAGCGTCACGATGAACGGGGCAATCTGTAGATAATGAATAATGCAGCCCATGCCCGTGCCCAGCAACGTGCTGAGGCCCAAAGCCAGTGCCAGGGCCGCCAGCGGATGCCAGCCGTGCTGCTCGATCAGCACGGCGATCACAATCGAGCACAATGCCATCACCGACCCGACGGAGAGGTCAATCCCGCCCGCGAGAATGACAAACGTCATCCCCACGGCCGTCAGTCCCAACGGGGCGTTTTCCTCGAAGAGGTTGATCAGGACGCGGAGTGAGCAGAAGTGGTGATACGCCAGCGAGGCACCTACGTAAAGGGCCGCATAGACCGCCACGCTGGCCAGCAGGGGAATATTTCGCCGCAGGAGACTCATGCCGCATGCACCTCCCGCCCGACGAGACGCTGCAGGGCGCCGCGGAAGCGGGGTGTGTAGATCAAGCACACCAGCAGGGCCACGACCGCCTTGATCACAAGCGCATACTCCTGCCCGATGCCGCGCATGAGCATGGTCGTCGTAAGGGTTTGCATGATGAGCGCCCCGGCCAGGGCGCCCACCATGCGGGCCCGACCGCCGCTCAGGCTGGTGCCACCGAGCACGACGGCCAGGATCGCGTCCAGCTCGATGTAAAGCCCACAGTTGGAGACGTCGGCGGCCTTGATATCGGCGGTGGCGATCAGCCCGGCCAGGCCCGCGCACAGACCGGTGAGCACGTAACCGGCCACTTTGATCGCTCGCACGCGGACGCCGGCCAAGCGGGCCGCGCGCTCGTTGCCACCGATGGACTCAACGTACAAGCCCAGCGGTGTCAGCCGCAACAGTGCACCTACGAGCAGCGTCACACCCGCCACCAGCCAGAGAGTGAAGGGCACGCCCAGCAGCGCACCGGTACCGAGGAACTGAAACGCCGGGCGCTCGAACGTCGTGATCTGCCCGCCGGTAATCAGTTGCGCCACCCCGCGACCGGCAACCAGCAGGATCAGCGTGGCCACGATCGGCTGCATGCCGGCCAGCGTGACGAGCAGACCATTCCACAGCCCCGCGGCGGCCGCCACCACCAGCGGCACCGCCACCACCACGGCCAGTGGAGCGTCATGCACGGCGATCAGTTGGGCCGCCACCGCCCCTGCCATGGCCATCACCGAACCGACCGAGAGGTCGATCCCGCGCATGGCAATCACCAGCGTCATGCCGACGGCCAGCAGCATCACCGGCGCACCGCGGTGAATCACATCGATCAGCGACCCGAAGAGCCGCCCGTCCCGCACTTCGATCCGCGCGAAATTCGGCGTGAGCGCGGCGTTCAGCAGCCACAGCAGCGCCAGCAGCGCCACCGGCCAGAACGTCGGGCGCCGCCAGAGGGCGAGAGGTGTTTGTTTCGTCATCGACGTACTCAGAACAGGGGTCAGGAGCCATTCTCCTTACTTGCGTATTCTCAGCCACTTGCAGCTATGGCTGTTGAAACGGCTCCTGACCCCCTTTTCCGGCTATGGCCGCCATGATCGCTTCCTCGCTGATCCGGCTGCGCTCAAGCGTACCCACCGCGCGGCGGTCGCGCAGGACCAGCACGCGGTCACTGAGGCGTGCGACCTCGTCAAGCTCGGCGGAGATGAAGATCACGGCCAGGCCCGCGCGGCACAGCTCGCGCACCAGGCGCTCGATCTCCGCCTTGGCACCAACGTCGATGCCGCGGGTGGGCTCATCGAGGATGAGCACACGCGGCCGGCATGCCAACCACCGCGCCAGAATCACCTTCTGTTGATTGCCGCCACTGAGATTGCGCACCGGCTGATCGAGGTCGGCACAGACGATGCCCAACTGCTCCACAAAGCGACGGGCAAGGCTGCGCTGCCGCGCCCGTGCCCCCCAGCCGAACCCGCCGCCTCGGCCACCGGCGTCTCCGCAGCCCGCGTTCTCACTGCCTGTCCGGCCACCGGCGGCGCCGCGCCGCCCGGCCGCCTGCAACGCCAGCACGATGTTCTCCCGCACCGACAGGTCCTGCACCAGACCGTCTGCCTGGCGGTCCTCCGGCGCCATGGCCAAGCCGAGCAGAATCGCCCGCCGCGGACCCTTGATCTTCACGCGTCGCCCGTCAACCTCGAACACGCCGCTATCCGCCCGATCCGCTCCGAAAACCAGCCGGGCGAGTTCCGTCCGCCCCGATCCCAGCAGACCCGCGAAGCCCAACACCTCACCAGCCCGGGCCGCCAGACTCACCGGCGCCAGCGTGCCGCATCGCCCCAGGTCGTGCACGCTCAGCACGGGGGTCGCTCCGCCCAACGTAGTTGCATGCTCGGCTGCCGGCCGCTCGGGTGCCACCGCGGAGGCTGCTGCTGTGGCACCGGCGGCCGCCTCGACCTCGGCGGGGCTTCGCCCCAGCATGTGGGCCACCAGGTGCGTCCGCGGCAGAGCGGCCGCCTCGAACACGCCCACCTGCCGGCCATTGCGCAGGATCGTGATGCGATCGCTGATACGGTAGACCTGGTCCAGGAAGTGGGTCACGAAGATGACACTCAGGCCGCGCGCGCGAAGCTGCTCGAGGAGGGCGAAGAACCGTCGGGTCTCCCGGGCGTCCAGGCTCGAGGTCGGCTCATCCATCACGATCAACCGGGCGTCGGTATCGACGGCCCGCGCGACGCACACCATCTGCTGCACGCCCACCGGGTAGCTGCCCAGCGGGCGGCTCACGTCGATATCGATGCCGAGGCCGCCGAGCAGTTCGACCGCCCGCATGCGCATCCGGCGCCAACTTAGTCCGTACCACGCGCGCGGCGCCCGGCCCAACAGCAGGTTCTCCGCCACCGACAGCGTGCGGACTAAGTTGACCTCCTGGTAGATCGTGCTGATGCCGCAGCGCACGGCCTCAGCCGGGGAGCCGCACACAAGGGGCGTGCCCTCGAACGTGATGCTGCCGCCGTCCGCGCGGAGCACGCCGGTAAGCACCTTCAAGAGCGTGGACTTGCCGGCCCCGTTGCCGCCGATGAGGGCATGTACTTCGCCGGGGCGCACGCTGAAATCGACGTGGTTGAGGGCGTGTACGCCGGGAAACCACTTGTCGATGCCGCGCATCTGGAGGAGCGGGTCACTCACGACCGCAATACTACCCGCCGGCAGGCACGCCGCCCACACGCGCACCCCCACCGGTGTGTGTCCGGGCTCACGGCGGGTGGCATGGCCAAGCGCAGCGCCGCCATGCTTCACCGTCGCCGAGGAGCGGCCTTGGGCCACCGCGTGCCGGCGCCTTCGGCTTGGGCATGCCACCCTGCTTCCTTCTTCTTTCGCGTCGTTGTGTTCAGTACTCGCGGGAGTCGATGAGGGCCGCGGCCTCGTGTGGCTCGAAGAGGCGGTCCTGGTTGATGATCTTCTTGGGCACCGGCTCACCGGCCACGATCTTCGCAATCGTGTCGAAGAGAAGCGGACCGAACAGCGGGCTGCACTCGACGGTGGCGTTCAGCTCGCCGGCGATCATGGCCTCGAAAGCCGCCCGCACGGCGTCTATGGAGATGACCAGCACGTCCTGCCCCGGTTTCATCCCCGCGTCCTTGAGTGCCTGGATCGCCCCGATGGCCATGTCGTCATTGTGGGCATACACGGCCTGGATGTTGCGTCCCTCCGCCTTGATGAATGCCTCCATGACCTGCTTGCCGCCCGCACGGGTGAAGTCGCCGGACTGGCTCTTGATGATCTTCATCTCGGGATGCTGGGCGATGATCTCCTCAAAGCCCTTCTTGCGATCAATGGCCGGGGCGGCGCCCACCGTACCCTGCAACTCGACGATGCTGCACTTGCCGCCCGTCTTCTCCGCCAGCCACCGGCCGGCTATGCGCCCCTCCTCGACGAAGTCGCTGGCAATCAGCGTCGTATACAGACTCTCGTCGGTAACATTGACGCCGCGATCGACCAGCACGACGGGAATGCCGGCCTCCTTCGCCTCCCGCAGGGCCGGCTCCCAGCCGGTCTCCACCACCGGCGCCAGCACAATCACGTCCACGTCCTGGGCCACGAAGCTCTTGAGGCCGCGAATCTGGTTCTCCTGCTTCTGCTGGGCATCGAAGAACTTCAACTCGATGCCGGGGCGTTTACCCGCCTCGGTCTGAATGGACCTGGTTTCCGCCGTGCGCCACGCGGACTCCGCGCCGACCTGCACGAAGGCGACGGTGAGCGGTCGCGACGCCGGGGACGGCGACGGCGTGGCGGATGTGTCCTCCGGCGCGGCCGGCGTCTCCCTGCGGCACGCCCCCACCGCAGCGAACCCGCTCAACCCCAGCACGATCAGCAAACCCAGGCGCACTCGTCGCTGCATGGTGTTCTCCTCAAAGCGATGAAGTGGGTGGATTCTGGCCGATCCCGTATGGCTTCACAAGCCCCGGCCCCGCCCGCGTGGCCCGAACACCCGCAGCGTAGCCCGCCGGCCGGGGTCCGCGCGGTAGACGGTGCGGGCTTGACACCCGTGGCATCGGGCGGTCCCATGCGTAGGCGGCCGGGCGGCCGCGGGAGATGGTTGCCATGAAGCGGAACGTTCTGCTCGGCGCTCTGGCGGGCTTGCTGGCGTGTGGCGGCTGCGGGATCATCACGTTCAATCCGGAGGGGCCCCGCGAGATCACGGAACCCTGCTGTCTCGACACCTGGAGCGTCGTGCACATGTCCACCGGGGCCTTGATGGGTGAGGCCTTAGGCGACACCAGCATCAAGCCGACCATCTTCGCGCTGGCAGCGTATGAAATCATCGAGCCGTACTTCTGGTTCGAGTACGGCGAGTCGTTGACCAACGCCGAATGCGACATCCTGGTCGCCCTGTTGGGTTGGTTCGCGGCCACCGCGGACCAGCGCTGAAGCCCCGCGCGCGCACCCGCCACGAACGTCGACGCCCGTTGGCTCTCCCCTCCCTGGCCCCGCCCCCGCGCCCGTGGACACTTCGACGGGGGTAGAAACTGACAAACGGACCCAGGTGGCATGGCCAAGGGCAGCGCCGCCATGTCTCCGCCCGATAAGAAACGGCCGGGCGGCGCCGCGCCTTGCCGGCGCTGTGCCTGGGCGCGCCGGCCGGCGACCACCCTTCCGGGTGGCCCGGCCGCAGACCAACTTGGCGAGCGGTTGCGTCGCGGGTATCATCATCCCCACGACCGGCGCGCGGGTCGTGGCAGCGGTCAGCGACGCGCACCCGTGCTGGGACTGGAGAGCAAGGCCGTCCGTCCGTTCGGCTTCCGTATCGTCCCGGGGGCGGTGCTCTCGGAACGCCGGCAAGCACGCGAGAGGGCGCATGGACATTGTCATCTGCGGGGCCGGGCATGTCGGCAGTCATGCCGCGGAGGTGCTCGCCGGCGCCGGTCACAACATCACGGTCATTGATGTCGACCGCGAGCGCCTCGAGAGGATCCGCGACACGCTCGACGTGCGCACCCTCTGCGGCAATTGCAGCCTTGCCGGCGTGTTGCTGGAGGCGGGCGCCGGGGGGGCGGAGCTGGTCCTGGCGGCCACCAACCACGACGAGGTCAACCTGCTGACCGCCTCCATCGCCAAGGGGGTGGGAGCGGTCAAGGTCGTCGCCCGCGTACACCACAGCGCGTACTTCGAGGGCAAGGGGCTTGACTACCGCGCCCATCTCGCCATCGACCAACTGATCTGTCCGGAATACTCCACGGCCGTCGCCATCGCCCAGACCCTGCGCAACCCCGGGGCCCTCGCCGTGGAGCAGTTCGCCCGGGGACAAATCGAAATGGAGGAGTTCACGGTCAGTGACGACGCCGGCGGGCTGGGCAAGCCGCTGGCGGAGCTCGCCCTGCCGGGCGGGTGCCGACTGGCCGCCATCCGCCGTGGCCCGGAGGTCTTCATCCCCGACGGGCAGAGCGTGGTGTCCGCCGGTGACGTGGTGATCCTGGTGGGCAACACGGCCGGCTTCCCGCAGGCGCGGCGGTTCTTCCAGGACGACCGCGGCGGGCATCGCCGCGTGGTCATCATGGGTGGGCCGTCCATGGCGGTATGGCTGTGCCGGGCGCTGCGCGAGCGCGACTTCTCGCTCCGGTTGTTCGAGATGAAGCGGGCCCGGGCCGAGGAACTCGCCCAGAAACTCGATTGGGTCACCGTCATCCAGGCAGACCCGACCGACCCGGGCGTCTTCGAGGAAGAGCACCTCGCGGAGGCGGACGCCTTCGTGGCCCTCGTCGATGACGACGAGCAGAACATCCTCGGCTGCGCCTGGGCCAAGAGCATGGGCGTGCCGCAGGCCATCGCCGTCGTGCAGCGCCCCAGCTACCTGCACCTCTTGCGGCACGTCGGCATCGACCGCGCCTTCAGTCCGCGCGTGGTGGCCGTCCGGGAGATCGAGCAGATCCTCGTGGAAAGTCCGCTGCGCTGCGTGTCCTCCCTGGCCGAGGGCGTCATCGATGTCTACTCCGTGCAGGTCAACCGCAAGGCCAAGGTGGTCGGCAAACCGCTCCGCGAGGTCAAGCTCACGCCCGACTGGGTGGTGGCCGCCATCCAACGCGGCGACCAGGTGCGCGTTCCCGGCGCCGAGGACACGCTGCAAACAGGGGACACGGTGCTGCTCATCGGTCGGCACGGCCTGGCCGGGAAGCTGAAGAAGATGTTCGCCGTGGGATAGACGGGCGTGAACTTCCGCGAAGTCTTCCACAACTTCGGCCTGCTGCTCGTCGTGCTCAGCCTGATCCTGGGGATCACCGCGGCTTGGTCGGCGCTGGGAGTGGGTCAGGGGGACCCCGCCGAGAAGCAGGCTTTGCTCGCTCTGCTGCTCAGTGCCGGTGCTGGGTTGACGGCCGGCGGGCTCCTGTATCTGCCGACGCGCTCCGCCACGCGCGTCCTGGGGAGACGCGAGGCCCTGCTGCTGGTCGCGCTCGGCTGGCTGGTCAGCGCGGCGCTGGGCGCCCTACCCTTTTACCTGTGGGCCCACCTCGACGGCGACCCGCGCCCCCACCCCTTCGATGCCTTCGTCAACTGTTACTTCGAGGCCATGAGCGGGTTCACCACCACGGGGGCCACCGTCCTGAGCAAGATCGCTAGCATGCCCCGCAGCCTGCTCCTGTGGCGGGCGTTGACGCACTGGCTGGGCGGGCTGGGCATCGTGGTGCTGTTCGTGGCCGTCCTGCCCTCCCTCGGCGTCGGGGGCAAACGTCTCTTCCGCATGGAGGCGCCCGGACCCGAGAAGGAGGGCGTCCGCCCCCACATCCGTGAAACCGCGCGCATCCTCTGGCTCATCTATCTGGGCCTGACGATCACGCAGGCGGTCGCCCTGCGTCTGGCCGGCATGGGCTGGTTCGACGCCGTGTGCCACACCTTTGCCACCCTCGCCACCGGCGGCTTCAGCACGTCGGACACCAGCATCGGCGGCTACGACTCGGTCGCCATCGACATCATCATCATCGTCTTCATGGTCGCGGCCGGCGTGAACTTCGGCCTCTACTATCAACTCATCCGCGGGCGCGTGCGCCAGGTGCTTCAGGACGGCGAGCTGCGCGGATACCTGACCATCCTGCTGCTCGGCTCCCTGTTCGTCGTGGTCTTCCTTCATGGACACACGCTGCAGACCACGGACGGGCGACTCCACGACGGCTCCCCCGCGCGCGCCGCCCTCCACGGCACGTTTCAGGCGGTTTCGGTACAGACCACGACGGGCTTCTGCACGGCCGACTTCAACCAGTGGCCGTTGCTCGCCCGCGGCGTGATGATCCTGCTCATGTTCATCGGCGCCTCGGCCGGCTCCACTGGCGGCGGCATCAAGGTCATCCGCATCCTCATCTGCCTGAAGGTGCTGGCATCCGAGATCGAACGCGTGTTCCGCCCGAACGTCGTGCGCCCCGTGAAGTTCGGGGCCCATCCGGTGGACGCGGACCTGAAACTGGCCACGCTCGCCTACGTGTTGGGCATCCTCGTCCTCTTCCTGCTGGGGGCAGGGCTCCTGCTCGCCCTCGAGGCGCCGCAGGACATTGACTTCGCCACGGCCATCAGCGCCAGCGTCGCCACCTTGTGCAACATCGGCCCGGGCCTGGGCATGGTGGGCGCGGTGGAGAACTACGGCTGGTTCACCGCGGGCAGCAAGATCGTCATGTGCCTGCTCATGGCCCTGGGGCGTCTCGAGATCTTCGCCATCGCGGTGCTGTTCTTCCCCCGCTTCTGGCGCGGCGATTGACGCCGCCCCGGGTCGCTATGGGGCTTCCGCCCCGTTGTTCCGACACCTGACTTGCGGCGTTGGCCACGGGGGGCCGCCGCTACCGCCGCCGGACGAGTGCCATGCCCAACGCCATCAGCAGCAGAGTGCCCGGCTCCGGAACCATGCCCAGCACCTTGTCCGAATCGCTGCCCCGCGGGCCGACTGCCTGGAAACGTCCGATCACGTACGGGTCCGTCATCCCCGCGTAGAAATCACGGAACGCCGCCGCCAGGCCGGAGGGCGACATACCCGTGTCACCCAGATTCAGCATGACCGTCTGCGCCTGCCCGGCACGCGGTGCCCCGGCGGTCTTGCCGCCCTCGAAGCGGCCGTCGCTGGTGAGCATCAGGTCGTAGCCCCCGGGCGCCTCGAGCCAGGACGGCGACACCTTCACGTTGAACATCAGCTCATCGAAGTACGCCGAGGCCCCGCCGACCGCAAACACCGGCTCCCCGTCGAGCCAGTCCGGCAGCTCAAGCCCGATGGCCGTCAGCGACGAGCCGAGCGCGGGCGGTGTCGTGTTTTCGATCAGGATGCTCAGCAGGTCATCCGCCTCGCTCTCGGTGAAGGTCAGTTGGAGACGGGCCGTCGCCCCGGTGTCCTCGGTTGAGCCGTAGGCAGGGTCGATACGCAGGTCAATCATTGCACCCACCGCCGGCAGAGCCGGCAGCCACAACACCAGCACGCCCGTCGCCGTCAGTAAACGCCTGTTCATGGCACGCACTCCATATCGGACGCCGGGCCGCGCCGGCCGACCCTGTCTTCACCACACCTCAACACTCTCAACTATCACATATGAAACAGCGAGGTGGCGAGGAAGCCGCGCCGACGGACGCGTCCGAGAAGGCGAACCGGACCACCCGCCCCACCTCGGCCGGCCGGCCCCAGCGTGTTCAGTGCCCGCCCTGCTGCGCACCCGCACATGTTTAGCGCGGGTGCCATGCCCTCACCCGCCGCAGGCGGGGGTGGGCATGTACTGCGGCACGCAGAGGCATGCTTACCCGCGACCGCCGTCGCAGGGGAGCATGGCACCTACAATGCCCAAGACGCTGAACACCTACGCGAACCCAGTTCGCGCAGAAAGCGTGCCGCCGCCGCCGGAGGCACGGTGGGTCGTCTCGCGCAAACACGGGGGGCAGGACCCGCCGCGCGAGCCCTGCCCCCGTTCACTCGTAACCGATTACTTAGCAGACCTTCATCTGCCCATAGCCGGCGGCCTGCGCCCGAACGCTGACGGCTTACGGTTGAGAGCTTCCTCTACGGCATCGCCGGCAACTGCTTGCCGAAGTACGCCTCTGGGTACGGGCTCGCCCCATTCAGCAGGTTGACCAGCGTGATCATGTCGGTAATGGCAATCGTGCCGGAGCGATTGATGTCCGTCTGGTATAGCGGCGGCGTGCCCCCTGCGAACGCCTGGTTGATCCGGTTGATCACCTGAACGATATCCTGGGCGTTCGCGGTGCGGCTGCCGTCGGAGTCCCCCGGCAGGAAGCCGAGCACCACCTTGTCGCTCACCGCGCCGCCCACCAGGGTGAGCGTCGTCCAGGCCTTCGGGTCAATCGGTCGATCGAAACCGACCGTCGCCAGGTGCCCCGCGCCGACGACCGAGGCCACGCTCGGTGCCACCCCGTCGCACGCGCCCGGCACGCAGGTTTCCGTCAAGACGAAGTCCGCCGGGGTAAGCTCTGCGGCGTCGCACTCGGCGTTGAACGTAATCTGGACGGCGTCCCAGCCCATCGGGTTGTTCGGCGGGCTCGGGTTCACAGGCACCCGGGCGTCAATCCAGCCGCCGACCGGGTCGCTGCTGACGAAGTGACATTCGGGCGGAATGCTGCAGGGGTTCGGCGGCCCACAGTCCGTAAACGCACCGACCCACAAGCCCAGGGCCCCCGTGCAGGCGCTCTCCGTTTGCCCCTCGATGCAGAACTCGTCGAAGCAGCAGGCGCCTTCCGGCTGCGGGCACGGGTTGGGCGTGCAGTCCGTCCCCGGTCCGCCGAAGGTCCCGCCCAGACCGGTGCACTGGAACCCGAAGTTCTCGGCGCACTCGCCATCGACGAAGCAGCAGGCACCGGCCACGCAGACCTGGTTGTCGCAGTTGGTCCCGCCGCCCGCGAAACTCCCACCCACCCCCGCGCACGTACTCTCGGTAACCAATTGCAGGCAGCCACCGGCCCGGCAACACGCCCCGCGCGCCGTGCAGGTCACCTGTGTGCAGTTGAGCCCCTGGCTCCACACGTCGCCGAACGCGCCGCAATCCTCCTGCTCGAGTTCGTTCTCACAGGTGCCATTCGCGTGACAACAGGCGCCCGTGGCACCTGGGCAATCGATGACCGCCCGAATGGCCAGATCGCCAGCCAGCAGCAGGCAGAAGTTGTACCAGTTCCAGCCCATGCCGAGGTTGCCGTAGAGCACGTTGCGCCCGGACTGGCAGTCGTTCGTGTCGCGCACCACGCTTGGGCCGCCGTTGCCCACGTCCGTTGGATTGGCAAACTCGAGGGTGACGTAGAAGTTCTGCCCGGCCGTCACCGGCACGTTCAACGGAAACTGCTGGGTCTCGTCCAGGTAGCGGAACTCATTCCAATACCCGGGTGTCAACACCGGCCCTTCCAGGAGTGCCAGTTGGGCGCTGGGCGTGGGGAAGTTCGGTCCGTCGTAAATGTGAATCGCCTGTTCCAGGCTTTGCCCGTGGCCGGGCGTGCCCTCCAGCCACAGGATCTGCACGGCCACGATGGTGCCGTTGCAGGGCGAAGTCAGACGCACGCCCGCGTGCTCGCCCGCAATGAAGTCGCCCACGATCACCGCTTGGCCGAAGCTGGTAATCGAGTCGTTCTTGACGACAACCTCCTCGGCGTAGGTGCTGAGCGGAACCAGCAGTAGCCCCAAACCGACCAGCCCGGTGAACATCCTCAGGTTTGGTTGTCCCCACGTAATCCCCCTGTGCCACATCTGCCTGTCTCCTTCCGTTCCTGGCGTCGTCCCCCGGCCTGCACGGGGATAGCGTCCCCCTTGCCTGACGACCCGGCGGCGGTATTGCCCCCCGGCACCTCGTCTTCGCCGCGCAGTACGTACCCGGACGACTACAAAAACCCCGGTCTCCCCACCGGCGGCACGCAAGTCCCGCCACCCCCAGGGACGCCCGTCCGCCCACGATGACAGTGCGCAACCTGGGCGCACTGTAGCCAATTTGCTCATTCTACTCAGTTGGACGGGGCGGTTCAATTACCGAGTTTGCCCTTCCCCAATTACCTCCTCCAGCAGATCGGCCAGGGTCACGATGCCGAGCATGCGGCCGCTGTGGTCGGCGACGACCGCTAATGGATGGCCCTGGCGGCGCATCGTACGCAGGGCAGTGAGGGCGGTATCGTGCGGGCTGATCCGCACCGCCGGCGCGGTACGCTCGCCTACTGTCCCCCAGGCGTCGTCCCGCAACAGGGCGTCCACGTTGACGACCCCGATGACGTGCCGCGGACTGCGCTCGTACACCGGCAAACGAGCGTGTCCGCTACGGCGGGCGGTCCCCACAAGCTGGCGACGGTCGGCCCCCGCGGGCACGCCAACCACTCGGTTGAAGGGAACCATGATTTGGTGCAGCGGGGTGTTCCCCAGGCGCATGACCCGATCGACCCACTCCGACCGGTCCGCCCCGTGCCTCTCGTGCACGAGGGCCTCCCGCAGCAGCCGGATCACGCGCCGCTTGGGACCGAACGCCTCCCGCACGCCGGACGACTCCCCGAGCAGACGCAGGATTCCCGAGGCCAACCGCTTCAGAAACCCCGTGGCGCCCACGGTCTGGAAGACCCGCCGGCTGAGCCACAGCAGGGCCCCGCTGCGTGCCATCAACGTATCCGCGTGCGCCTGATAGAGGTTCTTGGGCACCACTTCGCCGAAGACGAACACCACGGGCGTCACCAGCAACACCGTGTACGCCTCGGCCTCGCGCGTCGTGAAACCCAGCAGTTGCACGAGGGCGTGGGTGGCCACCGCGGTAAGCAGGTAGTTCATCAGGTTCGTACCCAGCAGCGCCGTGGACAACGTCGCTTGTTCGTCCTCCAGCAGACGCGCCAGATAGCGGGCCCGGGCGTCACCCTGCTGCGTTCCCAGATGGACCCGCAGTCGGTTCAGGCAGTACAGACCCGTTTCCGAGCCCGAGTAGAAACCCGACAGCAACAGGGTCACGAGCGCCGCCGCCGACACTACACACCAACTCATGGGCGCTCCCCCGGCTGCTCCCCTACCGGAGCGCTGCGGTGCAGCAGAACTTGCTCGATCCGCCGGCCGCGCACCGCCGTCACCGTCAGCTTCAGGTTCCACAGCGACACCACGTCCCCGACCCGTGGCAGCCGCCCCAGCCGCGCCAGCACCAATCCCCCCAGCGTGTCGAAGTGCCGCTCCATCTCCGCGATCCCGAACCGCTCCGCCCAGACCCGCACGCTCAGGTTCCCCGGCAGCAGGTAGGTGTTCTCGTCGAGCCTCTCCAGCACCGGCCGCCCGCCCGGCTCGTCATGCTCCACGAAGCCCCCGACGATGCGCTGCAGAAGGTCCTTCAGCAGCAGCAGCCCGGCCGTGCCCCCGTACTCATCCACCACGATCACCGCCGAACGCCCCGCCCGACGTAGAAACTCCAGCGCGTGCAGGAGCGTCGCCTGCTCGGGCAGGAAGGCCGCCGGCTCCATCAGCTTCCGCAGCGGCTGGTTAGGATTCAGATAAACGTCGCGGGCGCGCACCAGACCGTGGACGTGGTCCAGGTCTCCTCGGCAGATGGGCACCACTTGGTGGCGACCTCGGGCCAGCCGGCTGTGCACGGCCGCCGGCGCCGCCTCCGTGTCGACCCATTGGACGTCGACGCGCGGGGTCATCACCTCCCGCACCTTCGTCTCCCCCAGTTCCAGCACGCCCTGCAACATGTCCTGCTCATGCGGGTCGAGGACGCCCTCCGCGGCGGATTGCTCCACCAGCAGGTGCAGTTCCTCACTGGTCACCGCGTCCGACGCCGGCGCCTGGGGCGCCAGCAGCCGCGTCAGCGGCTCGACCACCACCGTATTGAGCAACCACAGAACCGGCGCCAGAGCGGTCTGGAGCAGCGTGATGACCCCGGCCGCCAGCGGCGCCAGGCGGCGGCATTCGTTCAAGGCCAGCGCCTTCGGCACCATCTCCCCGAACAGCAGCACCGCCAGCAACACCCCCACGCTGCCCAGCGCGACCAGCGCCGCCGGCGACTGACTTGCCTGACGCAGTGCCAGCAAGGCACCTGCGAAGATCGCCACGTTGACCGCCGTGTTGGCCAGCAATACGGTAAGCAACACCCGTCGCGGGCGCTGCATGAGCAGATGGGCCTGCCGCCACAACGGACGCTCCGAGCGACGCAGTTGCTCCAGTGTCGAACGCGGCAGCGCGAACAGCGCCGTCTCCGACGCCGAGATCATCCCGGAACAGACCAGCAGCAGCGCCAGAAACAGCCAGATCATCATGAGGGGTGGACCTTAAGCGTTCCCGACGGCGCCCCTCTCCCGGGAAGCCACGCTGACTTGGGAGCCCAGAGACATCGCCGGGGGGGCGACGTTTCCGTATCCCCTCCTCATCGAAGAGGGGGATGGGCGCGGGGTCCGCTTGCGTATGGCGCGACGGAAAACCGACGGGTACCCTGGAACGGCGGCTCCAAGCCGCATCGCGCCGGGCCGCCGCCGTGCCCGCCGGCAGGTAGCCTTGCCCACGATGTACCTCAGGACATCCCGCCTCGACCCCAGCCGGTCGGTGCCGGGTTCGCGCCGCGCTCTCAGCCCGCGGAGTTGCCGGCTTCAATCCGCTTGGCGCACTCCTCCATTTGCCCCACCAGCTCGCCCGCTCCGGCGGCCCGCGCCAATGCCAGACCGCGGTTCAGCACGTCCTGCGCCTCCCGGAACTGGCCCGCCCGCCGGTACGCCTCCGCCAGGTGGTAGTAGCTCAGCGGCGCGTCCGGTCCGAGTCGCACCGACTTGCTCAACTCGGCGATGGCCGGTTGCAGCCGCCCCAGCCCCACGTAAATCCAACCCAGCGTGTCGAGCACTTCGGGGTTGTCGCCCACCACAGCGGCCTGCTGCGCATAGGGCAGCGCCCGCTGCGGCTGCTTCAATTCCTCGGCCAGGATGTAAGCCATGTTGTTCAGCGCGATCAGGTCATCGGGACGATACCTGAGAGCCTCCTCGTAGGCCGCCCGCGCGTCGTCGAACAGCCGACCGCCCTCGCACAGCATGCCCTGCTCGACCAGCAAGTCCGCGCGCTCGGCATCACCGCCGGCCGAGCTCACCAGCGCCCGCATGCGTGCCGTGGCGTCCGCGGGGCGCCCGGCGGCAAACAACAGCGGGGCGAGAATGCGATCGTTAGCTCGCTGAGCCGGACCCTCCAGACCGGATACTTCGAAAATGGCCACGCCTTCCTCCGGACTGAACACGCGCTGGATGTCCTGATTGACCAGGCGGACCACCGTCACCGATTCCTCGTTGCCCAGCACCGCTGCCTGTCGAAACGCCGCGGCGGCCTCCGCCTTCCGCCCCGCCTGGGCCAGCAACACCGCGTATGCCGACAACACCTCCGCTGACGACCGGAACCGCGTGGCGATGCTCCCGTAGTACGCCGCCCCCTCGGCCGGTCGGCCCAGCTCCTCATACAGTCGCAGCAGGCTGGCCACCAACAGTGGGGAAAACTCGCTTAGCTCCACCGCCCGTTGCGTGTCCGCCAGCGCCTGCGCCTGGTCGCCCTCCTCGTAGGCGATCCGCCCGCGGAGCAGGTACCAGTTCGGACGCACCCGCTCTCCTTCACGATTGATCTGCGCGGTGACGAGGCTCTCTGCCTCAGCATAGCGACCCTGCGATCGATAGATGTCTGCCAGGAAGGTGGTCGCCTTGGCTGATTCCGGGTGGGCCTTGACAAGATTCTCCAGGAACGGCACGCACTGGTCCATGCGTCCGGCCTTCTGGTATTCAATGGCCAGCAGCAGCGCCGGCTCCAGGTCCAGAGCGTCCGGATGGTGGGCCACGACGGCCTCCAGATCCGCCATAGCCGCCGTCGGCTGGCCCAGGGCGAGGTAATACTGGGCCCGTTGGAACAGACCATTGGCGTCGTTCGGGCGACGCTCGAGGAACCGCGACAGGGAGTTCACCGCCTGGTTGACGCGCCCCTCCCGGGCGTACAGCTCGCTTTCCCAGAAAAACCCCCGGGGGTCGTCCGGCGCCTCGGCCAGATACTCATCCACCCGCTGCCGCGCCAGATTCACGTCGTTGAGGCTGCGGTGCAGGATACACCCGATCCGCGCGGACATCGTCTCCAGCAGACGCGGCGATTCGGCCTTACGCCCCAGTTCCACCGCCTTGTCGAACCACAGCAGGGCCTTGGCCGGCTGGTTCCGCCGCAGGTAGAAATCCGCCAGGCTCCGGGTAACCTCGAACGTCTCCTGCTCGTCGGCCGCTGCCAGCAGGGTCGCCTCCACCATGCCCGGGTTCTTCGTTTCCACGTAGTGAGCGGCCACGATAATGTGCGCATTGGCACGCTCCGCCGGTGTACGCCGTGACTCCACGTTCTGCTGTACGAGCTCCAGAGACTTCTCCGGTCGATTGGTCCGCAGGTAGTACTTGCTGATGCTGATCACCAGATCCTGGTCGTTCGGGAGCAACTCGCGGAGCCGGGCGTAGCGGGCATCCGCCTTCTCCAGGTCGCGCACCTGCTCATAGAGGCGGGCCAGGCGCAGCAGCGTCTCCACCAAGTCCCCCTGGGCACGCTTCCAGCGCTCCGAGCGTTCCGCCTGGGTGCCGGGGGTGGTTGGCGGGGCGGCGGGCTCGTCTCTCTGAAGCTTTGCCCACTCGGCTTCCTGGGCGGCTAACTGGCGCTCCCGGCGGGTGACGGCGTCCTCGGGGCTCTCCCGGTCCTGCTGCGCCAGCACCTGGTTGCGGATCCACTCGTCGTTCGGCAGCAACTGCCGAGCCTTGTCCAGGCAGCGTTCGAATTCCGGGACGTCCTGACGCCGGGCCGCCAGTAGGGCCAGCCCCTTCCAGGCCAACCCTTCCCTGGGGTTGATGTCCAGGGCTCGCTCGTAGGCAGCGCGGGCCTCATCCGTGCGGTTCAGACTCTCGTAGCAGCGCCCCAGATACGTGTGTGTCCGGGCGTCCGTCGGCTGCCGCCGAATCGCCTCGGACAGGGCCTGCACCGCAAGGTCCGCCTCCTCTCGGAACATGTGGTACTGCCCCAGGAACGACTTGCCGCCCGCCCCGTCCACGTCGTGCGTCGCCGCCGCCTCCACGACCTCCCGGTACGCGCCCGCATCGTCCAGCCGGGCCGCTATCAGCAGCTTACGCGTCAGCAGTTGCCGGTACTCCGCCCGCGTCGCCACCTGCGCCGCCGGCGTGTCCCGTGCCACCAGGTGCCGCTCCGCTTCGTTGATCTGCTGCAACGCCTGCGGCAGATCATCCTTGCTGTAGTGGAACAAGGCCCGGTCCCAGGCCCGCCGAAACCCATCCTCCTCCTGGTCCAGCAGCCCCAGCAGTGCCTGATCCCGCTCGTCCGCAGACTGGTCGGTACGTGTGACGACCTCCAGCTTCGCCAGATCCTTGTCGCCCGGGCGGGCCGTCAGGGCCTGCTCCACCACCGCCCGAGCCTGCTCCCGCTGCTCGAGGCTCAGCAGCAACCGCACCAGCGTGCTGACGATGCGGGTGTCCGTTGGATCCTTCTGGAACGCGTTCGTCAGCAGTTGGACCATGCCGTCCGCGTCCTGCTGAGCATCCAGTTGCACCGCCTGGACGCCCGAAAGCACACGCTCTGCGTCGGGCAGCCCCGCGACGGCGGCCTGCGCTTGCGGCATCTGCCCCGCCTCGCCATACAACACCCCCCGCAGCCGTCGGGCAATCTCGTTGTCCGGCTGCAGCGCCAGGGCATGATCCACGGCCTGGCTGGCCCGCTGCGTGTTGCCCGTCTCGTACAGGGCCTCGGCGTACAAGACCCAGAAGTTCACGTCAGTCGCCGCCACCGCCGCGTCCCGCGCCAACGGCTCCAACACCCGCAGGGCTTCCCCTGGTTCGCTCAGACGATAGTGCGCGCGGGCCAAGGCCAGCTTGTGGTCCCAGTCGATCCGCCCTTGGGACCGGTACTGGTCATCCGCACGCCGCAGCAGCTCGAGCGCCTCACGGTCCAACCCCATCATCCACTTGACTTTCCCCGCCTGGGTGAGGATCGCGGGATGGTCCGGATGCTCCGCCCGGGCGTCGTCCACGTAGGTCTGGGCCGCCCGCACCATCTCCTCCCGGACCCTCAGGTCCTCCGTACTGCTCGCCAGGGCTACGCACGCCCGCGACGCCGTCAACATCAGCCCCACCGTGGCGCTCCGGTTCCGTGCGGCCGCCAACCCCAGCCGCGAGAAGCCCCTGCCGATCCGGGCATCGCAGACCTTGCGCGCCTCCTCATACTGGCCCGCCAGCATGTAGATCGACGCCAGTTGCTGATACGCCGGGAACGTATCGGGATCTTCCTCAATCGTCAGCCGCAGCAACTGTTGCGCCTCGGCCAGCGCCCGCTCCGCAAGCTCCTTGCGGGCCGCGTCGTTGCGGGCACCTACCCATCGCTGGGCCAGAAACGTGGCATAACGCAGCCGCGCCTGCCCCCGCACCGTTACGTCGTCCCCCGCCAACTCAATGCCTTCCCGAAGCAGCCGCTCGGCTTCCTCCTCCTGCCCTTGGCCCGCCAGATACTCGGCGAGGGCGCCTCGAGCGGCCGCCGCGTCCACCGACGGCTCCAACAGGCGGGCGCACAGCCCTTCCAGAAGCTGCCGGCGCTTGGTGTCCCACTCGGCGGCCGTCGCCGGGTCGTCGCGCCGCGCCTGCATCTCCCGCACCCCATAGCACCGCGCCAGGTCAATGGCGTAGTCCGCCTTCCCAGGTTCCAACTCGACTGCCTTCTCCAGCTCCGCCAGCCCCCGCGCCGCATTGTCGGGCTGCTCTCCCTGCAGCGCGAACAGCGCCAGCCCCAACGCACGATGGGCAAAGGCATCCTCGGCGGCCACCTCCAACATCTTCTCAGCCGCCGTCTGCAACCCCTGCCACGCATCCAGTGACTGGTAGAACTGGGCGGTGTCCAGCAGTAATTGCACCAGCTTGGTGTGGGCCTCCAGCAAGCCGGGCGCAGCCGACACCGCCTCCTGCCAGGCGCCTACCGCCCGCGGCACCTGATTGGCGTTCAGGAGCATCTGTCCCGCGTGAACCAGGTAAGCTGCGTCACCGCTCAGCGACCAGGCCCGGTGGTAGAATACGGCCGCCTGCTCCCAGTTCCCTCCGCTCCGCTGCTTCTCCGCCATGTCCACGAAATGCTCCGGATCGCGATGCCGCAACTGCATGATCATCAGCAGCGACAGCCCGATCATCAGAGCGAAGGCCGCCAGCGATAGCCCCACCACCAGGTTCTTGTTGAGTTTCTTTGCCATGACATCCCGTCCCCGTTGCTACCGACCCGTCCCCTGCGGCTCACCCCCCGGGCTCTTCGTCTTCGCCGCTTCCGCTGCCCCCCGGTCCGGCCAGTGCCGGTCCACCAGCAGCGGCAACAAACGCTCGAACACCTTCCCGACCCCCGCGATGCTCCGCTCCCGTGCCGCCCTGATGAAGCTCACTTCCACCTTGCTGAAGTACGCATGGGTGGCCAGCGGGTTGTTGACCCGCAGACGAACCGCGTCCCGCGTGGCGACAAAGTCGCCGTTGCAGTAGTACGTGTAGATCACCGTGGTCTGCTCGCGTCCGAAGACCGCCGTCTTGACGAACGTGCAGACCCGAATGGGCACGTCTCGGTCCCTCGGAGGCAGCGTCGCCACCGTGGCGACCGCGTTCTCGTGTGGTTGGGCCACGCTGTAGCCTGCCCCCAGGAAGCACATATCCGGATTATGCGGGGCCAGGTTGTGCCCGCCCGTGTAGTAGGTGATGAACAAGGTGACGTGCCGGAGAGGGTCATTCTCCGGCACGCTCGTGTCCTCGAGAACCCACGAGAGGTACTCCTCCGTCCCCAGTTGATCGACCACGGCGGGATCCAGGACCCCACGTTGGATCACCCGGTACGGTTGCAGGGCGTTCGCGTCCAGAGTCGTCAGCGGGGCGCGCAGCGGTAGAGGCTCCTTGATCCGCCGAAATGCCATGTGCCGGGAAAACGGGCCCGCCAGTACAGCGCCCGCTCCAAGCAACAGCACCGCCACCAGAAACTGCGGCGTCAGCAGGGCCGCCAGCCCGCTTCGATTGTGCGTCGCCATCACGTAAGATCCACTTCGCCCGAAACTTGCGCGTCCTGCCCGGCACGTGCCATCCGCCGCAGGAATTGAGGCTACCCGCCCCCTTTCCACCCGTCAATTTCAACCTGACGCCGGCGCTTCCATACACACGTTATATAGCGCATCTACACTGTGATACACCCCACCCCCACAGCTCGCGGTCAGAGCAGGGGCTGTCGGCCATTGCCCCCATCGCTTACCTCGCGCCGGACGCAGTCTCCCCGCATGGTCGGACGCCGTCCCCCACACGACCTGCGTACGCAACGCCACGGGCGCCGCCCCTCCACGGACGCAGGCCCCCTGCACCGGTCGTTACGCCCCGCCCGCGGCGCCGGTTCAAGCAGCCCCTTCGTCAGATAACCGGTTTTCGGGACAGGATGCAGGTCGGGGCCCAACCGATATATCCCTTATGAAGGCGTCGAAACCGGGAGTTGATGCTGCGCGCAAACTGCCCTGCATCGTGATCGGCTGCGGCGGACACGGGCGCGTCGTCCTCGACATCCTCCACAACGCCGGCGCCCACGAGGCCGTCGGGTTCGTCGACTCCAACCCCGACTTGACCGGGCGGCGCGTGGACGGCGTCCGCGTTCTGGGCCGACCGGACGACCTCCCCCGGCTGCGCGCCGAACTGAACGTCAACAGCCTCATCGTCGCCATCGGCGACAACGGCACCCGCCGCCACTTTGCCGAACGGTTCGACGAACTCGGCTTCGAACTCATCAACGCCATTCACCCCTCGGCCAACATCGCCCGCAACGCCTCCCTCGGCGCTAACACCGTGGTGGCCGCGGGTGCCCTGGTCAGCGCCCACTGCCAGATCGGCGACTCCGTCATCCTCAACACCGGCTGCATCGTCGATCACGAGTCGCTCATCGGCACCGCCACCCACGTCTGCCCCGGCGCCCGCCTGGCCGGACGGGTCACCGTGGAATCCGGGGCATTCATCGGCATCGGCGCCACCATCATTCAGAGCATCCGCATCGGCTATGAGGCCACCGTCGGCGCCGGGGCCGTGGTCATCCACGACGTGCCCCCCATGACGACCGTCGTGGGGGTGCCAGCCCAGCCCGTTAAGGACTTCGAGTCGGCCGTGGCCATTCAACCCTGGCTGCTGCCCGAGTTTGCCCGTTCGAGCGTGCTCCGCTGAGACCCCAAACCCGCGCCTCCCCCGGCACGCAGCGTCACCCCGCAACGTAGCATCGCCCGTACGCACCTGTTCATCGTGGGTGCCATGCCCTCACCCGCCGCAGGCCGGGGTGGGCATGTGTCGCGGCTGCCGAGCCATGCTTACCCGCGACGGCGGTCGCGGGTAAGCATGGCATCCACAGCGCCGAAGACACCGAACGTGTACGCCACAAGCCGCTGCGCCCAGGGCACGCCGGCGATCGGGTCGTGGCCGCCAACGCCGCCGCGGCGTAGACTGACCGCATGTCCCCGCGCTCAGCCGGCCGGTTTCTGCTGGACTCGTTCGCACCGGCGTATCTGCGTCCCGAGGTGCGGGCGACGCTGCCGGCACGCGTGGCCGCGGCCCGGAAGGAACTTGAGCACTGCCACGCCTGCCCGCGCCACTGCGGGGTCAATCGGCTCGCCGATGAACGCGGCGTTTGTCGCAGCGGGCGACATGCGCAGGTCTCCTCCGCCTTCGCCCACTTCGGCGAGGAAGCCTGCCTCACGGGGCGGCGCGGCTCCGGCACCATCTTCTTCTCGCTGTGCAACCTCAGGTGCGTATTCTGCCAGAACTGGGACATCTCGCAGCAGCCCGGCGGCGAGCACGTGCAGTCGCCGCAGCTTGCGGACCTGATGCTCGCACTGCAGGAGCAGGGTTGCCACAACATCAACCTGGTCACGCCGGAGCACGTCGTCCCGCAGGTCGTGGACGCCCTGGTGGTAGCGATCGACGCCGGGCTGCACCTGCCCGTTGTCTACAACACCAGCGGCTACGACGCGCTGTCTTCGCTGAGACTGATGGACGGACTCGTAGACATCTACATGCCCGACTTCAAGTTCTGGACCCCCGCCAGTGCCGCACGCTATTCGAAGGCAGCGGATTATCCCGAACGGGCACGCGACGCCCTGCGCGAAATGCACCGGCAGGTCGGCGACCTGTCCTTCACGCCCGACGGCATCGCCTGTCGAGGCCTGCTGGTGCGGCATCTGGTCATGCCCGGTCTGCCGGCGGAGAGCGAAGCGATCTTCCGCTTCCTGGCCGACGAGGTCTCACCCGACACGTTCGTCAACATCATGGGTCAGTACCGCCCGGCCTACCAGGTTGGCTGCCGATCGGAAGTGTCAGATGATGACACCGGGAGCGGGGCGCTGCGGTACGAGGAGTTGGACCGCCGGCCCACGGCCGCCGAGCTGGAAGCCGCCTTCGAGTCGGCCCGAGCGGCCGGCCTCTGGCGATTCGACGACCGCTGAGCGCACCGCACGCAGGGCGGGTTCCACCCGCTGGACCCCCCCAACCACGCGGCGGGCAAAGCCCGCCCCCGCGCACCGTGACCTGCCCGGCTTGACAATGCCTCAGGCATGGGCGACCCTCCCGCCCGAAGGGAGGCTCCTGCATGCGGGTGCTTTCGGGAATCCAACCCAGCGGCAAGCTGCACTTGGGCAACTACCTGGCAGCAATGAAGCAGCACATCGAGCTCGAAGAGAAGCACGACTGCTATTATTTTATTGCCAATTACCACGCCCTCACCACCATCCAGGACGCGCCCACCCTGGTCGCCAACACCCGCGATGTCGCCCTCGACTACCTGGCGATGGGGTTTGATCCAACCAAGGCTCTGCTCTTCCGGCAGAGCGACGTGCCGGAGGTCACCGAGCTGACCTGGCTGCTCTCGGTCGTCACGGGCAAGGGGTTGCTGGATCGGGCGACCAGCTACAAGGACAAGGTCGCCCGCGGCATCGCGGCCAGCATGGGGCTGTTCAGCTACCCGATCCTCATGGCGGCTGACATCCTGATCTACCACAGCGACGTGGTGCCGGTGGGCAAGGACCAGGTCCAGCACATCGAGATGGCGCAGGACATGGCCACCCACTTCAACATGACGTTCAAGTGCGAGGTGTTCAAGCGTCCCGAGGCCAAGCTCAACGAAGCCCTGATCGTGCCGGGGCTGGACGGGCAGAAGATGTCGAAGAGCTATGGCAACGCGGTGTCGCTCTTCGACGATGCAAAGACCAATCGCAAGCGGATCATGAGCATCAAGACGGACTCCACACCACTGGAGGCACCGAAGGACCCCGAGCGCTGCACGGTGTTCGGCTTGTACAAGCTGCTGGCGACGCCGGCCGAGACGCAGGCGCTCGAACAGCGTTACCGCGCCGGCGGCATGGGGTACGGCGAAGCGAAGCAGATGCTCGCAGACGTCGTGGAACGCCTGCTGGGCCCGGCGCGGGAACGCCGCGCGGAACTCGTTAAGGACGCCGATTACGTGGAAGACATGCTGCGGACCGCCGGGCGCCGGGCGCGGGAAACCGCCCGCGCGGTCATGGAGCAGGCCCGGGCCGCCTGCGGGATCGTCACCGCCAGGAACTGATGAGCATTGCCGGAAGAGTATCAGGTCAAGCTCGACGTCTACAACGGTCCGCTGGACCTGTTGCTCTACCTCATCCGTCGGGAAGAGATCGACATCTACGACATTCCCATCGCCCGGATCACGGAGCAGTACCTTGCCTACGTGGAGGTGCTCGCCCGGCTTGACCCGGAGACGGTGAGCGAGTTTCTGGTGCTGGCGGCCACTCTGATGGAGGTCAAGTCGCGGCTGCTGCTGCCGCGACCGCCAGTCGAGGAGGGCGAAGAGGACCTGAGTGACCCGCGGCTGGAGCTGGTCCGGCAGCTTCTGGAATACAAGAAGTACAAAGATGCGGCCCGCGAGCTGGAGGAGGCGGCTGCGGAGCAGCAGCTCAAGCATGCCCGGGTGCCGGCCCTGCCGCCCGTCGCGCCGGACGAGCTCGAACTGGAGAACCTGGAAATCTGGGACCTCTTCGAGGCGTTCAATCGCCTGCTCGAGCAGATCGGCCGGGCCAAGCCGTTTCATCAGGTCGAGACTGATGACACACCGCTGACCCTGCATGCGGACGACATCCTGGATGCACTCCAGCGCGCGGGGGGCGCCGAGCCGTTCCACCTGATCTTCGCCGGGCGCAACAAGGCCGAGATGATCGGGTTGTTCCTGGCGCTGCTGGAGCTGATCCGGCAGCGGCGCATCCGGGTGAGTCAGGACCGGCCCTTCGGCACCATCCTCATCCACCTGCTCGACGCGACGCCACTGACCACGCTCGCCGAGAATCTGCCGGCCACGGACGCGCCGCCGCAGCCGGAGGCACGCCCCGCGTCCGCGGGGACGGAGGGGCTGCCACCGGAGTCGGTGGCGCGGGAAGCGGGCGTGTCCGCGGAGGAGGCCGGCGTGTCTGTGGCATCCGAGGCCGCAGGCGCGCCCCTGGACGCGGCGGACCTCTCTGAAGAAGCGGGACCTTCGGCAACCGCTGACCCGGACGAGGCACCCGTCGCGCCGCCCAACGCCCCAGAGGACCGAACGTGACGCCCAGCATGCACCTGCGGTGGAGGCCTGCGTCCGATGCCGAGCGTCTTGCTCATTGACGGCAACAACCTGCTCTATGGGGTCCGCGCGCTGGGCCCGCCGGGCGGCGTCGGGCGCGACGGACTGCTGCACGCCATCGAACAATGGACGCACACCCACGCGGACGCGGTGACGTTGGTCTTCGACGGTGCGGCGCCGCGCGGGCCGGGCGCGGCGCGGCTTCATTCCGCGCGGGTGCGGGTGCTCTTCGGCGAAGGGCGCAGCGCGGATGACGTGATTGTGGATCTGCTGGAGCAAGCCGCCGACCCGCAGCACACCCGCGTCGTCACGGACGATAGCGTTATCCGAAAGAATGCCCGCCGGTTCCATTGCGGCTGGATGCCCAACGCCGAGTTCATCGCGGAGTTGTTCCCGCCGGTGCCCGCAAAGCCGGACGAAGAGAACCCCACGCACCCCGCCCCTAAACCGGAGAGCAGTGCCGCCGCCCCGGCACCGGGTTCCGCCGGTGCCCAGCAAGGCCAACCGGAAAAGCCCGACGGCGTCTCGCCGCAGGAGCGAAGGCAGTGGCTCAAGGACTTCGGGTTTGACGAGTCATGACGAGCACGGCGCAGGTGCGGCCAGCGGTGTCGGGGTGGAATGTCCGCAGCGTCGCCCCCCCGCGGGAGACGTACGTATCATCACGTATGGACGATGGTGCAGACCGGAGGGCGGGTTCCACCCGCCGGAACGAGTTGGGTGGGGTTGACCGCCTGCAGTGCTGGGGCACGCGAACATCCCGGCGGGCAAAGCCCGCCCACGTCGACCACGGGGCCGGGGGTGGGTCAGGGATGGGTGTAGATGTTCTGGAGGACGGCGAAGTCGGCCAGGTCCGCGTCGCCGTCCTCGTCCAGGTCGCTGCACCAGCAGCCCGGTACGATCGTGGCGTCCGGCCCGGTAAGGCACGACTCGAAGCGCTCATAATCGCTCAGCGTGGTGGTGCCATCGCGGTCGCAGTCACCGCCCCGCGTGGCCGTGGCGCCCGTGAGGACCAACGCGAAGCCTTGCGTGCCCTGGTTGACGGCCGCGGCGCGCACCACGACGGTGTAGCCGCCGGTCACCGGGGTCGTCAGCAGCACCTGCTCGACGTTGTTGCGGGCATCGAAGTTGCCGCCGGGAGCGGACTGCCCATTCACCAACACGTTGCCGCGGTAGCTCGTGCCGCCGGCAGCGATGACCTCGAGGTCCAGGTTATTGATGACCGGGTCGGCCGCGTTGACGGCGGCCGGCGGGTCGGTGAACACCAGCGTGACACGCAGGGGCACTCCACTGGCCGTCACTTCGACCGGCACGGTGACCTCCTCACCGGTGCTGAGCCCCTGGGCATTGCGCACGTCGATCACATCAAGACGCTCCGGATCACCAGGGAAGTACAACGTGCCGTCCAGCAGAACCCTGCCCCAACCCTCGGTCACGGTCGGGTAGCCGGCGATGCCCGTCATGTCCACGGCTGAGTTGACGAGCACGGCCTTGAGCAGCGCGCCTGACGGCGTGAAGCCGTCCGCCGGGTTCGCCGTGCCGGTGGGGTAGTAGCCGTCGGTGAAGTACTGGCGAACCAGCACACCCGCGCCCGCCACCGCCGGACACGCCATCGAGGTGCCCGTCTTCGTCGTCCAGCCGCACGTCGTGCTGGAGGACGCGGACCAGGTGCTGCACCCGGGGGCGAATACTTCCGGCTTGCGCCGACCGTCCGCGGTGGGACCGGCCCCACCGCTGCAATGGTAGTCCTGCTGTGGCGTGTCGCGCGACGCCCCGACGGCCAGCACGTTCTTGGCGTTCTCCGGCGTCTTCAGGGAGTTCATGTTCGTCACGGCGAACAGCACCAGGCTGTCCTCATAGTTGTAGCTGAACTCGTCTATCTGCTGACACCAGGTCGTGTAGGCCGTCGTGCCGTCGTCGCCCCAACTGTTGCTGTGGACGCGGGCGCCGTCGAGGTGAGCCTCCTGCAAGCGCGTGTACAGGGTGGACGGGTTGTACCAGACGTGCGAGGACTCGGAGAAGCTCAGTCGGGCCGCTGGCGCCAGGCCGTCGTATCCCTCGGGCGTACCCCAGACGTCCGCATCCCCCGCCAACGTTCCCGCACAGTGCGTGCCGTGCGAACTGCTGGATCCGGCATTGCGCATGGCGACGATCTTGCGATGGTCCGGCCCCACGGGCACGCTGTCGTCAAATGAACAGTGATCCTCCCGGATGGTCCCGTCGATGATGCCGGCCAGTTGCCCCTGCCCGAGAATCCCGGCGTCCCAGACCGGCGTGTGGCCCAGGTCGTTGCTCTGCACGATCCAGGCGTTGGTGTCGTTGCGGAAGCTGCCGACGGGTGCCGGCTCCACGAACTGCACGGCCTCGAGGTTGGCAAGCTGCTGCACACGGGCCACCGGGACCGTCGCGTCAACCACCCACCGCTCCCCCACCGGTGATGCACCGTGCACCTCGACCCCCACGCGCGTCAGGTCAGCCTGCGTCGCCGCGAAGGTCTCCGCCGCAAACAGCGTGATGGTGACGTTGAGCGGCGCCCGCGCCTCTCCCGGCCCGGCCGGCAGGCGCGTCGTCTCACTCAATCGAGGATCGAGCTTCCATGCCGGCTCCAGTGCGGACGCCCAGCGGACAAACTCCAGCCCGCCCAATGCCTCCGCGTTCGTCCCCGTCCAACGAGCGATGAACGCATCCGGCGGCAGGTAGTCACCCAGCTCCACGCCGAGCTGTTCGAGCGCTGCGCGGCGCTGGGGATCCAGGGGCCCCTCCAGTTGCAGGACGAACCGCGCCGACCGCTCGCGCGACCCACGGACCACACCGGCCACATCGACCGGAACGTCCGTGGTGATCGTGCCGTGCCGCAGACGCAGCGCCCGGACTTGTCCCTCGGGCTCGCGCGGCGGGTCCTTCGGTCTCCCCTCGGCACTCCCGGCCACTGCCCACATCAGGACCGTCGTTGCCAGCGCTAGCCCCCTTGCCAACCTGTGCTGTCCCATCAACGAAACCCCTCCGGATGGGGAGATGCAGATCCGATATCCGCGACCCACGTTGTGCCCGCAGCGGACATTGTGACGGTACGGAAGGCGTCCCCTCTCGTGGGTCGGAAGGCCCGGTCGTCCGACGTGCCGCCCGCAACCATCCCCCAGGCGGTACGCGCGACTTGCCCCATTGTACACCGCGGCCATGCCGGTTTCGATCCTCTGCGTCGATTGGAGTTGCTTAGGTGTAATTCATACAGCATAAAGTGGATTCCGAAAGGAATTGCGTTGCTGAGGGACGTGCTTTCGGTTAAATTCCGCCATCTTGACCAGCCCGGTGAACCAGGGCCGAGGTCACTGGCGTTTGCCGTGACGTGGGGCATAACCGATGCGCAGGCCGGTTATCGGAGTGATGGGTGGGTCGGCCGCGTCAGCGGCGACCTTGGCCGAGGCACGCGAATTGGGCCGCCTCATCGCCGGACGGGGATGGGTGCTGCTCAACGGCGGGCGCGCGCAAGGCGTGATGGGCGCTTCAGCTCAGGGTGCACGTGAGGCCGGCGGAATGGTCGTCGGCGTGCTACCGGGCTGGGATGCATCCGACGCCGCCAAGGACCTGGACGTCGCCATTGTGACCGGGATGGGTGACGCCCGGAACGTCATCAATGTGCTGTCGAGCGACGTGGTGATTGCCTGTTCGGGCGGAGCGGGGACACTGTCGGAGGTGGCGTTGGCGCTGAAGAACGGCAAACCGGTGATTCTGCTCGGGTTTGATCCCGGCCCGGCGGTGGAACCGTATCGGCGGACGGGGCAGTTGCACGCGGCGCGTGATCCTGCCGAGGCCGTGGCGCAGGCAGCGGCGATTCTCACCCAATCTGGCCTGACCGCGTGAGCGGCCCGCGGCCCTCCGGCGCTGGCCGCCGTGTAGCGTCGCCCCCCGTGGCCGGCGTGGGCGCTCTCGACGCGGCGCAGGGCGGAAGGATGGCGGCAACGTCGGTTCCGTGGGGTGGTGTGGGAGTTGCCGCGTTGGGGTTTTCCACGTCGCCCCCGGGGGGCAACGATTCAAGTCCGCGAGGATCTGTGCCGGCAAGCGGTGTGACGCTACCTCAAAGGCATCACTTGCCGGGGCTCACTGCACCAGCCTGACGCGCGGCGCCGCACGGGGCGCCCGGGCCACGTAACGCGGGATCAGTCCGTCGTCCACCATGCAGGCAAGCTGCACCACCTGCCGAGGGTGATAGTGTTTGCGCAGGTAGAGCTTCGCGTTGGGTACCTCCCACTGGGCCACGGGCGTGATCCGCCCGGCCGATAGCGCGCCGAGCACGTCCATCATTGCCCCTGTCCCGGCCAGGATCGCCTTGCAGCCGATCGTGTGCGGGCGGTCGTCCGCCACGATCTCCGGCCGGGCGTGGCGGAAGATCGGCCCGGAGTCGATCCCCGGGTCAATCAGGTGGATCGTCGCCCCGACGTACTCAGGCTCATCATTGAGCAACGGGTAGAAGTTGGTGGCCGTGCCCCGGTAATAGGGCGACAGGCCAAGATGCAGGTTCAGCATCCGCCCCGGCCAGCCGCCCAGCAGCGGCTGCTTGATGAGGTTCGTGCCGTAAACCACCACCATGTCCACGCCCGCCGCCCGCAGGAACGCCGGCGTGGCGTCGGTATTCAGCTTGCCAGGGGCCAGCCGCCGGACGCGACAGGCGGGTGTGTCCTCCAGCAACGGCGCGTCGCCCAGGAACGCTTGCTCCTGTCGCGCCCGTTCCGTGAAGTGGGCCAGGACGATGCGTTCTTCCTCGGGCGTCAGGTCGTAGTGCGTCGTGTCCGCCGGCGAGTAACCCGTTTCCTCGTAACCGACGGCCACGACCTCGAACCGCGCGCGCAGGGCCTCCACGAAGTACCGGTGCCGGCGTTCGATGCTGGTGAGAATGCCGATCCGCATGCGCGCCCTCCGCGCCGATCACCCTACCACGTGGGCGTCGGGAAAAGCAATCGGCCCGACCGCTGGGGCCGGGCCGATTGACGGCAAACCTCAAGCCGCGTTACCGGGCATGCCGGGTGGGCACCGCCCCCCCAAACGCACCCGCCAGGCGGCTAATATCTGATCGAATACGCGTAGTTGAGCCGCGCCCCGAAGTTGGGCGTATCCTCATTGTCATCCAGACCGGCGTACACTCCCATGGCCAGCTTGTGCTCGGGGTTGATGGTCCACTCCCAGCCCGCCTCGGCCAGGTTCATGTTGCTCACGCCGTAGTGCTCACTGCTGCGGTTCATGTAGTCCAGCACCCAGCGCAGAGCATTGCTGCTGCCCAGCGGCCCATCGGCGCCGATCACCGCGCCCCACTGGAAGTCGCGGGCATCAATGTCGTTGTTGCCGTTGACCGTGATGCCGAACAGGTTGAAATGCCCCCGCAGCCAGTCCGTGCACTGGTGGGTCAGGATCAACCGCCCCTCGCCGTCCACGCCGCTGGAATGATAACCGGTGGGGAAGCGGCCCTTGAACTGCAGGGCCACCGCCGGCCACATTTCCTGGTCCTCGATGAGCCGCCACAACATGCCCAGCTTCACGTCATGGTTGCCGTCCAACCCGTCCCCGGTCCATACCCCGTCGCCGAGGTTGTGGTAGGTGTCAATCGTGAACTCGACGTTCGGGCAGCAGCCCCAAAGCAACGAATTGCTCAGGATGAAGTCGTCGTCGCCCGCGTAGGCGTGCTTGGGCCCCTTGGTCCACTTGCCCCAGCGACCCAAGCGATACCACTGGTAGCCAAAGCTGTCCGCCGACTCCGTCACGTACTCGATCCGCAGACGCAGATCGACTTGCCGAGTAGCCAGCGGCGTGGCGTCGTCGAAGTTCCACGGCGCCATCAGGTCATACTCGCCGCCGACAACCTGCGTCGTCGTCGTAACCCGCGTTACCTCCGACTCCTGCGCCAGCGCCGTCACGCCAAACGCCAGCACCACCGCTACGAGCAGAACATTCCTTGTCATGGAACCACACTCCGTGCGCTAGTTTAATTGTTCCTTAACCACCCTCACGTGCACTGAATCTGTGCAACGGAAGTCCCGGCGTAGCCCGGACCGCGCCGACCCGCGCTACCCCGCCCATGATTCAACGATCACGATTGTACCCAGACCGCCTGCAACGTCAATGCCACGCCCACGGGGTTCCCCAAGACTGCCCCTGCGGCGGGCGCCGGCCCCGGATCCCGTGATGCAACGGTACTTCGCTACAGTAGACAATCATCGTTCCGCGCCGGTTGGAAACTCGCAGGAAAAATCCGTCTGACCCCTCGCCAGCCCACCAGGTCGGGTGGGTGGCGCGCCTGCACCACTTTCGCGCTGGGCCGAGGTCACCGCCGACGCCTCGCCACCCGGTCCCTCGGACGCAGTTCCGCGTCCCGCCCAGCAGAGTGTTTCCCCCGGACCGACCCGGCCGCCGCGATCAGGAGGGAGAGTATCACGGCGCGGGTTTTGCCCGCCCCCAGGACTGTGCCACGGGAGTCCCGCCCGTGATCTGCTGGCAAGACGTCGGTGCCACCGAGCCGTCGCCGCCGGCGAAGAGACTGCGCGTTCGCAGTACAGGGAGTCGGGCCCCAGCCGGAAGAACCAAGCGCCGCCGCCCCGTACCGCCGAGCGCAGCCCAACCTGCAGGTGGGCTGACCGTTTAGTACCCCGGCTTGTGCGGGAAGGGACTGCGCGTCAGGTAGATGCCGAACTCCCTCTCTCCGTGCGCGTGAACTTCGAACCGACCGCGACGCCGTCCGGTGCCCGCGTTGCGCTCGAAGAGCGGGCGGGCTTTTTTGAGGTCTATGCGTTTCTCCAAGTTCCCAAAATGCGGATAGACTGGGTCGCCAATCATCTCGTCACCCTCGATCAGGTCCGCAATGATGGGAAACGCGAACGTCCACGGGCCGACTTCGTCGCGGTTCGGCGCCCCCGGATTGCCGGGGGTGTGTCGACGGCCACTGAGGAGGCGCAGCGGTCGGCCATCGAAGTTAACGTAGTTGGTGACTATGGGATCCATCGGGTTGCCGGTGCCCCACGGAGTCGCGTCGAAGGGCACTCCTTCGCCGAGCGCACCGGCGGACCGGAACCAGTACGTCATCTTCCACTCAGACGGGTCGGCGGCGGCCGGGTAGCCGCGGATCGCCCCCGGGCAGCGCCAACTGCCGGTGTTGACGTAGGGCATCAGCACGCGCCCGACCGTCGTCCGATGGGCAAGCTCGGGGGAGAATGGGTCGGCGTTCGGGTCGGTCAGGTTGATGTCCTCCATAAACGGCACGCGGTCGCGGTTCTCGTAGGCGTAGTGGAGGACGCCCTTCCAGATGTTGCGCAGGTTGTTGCGGCAGCAGAGCTGCTTCGCCTGCTCGCGGGCATAGCTGAGGCTGGGCAGCAGGATCGAGACCAGCAAAGCGATGATCGAAATCACCACCAGCAACTCGACCAGCGTGAACGCGCCCCGCCTGCGGGGCTGAAAGCGACGCATCATGGCAGACCTCCGGCACACGTGCCGGGTGGCCACGTCATGGCACTGTCCCGGCAATGGTCGGGCGATGGCACGTGGGCGTGCCAGCCCGCTTCGGCCGTGTGACCACCACAAACTCCGAGCCAGGCCACGCGGCGGCGTGGCCTGCGCTCGGGCCTTCCCACCCCGGTCAGCACGTTTCGCTTATCGAGCGCCCGCACCCGGCGCGCTTCAGCGGTGGTTTACGGGCCGCCGGGCTGCCCGCACCCGCACGGAGAACCACGGGCGCGGGCGAGCCACGGCGGATGGGTGCCTCACGTTGTCCGGTGCGCCCCCGATTACGGGGCGTCGGTAAACACACCTGCAAACGCGCCGACGTCGGCCAGATCCACGTCGGCATCCAGATCGAAGTCAAACGAACCCAGGCAGTTCCCTACTGTCGTGAGTACCGGCTGCGGCGTTACGGCCGGCCCGGCCAGACAGTCTTCCAGCAGGGTGTAGTCGTCCAGATCCGTGTCGCCGTCGTCATCGGCGTCCCCATCCACCATGACGATGCCGAGGGCGGGGGCTTTGGCCTGCGGGTGCAGGCCCAGGCCCTCCTTGGTATAGAGCGACGGGTAGTCATCCTGGCCGCCGAAGACCACGGTCTCACGCAACGAAGTAATAATGAAGACCAGGCGCCCGGCGTGAAGCTGCTGTTGCACATAGTTGCGCACAGCGCCGTCGGACAAATCCAGGTCAATCCGGAAGCGCACGTCGAACGGTACGTTCTGGGCGCCGGGCACGTAGTTGAGCGGCTCACCGACGGCCCACGGCGTCGGCGTAAAGGAGTACACAGGAGTCGGCAACGCATCGTTCCAGCGCCCCGTGACGCTGTCCTCCACGTGCAGCAGGGCGAACGTCTCGTCCTGGTAGACAAAGGGAAACGGGTCGCGCGGACGGGCGGTGCCACTGTTAGGGTTGCCATACTGCGTGTAGCTGGACCCGAAGTAAGGAGTGTACTCCGTCCAGGTTGCGTAAGTGTACCCACCGGGGCCGAAGCCGGCGCCGAAGAGTTCCAACGGTCGCCCCAGATCGGCGTCGCTGCTCTCCCCGTCGGTGTCGCCCGGCTGTCCGCGCGGGGTGCCGTCGGCGTTGATGTGCCCGTCGCGGTTGATGTCGAAGGTGTACCAGGCATCGGTGCTCACGTCGATGGGCCACTGGGCGCCGGGCTGGTTGGTGACCGTGACAGTGACGGCCACGACGTGGTAGGCATCCGGCCCCAGGCCGGGCGGAATCAGCTCCGTGGTGTCCCATGCTACGATGAGCACCGCGTCGCGATTGTTAAAGAGCGGGTACGTAAGATCAGCAAGCGTGCTGAAGCAGGAGGCGATGGCCCGGTAGCCGGGGGTGAAATTGTAAGGGTAGTGCCAGCGATCATCGCTGGGTGTATCGAAGACGTACTCGTCGGCCTGGGCGCGCAGGACGCCGCCCCACAACAGGCCGGCGATGATCAGGAGTCGCATGTTCATACCGCCTCTCCTGCGGTGGGCACGGGCCGGCGATCGGTCGGACGCCGGCCACGCGCGGTCCGACGCATCAGCAGACCCCCGAGCAGCAGCAGGGTCAGGGTGTGCGGTTCCGGCGTGACGGTCACCTTGTCCAGATCAAACGTGAAGATCTGGTTCAGCCCGGCAAGCCCCGGCGCGACGACGATGCCCACCTGCAAATGCCCGATGTTGCTGAAGACCTGCTCGTACGTGAAGGGCCCCTCGAACACGAAGCCCGGGTCCGGAATCGGAACGCCGAGGGCGACCCACGTGTCCGGCGGCACGGCCGGGGCAAATACACTGTTGGCAGCGGGGAAGTTGTTCGGCGATGCATACCGGTTAAAGAACGTCAGGTCGAACGGCGCGTGGTGGCGCACGTACACGGAGTAACCGTCCACCCCCTCCGCGACCCAATTGCCCACGAATGCCCCATGGCTGGAGTTGAACTCGTCGTGGGCCCGGAAGAGCGGCACCGTGTCGCCCACGCCGGAGCCGAGGAAGTTGAACGTCCCTACCACGTAGCTGCCTCCGTCGGGACCGCCGGTAGGCACGTACGTCAGCAGGCTGCCGCCGCCGGCGTCATGCCAGTTGGCCGCATCCCCGGAGAAGTCCTCCGTGTACGGCACGATGACGGCCTCGACCGGAACGGAGGTCAAGACCATCCCTAACAGCAACCCTGTCAGCAGGGCGGACTTCCGAATGATCAGATGGTTTCTCAAGAGCTGTCTCCTCACATCCATGCCGCGCAGGCCGGCGCCCGGCGGGGTTGAGCCTTACCGCCACCGGGAACGGCGTTACGGGCAGGCGGTCGGGCGGCCAGTGCGCCCATGCCCCGCCGGCCGGAACCGGTCCCGGTCACGCACCTGTACCGCTCACCGGCTCCGCAGAGCCGGCAAGTCACCAGCAACCACTGTGAAGGTTCAGGAAACGATGCACCGCGGGCGTGTCACGGTCGTGGGGGTGCACGCGGTCCGGCATACGCCGGGGGAACGTTGAGAGGTGCGGGCTGCCAGGTCCACAGCCACGCCCCGGTACGATGAAGGGGCTCGGCATCCAGACCGGTCGCCCGACGGCAGCCGGGAGCCAGCGCGGCCGCCCAGCCCCGCAGCGTCCGCCGCAGGAGGTCCGTGTCGCACAGTGCCCCGACGAACAGCACGACGCCCAGCGGCGCCGGGTTGCAGTCAACCCGCAGATCTGCGGCCTCCCCGATGGCGCCCACGTGCAGCAGACCGATGGCCACCGTGGTGGCGACCATGCTCTGCCAGCCGGGCTTGAGACGCAGGCAGCGGACGTCGGCGATCTTGAGGGCGAAGAAGACGTTGGAGGCCAGCAGGCTGATCAGACGCACGACCACTGCGACCCGGGTCTGCTCGTCCACGCCGCCCTGCAAGGCCACCCAGGCCGACCAGACGCCCACGGTGTGAATGAGGAACAAGCCCGCCCAGAACGCGGATTTCAACCCACTGACGCTTCGCATCCGCGCCGCGCGCCGAGCCGACGAGTTGACAGGTGTCCGCGCCATAGCACCGCAGGGGCTTCGGTCCGCCCGGCGACCGCTGACGAAGCCGATCCGCACGGGTGGCAATCCGCGCGCGGACCGTATCCCACCGTTTCGGCCGGGTCAAGCCCCGGAGCGCCGAAGCCTGGTGGGCTTGCCCATGCATGGCGGGCGGTAGTCCTGACTGGGAACGGGGAGCGTGGTTGTGCAAACAGGCGACGGCGGCTGCAGGCTGGAGCGGCAAAATGCGCCGTTGCAGTCCAACCAGCATGTTTTCTCAGTATCAGGGGCGCCGGCGCGCAATTGGGAAGACTTCCGGCTCATTCAGGTGGGGCGGAGGCCCCCGTCGGCCCCGAACGGGCACGCCAATACTGGCGAGCGAAGGTCCAATAATAAGTTCAAGTTTCCTAACGCTGCTAACCGATGGACAGGGTTGGACTTAGGTCCGAAACCGGCTTCGCCGCGCTCGCGCCGAGGACAGGTGCCGGAGGCACTACGGCGGCGCGGACGCGGAACCGGCACGTCCATTGGCCAACACCGGCTGGCGGGCAGCAGGAGGCGGTCTGCCAGTGCAGGTATTCGAACACGCCTCCCTCAACCTGCATTGAGGGTTTGACCGGTGCGTACCATAACCATTGCGAACCAGAAGGGCGGGTGCGGCAAGACCACGGTGGCGATCAACCTGGCGGCGTCGCTGGCGCGCGAGGGGCAACGCGTGCTGCTGATGGACGTCGATCCCCAGGGGCATTGCGCCTTGGGTCTGGCGGTGCCCGATGAGCAGATCGACCTGTCGATCCTGGAGTGCCTGCTCCGCCGGGTGGACGGAGAGCCGCTGGAGCTCTCCCGCATCACGTGGCAGATCACGCCGAACCTGGACCTGGCGCCCGCGCGGGCGGACCTGGCGACCCTGGAACCCCGGCTGGGCACGCGCAACGACGCCGACACGCTGTTGTCCGACTTGCTGGCGGCCAACGCCGACCGCTACGACTACTGCGTGGTGGACTGTCCGCCGCATCTGGGGCTGCTGATGCGGAACGCGTTGTACGCGGCCGATGAGGTCGTGATCCCGGTGGACACGGGGTACTTCTCGCTGCACGGGCTGACCCGGCAGCTCGAGACGATCGACCAGTTCGTGCATCAGAAGGGGCGGCAGCCGGCGGTGCGGATCCTGCCCAACCAGTACGACGTCCGGACCAAGCTTGCCCGCGAGATTCTGGCCGAGCTGCGCAACCGGTTCGGGGCCGCGGTCTACCAGACGGTGGTCAACTTCAACACCAAGCTGAAGGAAGGGGCAAGCTACGGCCAGCCCATTACCGAGTTCGCCCCCGGCAGCATGGGCGGGCGGGACTTCCAGAAGTTGGCCCGTGAAATCCTCGCGGCCCAGCCGCAGGCGGTACCCAGCGCGGAGATGCTGCGGCACGTGGAGCGGCTGGCCGCCGACGCCGAGCGTCTGCTGGCCACCACTACGACGTTGATCGGGAGACGCCAGGTCCAGCCGGCCGTGGCGGCAACGGAAGGCACGTCCGACGCCGGGCCGGCGGTCACACTGGACGCGATCGAGTCCCAGCCTGCCGCAACCCCGCCCGCAGAGCCTTCGCACGAGTCCATCGAGCAGAAGCTGCAGGTCATTTACGGCGTCCGGCAGGTTGGAGAGGTGACGTTCTTCCGCGCGCACGAGCCGACGGCCGGCGAGGTACACCTGGCCGGCGACTTCAATGACTGGATGCCGCACACGACCCCCATGCAGCGCCTGGAGAACGGGGACTTTGAGGTCCAGTTGCGGCTGGGGACGGGCCGCTACCGCTATCGGCTGGTAATCGACGGTCGTTGGGCGCACGATGCCCGTAACCCCAATGCCGAGCAGAACGAGTACGGGGAACTGAACTCGGTGGTCGAGGTAGGTTGACGGGGGTGCGGCCGCCATCCGGCGGCTAGGTGACGCGACCCGCGGCCACGAAACTGGCAAGGTGGCGCGGTGGGGGCGTGGGCAACCTGGAGGGCCAGGAGGCTGGGGCCCCGGGGGTACCGACCATAGGGCAGGAGGCGGCGGTTGTCGGTGGGGTGGCGGTGGGTGCAATCTCCGCTCGATGATGCGTCTCGTGCCGTGCCACGACGTGACCCTGACGGCACGTAGCGGCCGCGCTACGATGTCGCAACACGGGAGGAGCAGTCGGAAGCGCGCGGTGAGTCTCGGAACAACATGTGCAAGAGAGGTACGCCGAGTTACCGGGCCCGCGCCCGCGGAGGGGTCGCGTCGGCGACGGGCGCGCGGGATTTTCTATCGGGCGAAGCACGAGTAACTCGCGGAAACGATAGCCTCTGGCGCGCGGCGTGCCTATCATTGAATGCGTGTCATTGCCTTCTCTCAAGGCAATCAGGCCTCGCCGGTTCTGCCTCCGGCGAGGCCGCTTTTGTGTGCGGTTGCGGGAATAGAGGCAGGGCGCGGCGAACGCCCGCTCGGCTGCGGAAGGCCACGCCAGCGCCGCGGTTGCCCCCGGCCTCCACTGCCGACTGGCCGCCAGCCTGAGGCGCGAAGCCACCGACAACTACGTAACCGTTGAAGTGAGCACGCCCCATGAGTTCGATCCTCACTCCCGTATTACTCCCGTTTGTCTCGGTTTGTCTGGTCGCCTTCGGCGCCCAACCGGGAGACGCCACTTCCCCCGACTGGCTGGCCGTTGGCACGCAGGCGATGGTGGCCAGCGACTCCGCGCCGGCGTCGCAGGCGGGGTTGCGTATCCTCCAGGCCGGTGGCAACGCCGTTGATGCGGCGGCCGCGGTCTCCTTCGCGCTCGGCGTTACCCGCCCGGAAAGCACCGGGCTCGGCGGCGGCGGGTTCATGCTGGTGCGCTGGGCGGACGGCCGCGTGTGCATGCTGGACTACCGCGAGGTGGCCCCGGCGGCGGCCACGCCGGACATGTTCAGCCGGCCCGCGGGAGCCGAGGGCGGCGAGGTCCCTCCCCCGAGTCGATACGGCCCGCTGGCCGTGGCGGTCCCCGGCACGCTCGCGGGGTGGGAGTATGCGCTGCGGGTGTTCGGCAGCAAGCCACTGCCCGAATTGCTGGCGCCGGCCATCACGCTCGCCGAGGACGGGTTCGCCCTCGACGCCCATTACCTCGACAACGCCGCCGACGCGTTGAAGACGTATCAGAAGCATCCGGGCTTGCAGCAATCCTGCGCGTACGTGTGGCGCACATTTCTCGGGTCGGGCACGCTGCCGCGCCAGGGCGACATGCTGCGGCGGCCCGCGCTGGCGAAGCTGCTGCGCCTGATCGCGCAGGATGGGGCGGGCTGCCTCCACCACGGCCCGGTGGCCGCCCAGATCGAGGCGACCGTGCGGGCGGCCGGGGGGATACTCACCCGTGACGACCTCGAACGCTACGAAGTGCGCCGGCGTGAGCCGCTGCGCTGCCGGTATCGGGACTACACGGTGCTGACCGTGCCGCCGCCGTCGTCCGGCGGAACCGCGATCATTGAAGGACTGAAGATTCTGGAGACGTTCGATCTCCCGCGTCTGGCCACGACGGACCCCGCCCTGACCACGCACGTTCAGATCGAGGCGCTCAAGCATGCGTTCGCCGATCGGGCCCGCTGGCTCGGCGATCCCGACTTCGGCCGGGTGCCGGTCGAGCGTCTTACGTCGGCCGCGTATGCCCGCCGCCTGGCGGCCCGGATCGACGTGAACCGGACGAAACCGCCGGACGACTACGGCACCGCCGACGCCGCCGAGCTGCTTGCCCCGCCGGTCGGCGACGACGGCGGCACCAGCCACTTCTGCGTGGTCGACAAGGCCGGCAACGTGGTCGTTGCCACGGAGACGATCAATACCGAGTTCGGCTCACTGCTGGCCGTCGAGGAGTACGGGTTGATTCTCAATAATGAGATGGACGACTTCACGGCCGTCGCCGGTGCGCCCAACGCCTTCGGCCTCATCCAGGGCGAGGCCAACGCCGTCGCCCCGGGCAAGCGACCACTTTCCAGCATGAGCCCGACCATTGTGCTGAAGGACAATGAACCCGTGCTGCTGGTGGGCGCCTCCGGCGGACCGCGTATCATTACGTCGGTCTTCCACGTCATGCTCTGCCTGCTCGACTACGGGCGGAGTCCCGAGGAGGCGATGACAAGCTGTCGCCCACATCAGCAGTGGAGCCCGGATGAGGTGTGCTTCGACCATGACCCGCCGGCGTCACTGGCGGCCGCCTTGCAGCAGCGTGGCCACCACCTGGCCGACAAGCGCCGCACCGGCATCGTCCAGTTCATCCTCCGCCGTGACGGCACCTGGATCGGCGCTTCGGATCCGCGCAAGGGCGGCCGGCCGGCCGGCTACTGAACAGAACCACGCGCATGGGAGACTGAGAGGGTGCCATGCCCAAGCCAAAGGCGCCGGCATGCCGCGGCAGCAGCCACGTGCTCGCCCGGAAGAAAGCATGGCGGCGCTGCGCTTGGCCATGCCACCCCGAAACGGAAAGCGGGACAGGTTCGTTTTCGGGCGACCCACCCAACCTGTCCGGTCTTCCTTTCGGACCGCTGACCGCTTGCCGGGACACTCCGGCCGCCCAACAATACCCGCGCGAGCGCGGCATGCGCCCGGGCTGGAGTCGCGGCGCCCGCCTCTGTCGCGCAGGAGACTACCGATGTCACGCACGTGGATGAGCGCCCCGTGGGCGGCGCTGGCGTTGTCGATGCTGCTGGCGGCCGGCGGGTGCGAGATCACCATCGGCCCCGTGTTTCCCGAGGCACAGAAGGACTTCGCCCTGACCGTTCCGGCCGCGGACGTGGGCTCGCTGGTGATCGACTGGCGGCGCGGCAGCATCACGGTCACCGTGGATCCGGACGCCACGGACATCTCGGCCGACGGCACCGCGAAGGTCCGCGCCGAGTCGCAGGCTCGGGCGGAGCAGGGCTTGGCGGATCTTCAGATCACGCTCGTCGTGGCGGAGTCGTTTCCCGCGCAGGCGTTTCTGGCGTTCCGGATTCCCGCGGGCGGCATGCTGAGCTATGAGGCCGACGTCGAGGTCGTGTTGCCCCCGCGGATCGCCCTGACGGTGGGCAACGCCGACGGCGCGGTGAGGCTCACCGGCGGCGACACCCTGACCATCATCAACGTGTACCGCGGCAACCTCACGCTGACCGGGCAGACGGGCGACGCCGTGGTGAGCGTGACCGACGGTGATATCGCCATCGATTCGGCCGGTGCCAGCGTCGACGCGGAGGTCGTCGACTCCGGCAACCTCCAGATCGACGCCGAGCCGCCGGCCGGCGGATACGTGCTCGCCCGCGTCGGGCGCGCCGGTGACATCTTCTTACGCCTCCCGGCCGACTTCGCCGCGGACCTCGACCTGTCCTCCGGGGCGGCCAGCCTCGTGGTGGACCTGGCGGACTTCACGATCACCAACTTGCGGATTCGCAGGGACCGCGTGCAGGCGACGCTTAACGGCGGCGGCGGGGAGGTCACGGCCGGCACGGAACTGGGAACCATCACGTTTGCGGCGCTGCCCTGATTGTCGGTTGAATGAAGGATGAAGAAGGCAGAATGCAGAGAGCAGCGGACCCGCTAAGCCGTTTCCGCATTCAGAATTCGGCCTTCTGAATTCCCACCATCACACTCCCCCGCTCGTTACCGTCCGAGCGGCAGGTACGATCACAGCCGCGGGCGTCAGCCCGCGGACACGACCGGCTTAGACACCACGTGTGATCGTCATTGCCCACCGGGTTACCGGGCTTGCGCCCGGCGCTCAGACCGTCAACGGAACCGCAACCGGTGCTCTCAGGGGCGGGTACAAGCTGGGGAACGCCGGTATCATGGCGGGCGCAACTCCGCGGTGTCTGATCGGAATGCGAGAGGACAGGATGAACGGCATGCCCCTTGAAGACAGACAAGCCGACACCAGACGCACCGTCTCGTCCGTCCTCGCGCTGCTCGCCATGCCGCCCTACGTGCTCTGTACGTTTACGCACTGCTGCATGTGCGGGCACCTCGCCCATTCGCATACCACCTGGGAGATTCTCACGGATGTTGCGTGGGGCACGCTCTTCGTCGCCGCGTCGGTCTTCGCCGTACGCTCGAACATGCAATGGCGGTGGCTTTTCAGTGCCGTGGCCCTGGGTTTGCCGGCGTCGCGAATCCTCGCTGGGGGCCACCTGGCCTGCTTTGAGCTGCTGGTCTTGGTTGCCTTTGCCTTCCTGGCTGCCCGAGGCCTTGTCCGACCGTCTCGGGTGGCCCCTCGACACTGCAAAGGTTGCGGCTACAACCTCACCGGCAACGTCAGCGGCGTGTGCCCGGAGTGCGGGACCGCAGGCCCGACGGAGAGCACGCCGGTTGCTGGCGCGGGTGACGCCCACGCGGGCGAAGCGGGCTCGGGCAGCGGGCGGGCCACCGGCGCGCAGGCAACGGGAGACAACGTCAATGCCTGAGCAAGAGACCTCGGCATCTCGACGGGCCGGCCGCATCCGCGACGCCCGCGGCCGGCGGGTCACGCAGCTTGACCCGATCGCCCTGTGGCTCACGCGCCGCCACGACATCATTGCGGCCGATGTGCTGCGCACCGTTGCTCACGCGGACGGCGTGCGGATTGCCGGCAGAGAACGGGCCGCGTTTGTCGTCGGCATCGTCGGTGCCCTGCTCATCGTCGGTCTATTCACCCACGGGCTCATCAGCGGTGACATCCGCGATGCCACGCTGGCCAAGTCCTCCAGCTTGATCTTCGCGTCCTGCGTGCCGTGGATCGTCTGGTACGTCAGCAAGCGGGCACGCTTTCACAACGTGGCGGCCGCCCTGCTCAAACACCTGCGTTGCCCGCACTGCGGCTACGACATCCGCGGCCTGCCCACCGATCCCACCGACGGGGCAACCGTCTGCCCCGAGTGCGGCTGCGCGTGGAAACCCATGGGATTGTCGATTGGCGATTGCCGGGAATAGCGAATGTCGAAGAGCGAATAGCGAATGAAGAGGACTCTACCGGGACGTCGTCCGCTCGAGCCGCGCGGGACCGTCCCGGGCGGTGGGGGATGCCGAGAAACGACCATGACTGACGACACACGACGCTCGCAGGGGGTATGCATCCAAGATGCCCGTGGGCGTTCCGTGCCTCAGCTTGACCCGGTCATGATGCACGTGTCTCGCCGACCGGGGATCATCCCGCCTCCGCTGCTCCACGAGATGGCCCAGGAGATCGGCATCGGCCTGACGCGGGCGAGCCGAACCGCCCTCTGGCTGGGGCTCGCCGGGTTGCTGTGCCTCGGCATCGGCGTGGCCGTGTGCATCATGCGGCTGGTCAGCGGAGACATCGGCCTCGGCCGGGCCGTGACGAGCATGGTCCCCTATACGGGCGTCTGGGTCGCCGTGCTTGGCGCCTGGATTGCCTTGCGCAAAGTCCGCCATGAGCGCATCGGCAGAGTGATGCTCCGGCACCTGCGCTGCCCGCACTGCGGCTACGACATCCGCGGCCTGCCTGTCGACCCTACGGACGGGGCCACCGTCTGTCCCGAGTGCGGCTGCGCGTGGAAACTCTCGTGATTGTCGATTGGAGATTGAGGATTGGCGATTGCAGCGCAAAATGGCGAATGTCGAAGAGCGAATAGTGAATGAAGCAGCGGGCGTGCCGGTTTGACGCAACCTCCGCTCGGGCGCTGACACGTCACGTGCCGACCGAACCGGCGCACATTCCGCCTCAGCCTGCCCCCTCCCCTGAGGGAAGAAGGGGCACACCCGATGCCCAAGACGAGGCGGGGCTCCCCAGGCCTCTGGAATCCGCTTGACACGGGCGTAATACGATGTATTAATCCTGGGGTGGGGCGAGGGAGGCCCGGCTTCTGCACCGGCGAGGTGACCCATGGGCAAGCTCAAGCAGGAGATGATCTCGTTCAAGGCGGATGAATCGCTGCTGGAGGCGATGAAGGGCATCGCGAACCGGTCCGAGTTCATCCGCTCGGCCGTGCTGACCGCGCTGGGCAGCCTCTGCCCCCTGTGTCGGGGCACCGGCATCCTGACGCCGCAACAGCAGAAGCACTGGACCCTTTTCGCCGAGGACCACGCGGTCGAGGAGTGCAGCGACTGCCACGAAGCGTACCTCGTGTGCGCGCAACACCGGCGACGCAAGGTACATCGTTCGTAGGTCTGTCGACCAGAACCCCTCTCCCTTCCAGGAAGAAGGGCAGGGGCGAGGGTTGCGGAGTTCAGCGCGCACCTGGTGGCGAGAACGCGCTCGCCCGCGACCACTGCATCGCACGCTGAACAGGCACGGAAGGGAGAGGGCTGTACGAACAAGCAGGCGACCAAGCGCTGTGGCTGTTTGTGCCCGACGGCGCCAGAGCCGCAGACCACTTGGAGACATAGCCAATCATGCCGGACACACCCCCGCGTCACGATCACGCTGAGCATCACCCCCCGGACCACGACCAGGTGCTGCCGGGCCACGGCGGCCACGAGCACGGCGACAGCCCGATCAGCCACGGGCCGGGCCAGGACACACACTTCGCGTCGCACGGCGATTACGAGCACTCGTCGTCAACGCTCATGCGGGAGCTGCGCGCGCACATCCCGTTCTCCGTCTCGTCGGTTGTGCTCGGTCTGGTGTTGGCGGGCATCATTTGCGTGTTGTGCCTCGGCTTCCTGGGCGGCGCAGGGGCGGACGCGCACGGCTGCACGGCAGCACATCTGCCCGGAACCCCCGCGGTTGCCCACGATCACGAGCACGCCGAAGATGTGGCGGGCCCCGTCGCTGCGCTCCCGGAGGAGCACGGGCACGAGCACGCCCATGCCCATACTCCGCCGCAGTTGCTGTTCCACCTGTTCCACCCGGCGCACATGTTCTTCAGCGCGGCGGCCACCACGGCCATGTTCTTCCGCTATGAACGCCGGCTGCTGAAGGCGATCATCATCGGGATCATCGGGGCGATCGGCGTCTGCGGCGTAAGTGACATCGTGATGCCGCATTTCTCGGTGATGCTCCTCGGCGTACGTCCGCCCTGGCACATCTGTATCATCGAGCATCCCATGCTGGTGATTCCGTTCGCGCTCGTCGGCGTGGTCGTCGGACTCGCGGCTCCGGTTCACGTGCGGGCGAGCACTCTGTACTCCCATTCGCTTCACGTCTTCGTCTCGACGATGGCCTCGGTGTTCTACATGGTTGGTCCGTTGGGACTGGTGGAGTGGATCGACCGGATCGGGTGGGTGATGATGTTCGTCGTGCTGGCCGTGATGATCCCCTGCTGCGTGAGTGACATCATCTTCCCGCTGCTGTTCACGCGCAGCGGCCGGGCCCACTTCGAAGCCCACGGCCGGGGCGCCTGCGGCTGCGGCTGAGTAGCTCCCCAGGACAGGGAAACCCATCGACGCAGTGGGGTGGCATCGCCAAGCGCAGCGCCGCCATGTTCTCGCCCGTGCGCGACGCTACTGTGCGCAACCGCATGCCGGCGCCTTTGGCTTGGGCATGCCGCTCTGGCCTCGCCGTCGGCTTCTCCGTTGCGTGGGGCTAGTCAGTTTCCGGCGTCCGGTACCGCGTCCGGGGGCCGCAGGGGTCGGCCCCTGCAACGCGCCCTCACGGCCGCCTGCCGCGCTCTCCCGCTCGTGACGGTCCCGCGGTAGACTCGGGAATCATGGTGTGGATCGTGGCCTGTGTCATCCTGGTGCCGCTGTCGCTGTCGCTGCTCGCCACGCGGGTCGTGCGGAGGGTGGCGATACAAGTGGGCTTCGTCGACCGACCGGCCGGCCACAAGCAACATAGCCGCCCCACCGCTCTGGGCGGCGGCGTCGCGCTCATGCTGGCGATCTTCGTCCCCGTGCTCGGCGGGCTCCTGGCGCTGACGCTGCTGCCGCGCGATCCACCGCCACCGTGGCTGCCTGCCCTCTTGCAGACCCACCTGTCGGGCGTGGTCTCCCGGTGGCCGAGCGTGGCGGCGCTGTTCGGCGGAGCGTTGCTGCTGCATGTGGTGGGGCTTATCGACGACCGGCGCCCGCTGGGCCCCGGCGTCAAGTTCCTGGCTCAGTTCGTGGCGGCCGCGGTCGTCGCGGGGCCGCTGGGCATTCGCGCGGCGGAGTTCCTGCCCACCCCCCTCGCGACGGTACTGACGATTCTGTGGATCGTGCTGATAACCAACGCGTTCAACTTCCTGGACAACATGGACGGGCTCAGCGCGGGGGTGGCGGCCGTGGCCGCGGCGGTGCTGGCCGTGGCGTCAATGGGGGCAAACCAGATCTTCGTACCCGTGCTGGCGTGGGTGATGGTGGGGGCGTTGCTGGGGTTCCTCTGGTTCAATTTCTCGCCGGCCAGCATCTTCATGGGCGATGCCGGGAGCATGCCGATCGGCTACCTGCTCGCGGTGCTGACGATCCTGACGACCTACTACGACCCCGACCAGCAGCGATCGCCGTTCGGCGTGCTGGTGCCGCCGGTCGTGCTGGCTGTGCCCATGTACGACGTGGCCAGTGTCGTGGTACGGCGTCTGCGTCTGGGCATCAGCCCGTTTCGCGGCGATCGCCGGCACTTTTCGCACCGGCTCGTGCAAAGGGGGATGTCTCCCCGTCGGGCGGTGTTGACCATCTACTTGGCTACGGCCGCCACCGCCCTGCCGGCCGTCATCCTTCCCCGCCTGTCCTGGGCCTTCGCGACCCTGCTCCTCCTTCAGTGCGTTAGCGTGGTGGCCCTGATCGCCACCCTCGAGTACTCACCTTCGCTGCCGCCCGGCCCCGACGAGCGTCCCAACCAGGCCACAGGCCCGATATCCGCGAAGCCGGGACCGAGAGCACACACGTGAAATAGTCTATTGTGGCGGTAAATCGCTGTTTCGCGTTTTTCTAGCTAGTGGCAGTTGACGCCAAGCAGGCTTGGCGTTAACCTGAGTAGGTCTGTTTGCGCGATAGCAGGCAGAGATTGCCGATTGTGTTTTGGTGCCGCCCCCCGCGTGTTGGGGTGCATCTGCGGCAATGCTCCCGTTAGAGATTCGTGGGTAGCGGCGCCGACCGTGGCCGACCGAGATAGCGGAAACAGGCTCGCCATCGCGCACCGCGGGCGAGTGCGTTCGACGAGGCACTCGAGCGTTTCTTAGCGAGCAACGCTTGGGCGAGGGGCCGTCCGAACCTCCCGGACGGCCCCATCTTGCAGACACCGGGCGGCCACGCACTGCGTGACACGCGGGTGCACACCGCAACGGGGATTGACGCGGACGGTCCGTTCCGTAGCATTGGTGTGTAGTTGCGTGCGCGGTTGGGGTGACAAGGATCACCGAGTGGAGACGGAGGCGCGGTCGCCGCCGGATGGTGTGATATGGTCAAGACGGCCGTAAAGGTAGTGGAGCGTGCAGCCGGGGGTACGTATGCGCGGTTTGCCCCGGTCTGTCCGCCGACGGTTCATGGAGGTGGCACCGGCTGACCCGCCTGATTCGGAACGGATTCGAATAATCGGGGCTCCGGGTGCCGGTAGGCGTCCGGGGCCTTCTTCTTGTGGGTTTCCGGGCCTCATTGCGGTCAGCGGCGTGCTGATGAACCCCCAAGCCGAACCGAGAGTCTCCGTGGACGGTACGCCGTGTGGCTTCCACGTCGGCCACGGGGGGCCGACGCTACTTCGTCGAGAAGGTGCCCGCCACGGCAGGATGGCGCAGACGGACGTACCCACGGCCACGAGGCGGTGGGGAAGAGATGACGATGCCGGCGTGCCCGCGGCACGCTGAAGGAAGGAAGTCGGCGATGGCAGAGGCGGCCGAGCGGCTGCAACTGGACCTCCGCGCTCGTCGGCGGGCGGAGGTCCGTGCGGTCATCACCATGTCCATTCCGGTCGTGGTGACGATGATCGCGCGCGCCGTGATGGACGTGGTTGATTTCACACTGATGACCTTCCTGCATGACCCGGCGGCCCAGGCTGCCATTCTGCCGGCCCAGGTCATCAACTGGACGTATACGGTGCTGGGGATGGGCACGGTTTCGATCGTCAGCACGTTCACCTCGCAGTCGCTGGGGCGCGGTGATGAGCGGGCCTGCGGCGCGTACGCGTGGCAGACGATCTACATCGCGGTGGGCTCGGGCCTGCTCGGGATCGGTTTGGTACCGCTGTTGCCGTGGCTGTTCGGCCTGTTACAGCACGAGCCGGCGGTGCAGCGCGCGGAAACGGTCTACGCCCAGATCGCCTTGCTGACGGCGGGCCCGACGGTCGCGGCCGCCGGTCTGAGCTGGTTCTTCATCGGCGTCCACCGACCCTGGATCACCATGTGGTCCGCCCTGGAGGCGAACGTCGTCAACGTGGTGGTGAGCTGGGCGCTGGTGTTCGGCGCGTTCGGGCTGGAGCCGCTGGGCATTGCCGGGGCCGCCTGGGGCACGCTGGTGGCGGTCTGGTACCGCATGCTGCGCCTCGCCATCGCGCTGCTGGCACCCGGCATGGCCGCCCGCTTTCACACCCGGCGGGCGTGGCGCCCCTCGGGAGGAGTGCTGTTGCGCATGCTCCGTTTCGGCCTGCCGACGGGCCTGCAGTGGACCTCCGACGTGATGGTGTGGGCAATCTTCATCACCGTGCTGGTGGGGACGAAGTTCGGAACCACGCACCTGATCGCCACCAACGCGGCCTAGCAGTACATGCGCATCGCCTTCCTGCCCACGATCGGCGTCGGGCACGCCCTGACGGCGCTGGTGGGCAAGTCCATCGGCGCCGGGCAGCCGGAGCGCGCGCTGCGGGAAGCACGGATCGCCTTCATCGTGACCACGCTCTACATGGGCGCGCTGTCGGCTTTGTACCTGCTGTGGGGCGGCACGCTGATCGGCTGGTTCAATGATAGCCCCGAGGTCGTGCGGATCGGGGCGGCCGTCATGGTGTGCGCCGCGGTGTTCCAGCTTTTCGACGCGGCCGGCATCACCTACAGCGCGGCGCTGCGTGGGGCGGGCGACACGTTCTGGCCGGCGCTGTTCTTCGTGGGGAGCCAGTGGAGCATCATTGTCGGCGGGGGCTTCCTGGCGGCGGGGCTTTGGCCGCAGTGGGGAAGCCTCGGTCCCTGGTGGGCGTCGGCCACACTCATCATCGTTACCGCGCTGTTTCTGTGGTGGCGCTGGCGCAGCCGAGCGTGGATGAAGATCGACATTTTCCGGTCGCGGCGGCCCCGAAACGACGGGCCCCCGACGGATGAACCCCTACCAGCCGAACACACGCTCGCTCCCGGTTGCTGAGAACCGCGAAACGCAGGCACTCCAACCCCCTCAAGCCAACGGAACCCGGGGGGAGTGAGGACGCCCGGTGACCTCGATACCGGACGTGAGCCGCAGAGCGCGCCACGCAAGCGGTGGGCCCCGTCGGTGGGCTTGCGCCCACGGCGCTGACCGGGCAGAGACCCGAAGGTCCGGGGATATCGAGACAGCGGTTCCGCCCGTCGAGTGGCGAGCAGGAGAACTCTCGGATACCCTGTTTTCCGATGGAGACTGACCTTGCGAAAGCTCTGAGGGACTTCGCCGACTCAGTGCAGGCCAAGATGGGGGCCGCGGCAAAAGGGGAGCCAGAGGCTCAACTATCCGCGCCCGCCTCATCGCTCCTCGAAACTGTCGGGGGCATTATCCACCGCAAGGTCGTCGTCAAGGCTGAGTCAGCGCTTGGGGGACGCCTGGGCATCCCCGACTTCGCCGTCCTGGCTGACGGCACGTTGTGCGGCTACCTGGAGCTCAAGGCCCCGGGCGAAGGCGCGGACACGTCCGGGTATCGCGGTCGCAACAAGGAGCAGTGGGAGCGCTTCAAGTCCCAGCCCAATATCATCTACACTGATGGCAACGAGTGGTGCCTGTATCAGAGCGGCGAGCCGGCCGAGAAGCTGCTGCGGTTGACGAAGGACATCATGAGGTACGGCGCGAGAGGCGTGACGGAGGCCGACGCCGAGCACTTTCACGCCATTGTCACCCGGTTTCTGGCCTGGTCCCCCATCGTTCCGCGGAAGCCCAGGGAGCAAGCGGCGCTGCTGGCGCCACTCTGTCGCCTCCTGCGTGAGGACGTGGCCGACGCGCTGTGCGACCCCGGCTCACCGCTTGTGGCCCTCGCTGGGGACTGGCGTTCCCTGCTGTTTCCTGAAGCGTCGGACGAACGCTTTGCCGACGCGTATGCCCAGACGGTCACCTTCGCGCTGCTGCTCGCCCGGTCGGAGGGGGCGGACGCTGCCGACCTTGCGCAGGCCGTGATGGGGCTCGAGGCCGAACATACCCTGCTCTCTCGCGCTCTGCAGGTGCTCACCGACACCCGCGCGCGGCGTGAGATCGAGGCGTCCCTCGCTCTGCTCCAGCGCGTGATCAACGCGTTTCCGGTCGGTACCATGAGACCCGTGCGGGACAGGGAGGAGGCGGAGGAGGACCCTTGGCTCTACTTCTACGAGCACTTCCTCGGCGTCTACGACGCGAAGCTGAGAAAGGACTCGGGCGTGTATTACACGCCCGTCGCGGTCGTCAAGTGCCAGGTGGCCCTTATCGACGAGCTGCTGCGGGACCGGCTGCATAAGGCCGGCGGTTTCAGCCACCGGGACGTGATCACGCTCGACCCGGCGGTGGGCACCGGCACGTACCTGCTCGGCGTCATCGACCACGCCCTGGAAGGCGTGGCGTCCACCCAAGGCCCCGGCGCCGTCGCCGGGAAAGCCACGACCCTGGCGGGGAATCTCCACGGCTTCGAGCTGCTGACCGGGCCCTACGCGGTCACCGAGTTGCGGGTGACCCGGGCCCTCAAGGACCGGGGCGCTACCCTTCCCAGGGACGGGCTCGGCATCCTGCTGGCCGACGCGCTCGAATCCCCGTTCGCCCAGCCCCCGGTGCTCCCGCAGTTCCTGGAGCCGATCGCCGAGCAGCACCGCCGCGCGTTGGACGTGAAGGACAGGAAGTCCGTTATCGTCTGTCTGGGCAATCCGCCCTACGATCGTCACGAGGCCGTGGGGGATCTGAACAGTCAGTCGCGCGCCCGCACCGGCGGCTGGGTCCGCTGGGGCGACGCCGGCAAAGCGGACGGCGCCATTTTGAGTGCCTTCATCGACCCCGTCCTGAAGGCCGGGCACGGCGGCGACCTCAAGAACCTCTATAACCTCTATGTCTACTTCTGGCGCTGGGCCCTCTGGAAAGTCTTCGAGCACACCTCGGGCAAGAGCCAGGACAACGCCGGAGTCGTCTCCTTCGTGTCGGCTTCGTCGTACCTTCGCGGCGATGCCTTCGTGGGCATGCGCGAGATGCTTCGGCGGCTGTCCCACGAGGTCTGGGTCATCGACCTGGGCGGCGAGGGCCGCGGCACGCGCCGGGACGACAACGTGTTCAATATTCAGACGCCGGTGGCCATCTGTATCGCCCTGCGCCAAGGGAAGAAGGACAAGGACGCGCCCGCCACCGTGCACTACACGCGCATCCACGGCACGCGCGAGGAGAAGTACGCCCGGCTCGCCTCCGTCCGGTCATTCAAGGACTTGAAATGGAAGACCTGCCCGACGGACTGGCATGCACCCCTGCGTCCCCAGAAGACGGGGTCGTACTTCAAGTGGCCGAGGCTTACTGACCTGATGCCGTGGCAGCAATCGGGGCAGGAGCTCAAGCGTTCCTGGCCGATCGGACCGGACGAGGACACGCTACGGCGCAGATGGCAGGCGTTGCTTCGGGGATGGGAAGGGATCGACCGGGCCGTGCCCTTTAAGGAAACGAGGGACCGAAAGGTATCGGCAGCGTACCCGGGGTTCCGACAAGGGGAGAAGGCGCTCAGGCCGATTGCGGAGTTGCCGGTGGGGACTCCTGCGCCGCCGACACAGCGGATTGCCTTTCGCTCGCTCGATCGCCAGTACGTGATGGCCGACAACCGCGTGGGTGATTACTTCCGTCCTTCGTTGTGGGCAGCGCAGCGCAGCGGGAAGCAGGTGTATCTTGCCACCCTGACCATTGAGCCGTTCGGCAGAGGGCCGGCGCTGGTCGCGGCAGCCGATATTCCCGACCGCCATTACTTCAACGGACGGGGCGGCAAGGACCTTTCGCCGCTCTACCGCGACGCCGCCGCGACGGAGCCTAACATCCTTCCCGGTTTCCTTGATCTCTGGGGCAAGAAGCTGAAGCGCAAGATCACGCCGGAGACGCTCGCGGCATACGTATACGCGTTGCTCGGGCACTCCGCGTTCGTCGAGCGTTTCTGGGATGAGCTGGAGGACTGCCAGTTGCGCGTGCCGCTGACGCTCAACGGCAAGCTCTTTGAGCAGGCCGTCAAGCTCGGCGCGCGCCTGCTGTTCCTGCACACCTATGGCGAGCGCTTTAACGGGCGCAGACGCCATGCCGGGCCCGTCCCCAGCGGCAAGGCCCGCTGCATCGAGACCATCAGCGACAAGCCCGCCGACTACCCCGAGAAGTTCGCGTACCTCGAGCAGGCCCGCACGCTCCGCGTCGGCGCCGGCGCGCTCGCGCCGGTCGAGCCGGCGGTCTGGGATTACGAAGTCTCCGGCTTACAGGTGGTCAAGTCCTGGCTCGGGTATCGCATGAAGCACCGCAAGGGCAGGAAGTCCAGCCCGCTGGACGACATTCACCCCGAGCGCTGGACGGCGGAGTTTACCGCCGAACTGCTGCGGCTGCTGTGGATCCTCGAGCACACGCTGGCGATGCAGCCGGAGCTGACGGAGCTGCTGAAGGCAGTTAGCGGCGGGATGCTGCTGTCCGAAGCGGACCTGCCGCCGGTGCCGGAGCACCTCCGCAGGGCGCCCCGGACGAGCGACGCCGCCGGGCTGTTCGACGGAGAGGACGAAGGTCGCGACCAGTCTGAGGCATAATGCTCTTCGTTCCGACCGCGGGGCACGGGTCGCCGGCGCCGACCGACGGCGCTCTCGCCCCGGGCTGTTGACGGCGGCCGGCCGCGGAGCCCGCAGCCCAGGCATCGCCTCGCCGATCGAGGGCGAACGCAGCAGTTTCACTCAACGCGACGTGCGCAAGAGAAAAGCGGACGGCGCACGTGCCCGCCCGCTGGGAACACGATCACGGTGCTTCCCGCTCCTCCGGCGACGCTCCAGTTCAACGCGCCTGCGCTACGTCGTGGTCAGGCTGCCGGAAGTCGCGTCGTCCTGCAGGCTCAGGAAGAACGCCGAGATCAGCGTGCCTGCCAGGCTCGTCGTCGTGGTCTCCAGACCGGTCAGAACGGTCTCCCGCACGGCTGGATCACACCCGCTGAGCGCGAAGGATGAGCCACCCACCGCGAGGGCCATGCCCATCCGCACCAATCGGGAACGAAGGCTGTGCTTGCCCATCAGTCTGCTCCTGCAAAGAAGCCGCGCTATTTCCCGCCGACGATCAAGACGACGGCGGGCGCAGTCATCGGTACCCAAATGTAGCCGGGCGCCACAGTCCGGGCAACTTATCGGTCCCGGCAGCGCCTACCCGACGCTCCTATCTTGTACCGATCGGCTACTGCCCGGCTGCGGTTGAGAACATCCGATATTCGGGTGCGAGACGCCGGGCAAGGTCGCCACGCAGGCCCGTGCGACCGCGCTGCCGTCCCTGTCTGCCAGCCTGTGGGAGAGCCTCCGCGTCCGCCCGCCGGCGGAACTGCGGCGCGGTGTCCCGTCTTCCGGGGCCCGCGGCGCTGAGGTGTCGGAAGCCGTGCGTCGGCAGGCAAGCCGGCCGTCCAGGGCCCCTCCAGGGCCGCTCCGACAAGAACACACAAGAGGTGAATCCGCGTGGGGCGCAGCGAGCCCGCGCAGCCTGCGCTGCGGGGGACAGTCTCCGCGAGGCCGCGGGAAGCATGGCGGCGCTGCGCTTGACCATGCGGCCCTTCTTCCGGTCGTTGGTTTCCGTCGGTGGCGTGACGCGGCTTAGGGAACGACGCTGGCGGTCGCCGGCAAGGCCGCCTGGCGCTGCACCCAGGCAATGGACAGGCAGCCCGGACAGGCCGTCCGCTGGGTCACCTGGGAGTGTCCAACCACCTGCGAAGGTGAAATGCGGCACTCGCGACAGAGGAACCGCACCAGCTTGGCGAGGGACTCCATCTGGGCCCGCGTGGGCCGCCCGCTGGTGAAATCGCCCACCAGACAGATGCCGATGCCGTGGTCGTTGTAGTAGTTGTTGGGGGTTTTGCAGTGGGCCCCGTGCTTCTGCTTCGTCCAGCGATTGCCCACTTCCACGAAGCCATCCGGCGTCGTCGTGCCGTTGCCGATCACGAAGTGGTAGCCCAACTCATCCCAGCCGCGGGCACGGTGAGACCGATCGAACACGGCCGCACTGCCCGTGCTGGTGGCGCTGTGATGCACGACAATCGTCGTCCAGCGCGAGCTGATGCGGCATCCCCGCGGATACCAGGCACGTTCCCAGGGAGCGGGGGCGGGCACGGGAGCCGGGGCGGCTAGGGTCTGCCTCGAAGGGGGCGGTTGAGGGCGCGGCGGCGCGGGACGCGGCGTCTGCTTCTGCGTGACTTTGTTGCGCACCCGGATCGGATCCGGGGCGGGCTCGGGAGTACATGCGAGAACGACCATCCCCAGCGCCAACAGCCCCAGAGACCATGCCCGCATACCCCGTCCTCCCGACGCCAAAGTCTGCAAAGAGGGAGTGCGCACTCACCCCCGCGGTCGCGTGGTCCAGCCACCCTGCTTACGTTATCGGTCCCGCTGGCGGGCCCAATCGAGCGAAAATCGCCCGGGCCCGCGGTGCGTACCGGCGTGGCTGCGCCGACGCGTCCGTGCGCCCACCCCCCGCGGCACCCGCCGCGAGGCGTGAATATCGGAACTTGATGCAGCAACCGCCCTCGTCTGCCGATGGCTCTCAAGGACGGAATGATACCGCGCTGAACGCCGCCCGCATTCACCACCCGCAGGTAGAAAGCCGGTTGCGATCGCGGTGGGCAGCATAGGACGACGAAACATGCGCAGCAACCCCCGGAGCGCGAGCTTCACGAGATGGAATACGCGAGGTCTACGTGGTCCCCTGGCGGAACCCGAACGCCGTTCCCGCGCGGACGGCGTGCGACAGCGATCGCCGGCGCTGGACTCTCGGCTGGCGGCAGCCGGGCTGGAGCGCGTGGTGGACGGTGTGCTTGCTGATCTCCAACGGGCGGCCGCGGGAGAGGACTACCCGCGTCTATGAGGAGCGCCGGGAGGCGGGCTCTTCGAGGTAGAGAATTCGTCCGCACACGTGGCAGAACCGAATCTCCTCCGATGACTTCAGGACGTTGACGATTTCCAGGGCGATGGTCATGTTGCATCCACCGCAGATGTACTCCGTACGCTTGCGGTTGGCTTCCTGCACGGGCGCCAACGCCTCGCCGTCGTGGTGCTCGGCAAGGCGGGAGAAGGTCTGGAGCAGCTCCGGACCGATGCCGGTGGCACACTCCTCGCGCTCGCCCTCGAGCCGGGCAAGCTCGGCGGCGACCTCGTCCCGGTAAGCCTGCGCCTCGCGCTCCGCGTCCGCAACCCGCGCCAGCAGGGCAGTCTTCTCCTCTTCCATGTGCACGGTCGCGCTCTTCAGGCTCTGGATATCGTCCATCAGCTCCAGGGCGGTCGACTCCAGCTTCGAGTTGTCGGCTTTGGTCGTGTTGATGGCGGCCAGGATAGCGGCGTACTCCTTGTTCGTCTTCGCCCGGCCGAGGGCATCGCGTTGCTTCTGGATGTTCTGGTCGCGGGCGGCCACCTCGAGGTTAAGCTGGTCGAGACGCAGCTGGCGCTCCCGGACCGCCTTGCGGTGCTCGGCGAACTGGGTGTCTGCGGCTGCTACCTGCCGCTTGTACGTCTGCACGCGCCGGGTCTTGCCTGCTTCCGTTCGTCGGATGGCGGCGATCTTCAACTCGATTGCCTGCAACTGGTGCAACGCATCCAGAATCTGGCCCATTCCATCTTCCGTTGAGTAAGAGCAACCCGCATGCCGGGACGCGGCAACGCCAGGAACCCAGTATTATCGCCGATACCGGGGCCGGTCGCAAGTGCCGTCGTGGACGTGCCGGCCCGACGTCCGCGGTGGTGGGCCATGTCCGCCCGTGGCGGCCGGTGGAAGGACTCCGGAGGCGGACCGAACGCCTCGTAGAGGGGTGCGTTGGGCGGCGGCGCCGTCGGCCGCAGGATCGTATCTGCCGTCTTCGGCGTTGTGGATGCCACGCCTTCCTGCGACCGCTGTCGCAGGCAACCATGCCATTGCCGCCGCGGCACCTGCCCACCCCCGCCTGCGGCTGGTGAGGGCAGGGCACCCACGCTGAACCGGTACGGCCGCGGGGGGCCTGCCTGCCGACAGACGCAGGGTCGCCTGCACTTGTTCACCGGGCTGCTGGCTGCGGGGGGGCAATGCCCACCCATCAGCTTTCGGCAGACATCGGACGCGCGGCCGGCGAGCGGTCCCCGCTCCCTGGTAGTGTTGCCCGGGCGGGCGCCGGGGAAGGCGCAGCCCGACCGCATCCTCTTGACCGCGCGGGGGCCCCGTCTATGATCGGGCCTCCATGTGGGCACGGCTGCTCATTCTCGCGCCGATCGTGTTGACTGCGGCGGGTTGCCACCAACCCCAGGCGGAGATGCACGTCTCCGTCGTCCGGGTTCCCGGAGAAGCGCCGGCTGCCGACTGCACGGATGCCCTGTGGCAGGCCGTTCAGGACACTCTGCGGGCGCACCGGTTCACGCTGGACCGCGTGGACTGGCGAGCGGGCGTCATCACGACGCTGCCCGAGGCCTCCCAGCACACCTTCGAGGTCTGGCGACGTGACGTGGCCACCTGGTACGACTTCGCCGAGGCAACGGTGAACCCGGTGCGCCGCTGGGTGGAGGTGACGGTCAGCCACGATCCGGAGCAGCCGGCGCGGGCGCTGAGCGTCGTCGTCCACAAGCAGCGGCTGTCCTCGCCCGACCGACAGTTCAACTGCAGCGGGGCGGCCTACCGCTTCTTCGCCGAGAACACCCCTTCCACCACCGGTATCGCGCGGATCACCGAGGGGCATGATCGCTGGGTGGACCGGGGACGCGATCCCGCGTTGGAGGAGTACCTCCTGCGACAGACGCTGAAGCGTGCGGGTATCAGCATGCCCGAGGCAGTCGCCTCGACCGCACCGTTGAGCAACCCCACGCCCTAGCCATCGGCGAAGACTCCCCCAGCAGGAGCGCTGCGCGGCTTGTCGGAGCGGTTCAGAGCCACTCACCTGTACGAGGGTATGAGATCATGGTCCCGATGCGGCTTGATCCAGCCGGGTTTGCCTCGATCCCGCGGACGAGCGTGCGCCGGTGGGGCGGGGCGGTCATGTGCCTCGCGCTGCTGGCGGGTAAGCCGTGCACCGGTGCGCCCGGATCGACCGCGACGGCGGACGATGAGAACCCCGCAGCCTATCGGATTGCCGGCGAAACCGTGGTGGAGATCGTCCCCGAGCCGCTGGGTGGGCTGCTGCGCGCTCAGCGGGACGCGCTGGCTGCCTGGGCGGCGGGGGACTTCCGCCGGGAAAGGGAACGCGAAGACCGCCGGCGGGCCTCGGGCGGCGACCACCGGGTGGCGTTGGATGTCGTCGCGCGAAACGGAGATGCGGCGGAACGATGGGCGGCCGTGACGGCGTTTCCCCTCGATCGGCGGGCCGCCCAGGAGTTATACGAGCAACACGACCTTCGCACGGGCGGGCATCTGCCGTGGACGATCGTCGAGGAATACGACGCGCTGGTCCAAGCGCTCCGCTCCGCGGACGCGGACGGCATCGTGCGACAGGCGGGCGTGCTGGTGCACTTCTGCACGGACGCGGCCATGCCGTTCAACGTGACGGCGGACTACGAAGGTGCCGGCGGCGACGGCTTGATCTGGCCTGCCGAGTTGTTGCCCGCGGCCGCGGCCCATCGCACCCCGCGCCATCGGCTGCAAGGAGTGGGCCTGGAGCAACTGCGGGTCCGGTTGAGCAGCGAGGTCAGGGTCTGGCCGGCGCGCGTGGTGGCCTGCCCGGTGCCATTGCAGGCGGTGTTCGACACGCTGCGCGAGACCTACGCGGCGGTCGATCCGCTACTCGCGATGGACCGTGCCGCCACCACCGAGCTGGGGATTACCGACGCTGTCGGCTTCGTCGCGGCTGCGGAGCGGTACTACGAGCGGGTCACGAGCCAGGCCGCACCGCTGTGGGAGGCACGGCTGGAGGCGGGCAGCTTGCTGGCGGCACGCCTGATCCTCACCGCGTGGATGACCGCGGGGAGTCCACCGACAGGTCCGATCGAGGTGGAGCCGGGCGCGGCCCCGAAGGCTCCCCCGCCGGGGTCAGTGCCTGCGGAGGCGGCCGGGCCCCCGGCAGAGCCGGGCAAGGCGGAAGAGGCGGCACCCGCAGCGGGATTCGTCGCCAGCCGGGAGGGCAGAGTATTCCACCGGCCGGATTGTCCCCACGCCCGCAGGATTCGCCCGGAGAACTGCGTCCATTTCGCAACGTGTGCGGAAGCCCTGCGGACCGGCCGTACCCCCTGCAAAACCTGCGCTCCCCGAGATCCGTAGTCGCCCCCGGCTCCCTGCGGGCAGGTACCGGCGCAAACAACAGGATGGGAGGCGCTGCCGTGGCGAGAAGCACCTCCCATCCCGTGATGTCCTGCCGTACCGTACCAGCGCGGGGTCCGAACCGTACCGGCCGCCGTGGCGACAGGCTCAGGTCAGGTTCGTCTCATCTCCCTGCGCTGCCCGGTCGTGCAATGCGAATTGGTGCGGCTAGCAAGGAGCAACACACGCTTTCTTCTTGCGGCGCGTTTTGCGCTTCGCCTTCTTGGCCTTGCCGACCTTCTTGGCCTTCTTAGCCTTCTTGGCCTTCTTGGCCTTCTTGGTCTTCTTGGCCTTCTTCGCTGCTTTGCGTTTCTTCGCCATGGACATCACCTCCTTTCTGGACAGAATCCTACATCATCGATTCTGTCTGTCAAAACTTTTTTCGCGCACGAACCCCCTTTCCAGCACACTCCGCCGCAGCGGCGCCAACCAGGCGTACCGCCGCGCACACGGTCACGCGACACGCGTTCCGTTGCGCCGGCACGGGCGCATGCCCCACCGTGGCACTGCCGCTGACGCGCGCTGCTCGCCCCGAGCCGACGCGCGGTGGGTGCCCACACGCGGCATTGCCGGCGGACGTCGAACGCTCTGCGATCGCGGTGCTGCGTGGCGGCCAGGCTCCTGCGTCGGCCACGGCAACGCCTTCGAAATGGAACTGCTGCACCCGCGTTTTTCTCGGAGAATACGCGGCGTTCTCTACACCGCCGAGCACCGGCACGCCGCGGGCACACCGCCGGCGCAACGGAGCGAGATGCGGCTCCGGCGGAGTCGCCGGCCGGTTTGCTTCACCGTGGTTCGAGTGCCACGGAGGTGCATCCGAACGACCAGGCCCAGTCTACTACCCCGGCGTCGGCGGCGGGCGCGGCGGACCCGACGCACGCCGCGCGCAGACGCTCTGGCGTGCTCGGCCGAGCGGCGTCGCCGTCACGGTGCCGGTCAGCGGGACGGGCAAAAAAAATTTGAAAAATTTTTGCTTTTTGCGCTTGCCACGGCGGGCGACAACGCATGTGTCCCGGAAAATGGCCGAGCGCAGAGGCGGTGTTTCCGGGTCGCGCACCGCGCGGTTCCGATGCCTCCGCGCCCGTCGAACATCGCGCGGGCGCACGGCTCACCCGGCGCACGCGGCGCCTACTTGGCCCGCTCCACGTACTGACCGGTACGCGTGTCCACCCGCACGCGCTCTCCGGGCGCGATGAAGGCCGGCACACGAATCCGAGCGCCGGTTTCGAGACGGGCTTCCTTCGGCTGGTTCGTCACGGTCGCCCCTTTGACGACCGGAGGCGTGTCCACCACTTCCAACTCCACGACAAGCGGCAACTCGAACGTGATCTGCTGCCCGTTGTACAACTGGCAGCTCACTCGCTCGTTGGGCTTGAGGAACAGGCCGGCATCCCCCACCACGTCGGCGCGGATGTTGACCTGATCGAAGCTCTGCATGTCCATGAGCACGAAGTGATCGCCCTCGCGATACAGGTACTCGTACTCGCGCGTCTCGACGAATGGCACTTCCACGCGGTCGTCGACGTTGAAGCGAACATCGACAATCGTGCCCGTTTTAATGTTTTTTATTCTCGCTTGCATGTAGCTGCGTTTGTTGCCCTTGGCAACGTGCTGTGCCTCGTGCACCACACACACCTCGCCCTCGTGCAGGATTGTCTTTCCCTTCCGCAGGTCCACCGCCTTGATCATCGTGGTCGACTCCATCTATGCCGTATCGAGCATGGTGGCAAACCGGGTGCTCCGGGTCAAGAGCCGCGCCGGCGGTGCACCGCGTACCCTACCGGCCGAAGGCCGCCCAGCCAGCGCCCCGACGCACGACGCCGCAGGTACAATCGACGCAAACGGGCCTCGACCACGGTTGAGATGCGGATCAGCGGCGTGCCTGCGGTTATCGGGCCCCGCCGGAGACTCGCGACCGAGGCCCGTGTCACGGCGTCTGGTGGAGATCGCGCGATGACCAAGTCACGACGGCCGGCCGTGCAACGCTATCACGATCGCGTGGCCGGGCACTACGACCACAGCTACGATGATGCCTTCTGGCTTTGGCATGACGCCCTGACCTGGGACTACCTGCGGCCGTTTCTGCCCCGTGAGCAGGGCGTACCGTTGCTCGATCTGGGCTGCGGCACCGGCAAATGGGCGGCCAAGCTCGTCAAGAGTGGGTATCAGGTGGCGTGCGTGGACATCTCGGCCGCCATGCTGGACCAAGCCCGGCAGCGGATCGAGAGAATGGGCGCCGGTACGCGGGCGACATTCACGCGCGCTGATTTGTGCGATCTGAGCACCCTGCCGGCCGGGGAGTTCGCCGCAGCAGTTGCCCTGGGTGAGCCGATCGGCTGTACGGAGGAGCCGAGGCAGGCGTTGAAGCAGATTCGGCGTTTGCTGCGACCTTTCGGTGTGCTGGTCGCCACGTTCGACAATCGTTTTGCCGGCATCGACTACTACGTGGAGAAAGGTGAGGCGGACGAACTAGCGCGGTTTCTGCGTACGGGGCGGACACACTGGCTGACGCGTGGCGCGGAGGAGCGTTTTCCTATTTTCACGTGGTCGCCAGATGAATTGAGAAAGCTCCTGCGCGCGGCCGGTTTTGAAGTGCTGGACCTGGTGGGCAAGACCGTGTTGCCGATGCGGCAGCAGCGGGCGTTGCTGGAATCGGCCTCCGCACGGCGCGCGTGGTCGCGCATCGAGAGGAGTCTCGCGCGGGACTCGGACGCGCTGGGGCGAGCTCCCCACCTGCAGGTCGCTTGTCGCGTGACCGCGTCGGTTGGCGGCAGAGAGGCGGCGAGCGGGCGCGGCGAGGAAAGCGCCGGTCCGTAGCGGATCGAGCAGCGCCGGCGTCCGGCGACGGACGGAGCCACCGCCTGGGGTGGGCTGAGGAACTCGGGCAGGATGCCCGAGCTGCGCTACGCGAGATGCCCACGCCACGGGGTAGGCCCCCTCACTCGTAGCGGAGCGCCTGGACTGGGTCGAGTTGGGCGGCCCGGATGGCCGGGTAGATGCCGCTGACGATCCCGACGCCGATCGCCACGCCCAAGGCCACCAGGACGGCCATGAGCGGCGTGTAGACCTCGAAGACCTGGGTTACCTTGCTGAGCAGATTGGCGATCGCCCAGCCGCAGACCACGCCCATGGCCCCGCCGAAGAGACTGATCGTGCTGGCTTCGATGAGGAACTGGGTGAGGATGTCAGTGCGGCGGGCACCGACGGCGATGCGGACGCCGATTTCGCGGGTGCGCTCGGTAACGGAGACCATCATGATGTTCATGATGCCGATGCCGCCGACGACGAGGGAGATGCCGGCGATGCTGTAGAGCACGACGGCGAAGATGCGGGCGACAATGCCGAGGTTGTTCTGGAACTCCTGCTGGGTGAAGACCTGGAAGTCGTCCGGGTCACCGGCTTTGAGGCGGTGCTGCCCGCGGAGGATCTGGCGCACGCGGCTGACGCAATCCTGGACCCGGTTGGCCCCCTCGCTCTGGACGACGAGCATGGTGAGGTACTTGGCCCCGTACATGCGGTCCATGGCGGTGCTGATCGGCACCGTCACCTGGTTGTCCACGTCCATGAAGCCAAGTACCCCGCGTTCCTCCATGACGCCGACGACGGTGAAGCCGCGCCCGTCGATCTTGACCGTCTTATCCACGGGGGGCAGGGCGCCGAAGAGGTCCCTGGCCACCTTGTTGCCCAGGACGACGACCATGGCGGAGCCGCGGATGTCCTCGCGGGTGATGAAGCGCCCATCGAGGACGGCGTAGTTGTTGATGGTGGCGTAATCTTCGCTGGTGCCCAGGACGGTGACGGCCGCGTTCTTCTGGAAATACTTGACCTGCCCGCCGGCCTGGTATTGCGGCGCCACCGCACGGATGGCTTCGCCCCCTTCCCGGGCGAGAACGTCGGCGTCGTCGATGGTCAGGGTGGGCAGGGCCATGTGCCGCCCGCCGCGTTCGGCCTGGCCATTGAAGACCATGATCTTGTCCGCGCCGAGGGACTCGACCTGCTCGAGGATGCCCTTCTTGGCGCCTTCGAGGATGGAGACGGCCGAGACCACCGCACCCACGCCGATGATGACGCCCAAGGTCGCCAGGAGGGACCGGAACAGGTTGGTCCGCAGGCCGCGAAGGGCGATAAGGATGAGGCGCAGAAGGAACACGACCCGTTACTCTCCAGTGGCTGAGACTCCAAGGACGCCGGCGACGGCTCCGCGCTCCGCAGGGGGCTCTTGCATCGGCTGGATCGCGCCGGAGGCGGGTAGTCCCTGGCCTCGGGACGCCAGCACGACCTGCCGTTGCTCAGGGGCTACCGGATGGTCCTCGACGATCCGTCCGTCCTGCATGCGGATGATGCGCTGGGCGCGGACGGCAATGTCCACCTCGTGGGTGACCAGCACGATCGTGATGCCCTCGGCATGCAGCTCGTCGAAGATGGCCATGATCTGGTCGCCGGTGCGCGTGTCGAGGTTGCCGGTGGGCTCATCGGCCAGGATGAGCCGGGGGCGGTTCACGATCGCGCGGGCGATGGCCACCCGCTGGCACTCGCCGCCGGACATCTCGCTGGGCGTATGCTTGGCGCGGGCGGCCAGTCCTACCCGTTCCAGGGCCTCCAGGGCGTGCTTCCGGCGGTACGCCCGGCGGGTGTAAACCAGCGGCAGGAGCACGTTATCCAGGGCGGAGGTCCGGCTGATGAGGTTGAAGGTCTGAAAGACGAAGCCGATGTGCTGGTTGCGCAGGCGGGCGAGCTGTTTCTCGCCGATGCCGCTGATCCGCTGTCCATTGAACTCAAGCAGGCCGGCCGTGGGGCGGTCGAGGCAGCCCAGAATGTGCATCAGGGTGCTCTTGCCGCTGCCGCTGGCACCGGTGATGGCGACGAAGCCACCGGCCGGGATGTGCAGGTCCACGCCGTCCAGGGCATGCACCACGGTGTGGCCCATGTGGTAGTCTTTGCGCAGTTGGACGGCTTTCAACATGGGTTACAGGGGTCAGGCCGAGGCACACGGACGGACGGACGCCGGCGGCTACTTCTTCCGGCGCTCGCGTTCTTTCTCCAGGTTCACGGGCAGCTTGGTGTACACGGTGTCGCCCTCCGCGAGTCCCTCCCTGATTTCAGAGTACACGCCGTTGTCCAGGCCGATCTTGCAGGGGACGAACTTCTTGTCTTCCTGTTGCCCCTGCGAATCCCGGTCCTTGACGGGGACGTAGACGCCCAACCGCCCATCGGGGCCCTCGCGGAGCGCCTCGTTGGGGCAGAGGACGACGTTCTCGACCTTCTCGGCGGTGAACTCCACGGCCGCCCGCATGCCGGGAAAGAGCTTCAGGCGGTTCTCGCCCAGGAGCACGACGTCGACGAGGTACGTGGTCACGCCGCTGATGGTGCGTGGTTCGGGGTAGATGCGCTCGATGACGCCGGTGAATTCCTCGCCGCGGAAGGCCTCCACCTCGATGCGGGGCAGATGCTCGATCTGGGCGGCCGCCGCCTCGAGGTCCGCCGGCATGGTCACGGAGCCGTCGTTGTTGGGGCGTGCCCAGGCGGGGGCGATCTTGCGCACCGCCCCGATCTCCGCCTCGTCCACCTCGGCCTGCACGAGGATGCGGTCCACGTCGAGCACGACGGCCAGCAGGGTCCCGCCGGTGAAGGTCGTCTTGCCGCCCTGGATGACCTCGCCTTCCTGGACGTAGACGTTGCCGACCATGCCGTCGCAGGGGGCGATGATGTCGGTCTTTTCGAGGCGTTCCTTGGCGTCGCCGAGGGTGCTGAGGGCGGCCTGATAGGTCGCCTCCATCTGGGCGACGTCCTGTTCGGCGAGTTCGATGGCGAGCTTGACGGCGTCCCGGCGGGCCTGGGCGGAAGCAAGCTGGGCCTTCTGGTTCTCGTAAGTTACCTTTCGCTGCACGAGCTCCTCATTGGCGAAGTTCTTGTCACTGTCCGGGAGATCCAAGGCCTTCGCCCGGAACTCGTAGTAGGGCAGCATCGACTCGATCACCTTGACTTCCGCCTCCGCGGCCGCCAGGTCCGTCGTTTGGCGCTGGCGGCGCGTCACCTTCGCCGCCTCCAGCAGGGCCGCGTACCGATCCACCTCGCGCTGGGCGCGGTCGACGCTGCGCTGCTCCTCGGTCTTCTTGAGGTGCATGATCAGGTCGCCGGCCTGCACGCGCTCGCCCGCGCGCTTGCGGATTTCGATGACCTCGCCGCTGGCTTCCGCCTTGATCTCGACCCGATGGGCCGGTCGCACTTCGCCGGTGGCGTTGATGGGCAGCGTCAGGTCACCGCGGTGGATGACCTCGGTCTTGCCCCCCTGCCCCAAATCGAGGCGGTAGGTGGAGAGGGCGTAGTATCCCCCGGCGACCGCCAGGATGAGTAACACGATAATGACGATGTTCTTGGCCATAGGCTGATTCCCCGGCCTGGGCGCCGCGCCCAAGTACGTGCCCAGGATGTCCGGCCGACGGCGGCCGTCCTCTCACCCAACGGGCATCCCGTTGGCGTGCCGCGTCTCCAGCACCCGGGGTGCACGGTGCCTTCCCGCGGCGGCGTGCGCGTGCGGCGTCCCCCGCGTCGCGGGCGGGCATGTTCCTCCGCGAGGGAGGCGTCCGCGCCACCCTTCCCCCTGCCCCTCTCCCTGGAAGGCAGCGGCGTTCGGAGGCTGCAGGCGCAACACACCGGCGCCTGCGGGCACGGGTGAGCGAACCGCCGCGCCGGCCCCGTGGATCCGCCGGCGGCACGGGGCTCTTCCCGTCCGAGACCGCGCGTCAGGAGGCCACCGAAGACGGTGTGCACTTCAGCCCGAACGCATCGGCCACCGGTCGGTTGGTGACTTTGCCCTTTTCGACGTTGATGCCGGCCGCCAGATGCGGGTCCTGCTTGCAGGCGGCTTGGTAGCCTAAGTCCGCCAGCTTGAGGGCATAGGGCAAGGTCGCATTCGTCAGCGCGAACGTCGAAGTCCGCCCGACGGCGCCGGGCATATTGGCCACCCCGTAGTGAACGACGCCGTCCACGGTGTAGACCGGGTCGCTGTGCGTCGTCGGCTTGATCGTTTCGCAGCAGCCGCCCTGGTCCACGCCCACGTCCACGATGACCGAGCCGGGCTTCATGGACGAGAGCATATCGCGCGTGATGAGCACGGGGCAGCGGGCCCCGGGGATCAGCACCGCCCCAATCACCAGGTCGGCGGAGCGCAGGTATTTCTGCATGGCGAGGCGGTCACTGTAAATGGTGTACACGTTGGCGGGCATGATGTCATCGAGGTAGCGCAGCCGGTCGATGCTGATATCCATGATCACGACCTTGGCGCCCAGGCCGGCGGCCAGCTTGGCCGCACAGGTGCCGACGATGCCGCCGCCGATGACCAGCACCTCGGCCGGCTCGACGCCCGGTACCCCGCCCAGCAGGATGCCGCGCCCGTTCATGGGGCTCTCCAGGTACTTGGCGCCCTCCTGGATGCTCATTTTGCCGGCCACTTCGCTCATCGGGGTCAGCAGGGGCAGGTGCCCGTGCGCGTCGGTGATGGTCTCGTAGGCCACCGCGATGGCGCCACTGGCGATGACCTCCTCGGTCAGGGCGTGGTCGGCGGCGAAGTGAAAGTAGGTAAACATTACCTGCCCGGAGCGCATCAGCTTGCGTTCGGGGGCCAAGGGCTCCTTGACCTTCACGATCATGTCCGCCTTGGCGAAGATCTCGTCGCGGGAGGCCACCAGCTTGGCACCCACCGCGGCGTACTCGTCATCCGCGATCCCGGAGCCGACGCCGGCGCCGGTCTCGATCAGCACGGAGTGCTTCCGTCGGACCAACTCATCCACTCCCACCGGCGTCATGCTCACCCGATACTCGTGCGTCTTGATCTCTTTGGGTACGCCGACAATCATGCTGCGCTCACTCCAAAACCGATGTATGCAACTGCCCGGCCCCGCTCTGGGCGCGACCCCGGAGCTCGCATCCCGCCCTCCTGAGCCGTCGATCACAGGCCGGAGCGGGACTATAGCCTCCGCAGCACCGGCACGCAATCGGGCCCGGTGGGCAGCCCGTGCGATCCTGTCGGTTCTTGTACGTCCGCCGCGCACCGGCGTGCCCGACCTCGGCCGGCACCGCCCGCGGCGGTTCCAATTCGAGGTCGATTCTCTACTTGCTGGGCGGCAGGTCACGGGGTAAACCCTAACTGTCAAGCTTTCGGTGACGCGACCGCGTGTCCCGGCTCTCTGGCCGCCATGGGTGTAGGGGTAGCTCGATCCGGAGCCCGAGCGAAAGCGAGGGGCAGAACCCAACGCGGCAGCGTGGGGGCAACCCGTGGGCTTGCAGTGCCGAGCGGGGGGCGACCGCTCAAGGGAACCCAATACATGACCGGCAACCTGGAAGAGCTTTCCGGCATTGCCGCCCCGGCGCGGGTGGCGGTGCGCGCCTGGTTGGGGATGGTGCACGAAGTGGCAGGCAATCACGCCTTGGCGGTGACGGTGTTTGGCCCGGCCGTGGGGGGGCCTTTCGACGCCGAATGCGACGGCGTGCAGAGCGTGCTGGTGCTGGACCGGGTGGACCTGGGGCTGCTGCGGCGGCTGGCGGAGTGCGGCCCGCGGATGGGTAAGCTCGGGGTGGTCGCCCCGCTGATCATGACCCCGGCGTACATCCGCGCGTCGCTCGACACGTTTCCGCTGGAGTTCATCGAGATTCAAGCGCAACACGTGACGCCGCTGGGGCCCGATTACTTCGCGGACCTGGCGTTTGAGGACGCGGACGTCCGCCTCCAGTGTGAGCGCGAGCTGAAGTCGGTGCTTATCAGCATGCGTCAGGGCCTGCTGGCGGCCGCCGGGCGGCCGCAGTTCATCGGCCCGTTGTCGGCCCAGATCAGCCAGCGCGTGCTGCGCACGCTCCGGGGGCTGCTGTGGCTGCGGCGGACACGGGAAGCGCTGCCGGCGGCGGCGGTGCTGGAGGCCGTCGAGACGCTGACGCAGCGGAAGTTGCCCGGTCTGCGTCGGGGCACGCTGCCGGCGACCCACGAACACCCCGGTTGGAACGACTTCGATCAGCTCTACCGGGACATCGAAACCCTGGGAGAACTGGCCGATGCGTGGTAGCCCACCCAGTAGCTCTACGCCACGGCGCCAGTCTCCGCCCGATCGGAGTGCCACGGTCAGCCTGAGCACGGGTCGGCGCCGTCATGCCGGCGCCGACAGACACCCCGTCGATCGGGGTGCCATGGCCAAGCCAAGCGCAGCTTGGCGCCGCCATGCCGCGCCGGACACGGACGCATGGCGGCGCTGCGCTTGGCCATGCCATCCGGCGAACACTGACGCATGCCGACGCTCGCCTGCGGCGAGGTACCTGTTTCGCGTGGGTGCCATGCCCACCCCCGCCGCAGGCGGGGGTGGGCATGGGGTCGGGCGGAAGAACATGCTTACCCGCGACTGCTGTCGCGGGAAAGCATGGCACCCTCTCCGGACCGACACGCTAAGCGCGTACGCGGCGAGCTTGGGCGTGGCACCCGGTTTCTCGAGGGCGGGCGGCGCCGGGGAGCCCGGCGTTCGACGGTCTCGCTGGGTGGGCGTGGTATTGTTAGTGTTGGTGGTGGCTGGCGCGCCGGCGGCGGCCGCAACCCGCATCACCATTCCGCTCGATGATCGCATCGTCGTTGACAACGCCGGTTTGATCGACTCGACCGCTGAACAGCGCATCGCCGCGCTGCTGCTCGAACTGCATCAGAAGACCGGGGCGGCCGTCAAGGTGCTCACCGTGCCGACCACGGGCGACGAGGACTTCTTCGATTTCGTGCAACGTCACGCGGAGTTGTGGCGGCTGGGGCAGAAGGGCGAGGACAACGGCGCGTTGATTGCCCTCGCGCTCGATACTCCCGCGCGCAAGAAGCAGGTGCGCATCCACACCGGCTACGGACTGGAGGGGATGCTGCCGGATTCGTGGTGTGGATCGGTGTCGCGTCAGGTCGTGGACGCGTACTTCCGCGGGGGGCGTTACGGCGAGGGTCTCCAGGCCCTGGCGGCCCAGGTGGCGGCCCGGATCGCGGAGGAGAAGCAGGTGGTGCTCAGTGGGATGCCGGTGGCGGCCCGGCAGTACCGCGGCGTTCGCGGCGGCCGAGACACACCCGGGGGCGTGGCCTGCGCGGGGGCCTTGTGCCCGATGCTGTTCCCGTTGCTGGTGATCTTCATCATCGTCAGCTCGATTGGCCGCCGGGCGCGGTATCGCGGGCGGTGGGCGGGCGGCGGCTTCTGGCCGGCGTTGTTCTGGACGGCCATGCTGTCGAACTCCATGCGCGGGTCGCGGCGCTCGCACTGGGGCGGCGGGTTGGGCGGCGGAGGATTCGGAGGGGGCTTCGGCGGCGGCGGCGGGTTTGGCGGTGGAGGTTTCAGCGGCGGTGGCCACTTCGGCGGCGGTGGCGGCGGGGCAAGCTGGTGACCGCCGGCCGGCGGCGCAGCCCGGTGGCGTGTCAGAGCCGGCAGCGCGAGCTGCCGGTCCCCAAGTGGAACGACGCCGATCGTGGACATGTCCGCCGGCTCGCGCCGGCGGCTCGGACGAAGGGGTGACGATCCAGCGCGATCGTTTAACCGAATTGCGGAGGGCCTGCGATGAAAACCCTGGCGAAGTTGTTGCTGGCTGTCTTTGTGGCACTCGTGCTGAGCATTGTCCTGGTAAGCTGCGGCGTCTACCGCGGTTACACCCACGCCGTCGCCCTCGACGAGGGCGTCAGCGGCGCGTGGGCGAAGGTGGAGAGCAAGCTGCAGCGGCGGTTCGACCTGATCGACAACCTCGTGGAAACGACGAAGGGGCTGGCCGAGCAGGAGAAGGCTGTCTTCCTGGGCGTGGCCCAGGCGCGGAGCGCCTACGCGGCGGCCGCCACCGTGCGGGAGAAGGTCCAGGCGGCCGGGGCGTTCGAGTCCGCGCTCGTAAACCTTCGCGCGACCATCGAGAACTACCCGCAACTGAAATCCAACGAGGCCTTCCTCAAGCTGATGGACTCGCTGGAGGGGTCGGAGAACCGTATCAGCGTCGAGCGTGACCGGTACACGGAGGCGGTGCAGGCGCTCAACACGTACGTCCGCGGCCCGTGGGGGCGGTTCTGCGCCTCGCTGGCCGGGGTGGAACCGGCCGCTCATTTCAAGGCGGCCGAGGGGGCCCAGACCGCGCCGAAGGTGGACTTCGCCGACAAGAAGCCCGGCGCCGAGGACGAGGCCAAGACGCCGACCCCCTGAGCCCGCGCGTAGGTGGCAGGTGCCGTGCTCTCGCGGTGCGTGAGTATGACATGAGGCGCCCGCCTCTTCGCCCCGCAGAAGCGTCTGGGACAACGGGGGACAGGCCCGCCAAGCAGCGGGAAGTCGGTGCCGACCTCGGAGGCGGATGCACTTGCTGGTTCCGGCGGGGTCCCCAGGGGCGGCAAGCGCCCACGTCCCGGAAAAAGGGCTGCCGCCGCCGCGAGAAGCGCCGCCCACCCTCTCGTATTTGACGCCCCGCCCGCGGCTTGCTAGGCTTCCGTGTCCGGCACGTGTTGGGCGGTCGTCCCACGCCGGAGCCGAACCCCGGAGCGTGAGCGACGGGCCGGCCCGGTCGACGTGGACCCCCGTGGGGGTCTGAGGCCCCGACCAGGGGCACGCCCGGCACGTATCCAAGACGCGCGGTCCTCCCGAACCTGGAGGATTGCCAAACGACGGGGCGTAGCTCAGCCTGGTTTAGAGCGCTGCGTTCGGGACGCAGAGGTCGCTGGTTCAAATCCAGTCGCCCCGATTCGACGATCCCCCCCGTATAGCGGCAGTGGCGCGGGCGAGATTTCAGCCCGCGGCGTACATTTGTCCCACAGCGTCCGGGTTCGCGTGGCCTCATTGTTCGAATTACCGTGAGTTGTGCGCTGGAGCGGGTCAGAAACGCCATTTGAGCGGGCTTCCCAAGCCAGTATAATGGGAGCCGGAAAGTAGCACGTGCCTGACTGGAGTTCCACCATGATGCGCTTCCGGAACCGTCGACTCTGGCCGCTCATCGCTGTGACGCCGCTGTTGGGCCGGCCGCTTATTGCCGAGCCCGCGCATTCGCAATGGAGGTCCGCGCACGCTCCTGCCGTTCAGCCAACTTCGCTCCGCGCAGACGCCGGGGACCAACCCGCCAACATGAACGTCCGTAGCGATTCGGACCAGGACGGCATCCCTGACACAGAGGACACCTGCCCACTCTCCATCTACACGCCTCAATTTGACTGGGGCGATTGCCCGCCCATGGACGAGTACCCCGACAACGACTGCCAAGCCGAGTGCAAGGCACGCGAGCGGGTGGCCGACATGCTGCTCAACAGCGGCAGGTTCGTTACCGAAATTGCGTTCGCGGTCGTCGAAGATGGCGAACTTCACTTCGCAGACGCTTTTTCCTACATTGGGCAAGGGAATTATGTCCACAACCCGGCTGGCGTAAACCGGCTGTATCGCGTGGGCTCAACCAGCAAAGCCGTAACGTCGGTAGCCGCCAAGGCCCTTGAGGAAGCGGGGGCGCTCTCTTTGGACGACTTCGTGGACGATGAGGACGCGACGCAGAAGCTCGTCGACGGCGAACGAACGTTGCGCCAACTGCTCAGTCACCAGGGCGCTTTCAAGCAGGATGCGGGGGCCTACTTGTTCTGCTATCCCTACGGTCTGACGGCGTTCTGGCCGGAACCTGATGATATGGTCTCGCCGCACTATGACAGCGCGGTATTTGGCAACCTCGGCGGCGGTTTCGAGTACTCCGCGTTTAATTACTCTCTGGCCGGCGCCTATCTCGTGAACCGGACCGGCGTCCCATTCCAGGAGCTGCTCCAGGACGGGGTTTTCGACGGCGCAGGTATGTGCACGGCCATGCTCGACGGCCACCGGGCCACGAATTCGCCAATCGGTGAGGGTGCAGCCGTGTCTCAAGGCGCCGTCATGCATGTCGGCCCTTACATCAATCTGATAAGCCCAACCGACGAGCTGTGCGAGGACAACTTCTACAGCAGCGAAGATCTGTACGGTGATCCGTACACCTGGCAACTCTATCACCTCGACGAGGCGGCGGCCGAGCCACGCGATCCGGCCGGCGGCGTGATCGCCTCGGTCATCGACATGGCGCACTTCGCGGAGGCGCTTCTGGCCAGCTACCACGGCGCCGGCGGTCTGATCTCCCCCATCGGCATTCGGGAACTCTGGGAGGCGCAGGTTGATCTGGGCTGCTACCCGAGCTGCCCGTACGAGCGTTACTACGGAATCGGGTTCTTCACCGACACACTGCCTGGTGAACCGGTCAACCAGGTCGGGCATGGCGGCAGCCGGGCCGGTTACGCATCCGCTTTCGTGCTTCGCCCGGAGGCTAACCGCGCGGTGTGCATTCTTGCGAACGCAGACGTCAGCACAGTGGCACTGTCAGATCTTGCCAAGACGATCTTGGACGACTTCGAAGCAGCCGCGATGGCGGCGGACTTCGATCTCGACGGCGATATCGACACAGACGACTGGCTGATCTTCTCGGGGTGCATAGCCGGTCCAGGCGTAAGCACGCCACCTCCGGGATGCGACCCGCTGGATTTCGATCGGGCTGACTCGGACTGCGACGGCGACGTGGACCTGGACGACTTCGCGGAGTTCCAGCGAATCTTCGATGGGTAGCGGGGCTTTCGCCGGCTAAAAGCCCCTCAGATCGGTGGCGATCGGTGGCCACCGCCCGGCGCCGGAAGTTGGTTACGCCGCCGCGAGCGCGTCGCGGATCCGCGCCGGCCATTTGCGGACCCCACCGGCAAGAAGTTCTAACCGTGTCCAGGCACTTCGATTGCCGCGAAGCGGCAATCGAGCAGGAGAGCGGAGAAAGGAGCAGAGGGCCGCCGGGTCGCTCTCCTGCGGTCTCCTTTCTACGTTCTCCTCTCTGGCCGGGTGGCTCTGCCCATGTCGTTCGCGTTCGAGAAGCCGAACGTCTATCAGAAAGCCGTCACCTTCGCCGACGCTGCCTGCTCGCTGGTCAAGGGCTTCCCACGAGGCTACTTCTTTCTGGCCGACCAACTGAACCGGGCAGCCGTGTCCATCGCGACGAACCTACCCGAAGGTAACGGGCGCTTCACCCAACCCGACCGAAAGCACTTCTTCGGCATTGCCCGCGGCAGCGTTCAGGAGTGTGTGCCGCTGCTGGAAGTTGCCGCGCGTCAGGGCTTGCCGGGGCCGGACCGGCATGAGCAACTCAAGGCGGACCTCGAGGAGATTGCCCGCATGCTGTCCGGCCTCATCAACGGGCTCGACAAGCGCAATGCGCGATCGCCCGGCGTCGCTGATCGAGTTCAGGTATACGCGCTGTGCTGGTGGCGCTCCAATTCGTCTGTAAACTCGGGTCTGGCGTGACTCCAACTGTGCATTCCTGTCCGGTCGCCTTCAGCGGGGCAACCTCTGCCGGGAGGGGACGCAGGATGCGCAGATCACCGGGCGCGATCCTGGTCCCGTACCGGCGTTTCGCCGCGTCCACCAGCGCCGCGCGGATCAACGCCCGGCCCGCCTCCTGTTCCAACGCCGCGGGCAACATGGCCGGAGCCGCCGGCCGGCAGTAGCCCGACAAGCTCTCGTCCGCGCCAGCCACCGCGTCCCTCACGGCCTGCCGGCACCGCCGGGCCGGCGATACGTTCGTCCCCACCTTCCGCCCGACGCCTTCCTCGGGTACGCCCTGCAACATGGTGATGACTCCTTCCTGCCCGCCGGACGCGGGCCAGGAAGCTCGGTTCCGGAGTCATCACCATACTGTGTTTGCAGCTAGTTTGAAGCGCCGCGGAGATCTCTGCGGCCCTGACCTTTCAGGATGCGCACGACCGCCAGGATGGTGTTCCAGTTACGCGTCGTGGCCGGCACACCGAACAGTTTATCGATCTGTCCGAGATAGCCGATCACCTTCAGGTGACGGCGGTACTCTCCGAAGACGAGTCGGCCTTGCGCGGCGATGACCCGGAGAAGCCACTGGCCGTCGTGCGGAAGTGTAAAGGGCAGAGGGGGCCGGACCCGGCAGGTCTTCGCCAGGATGCTCACAAAGCGGACAACGTCGGAACGCGTCGCGTCGGCTGCAAAGGGATTCTCCCGCTCCAGCGGGATGAGGTGGCGACCCTCGCAGAAGACAACTTGCGTCTCGAACGGCAACTTGCGGAGCAATTCTGCGCGGAACCTTGCTCGAGGTCCGGGCTTGCGAACCACAAACGTACCCGCAGCCCCCACGTTCTTTACGTCGTAATCGCTCAGTTCTCTGGCGAGGATGCTGGGGCGAAACGTCCGGTGCCCGCCGACATTGACGCCCCGCAGAAGAACAACGAGTCCCATCCCGGAATCGTAACCGCTCGAGCGCGAGCATGTCGAGAGCGGGTGCTCCCGGAAACGAGACAAGCGACGCGGGAGCTTACGGCACCGGCACACCTGGGCCGGCCTGACCCAGGAATCGGCTGGCTATGACCCCGAATCCGCCACAACGGCGGCCAGGAACCGACCCACCGCTGTCGCCGCAGCAGGTCAGTCGCCCCGAGCTCGCCGAACGCAGCCTGGAGCAAAGGAGCATCAGAGCAGGAGAACAGGAGCGACGGAGCACGCTGCGCCTCGACCAGGGCTCGCCGGTCGAAACCTGCGCACCTGCGGTCACCTGCCCAACTGTTCATCTGCTCGGTTCCGGGGCCATTTACGAAACCTGCCACCCGGACATGTCCATCGTGCAACGCCCGAAGGTCACCGTCGCGGTCCCCGGCGCGGAAGGTCTGAGCGGACCGGCGGAAGACATGGCGAACTGCGCCCGGAGGCACAAGACGCGGGCGGAGTCCGCAGACTGGGATCGCTCACGACCTACCCTGCGCCATCCACTCTCGCCACAGGCGCCCGCGGCGCCGATCACCCGGAAGCCCTCACATCCCTGAAACCCGCCGGGGGCGGCGTGGTGGAGAACCGCTGGTCCGCTGAGGAGGGCTAACCGACCGAGGAGCGGCGTGGGCTCCGCACCGGCCGCGGAGGTCGTCGCTACTTCCTCGACGTCCGCTACAGGCCCGCCCGCGTCACGACCGATAACCCTGAATCGAGGAGACCATCCCCGCGTCATGGACGGACGGCCGCCGGCGAGGGTTGTCTCCGCAATGAGGCGGCGCGAGCATGGGCATCCCGTTGGTCAACTTGCAGCGGCAGCATCAGGCACTCGAACCCGAGCTTGTCCCCGCCCTTCAGCAGGCCATTGCCCGGGGCGACTTCATCCTCGGCTCGGAGTTGAACGCCTTCGAACAGGAGTTCGCCGCCTTCTGCGGAGTGAAGCACTGCATCGGCGTGGGCAGCGGGCTGGACGCGCTCGCCCTGACTCTCCGCGGCCTGGGCATCGGGCCGGGAGCCGAGGTCATCATCCCCGCCAACACGTTCATCGCCACCGCCCTGGCCGTCGCGCATGCCGGAGCAACGCCGGTACTCGTCGATCACGACCCGCTCACCTACAACCTGGACCCGCAACGCCTCGCGGAAGCGTGCACGCCCCACACCCGCGCCATCATGCCCGTGCACCTGTACGGCCAACCGGCGGACATGGATGCGATCCTGGCGTTTGCGCAGAAGCACGCCCTGCTGGTCATCGAAGACGCTGCCCAGGCGCACGGCGCCCGCTACCGCGGCCGGCGGTGCGGCGCCCTGGGTCGGGCGGCCGGGTTCAGCTTCTACCCCGGCAAGAACCTCGGCGCGCTGGGCGACGGCGGCGCGATTGTTACCAACGATGACCAGCTTGCCCACTGGCTGCGCGGGGCCCGCAACTACGGCTCGCACGTCAAGTACGTGCACGCCGTGCCCGGCTTCAACAGCCGGCTGGACAACCTCCAGGCGGCGGCCCTGCGCGTCAAGCTGCGTCACCTCGACGAGTGGAACACCCGGCGCCGCTTGCTGGCCACCCGCTACCGCGAGCGCCTGGCCGATGCCGACGTTGTCGTGCCGCACGAGGCGGAGGGCGTCGAGCACGTTTACCACCTGTTTGTCATTCGCTGCCGCGAGCGCGACACGGTCCTCAAGAAGCTGCAAGAGCGGGGCATCGGCGCGGGCCTTCACTATCCCATACCGATCCACCGGCAGGAGGCGTTGCGCGGCCGGTGCCGCCTCGTCGGTCCGCTGGAGCACACCGAAGCCTGTTGCCACGAATTGCTGTCGCTGCCGCTCTGCCCGTTTCTGACCGAAGACGAGGCGGACCAGGCGGCCCAGACGCTGCTCGAGGCGCTGGCGCAGGTGGCGGGGGCCGGGCGGGCCACGATGCCCGAGCAGGCCCTGCCCGACACCCGGCAACATCCGCTGTCCGCGAGCGTCCCGGCCGACGCGCCCCATTGGGGGGCCGACCGCGCGCAGCGCGAGGCCACGACCGCGCGGCGCGTCCCGCCGGCGCGGGCCGCGGCCGTTTTGTCCCGCCAGGCCGTCATGCCGGTGCCGAGTGCGGCGGATGAGACACTACTGATTCTGCAAAACCCGGGGCGCGTGTCGCGTTTTTACCTGATGGGCATGGAGCGGGCCGCCCGACGCCTGGGCATCCGCACGCGCGTACTCGAACTTGGTGACATCTGGCAACGTCCCAGCGGCAGCCGGGAAACACTGACGACTCAGCTTGAGGACCTGCTGCGCCGGGACAACGTCCGCCGCGTGCTCGGCTACGGCCTGAATGGCACCACCGAGTTCGTCTGTACCCAGGCCCCGGACGGCTCGCTGCAGTCGGTGTTCGACCGGCTCGGCATCGACCACGTCCTGTGGTGGACGGACCATCCCCAATGGGCGGGCGAGAAAGCCGCCCTGCGCCATGAGTTACAGCCGCTGCTGCGCGGCGGACGCAAACGCCACGTGCTGAAGAGTCAGGCGCACGCCGAGGAATTGCAGCATCTGCTGGGCTGGGAACGCTGCTTCGGCCTGCCGGTCGCCGAGGACCCGGAACTGGTCCGCCCGGCGCCGGCGGTGACGCCGGAGTTCGACGTGGTGGCCATCACCGGCGCGCTGCCCAAGCCGCTGCCTGAGCTGGAGCCGTTTCTGGAACAGGCCGCCCCGGACGTCGAGGCCATCCAGACCATCGTCGCCCGGCAGGCGACGGAACGCCTCGCGGCGTTGTGGCAGAAGGACGCCCCCGCGGCCGTGCAGCCGACGCTTCGCGCGCTCGGTCAGGAGTGGATCGAGCAGCGCCGTCGCGACCACCGCACGCCGACGTTCCATCAGTTCCTGGCGCTCTGCGACGCGCACCCGGCCGCGACGCGCTGGTTGCGACAGCATCCGCGCACGTACTTCGACGCGGCCGAGATTACCTGGGCGTTCCTCGACTGGCAGCGCACGTTCATCCTGCGGTACCTGGCGCGGTACTTCCGCGTCGCGGTCTTCGGACGGGACTGGTCCACCTGCGGCATTCCCGGCGGCGGCTGGGTTGACTACGAGCAGCAGGGCGCCCTTTACGCCCGCGGCCGGATCGCCATCAACATCTCGCAACACAACGAGGAGCAAGGCGCCAGCCACAAGCCCTTCCAGATCGCGGCCGCCGGCGTCGCGCTGGTGCACATCGACCGCCCCGGCCTGAGCGACTACTTCGAGCCGGGTCGAGAGGTCGAGCTCTTCGAGACGCCCGGCCAAGCCCGCCGCGTCATCGAGGAGCTTTTGGGCGACGACGCGCGGCGCCGCAGTCTGGCCGAGGCCGCCTACGCCCGCTTCCGGCGCGATCACACCTGGGACGTCCGCCTGCCGCAAATGCTGGCGTTGACGGGAGTCGAACCTCCGGTCGGCGCGCCGTGCGAACCCGCCGCGGAACTCCTGACGCGCGGCTGACGCCGGCGGGACCCCTGCCGTGGAGTCGAGGGTCGAACCACGTGGGCGCGACCACGCGCCACCGGCGTTGGACCTCGGGCGCTCTCTGAATCCGACCTGTGTCGGGACGGTTCGGACCGCCGGTGCCGAATCGCACACGCTGAACCAAGTACTCCAAATCGCTCCCTACGAGTAGGAAACCAGGGCTTCGATGCGGGTGGCATGGCCAAGCGCAGCGCCGCCATGCCGTCAGGACGCCGCATGCGCACGTCCCCGCAGCATGCCGGCGCCCGCCCGTAGCGGGCTTGGACATGCCACCCAAACGCCGGCTTGGGCATGCCGGCCAAGTGTCCCTCTGGCGTGGTCCTGTGCAGGCGTCACGACAAGTTGGCGGGTGCTCCCGGCGTGCTAGAATCACGGGGCGGCCGGTCCGGCCGCGGTTGTGGTGCATTGCAGAAGGGTCAGCCATGCGGTTACTGCGACGACATCCATGTTTTCGGGGAGACGGAGCCGCGGTTTCCGTTCTGGGTGTGGCGGGTGGGACGCTGCCGACGGTTCTGCTCGCCGGCTGCGATGTTTCCTTCGACCTTGTGCCGGCACCGGCCGAACCCGCCGTGCAGGCGTTGCTCGTGACGACACGCTACCTGGACGGCGGCTACGAGCATGCGATCGACGGCACCCTCGATGACCTGTATCCCGTGTACAGCATGAAGTACACCCAGGGCGTGGCGCTGTGGGGCATGCTGCTGCTCGATGAGGGGCTCGACCGGCCCGCCTGCACGGCCCAGGTGCGCACCGCCCTCGAATACTACAACCGGCGTGGTCAGCTCAAGGTGCACGGCGGCAGCGAACCGATCGACTACATCGGCGCCGTCGCGCTCGCGGCCTTCGAGTACTCGCAGCGCACCGGCGATTTGCGCTTCCTCGACATCGCTCTGGAGGCCGCCCGCTTCTTCCACGAAGACGTCGCCCGCACGCCGGAGGGGCTGATCGCGTATCACAGCAACCCGCAGCGTGGCCGCATCTGGGCCGACGCCCTCTTCATGGTCACCCCGCTGATGGCCAAGGCCGGGGCGCACCTCGAGGATGGGACGTACTATGATGACGTGCTCAGCCAGTTTGCCGGCTTCACCGCCAGGCTGCGCGACGCGGACGTGGGCCTCTACCACCAGGGCTGGAACTGGTACGGCTCAGGTGCCTCGCCGGGCTACTGGGGTCGGGCCAACGGCTGGGTTGCCCTGGCGCTCGTCGAAGTCCTCGACACCATCCCGGCGGATTACCCCGGCTACGACGACCTGCTGGCGCTCTATCAGGACTTCATGGCGGCCGTTGTTGCCCATCAGGGGCCGACGGGCATGTGGCACCAACTGCTCAATCGGCAGGACAGCTACGCGGAGACCTCCTGTACGGCCATGTTCATCTACGCGCTGAGTCGCGGTCTGCAACGCGGCTGGCTGGATGAGACGTACCGCGAGGCGCTCCAGCGCGGGTACCTCGGCCTGTCGGCGATGATCTCTCTCAAGGGTGATCTGACCAACATCTGCCCCGGCACGCCGACCCAGAAATCGGAGAAGGACTACCTCAATCGCGGCCCGCGACGCAATGACGATCACGGCGTTGGCCCCGTCATGCTGGCCTTGTACGGCATGCTGACGCTGCCGGCGGCGGAACCTCAACCATGAGCCCCCTACAGAGGACCACGCAAATGGGAAACCAGCAGGGTGGCATGCCCAAGCCGAAGGCGCCGGCATGCTGTGCGGGCACCCACCTGCTTCCCCGGGGGAGAGTATGGCGGCGCTGCGTTTGGCCATGCCACCCTGTCCCAACTGCCGGTTCCCCCGTTGCGTGGTGTCGCTCAGCCCGCACGATCTCGTTTCTACTTGTGACCGGCGCAGCCGCGCTCATCGGCGCGCACCTCAACGCCGGTTGCACGCCGGGCTCCCCAGCATCATCACTGTATCTGCCCGTCTGGATCGACACGGCCGGCGGCTCGGGTGCCGACGGCGTCGTCATCGCGGACATCGACGCCGACGGTGATCTCGATGCCGTCAGCGCCTGGGAAGGCAGCGGTCGCGTCCGCCTGCACCTCCAGCAAGCGGATCACACGTGGGGCAATCTGACCATCGCTGACTCCGCGGCCGTCGCCGGGGTCGAGGACGTAGCGGTCGGTGATCTCGACCTGGACGGGCGGCTCGACGTGGTGGCCGCCTGCGAGAGTGGGCGCGTTACCTGGATTCGCCAGGGGGAGGATGCCCTCACCTGGTATCCTGATGTCATCGACGTGTCACACAACGTTGGCTGTAGCAGTTGGATCGACGTGGAGGTGGGCGACGTGGACGGTGACGGCCGGCTGGAGATCGTGGCCGCCTGCAAGGGCGGCGGCTGGGTGAGCATCTTCTACACCCTCGAACCGCCGACCGCGGGCAGTTCGTTTCTCCGCTTCGACGTGGACACCACCACGCGCCGCAAAGCAAGCTGCGTGCGGCTCATCGACCTCGACGGCGACGGCAATGCCGATATCGTCTCCGTTGCTCGCGAGGAGGAGCAGAACAGCATTGCCTGGTATGAGAATCCCGGCGCCGAGGCCTGGCGCACACAGGCCTGGACAAAGCACGGCATCGGCCAGTGGCCGGATGCGTTCTGGCTCGACCTTGGTGACATCGACGGCGATGGTCGCATCGACTTGGCCGTCAGCTCGTGGCGGGAGGCAAGTTTCGGTTGGTTCCGTCAACCCGACGACGTGCGCACGGCCTGGACCGGCTTTGCGGCCGCCCGCCTCTCCGGTACGCACGGCGCGGGTGTCACGATCGCCGATCTCGACGGCGACGGACGCGTGGAGGTTGTCGTCGGCACGTATCGCAACGGGCAACTGGCCGTGCTGCGCCCATTGAACGATCCCACGGGCGGCTGGTTGACGCTGCCGCTCGCTCGGCCGGGTGGGGCGCTCGATCTGGTTCCCGTGGTGGACCTCGACGCCGACGGCCGACTCGACATCATCACCACGGTGAGTGGCGACGGCGGAGGCGTCGTCTGGTACCGTGCGTGGCAGTAGCGGTGGCGGCCGGATTCGGATCAGTGGCCGCCGCGCCGTCCCGGCCGCACGCTCTGCCCATAAAAAGGCCTCGGCGGTTCGTGGACCGCCGAGGGCGACAGTACGACTGCCTCTCCCAGTGACCGCCATCAAGGGCCGGCCACTTCCTTATGCGTATATCATACACCACGGCCGGTACGCGGAACAATCCAGTACTTAAGTTCTTCTCTGCCGTAGTGGCTCAAGCGGGACTGGACCTGCCGCACCGATAAATCCAACGCGGAGCACCGGTGGAATGGGCGACACCGCTGCAACGTTCGTCCCCGGCAGCACTTGCGCGCCGCATGCCCGAGTCGTCAGTCGGTGGGCGGTACCCACCCTGCACGCTACCCCTCTTGCCGCTTGCCACTTGCCTCTTGCCTTCCTACCCACCCTTCAGGGCGCTGAGCACCTCGGTGATCATCTTCTTGGCGTCGCCGAAGAGCATGTACGTATTGGGCAGGTAGTACAGTTCGTTGTCCACGCCGGCGAAGCCGGGGTTGAGGCTGCGCTTGATGACCATGACGGTGCGGGCCTTGTCCACGTCGAGGATGGGCATGCCGTAGATCGGACTCGCCTTGTCATGGCGGGCGGCCGGGTTCGTCACGTCATTGGCCCCGATCACCAGCGCCACGTCGCAATTCGGAAACTCGGGGTTGATGTCGTCGAGGTCGTACAACTGCGGATACGGCACGTTGGCCTCGGCCAGCAGGACGTTCATGTGTCCCGGCATACGACCGGCCACCGGGTGGATGGCGTACTTGACGGTGACGCCGCGCCGTTCCAGTTGGTCGGCCATCTCGCGCACGACGTGCTGCGCCTGGGCGACGGCCATCCCGTAACCCGGCACGACAATGATCAGGCGGGCGTTCTCCATGACGACGGCCGCGTCCTCCGCGCTCATCTGCCTGGCCGTGCCGGCCGTGGCCTTCACTCCCGCCCCCGCCGCCAGGTCGGCCGTGCCCACCCCGCCGAACAGCACGTTGGCCAGCGACCGGTTCATGGCCTTGCACATGATGTTCGTCAGGATCAGCCCCGAGGAGCCCACCAGCGAGCCGCTGATGATGAGGGCCTCATTGCGCAGCACGAACCCGGTCATGGCGGCCGCCACTCCCGAGTAGGAGTTGAGCAGCGAGATGACCACGGGCATGTCCGCCCCGCCGATAGGGATCGTCAGCAACACGCCCAGCGCGCCGCCCACCAGCAACACGAGCCACAGTGACCACCCCAGTGCCGCGGGGTCCATCACAAACAGGACGCCGAAGACCACCACCGCGAGGCCCAGCAGGATGTTCACCAGGTGCTGGCCCTTGTAGAGGATCGGTGCCCCGGTCATGACTCCTTGCAGCTTGGCGTAGGCGATGAAGCTGCCCGTGAACGTGACCATGCCGATCAGCACGCTCAGGGCGATGGTGACCAGGACGTCGATATGGGCAGCGCCGCCGTCGGGGCGGTAGTGTTCGCTGATAGCCACCAGCGCCGACGCTACCCCGCCGAAGCCGTTGAAAGCCGCCACGAGCTGGGGCATGGCCGTCATGGGCACCGCGCGCGCCCACCACAGCCCGATGCCTGCCCCGATCACCATTCCCGCCACGATCCAGGCCGGGCTGACGATCTGCTTGTCCAGCAGCGTGACCAGGATGGCGATGAGCATGCCGATGGCGGCGAGCAGGTTGCCCCGCCGGGCGGTCGTCGGTGAACTGAGCTTCTTGAGCCCGAAGATGAACAGGATCGCCGCGATCAGGTACAGTAAGTCAATCACGTGCTCGATCATGGGTAAGCTGCACCCCCGTTAGCTCTTCTTGAACATGCCCAACATGCGGTCCGTGACCAGGAAGCCGCCGACCACGTTGATCATCGCCGCGATCACCGCCAGCAGGCCGAGGATCGTCGCCAGCGTCACCTGCCCGCGCCCGGCACAGACCAGCGCCCCCACGATGGTGATGCCCGAGATGGCGTTGGACCCGGACATGAGCGGCGTGTGTAGCGTGGGCGGGACTTTGGTGATCACCTCGAACCCGACGAACACCGCCAGCACGAAGACGACGATGTTGCCCACCAATTCCTGGAAGTAGAACGCCTGCTGCATCTGGACCAGGGCGTCCGGGAACGCGTTAACCGCTTGAGTTTCCATTACGAATGCACCTCAGAGTTTCCCTGCCACCCGGCGCGATCCCGCGCCGCCGATCCGAACCGTGACCATGAGCGAGCGGCCAAACCCCCACCCCGCCCGATCACCTGGAGCCCTTAACGCACCCTTATCCCTTCCAGGGAGAGGGGTTCTGTGCGGCGCTCTTAGCCGGCCGACAGGGCCTTCCGCACCATCTCGTTGACCACCTGGCCCTCGTGGGTGATCAGCGCCGCCTTGATGATGTCATCCTCAAGACGCAGGTTGAACTTGCCGTCCTTGAAGAACTCCAGCAGGAACGCGGTGACGTTGCGGGAGTACATCTGGCTGGCGTGGATGGGCATGGTGGCCGGCAGGTTCAGTTCGCCGATGATGGTCACCCCGTGTTTCCCCACGGTCTTGCCCGGCTCAGTGAGGGCGCAGTTGCCACCGCCCTCGGCCGCCAAGTCCACGATGACCGACCCGGGCGACATGTGCCGCACCATGTCCTCGCTGATGAGCCGCGGGGCACTCTTGCCGAACACCTGCGCAGTGGTGATGACCACGTCGCTCGCCCGGCAGCGCTCGTGCAGCAGCTTCTCCTCCTTGGCCAGGTATTCGGCGGAGACTTCCTTCGCGTAGCCGCCCGCGGTCTCCGCGTCCTCGTCGATGTCGATCTCGACGAAGGTGGCGCCGAGGCTCTGGACCTGCTCCTTGACTGCCCGGCGCACGTCAAAGGCCTCCACGACGGCCCCCAGCCGTCGCGCCGTGGCAATCGCCTGCAAGCCGGCCACTCCGGCGCCGATCACGAACACCCGTGCCGGACGAATCGTTCCGGCCGCCGTCGTCAGCATCGGGAAGAACTTGCCGCTCGCTGCGGCCCCCAGCAGTACGGCCTTGTATCCCGCCGCCGTCGCCTGCGAGGAGAGTACGTCCATCGTCTGGGCCCGCGTGGTCCGCGGGATCATGTTCATCGAAAAGGCCGTCACCTTCCGCGCCGTCAGGCGGCGCACTGTGTCGAGATTCCGCAGCGACTGCAACGTGGCCACCAGGATGGCACCCGGAGGCATCAACTCGACCTCGTGTGCGCCGACGGCCTCATTCTGCGTCGGCGGCTCGACCTTCAAGATCAACTCCCCGCGGGCGTACAGGTCCTTTGCGTCGGGGATGATCTCGGCGCCCGCGTCGGCATAGTCCACATCGCGCACGCCCGCCGCCAGGCCCGCGTCCTCCTGGACGAACACTTGCACGCCGGCCTTCGTGAGCTTCTTCACGGACTCGGGAACGACCGCGACCCGCCGCTCACCCGCCACGATCTCCTTGGGAACTACCAGCTTCATGCGTCACTCGCTCACCCTGACTTCAACCTCGCATCTCGACCTGCCGTCCGACTCTGCCGGACGCCGCGACCGGCGGTACGCCTCGGCCCGCCGTCGCTCGGCGGTGCACCTGGCAGACCCGACCAGACCCCGCCACCCAGCTCCCACGTAGCGAGTCGCTCGCCAAGTGGCAGCCGGCGTCGAAAGGTCGTTTGCGCACGCCGCTTACACCCCTGGACCGCGGGGGGCCCGCGCCCTACCCGGATGGGTCCGCGGGCGTGTTGCGATATTGTAGCGCGGATCGTGGAAATCCCAATCCGTCGGCCGGGGAGTTACCTTGCCTCAGAGGTGGCCACGCCATCACCCCGGGGCGCCCTGAACGCCGCCGCCTCGCGCTCAGACCGGTCGCACGCGATGCCCAGGGCGGTCCAGTAACTCACCAGCAGGGCAACCAGCGCCAGCAGAGACAGCAACAAAACCACCCGCAGGAACACGGCCATGGCGTGGTAGAGGTCGGCCGCGAACGCCGCGTTGCCGGCGGCCGCCAGCAGCCACCGGGCGACGCCTTCGCCGACGTTCCACAGGTGCATCGTGAGCGCGGCAGAGCCATACGCCCACAGCACCCCCGTAGTCCACCGTGCGAGGCGGTGGTCCGGAAGACGCCGCGCCAACTCGCGCAGGCACATCAGCAGCCCTACCACGGCGAGCCAGCCCCCCAGGGGAAGCACCCGGACCGCCATCTGTGCCCACACGCCCAAGTGCGCGTACCGCACGCCGGCCGCGAGCACCCCTGCCGCCCAGACCGCCAGCGCGCCCGCGCGAACCACCGGTGCCCAGCCAAGCCACCGGCCACGCCGGAACGGAATGGGTTCGGCCGCGGTAATCCGCCAGGCGGCCACCACGAACAGCACGTCAAGCAGGACCGCCAGGACCCAGGTCGCTCCCTCTGCCCAACCACCGAGGCGGGAGCCAAGGCTCCCCCCCAACAACATCGCATACACCGCCCCGACGCCCAGCACGGCACCGTGGCCGCCCAAGCTCAGCAGCCAGCAGGTCGCCCCGCTCGCCACGCGACGCAGCCAGCGGAGGTCGGCCGCTCGCAGCCAACCGATGTAGCCGCAGTACCACACAGGCGCCCCACATCCGGGGCAGGCGTCTCGGGCCGAGAGCCCCCCGAGGGCCGTCCCGCAGCGCGGACACTTGGCGTTGGTTGCCACGGGCAGGTCCGGAACCCGGCGCCGCGGTACGTGCCACCCCCCACCGGGGTACGAGAAGAGCACTGGTGTCCCGCATTCGGGACAACACTCGCCGATCCGCCGGGCCCACAGGTTGTACCCGCACCGGACACAACGCAACGCGTCTTCGGGCAGGGCGATCAGGCTTTGCTCGCTGGGGTAGCTCATGGATGAGTCGGGGGCGTCAGCATGCCGGTGCCCGCGCCGGCCGTGTCCTTAGCCAGCTCAACCAACGCGGTCTTGAAGACCCGTTGATACTGCCACAGCAACACCAGGAGCCAGATCAGAAAGACGATGGAGGCCACGCTGGCCACGCTGAGCAGGCACACCGCGGAAGAGGGGAGACTGAACAACGTCCCGCGCCCGGATGTGCGGGCGGGATCCATGCTCTGCGTGGCCGCCAGACCCCATAGCTCCAGCACGACCTGTGCCCCGGCATATCCCCACATTACCACTCCGGTCTTGTGCGCCAGCCTGGGCGCCGGCACGCGCACCGCCAGCCGCTGCATGCGCGCCATCATGCCCATGTAGACGATCAGCCATGCCGCGGTGAGAAGCAAGGAGGCCCTCATCAACCATGATGGTGCGGTGGGTATCCGCAGCAGCAGAGCGGTCAGGACCAAACCCCAGTTAAGCACCCCGCCCAGACGCAGGAGGTGCTCGAGTGTCCGGCCCCGCGGGCATTGTCGCCCGGCCGGCTCGTCCGCGGTGATTAGCCAAATAACGGGCAGGTATAGCCAGATCGTGAACACGCCGATTACGGCCAGACCCACGTCCAACCAGCGTTTGTAGTCGAACGTTTCGGGGGAACTCGCGCAGGCGATGGCGGTGACTACCCCGGTGTATAGAACATTCAGCCCCGAGCTCCCGATTAACACCCAGAACCACAGCAGGACGCCGCGGCGCAAACCCGCCAGCCAGCGTGGATCACTGGCGCGCAACCAGTCGCCGTACAGCGAGAACCACACCGGGTTCTGACAGGTCGCACACAGTTCCAGCGCACGCCGGCCGAAGAGGTCTGCCCCGCAGCGGACGCAAAACAGATGAACATCGATCGCGTGGTCCTGATCCGGCGGGCGTACGAAGGGTGCATGGCTGCCCAGCGCGAACGCCACTGGCGTGCCGCATTCCGGGCAGCAGGGGGCCGCCAGCGACGCGCGCAGGTCGTAGCCGCAGTGCCGGCACGGCGCCGCCTCGGCGCCGGGTGACGGTGAGGGCATCTCGTGTACGTCACTCATGAATCACCGACTCGTCGGGATCCGAATGCAGAATGAAGTAGGCAGAATGCAGACCGGCGTGCGGCTCCCCTTTCTGCATTCTGAATTCTTCATTCTGCATTCCGGACGCCGGCTTGCCCGCGTTCGATCTGCTGGGCCACGGCCTGCACTTCGTCGCAGAGTGCCTCCAGCATCTCCGTCTCGCTGACGATCCGCTTCTGCTCGCCGCGCACGTAGATAATGCCCTTGCCCTTGCCGGCGCACAGGGCCACGTCCGCGCCCTCCGCCTCGCCGGGTCCGTTGACCACGCAGCCCATGACGGCCACCTTGAGCGGCACCTTGATCCCACTCAGGCGGGCACGGACCTGCTCGGTCAGGGCCACCAGGTCTACCTCGATCCGGCCACAGGTCGGACAGGCAATCAACTCCGGTTCCACCCGGGCCCGCAGCCCCAGCGCGCAGAGCAGTTCTTTGGCATCTTCGACCTCGTGCACCGGGTCGTCGGCATAGGAGATGCGGACCGTGTCGCCGATACCCTCGGCCAGCAGCGCCCCCAGGGCCGCCACCGACCGAATCCGCCCGGTTTGCAGCGGCCCGGCATGGGTCACGCCGACGTGCAACGGATAATCGAAGCGGGCGCTGATCGCTCGGCAGGCGTCGATGGCCAGCGCGGCATCGGGCGTCTTGGCCGACAGCACAACGTCGTGGAAGTCGTGCTTCTCGAACACGCGCAGGTACTCCTCCAGCGTCTCCACCATGAGGCGGACCAGCTCGCGGCGGCGGTCGGCGGCGAGGCGACTCTGCTGGGCGGCCCGAAGCGCCGGATCCGCCCGTTCCACCAGGCTGCCTTCGTTGACGCCCACGCGGATGGGGACGCGGCGTTCCCGGCAGGCGGCCAGGACGCGTTCGACCTGCTTGTGCTGCTTGAGGTTGCCCGGGTTGAGGCGAATCTTGTGGACGCCGGCCTCGACGGCCTCCAGGGCTCGTTCGTAGCGGTAGTGCACGTCCGCAATCAGGGGGACGGAGACCTGTCCCAGAATGGCCGGCAGGGCGGCCGTGTCCCGAGCGTCGGGCACCGCCACCCGGACCAGCTCGGCGCCCGCCGCGGCCAACTGCCGAACCTGGGCCGCCGTCGCGTCCACGTCGTGCGTGTGCGTGTTGGTCATGCTCTGGATGCTGATCGGGGCGCCACCGCCGATGGGAACAGATCCCACCCACACCTGACGGGTTGGGCGACGGGGGAACATGGGAGCAAAGGGGCCTCCAACGGCGAAGTTACCGGCGGATTCTAGGGCGCGGCGCGCCGAGGCGTCAAACCGTGGGTGGCCGGCTTGACGGAAGGTCCCCCGCATGGTTTGCTATGCGTCCCGCGAGGTCGGGCAGAGCGGGGGGCGGCGGTCTCCCGCCGCTCTGGGCGAAACACGCGAATCATCGTAACTTCCGCGTTGCGCCGGTCGGCATGTCAACCGGGAAGGAGGTCCAGGCATGGCGGTAAGACGAGGCATCGTCAGGTTGGTGGGTGGGGCGCTTGGGGTCGCGCTGGTGGTCGGGTGCGCCGGTGGTGAGCGTGCCGTGGTGGGCTTCAGCTACGTCGTCGAGCCGGAGCGGGGCCTGCCGCCCGGCATGAAGACCATCGCCGTCGTGCCGGCCAAAGTCGGGCCCACGACCGACCCCAAGTGGTCGGACATGAGCTCGGCCATTCTGCTCAATCTGGTGAACGAATCCCGCACCCGATTCGGGACGGACATCGCGGTAACCGAACGTCGGGACACCCAGGCGACCTTCGACGAGGCGGACCTGGCCGCGGCGGGCATGAGTACGCGCACGGGCGGGCAGGGCGGTCAACTGCTGGCCGCCGATGGGATGATCCTGGCCAACATCAACGTGAAGGTCGAGAAGCACGCCGGCAAGCAGACGGCCATCTCGGGGCTCGATCTCTCCGGCTTCGGGGGGCACGGGTGGGGTGGCGGACGCACGGCCGTGCAGACGCGCGAAGTGGAGACCGTGACCCGCAACGTCACCGTGCAGACGGAGTTCAAGCTGGTGGACACCGCGAACGGTCGGGTGTGGGAACACTACATGCCCGCGACCTACTCCGGGACGGAGTCGACGAAGGCCAACTTCTTCTTCGGCTCGGCGCAGACGGAGGCGGCCTTGACGCCCGTCGACCGGATTACCGGGGCGCTCGTGGAACAGGGGGCGCGGGAGTTCATCGCCCGTCTGATGAAGTGCGGCATACAGGTCACGGCCGAGGTCGAGTCCAGCGCGAACAAGAACTGCGTCCAGGGCGTGCGGCTGCTGCGGGCGGAACTATGGGACGAAGCGCTGGCGTCGTTCCGGCTGGCGCTGAGCGAGAACCCCAACGACCACCACGCCGCCTATGGGGCGGGGCTTGCGTGCGAGGCGTCGGGGAGGTTCGACGAGGCCATGAGATACTACCGGCAGGCTTGTGCCGGTAAGGATGACCCCGAGTACGCCCAGGCTCGCGACCGGGTCAAGGCCTTCGGCTCCCGGGCTCGGGCGCGAGGTTAGCAGCCTGTTGAAGAACCCCCGCCTAGCGCCGGGACCCTCAGTGACCCGTGTGCCAGGGGCGTTCTGCGTCGGTCGCGGGGGGCCGACGCTACTTCTTCAACGGGCTGTTAGGAGACCGGCTCGTCCCCCGTCTCCCCCACGGGGAGGAGGCAGGGTGAGGGCATGGAGGCAGTCCCCCGGACGGGGGGAACCCGCGGGGCACGCCCCAACCTTTGCGTGCCGGACGTGTCGTATTGGCCGGAGACCACGGGCCGGCCGCCGGGGGGGCGGAGCCCGCGCCGGGCATCCTCGCGACGACGGAGAGGGTATGCCGACCGCGTATGCACAGGAATGGCGCGTGGAACGAATCGCGCATCAAGCAGTTACATCACGAAGGAGAAGAACGATGACTCGTGTGTTTCGTCTGATGGGGCTGACGGCGGTGGCGGGGCTGCTGATTCCGGCACTGACCGCGCTGGCCCAGAATCCCGCGGCCGATGCCCAGAACAAGCTGCTCGCCCGGCGGGCGGCCGAGGCCGACTGCTACCGCAAGCTCGCCGAGGCCGTCTACGGTGTGCAGATCAACTCCTCGACCTACGTCCGTGACTTCATCACCGAGAGCGATGAAATCCGCGCGGGGGTGGACGCGTTCGTGAAGGGCGTCCGGCTGGGCCAGCCGCGCTACTACGAAGACGGCGTTTGTGAGGTCGATGCCGAGGTGACGGTCGCCCAGCTCGTCACCAAGCTGAAAGAGGTTCACGCCGCCCACTACAAGGGCAACACGGTGACCACTGTGGACTTCGAGCAGATCCAGCAGACCTTGAAGAAGGACGTGATCCGCGTGACCGGCGCGGGCGCCCCGCGACCGGAGCTGCCGCCTGACCTGCCCCAGGGGGTCGCGGATATCATCACGCCTTTGCCCGCCGGGTATGCCCCATCGGCCATGAGCGTCCCGGGCATCTGGAAGACGGTATCGCCGCAGGCCCGCCTGATGGCCATGCAGGCCGCCCGCCGTGATGCCCAGCGCAAGCTGCTGGAGCGCATTCAGGGCCTGCGCCTCACGTCCACCACCCTGGTACGTGACTTCATTACCGAGTCGGACGAGATTTCCACCCGCGCGGAAGGCATCGTCATCGGTGCCACGGAGACGAATCGCTACCTCCACAGTGACGAGCTGATTGCCGAAGTGACCATGGAAATCCCGGTCGAGCGCGTGCTTACCAAGATTCAGGAGTTGCACAGCCAGCATTATCGCGGCAACACCGTCACCACGACGGACATCACCAACATCAAGAAGACGCTTCAGCGGGACGTCTTTGAGGCCACGGGTTGCGGCGTGCCGGGGCCGGAGTTCGTGAAGCAGGCGGTGGCCGCCGGCTACCAGATGCCCGACTGGGTCGTGCAGCAGATCTCGGCTGACGGTGAAGCCACGGACCCGGAAATTGACACGGCCCAGGGCAAGCTGCGGGCTCGCCGGGCGGCCGAACTCGACGCCCTGCGCAAGCTGGCCGAGCAGATCCAGGGACTCCAGATCAGTTCCAGTACGCTCGTGCGCGACTTCGTCACCCAGTATGACGAAATCTCGACGCAGGTGAACGCCGTCATCGCCGGGGCGACCTTCAGTCCGCCGATCTACGCTGAGGGTACCGCCCGCGTGAAGGCGACGATCGCCGCGGCCGATCTGTGGAGCGTGCTCAACCAGCAGATGCAGATCGCCAGGCGACAGGGATAGCCGGCAACTTCCGGCAGGTGCCTTCTCCCCCTCTCCCCTCAACGGGGGGGAGAGGGCAGGATGAGGGCGACGAATGACCAGGATCCCGGCACGATAACGGCGAAGTGCCGCAAGGGGGCTACCGCCGCGAAGCGGGCGGACTCTTACAACCGATCCCGGCCCCGGCCGCGCGAACGACAACGAGCCGGACCGGACCAGGACATCGAGGAAGGAATGACACCTATGACGATACGCAAGACATGGCTGATGCTGACGGCGTTGCCGGCCGTCGGCTTGCTCACCCTGAGCATCGGCTGCGCCAAGTCCAGCCACCGTTCCGTCAGCACGTACGAGTACAGTCAGGAACCCCCGCGGGCCGAGCAGACGCAACCGGCCCGCGACGAGGAAACCATCGGCGAATACAAGATGGTTTCCCCGGGCGAGATGATCGTGGAGTGAAGAGGACCACCGCGCATCCGGGCCCAGGCGGAAGCGAGGGGCATCGGCGCGAACGAACAACCGAGCCCGAGCGGTAGCGAGGGGGCGCGTCGCCTGACAGCCCACTCGCTCTCGCTCGGGCTCGGCGCTTCTTCTGGAACGTGGCGCTGCACGTTGCCCGCTTGCCGCCGCTCGGGCTCCGAGGACGTCGCCCTGAACAGGACCACGCAAAGCGGAGACCAGGCATGCCTAAGCCCGCCGCAGGCAGGCGTCGGCATGCTGCCGTGACCCCCGCACGCCCCTTTCCGAGAACATGGCGGCGCTGCGCTTGGCCATGCCACCCGCATCCGAGCGTGGGTCTCCTGTTGGTGTGGGGCCGGGCAGTTGCGTTTCGGCTGGGGTGCAACCTCCAAGCGGGCTGCGGGTATAATGAAGACGATGCGCACGGAAGGTGATGTTCCCGACGATCGCTGGCACACGGCCATGCGCGAGCTGCTGCACGCGGCCGCGGACCGTGATGCTTCTGATGTGCACCTGGTCCCCGGCTACCCGGCGGCTTATCGGGTCCACGGGCGGTTGGAGCCGGTGAACAACGAGGCACTCGAACCCGACCAGGTCCGCCGGCTCGTCGAATCGGTGCTGCCCGAGGCCGTCCTCGCCCGCCTGCACGACAGCAAGAGCATTGACTGCTCGGTGGCCCTGACCCACCGGGACCAGCCGTGCCGCTTCCGGGCCAACCTGTTCTGGGCCCAGGGCTCGCTGTGCGCCTGCTTCCGGCACGTACCCAACGACATTCCCTCGTTTGACTGGATGAACTTCCCTGGGGGCCTGGCCGAGCGCCTGGTCAACCACGCCCACGGACTGGTCATCGTCACCGGTGTCACGGGCTCCGGCAAGACGACGACCCTGGCCGCCCTGGTCAACCTGCTCAACCAGCGCGGCGACTGCCGCATCATCACCGTCGAGGAGCCCATCGAGTACGTGCATCCGCGCATCAGCTCCACGATCATCACCCAGCGCGAGGTGGGGCGCGACGTGGACTCCTTCTTCGACGGTCTGCGCAGCGGCCTGCGGCAGGACCCGAACGTCATCCTCATCGGCGAGATCCGCGACCGTGACACGGCCGCCATGGCCCTGACGGCCGCCGAGACCGGGCACCTCATTCTCTCCACCATGCACACCAAGGACGCCAAGGGTGCCGTCACGCGCTGCGTGGACTTGTTCCCCCACGACGCCCAGGACGACATCCGCACGCAGCTTTCGTTGAGTCTGCGCTCCGTGGTGTGCCAGCACCTGTTGCCCTCGGCCACCGAGGGCGAGAAACGCGTGCTCGCCCTGGAGGTGATGCACGTGAATCACCCTGTCCGCAGCGGCATTCGTTTCGGCAAGATCGACTCGATCGAGTCGGCTATCCAGACGGGCAAGCGCGACGGGATGCTGCCTCTCGACGAAAGCCTCCAGCAACTGGTGGACGTGGGCCGCATCACGCTGGACACCGCCCGCCGCTTCGCCAAGGAGCCGGACGCCCTGCGTCCCCCGTCGCGCGGGCGCTGACGCTCCTCCTGATACTCGCGCACGCGGTCGGACAGACCGGCGGTCCGCCGCGGAGCCCGCCGGTATGAGGCATGGGCCCGCAAGCCGCGGCCGGCCGCGCAATGCCAGGGGCGCGGACGGTCAACCCGCCCGCGCCCCGCAGTTGCCTTCCGACGGCCACCCACCGGCAGCCTCAGAGTGTCGGTCGCGATTCCCGACCCGACCGGCGGCTCAACCACCCGACCAGCCGCACGCGGTGGGCTACCTGCGGTCACCAGCCGGCAATCGCGAATCGCCAATCCCCAATCCCCGGCTACTCGCCGTACTTGGCGATGATCTGCTCCTTGGTCTTGTGCAGGATGTCGTACTTCTTCCCGATCTTGGTGAACGCCGCGATGGCCTTGTCGATGTGGTGGAACTCGTGCCCCGCCGACATCTGGCAGCGGATGCGGGCCAGACCCTTGCCCACCACCGGGTGGAAGAAGCCGATCACGAACACGCCTTCCTTGTACATGTCGCGGGCGATGTCCTGACTGAGCTTGGCGTTATACAGCATGATCGGTACGATGGGGTGATCGCCCGGCTTGATGTCGAAGCCGGCGTCCTTCATCCCTTTGCGGAAACGCTTGGTGTTCGCCTCGACCTTGTCGCGCAGGGCCGTCGACTCGGTGATCATATCGAACACCGCGATGGACGCCTTCACCACGATCGAAGAGACGGTGTTGCTGAACAGGTACGGGCGCGAGCGCTGCCGGAGCATCTCGATGATCTCCTTGCGGCCCGTCGTGAACCCGCCGGACGCCCCGCCCAGGGCCTTGCCCAGTGTGCCGGTCACGATGTCCACCTGGCCCAGAACGCCGCAGTACTCGGTGGCGCCGCGGCCGGTCTTGCCGATCACGCCCGTGCAGTGGGCGTCGTCTACCATCACCAGGGCGTCGTACTTCTCGGCCAGCTTCACGATCTTGTCGAGCTGGGCGACTGAGCCGTCCATGGAGAACGCCCCGTCCGTGGCGATGACGCGGTACCGGGCGGCCTTGGTCTCTTTCAGCTTCCCCTCCAGGTCGGCCATGTCGTTGTTCTGGTAGATGTACCGCGTCGCCTTGCACAGCCGGATGCCGTCGATGATCGAGGCGTGGTTCAGCGAGTCGGTGATGATCGCGTCATCCTTGCCCAGCAGGGGCTCGAACACGCCGCCGTTGGCATCGAAGCAGGATGAGTAGAGGATCGTGTCCTCGGTGTGGAAGAACTGCGAGATCCGCTTTTCGAGCTGCTTGTGAATGTCCTGCGTGCCGCAGATGAACCGCACGCTGCTCATGCCGTAGCCGTGCGTCTTGAGCGCCTCGTGGGCAGCCTCGATCACGCGCGGATGCGAGGAGAGTCCCAGGTAGTTGTTCGCACAGAAGTTGATGACCTCCTTCTTCGGGGCGCCCTCCGGGTATTCCACCGTCACATCCGCCGCCTGGGGCGTCAGGATGTAGCGCTCTTCCTTGTACAGCCCGGCCTCCCGAATCGAGGCCAGCTCCTTCTGCAAATCCGCCTTCATCTTGCCAAACATATTCTCCGCTCCGATCGTTAAATGAACCCTGTGGTCCTTCTGCTCGTTACGTGCTACGCCAACGCTTGCCGGCGGCTCCGTCCCCGCAGGACACCGGCCCGCCGGACCGCTACATCTGCTTCGCCTTCTTGTAGACAGCGTAGTAGGCCCAGTGCTGGACGATGGCCGCAAAGCCGAGACCGACCAAAGCCATCGTGCTGGCTGATACGAACGACTCATCCTTGGGGGTGCTCAGCGCCCATGCCATGATCCAGAGAATCAGGTTGACTTCGACGGCCAGGAACATGAGTCGCAGTGTCCTTCTCACTGCCATGCCCTCCTTCGCCGTGGCCTGCCGTTGCCGCCGTGTGGGTCCAGACGGCCCCACCCGGCGGGGATACCGACCGCCGGCTCGGGTAGACCAAGACCGACGGCCGATGGACCTCTGCGCGCGGCTTACGCCGAGGCCTTCTTGGCGATGCGGCGGCCGATGCGGACCAACGTCCGCAGGGCCTCGTTCACCGATTCGGAGTCAGGGAATCCCCTGGCCACATCCGGGGCGAGGGCTACCAGGTTGGTGCCCTTGGCGTACCGGCGAGCATACTTGCCGCGCCGGGCCCGGCTGAAGTCATACTCAGGCAGCATCTCTGCGCCGGCGTGTGCCCTAGCCTTCTTCATAGGTCTTCCTCTCCCGTCGTGTCGCCTTGCGAGCGCTGATCACACGGATGGCATTCCCACGGCTCGTGTGCACGACGACGACCAACCGGTGCCGGTAGGTCATCCCCATCGTAACCCACCGTTCTTCGGCCGTCGAATGAAGCGGGTCGTCGATGGTCAGCGAACGCGGGTCACCGAACACCGTAGCCGCCTCTTCGAAGAGTATGCCGTGCTTCTTGAAGTTCCGCTTCGCCTTCTCCGCATTCCATTCGAATCGCAAGCCCATCGAGCACGCGTCCTTACTTCTTCCTCGCCGCCAGCCGCTTCTTGGCCGCCTCGAACTCCTCCTTGGCGGGGAAGAGCACCACCTTGGCGCTCTTCCGCGGCCGCTCCGTCATCTTCTCGAATCCCTTGGCGTAGTCGCTCAGCAGGAACATGTCCGTAATGACGGGCGTCGGGTCGAGCCGGCCGTTGGCCAGCAGGTTCCGGTTGCGATACCAGGTGTCGAAGATCTTCCGCCCGTTGATGCCATGAATCTGGCACCCCTTGAACACGATGCCGTTGTTGTAGTCCACGGGCAGGGGCGACTCGGCCGCGATGCCGAAGGCGGTCACCCGCCCGGCCTTGCGCACCATCGAGAAACAGTCCTGGATCGAGTCCGGCGACCCCACCATCTCCAGGGCGATGTCCACGCCGTTGCCGCCGGTGTGGTCGAGCACGAACTGGAGCCGCTCCTTGCCGGTCGTCTGGTTGGTGTGCATCTGGAGGTCCGCCCCCATCCGGCGGGCAATCTCCATGTTCGCATCGTACTTGCCGAAGTGGATGATCTTGGCCACGCCCACCGACCGGGCGACACCGATGGCGAACAGGCTGATGGGCCCGTCGCCGGTGATGACCATGGTCTTGCCGGCCACGTCGGCGTCCTCGCCCAGCACGGCGTAGCAGGCGTTGCCCAGCGGTTCCTGGATGGTGGCGATCTCCGGCGGGATGGCCGGGTCATTCGGCCAGCAGATCGACTCCGGCAGGGCGAAGTACTCCGCGAAGCAGCCGTCGTAATCCACCCCGAGAATCTTCATGTTGCGCCCGACGTGCAGGGCCCCCAGCATGCTCGTCAGGTCGCCGGGGTCGTAGATGTGGGTCTCGGCGGAGATGTAGTCGCCCACCTTGATGCGCTTGCAATGGGGGCCGACCTCCACCACCTCGCCGGCCACCTCGTGTCCGAGGATCTGCGGCAGGGCCTTCGCCCCGATCCGCTGGGCCGACCACGGGTCCCACTTGTAAATGTGCACGTCCGTGCCGCAAATGCTGGTCGCTCGGACCTTGACGAGCACCCAGTCGGGCCTGGGCTTCGGGATCGGCTTCTCCTGGGGCTCCGCTCCGTATTCGGGCTTTGTCTTGACCACCGCCTGCATGCTTGCCATCGAGCAGTTCTCCTCATTCTGTGTGACTCATCCGCGGGGATACCACCTTGGCGTGATGAGCATACCCCACCCGCCTCCGCTGGCCGACGCGGTCATTCACCCGTTAGTTGCAATGCGCGTGCCGGAGGAGGGGGCCCAGGGGTTGTTCGGACACAAAGGCTACCGGTTTCCCTCCCCCGAGGCAACGGACGCGACGGTCGCCGGGAGCACCCGCCCCGCCGGCAGCTATCCACCTGCCGGTGCCTGTACCTCCAACCGGAAATGAAAAGCTGCGATGTGCATGCCCTGCCGGAAGTAGAACCGGTGGGCATCCGACCGCCACAAACCGGAGTCAAGCTGCACCTCCAGGCATCCGGCCTGTCGGGCATACTCTACCAGGTGGTCGAAAAGGGTCGCCCCCCAGCCGCGTCCGCGCCACTCCGCAGCCGTGACCAGGTCGTCAACGTAGAGGAACCGGTGGTACGGTACCGCGTACAGGTGCCGGTAACCCGCCACCGCCACCGGCACGCCCCCCAGCTCCAGCATCGCCAGCTCGTAGCCGCCATCCGCCTGCTGCCGCGCTACCTGGGCGCAGAACTCGGCGTGACTCAATTGCGGGCGCAACTGAGCCATCACTGGGTAACACCGCGACACGTCCTCGGTCGACCGCACAGGCCCGATTCGGGCCTCACTGGGCAGCCCGCCCACCCCGCCCACCCCGCACGCCTTCGGGGTCGCCGGGCACTGGTTCAGGTTCCTCAGTCGAAAGTGGAAGGACGCTATGTGCAGCCCCTGCCGGAAGTAGAAGCGGTGGGCCCGGGCGCGAGGCACGTCGCAGTCGAGGCGCAGCTCGCGGCACCCGGTCTCCCTTGCCCGGTCCAGCAGCCAGGCAAACAGCCGGCCGCCCAGACCCTGACCGCGCCAGGCCGCGTCCGTTAGCAGGTCGTCCACGTAGAGCTGCCGGCCGGAGACCAGCAGTTCCAGGACGCGGAAACCCGCCATCGCCAGCGGCTGCCCGTCCGTTTCTACGTAGGCAATCTGGTATCCACGCACCTGTTCCTGCGCCACCGCCCGCGCGTGAAACTCCGCCTCGGGAAGTTCGTGGTACATCTGTCTGAGCAGCGCCACGCACGCGGCCCGCTCCTCCGGCGTCTGCGCTAAACGAATCCGCATGGTTGACTCCCTGCCGCGTTGCCACACCCCAACCGCGGCGCCTTCGCGCGATCGTCCCTTCACCGCGAGTCCCACAAGCCCCGCCCGCCCAAGCCCGCTTGACACCTGCGCACACGGCCCTGATCGTACCCGCAGTGGTCGTGCTCCGGCGCGGCGGGCCTTGCGAGCAGACGCCGCGGCGCTCAGCATGATACGTTGGGCAGCAGTGATGAGCGAAGCTCAGGAAATGGAGTGGATGCGCGCGGCGCTGGCGGTCTGCCGCAGGGGTATCGCGGTCGGGGAGAGTCCCTTTGGCGCGGTGATTGCCTCGCAGGCGGGGGCGGTCGTCTGCGCGACGCACAATACCGTTCGGTCCACCGGCGACCCAACTGCTCACGCGGAGATCAATGCCATCCGCGCCGCCTGCCGCCTGCTGGGTACGATCGACCTGTCCGGTCACGTCATCGTCAGCACGTGTGAACCGTGCCCGATGTGTGCGGCCGCCATTCACTGGGCGAACTTGGACGCGGTGTGTTTCGGGGCCGGTATTGACGACGCGGGCAAAGCCGGCTTCCGCGAATTGGCGCTACCGGTGCGTACCCTCTATGCCCAAGGCGGCAGCTCCGTAATGGTACATCCCGCAGTCATGCGTGCTGAGTGCCAGGAGCTGTTTGCCGAGTGGCGGCGCGGCCCTCACCCTGATCCGTACTGAACCGCCGCCCGGCACACGGGGTTGGCACCACGAACCACAGCCACGCACCAGCGCCGGCAAAAGAAAAGGCATCCCCCGCTACGGAGGATGCCCATCGCTGACAAAGCGAGCAAACCGGGGTCCTAGCGGCGCCGCAGCAGGGCGACCGCTCCCAGGGCCAGCAGCGCCAGGGAAGACGGCTCCGGCGTCGGGATCTGCTCGATGCAGAACGTCACACTGCCGGTAAACTGCAGCCGTACCCCGAACTCACCGGTGCCGCCCATGAGGATCTCGGTGCCCGGTCCGCCGTAGTAGTAATCTACGGCGCCTACCCACTCACTGCCCTGTAACGTGGGTGGCGTAATGACGGGACTGAGCCAACCCGTCGGCTCCAGCGCGAGGACGATCCCGAATGTCTGCGGCGCCGAGATGTTGATGTGGTAATCCGTCCAGTCGAACGTCGTGTCGTTCTCAACCTCCTTGAGAATCCACGCGAACGGATCTTCCGGAGTATCCGTGATGAACTCCGTGAAGATATGCGCCGGCGCCCAGTGCTGGCATTCCGGCACATTCATGTTCGCGGTCTGTGTCCCGTCGTCCCAATACCAGGTCCACGGACCCATCGTCACGGCGCCATCGCCATCAGCCCAGCAGTCCGCCCCGATCACGTCAGCCATCGCGGGCATCACGACCGCCAACGTCGCCACCCATCCGACCAGCCAGTGCTTCGAGAACACTTCCTACCTCCTCTTCCTGTCTCAACGCGCCTCCTCCGGCGCACCTCCTGCGTCTCTCGTTGCCAGATGCCGAGACTACGTCGTGAGCCAAGCTTGCCGACCATTGTAACCGAGGCGTCATGGGAAGTTCAAGTACTTGCGTAGATAGAAACCCGTAGGGAACCTGCCGTAACGGCTTGCGCCGCAAGGAGTTACGACGCGCCACGCCCAGAAAAGCGCGCATTAAAAACGAGACACGAGAAAAAAGTGCCGTTTTGCGGACCATGGATCGGCTTCCGCCGACCGAATCGAGGCAGCCGCGCGGCGCAGTCCGATAACCTGTAAGGCTACGTCCTCGCTGGCCTTCGGCGGTACTCCGCGACTCGAAGTGTCCTGCGTTCCCCGTGCGTGTGGACCCTGCGCACGCGTGAGCAGGTGCGTCTGGCGCCGGCGTTCGGAACGCAGGGCTGCGTCGCGTGGAGCCCGCGATGGCCGGCCGAGAACTTCGGTCCGTAGGGATTTGATTTGGGGAGCGTGTGCCGCGCCGAACCGCTGTCGCGCCAAGGCGGAGCGACGTTGGTTCTCAGGCGGCATCTGGCCTCAGTGTGGGGCAGTCGGCGCCGCCTTGGGCGGTACGCGGGCGCGGTTAACCTGCCTGTTCATTCGACGAGGGTCTCGCCGGCGGCGGGTCTCTCCCGCCGCGGGGACGCGCCGGTTTCCTTTCGCTGGTGCAGGGTCTATACTGCCCGGACGGCTGGCGCGGCCGTTGGCATGTGCCATTGCCGGCTTGGAGAGGCTTGCGGCAGGTTCAGGATCGTGGCGTGGGGGTGCATCCAGCGCGTGGCAGCGGCGTTGGTGATGGTGGCCGTCAGCGCCGGCGGTTGCGGCACGGGTGCCGCGGGCGGGTGGTGGCGACCGAAGCAACGTGACGAGAGCCAGCGGCTGGCGGCTGCCTTCCAGGCGGCGCAGACCGGGAAGTCGTCGCTCACTTCCGAGATGGTGGATTGGCTGGACGACGACAACATCGCGGTGCGTTACTACGCGATTCAGGCATTGAGCCGGCAAACGGGCACCGACATGGGCTATCACTACGCCGCGCCGGTCGAGAGTCGCCGGGCGGCGGCTGACCGGTGGCGGGCGTACGTCCAGGCCGCTGGAACCGACGCAACGAGCAAGTGATCAAGACCAGGTGCCGCCCTGCGGCGTCACGACCGATCGCGGCACGGCCATGATCGTCTGCCTCCGAATGAACTGTACATGACTGAAGTAACCCACGATGTCGCTATCATCGGCGCCGGTGCCGCAGGGGCTACGGCCGCCACGTGCTTGGCGCGGCGCGAGCGGCGGGTGCTCTTGCTGGACCGGGCGACTTTCCCCCGGCCTGCCGGCGACCTGGGGTGGCTGAACGCGCTGGCCCTTCCGATCGTCAAACAGCTTCGCTTAGCCAACGGAGCCCTGCTGGCCCAGCCGGTCAACGAGGTTTCGTTTCACGCCGCCGACTTCTCCAAAACGAGCACGCCCCACTTCGCGTCACCGCCGGCGTACCTGATCAACCGGGGAACCTTGAACAACGAGATGGTGCAGGCCGCGGTGCGGGCCGGCACGACCCTACTCGAGGCCGCGTTGGTCAGGCAGATTCGTCTGCTCGAACATTCGGTGAAGCTGCAACTGGCGGACGGGCGCAGCTACCTTGCCCGCTTGTTGTTGCTGGCATCGGGAAACGACGCGGAGTTGCCGCAGGCGGCGGGGTTTTTGCGCACGGCCGGCGCGGGGTTGGTCACGGGGCAGGTGGAGGCGGCCGCGCCGGCGGGCAGCGGGGGGAGCGGCCCCCGGCTCCTGCTCATCCTGGGGTTGGATCGCGAAGGCAGCTTCGGCTTGTGCTTGCTCCAGCCGGAGCGGACGGCCGTGGTCATCAACTGGGCCGGCGAGCCCGAGCGTGCCCGGCCGGAGTTCATTGCTTTGTGTCGCCGGCTGTATCAGCGGCGGCTGGTTCCGGTCGATGTGGCGACCGGGGCCGCCCAGGTTCCGCTGACCGCGAGCCCGGCCGGGCTGGCCCTGGATTTGGATTCGCACGTCGGCAAGCACACGCTGCTGGTCGGACAGGCGGGGGGGTTCGTCGCCGCCGGCAGCAATGAAGGCATTTACCCGGCCATGTGGTCCGCGCAACTGGCGGCCGAAGTGATCCATCGTGCCCTCGACAGCGAGCAATCGCAGGACACGCTGATGACGTTCGAGCAGCGCTGGCGGACCACGATGGCGGACTACCTGCGCCCGCCCAACACCGACATCCAGTTCCTGCTGCCGCTAATCTTCTCCAACCAGGCTATGGCCGACCGGATGGGGGCCGCCTTCTTCGCCGGCGAGAACATCTGAGCCGCGCGGGGAGTCCCACGGGGGTGCGGGCAGCACGCTTGCGGGTGGGCTGCAAGGCGCGCCTTGCCGGGGAAACGGCACACCGGTACAACAGGCAGTGCGAAGGTCCGGTTCCCGGGAAGCTGGCGCGGTTCCCTACCTCAAGCTGGTTCTTCTCCTGCAAGGGAGGATGCCCGCATGATCGAGTCGCTCAAGACCCTGCGACAGTACTTGCTCACCGGTGTCTCGTATGTAATCCCCTGTATCGCGTGTGGAGGCATCCTGATTGCGACGGCGATCGCCTTCGCGCCGATGACGGCGGCCGGGCCTGACTTCTCCACTTCGCCGGTGCTGAGCCTGGTTCTGCAACTCGGCGTGGCGGCGTTCAAGCTGGCGCTGCCGATCCTCGCGGGGTTCATCGCCCATGCGATCGCGGGCAAACCGGGGCTGGTACCGGGGCTGATCGGCGGCTACCTGGCCGCCGGCTTCGACGCCCGGCTGTTGTTTGACGCGGCGCAATTGGAGGCCCGCGGCCTGAAGCCGGACAGCCAGATCATGGCCGGGTTCCTGGGCGCGATCGTCATCGGGCTGTTGGCCGGGTGGATCGTGAGCCTCATCAAGAAGGTGCCCGTGCCGAGGTACATCAAGCCGATCATGCCGATTCTGATCATCCCGATCGTGGCGTCGGGCCTCGTCGGCGTGCTGATGTTCAAGGTGCTGGGCGTGCCGATCGCCGATCTCATGGCCGGGCTGGGCGCGTGGTTGAAGACCATGAGCACGGGCAATGCCGTGGTGCTGGCGATGATCCTGGGGGCGATGATCGCGTTCGACATGGGCGGGCCGGTCAACAAAGCGGCGTTCTTCTTCGGGGCGGCCATGATCCAGGAGCAGAACTACGCGGTGATGGGCGCCTGCGCCGCCGCCATCTGCACGCCGCCGCTGGGGTTGGGCCTGGCGACCATTCTGGGCCGCAAGCTGTGGGGCCCCGAGGACAAGGAGGCGGGCATCGCCGCTTTGGCGATGGGGATGATCGGCATCACCGAAGGCGCGATCCCGTTTGCGGCGGCCGATCCGCTGCGCGTGATCCCGTGCATCATGTTCGGCTCGATGGTGGCGGCCGTCGCGGCCATGCTGGGCGGCGTGGGCGATCATGCCCCGCACGGCGGGCCGATTGTCCTGCCCGTGGTGGACAACCGCCTTGCTTACGTGATCGCCATCATCGTCGGCACGGTGGTGACGGCGGTCGTTGTCAACGCGTGCAAGAAGTGGACCGGGAAGCGTAATCCGCAGACGGCGGAGGGTGCAGCATGAAGATCGTGGCGGTGACGGCCTGCCCGACCGGCATTGCGCATACGTACATGGCGGCGGAGCAGCTTGAGAAGACGGCCAAGGTACTGGGTCACCAGATCCGCGTGGAAACCCAGGGGGCGATGGGCATCGAGAACGAGCTGTCGGCGGCGGATATCCGCGAAGCAGAGGTGGTGATCTTCGCGGTGGACATCGACGTGGAGAAACGGGAACGGTTCAGCGCCAAGAGGATCGTGCAGGTGGCCGTGCAGGAGGCAATCCGCAACCCCAAGGCAGTGCTCGGGAAGATCACGGCGTAGGGTGCCATGCTTTGGTGGGCGTGGCACGTGCCCGTCCATCATCAGTCCCCCAGGTCCGGAGGACCTAGGCCACCCGTCCCCCAGGTCCAGAGGACTTGGGGCACCCCCGAGCGGGTGAGGGCAGGGCACCTGCGCGACGGCACGGAGCCGTGGGGGCGGCGGGGGAAACCCGGCCCGCGAACTGCAAGGTGGGTGGTGGCGCGGCATGGCGGTTGAGTACACATTTCAATGTCCGCTGCCCAACGGGCTGCACGCCCGGCCGGCGAGTCAGTTGGCGGCCGTGGCGGGCCGCTTCGCCTGCGAACTGCAACTGAACAACGAGCGCACCGGCACCGTCGCCAACGCCAAGAGCATCCTGGCGATCGTCAGCGCGCACATTCGGTTCGCGGACGCCTGCGTCATCCGGGCGGCCGGCGCGGATGAAGCAGCAGCGCTGGCGGCGCTGCGGGACTTCGTGGAGCGCATGCTGCCGGAGGGTGATGAGCCGCTGCCCGTGGCCAGGACCGGACCCGGCGAGCCCCGCCTGCCCCGGGCGTTGCGCACGGCGGGGACTTCCTGGTTGGCGGGCACGCCGGTCAGCGGCGGCATCGGGCAGGGCATCGTGGTAGTCATCGGCGGTCTCCGCCTGCCGGAAGCGCTGGTTAGCGCGCCGACCGGCTCGCCGCAAGAGGAGCAGCGAAAGCTAACCGCAGCGCTGACCAGCGCGAGGACGGCCCTGGAGCGGCGACTCACCCCGGGCCTCGGTATGGTTGAGGCGGGGATCCTGCACGCCCACCTGGCGATGGTCGCCGACGTGGCGCTGCAGGAGAAGCTCGACGAGTTCGTCGCCGCGGGTCGCTCCGCCGGGGCGGCCGTCGTGGAGGCCGGGCGGTTCTTCGCCGATCGGCTCGGCCAAGCGGAGAGCGCGCTGGTGCGGGAACGGGCCGCCGACGTGCAGGACGTATGCCTGCAACTCCTGCACGAGCTGTACGGCACCGGGGCGCGCGACGGCGGGCCCACGCTGACACAACCGTCCGTGGTCGTCGCCGAGAACCTTTCACCGCACCAACTGCTGGCACTCGACCGACGGCTGCTGCGGGGACTGGTGCTGGGGTACGCGGGGACGACGTCGCACACCGTCGTGCTGGCGCGGTCGTTCGACGTGCCCACGCTGGTTGGCGTCGCGGACGCGGCGCGGCGCCTCACCGTGGGGAACGAGATCATCGTGGATGCCCACCACGGCATAGTGGTGGCGGAAGTGACGCCCGCCGCGCGGCGGTTCTATGCACGCGAAGAGCGCACGCGTCGCGCCCGGGCAGAGCAGCTCGCCCGGTTTACCCAGGTCCCCGCGCTGACGCGCGACGGTCGGCGGCTTCAGATTGCCGCCAACGTGGCGACGATCGAGGAGTTGGCCCCGGCGTTCGCGGGCGGAGCGGAAGGCGTCGGCCTGTTCCGCACCGAGATGTTGTTTCTGGACCGCGACCGACCCCCGTCGGAGGAGGAGCAATTCGGCGTTTACGTGCAGGCGGCGAAGACGGCCGCGGGCAGGCCCGTCATCATTCGCACGCTCGACATCGGCGGTGACAAGCCGGCAGCGTATCTGAACCTGCGCCCGGAGGCGAATCCGTTCCTGGGCCAGCGCGGCGTTCGGCTGTATCCCGAGCAGGCGCGGCTGTTCAACGAGCAGACGCGGGCCATCCTGCGGGCGTCGGCGTTCGGTCCCTTGTGGGTGATGGTGCCGATGATCGCGACGCTGGACGAGGTGCGCTGGGTCAAAGCACGGCTCGCCGAAGTGCAGGCGGACTTGGCGGCGCGCGGCGTCGCCTTCAACCGCAAGATGCCCATGGGCATCATGCTGGAGGTGCCATCCATCGCGTTCATCCTGGAACCGCTGTGCCGAGAGGTGGACTTCTTCAGCATCGGAACCAACGACCTGACGCAGTATTTCCTGGCCGTCGATCGCGGCAATGAGAACGTCGCCGATCTCTACCGGGCCCGGCATCCGGCGCTGCTGAAGTTGCTGGACATGGTTGTCCGGGGGATTCATGACAGTGGGCGCTGGGTGGGGCTCTGTGGGGAGATGGGGCGGGACCGGCGGAGCCTGCCGTTGCTCGTCGGGCTGGGCCTTGATGAGATCAGCGTGGCCGCCGCCGACGTGCCGGGGCTGAAGGCGGCCGTGGGGCAGCTCGACGCGGCGGAGTGTCGGCGGTTGTTCGAGGCGGCCGCGGCCTGCGCGACCGCGGCCGAGGTTGAGACGCTGCTGGACAACTTCTACCGGCAGGCGGCCGGGCAGCCGCTGCTGGAGGAGTCCTTCGTCCTGCTGGATGTCGACAGCGGTGACAAGACGGAGGCGATCCGCGACATCATCGATGCATTCCATGTCGCCGGCCGCACCGATGACCCGCAGGCGGTGGAGGACGCCGTCTGGGCGCGTGAGGAGGTGTATACCACCGGGTTGGGGCACGGCTTTGCCATTCCGCACTGCAAGACCGACGCGATGGCGGCCCCTGCCGTCGGCGTGGCACGCCTGCGCGAGCCGCTGGCGTGGGGATCGGTCGATGGACAGCCGGTGCGGATGGTGCTGCTGCTGGCCGTACGGGAGTCCGACCCGCAGGACATCCACCTGCGCGTCCTGGCGCAACTGGCCCGCCGGCTGATGCACGAGGATTTTCGCGCGCACCTGCTGGCGGCACGGGACGCCGCCGAAATGATAGACTACCTGACGCGGGAACTGAACCCGGGCGGCGCCCCGTCGTCGCCTTGACTTGTCTTCTGGAGGCTCAGCTTATGGAGCGCAAGTATCTGCTCACGTTGGCGGCCGTGGTGCTGCTTGCCCCGGTGGGGGCCCGGGGTGCCGAACCGGCGGGCACGCCCGACCCGGCCCAGACGCCAACTCTGTATACGGTCGGTTATTCGCACCTGGACACGCAGTGGCGCTGGGCTTACCCGCGCGTGATCCGCGAGTACATCCCCAAGACCATGCGCGAGAACTTCGTGCTGTTCGAGAAGTACCCCAATTACATATTCAACTTCAGCGGGGCCAACCGGTACCGCATGATGAAGGAGTATTACCCGGCCGAGTATGAGAAAGTCAGGCAGTACGTGGCCGCGGGGCGCTGGTTCCCCTGCGGCTCGTCGATGGAGGAATGCGACGTCAACGTTCCCAGCGCCGAGTCCATCATCCGGCAGGTGCTCTATGGGAACCAGTTCTTCCGTCGCGAGCTGGGCAAGGCGAGCGCCGAGTTCATGCTGCCGGACTGCTTCGGCTTCCCGGCGTCGCTGCCGAGCCTGCTGGCCCATTGCGGGTTGCGCGGTTTCTCGACCCAGAAGCTGAGCTGGGGCTCGGCCATGGGGATTCCCTTCAACGTCGGCGTCTGGGAGGGCCTGAACGGCGCCGAGCTCTTCGCGGCCCTCAATGCCGGCGACTATACCGCCAAGATCGGCGAGGACCTGAGCCAGAGCGACAAGTGGCTCGCCCGGGTGCGGGAGAACGGCGAGCGCCACGGCCTGTACGCCGATTTCCGCTACTACGGCGTGGGCGATGAGGGCGGGGCGCCGACAGACGAGTCCGTGCGCTGGATCGAGCAGAGCCTCAAGGGCGAGGGGCCGCTACGAGTGCTATCGGTCAATGCGGACCAGATGTTCCTGGAGGTCGCGACCCGGCCGCATGCCAACCTGCCGCGCTACCGCGGCGACCTGCTGCTGACCGAACACTCGGCCGGCTCGATCACGTCGGCCGCGTACATGAAGCGCTGGAACCGCAAGAACGAACTGCTGGCCGACGCGGCGGAACGGGCGTCCGTGCTGGCGGAGTGGCTGGGGGGGCCGGAGTATCCGCGGCAGCGGCTCAACGACGCCTGGACGCTCGTGCTGGGCGGACAGTTTCATGACATCCTGCCGGGCACGTCCATTCCGAAGGCTTATGAATACTCCTGGAACGACGAACTGCTGGCGCTGAATCAATTCGCGGGCGTACTGGAGAGCGCGCTCGCGGCCATCGCGGCCGGCCTCGACACGGAAGCCCGAGGCGTCCCCATCGTGGTATACAATCCGCTGGCCGTTTCGCGGCAGGACGTGGTCGAGGCGGCGGTCAGGTTCCCCGGAGCGGTGCCGCCGGCGGTGCGCGTGGTCGGGCCCGACGGTAAGGACGTTCCCTCCCAGGTCCTGCGCGGGCAGGACGAGACGCTGCACATCCTGTTCCTGGCGGACGTGCCGTCGGTGAGTTTCACTGTATATGACGTCCGTCCGGCCGAGGCGGCCGCGCCGGCGGCGACCGGTCTGAAGATCACCGAGTCGGCACTCGAAAACGAGCGTTATCGGGTGATGCTCGATGCGCAGGGAGACGTAGCCGGCATTCTGGACAAAGCCGCCGGGCGCGAGGTTCTCTCCGCGCCGCTCCGCCTGGCGTTCCAGCAGGAGAAGCCGCGGCACTGGCCCGCCTGGAACATGGACTGGTCCGATCGCCAGCAGCCTCCCCGGGCCTACCTCGGCGGACCGGCGAAGGTGCACGTAGTGGAGAGCGGGCCCGTGCGGGTCACTCTGGAGATCGAGCGCGAGGCGGAAGGCTCGCGCTTCCTGCAGCGCCTTCGCCTGGCCGCCGGCGATGCCGGCAACCGCATCGAGTTTGCCGACACCATCTGGTGGCGCAGTCGCGAATGCAGCCTCAAGGCGACGTTCCCCTTGAGCGTCGGGAACCCCCAGGCCACGTACAACTGGGAAGTGGGGACCCTCGAACGCGGCAACAATGATCCTAAGAAGTACGAGGTGCCGTCCCACCAGTGGTTTGACCTGACGGAAGCCAAGGGTGATTACGGTGTCACCGTGCTCTCCGACTGCAAGTATGGATCGGACAAGCCCGACGACCACACGCTACGGCTGACCCTCCTGTACACCCCCGGAGTACACAGTGAGTACCAGGACCAGGCCGTGCAGGACTGGGGACAACATGAGATTCTGTATGGCCTGGCCGCTCACCGTGGTGACTGGCGCACCGGCCGGACGGACGGGCATGCGTTGCGGCTGAGCCAGCCGCTCCTGGCGTTCCAGACGCCCGCGCATCCGGGTCCGCTGGGCAAGACCCTCTCCCTCCTCAGCGTCAGCAACCCGCGCGTCGGGGTCCTCGCCCTGAAGAAGGCGGAGGAGAGCGACGAACTCATCGTTCGCCTGGTCGAGCTCGATGGCAGGGAGGCTGGGGGCGTGCAGGTCACCTTTGCCGCGCCGGTGACGGCCGCCCGCGAAGTCAATGGGCAGGAGCAACCCGTCGGTGCGGCGAACGTCGTCGACGCGCAACTGGCGGCCGATTTCACGGGTTATCAGCTCCGCACGTTCGCCGTGAGACTGGCCGCCGCACCGGCTCAGGTCGGCCGCGCGCGGAGTCGGCCACTTGAGCTTCCGTACGACCGCTGCGTCACCACCCGCGACGGCCAGTCACGCGCCGCCGGATTCGATGGGCAGCATCGTTGCCTGCCGGCCGAGATGCTGCCGCGCGAAGTGATGTATGGCGATGTTCCCTTCCACCTCGGACCCGTGGACCACGAGGCGCCCAACGCGGTGGTGTGCAACGGACAGGTGCTGCCGCTGCCGGACGCCCCCTGGCACCGCGTGTACCTGCTCGCCGCCTCGGCCGCCGACGACCATAAGGTTAGCTTCCACGTGGGCGATCAACGGATCGAGCGCACGGTGCAGAATTGGCGCGGTTACATCGGCCAATGGGACAACCGCGTGTGGAAGGGCGATATCCCCGAGGTCGCCTTCGCCTGGCCGTATGAGTTCGTAGGATTGCAGCCGGCCTATGTACGCAACGACCCCGTGGCGTGGTTCTGCTCGCACCATCACACGGCCGAAGGGCGGAACGCCCTCTACGAGTATTGCTATCTCTATGCCTACACCTTCGACGTACCCGCCGGAGCCAGGACGTTCACGCTGCCGACGGATGAGAGCGTTCTCGTTCTGGCTGCCACCGCCACTGCTGAGCCGGCGCCCGGCACCCGCCCCGCCCAGCCGCTCTACGACGAGCTGCAGCGCGCGCACGGCTTCGCGGCCGGCATACAGCCGCCGGGCGGGCGTTTCAGCGACGTGGTGGCGGTGACCATCGCGCCACCGCTCTACGGCGCCGAGCGCACCGTCCACTACACTCTGGACGGCAGTACGCCGACGCCGCGGTCGCCACAGTATGCTGCGTCGTTGCTGCTCGCCGAAGACACCGTGGTCCGCGTGGGAACGTTTGCCGCGGACGGGGCAGCGGGTCCGCTCAGCGAGGCGCGCTTCCAGATCAACGACACGACGTCGCCGCGCGCCGTGGCCGCCGCGGGCATCAGCGCGTGTCCCGAACTGGTGGTGCGTTTCTCGGAGCCGGTGGAGGCGGCTTCCGCCGAGCGCGCGGCCAACTACACAGTTTCCGGCGGCGCGCGGGTCAAGGCGGCCAAGCTCGCCCCCGATGGGCAGGGCGTTACCCTTGCCCTGGATCCCGCGCCGCAGTCGGAGGAAAGCCCCAGCGTGACGGTGCGGGGCGTGCGCGACCGGGCGCGGGCGGGCAACGCACGGACGGAGCCCGACACGGTGCCCGTTGCCTGGGCCCGCCCGGTGCTGGCGGTAGCGGCCGCGACGTCCGATGGACGCGGAGCCGGCGGTGCCGAGCAGCCGCTGCCGGCGGACGCCCCCCTGGCTCCGGCGACGACCTGGACCATCAACTTCTGGGTATGGATGGACCGCCAACCCGAGGACCTCAGCGTCCTCGCCGGGTTCGGTTCCTGCGAAGACCAACGGGGCACGCAGAGGTACCTGTGCAAGTTCAAGCAGGGCATCCACTTCTGGGGCTCGGGCGTCGACGTGCCCACCGGGGTGGCCTTCGACGTGGGGCAATGGCAGATGATTACCGCCGGCTTTGACGGGCAGAGCGTGCGCGTCTTCAAGAACGGTGAACTGCTCCGTGCGGAGGCCATCACGCTGGCGCCGGCGGCGGGCGTGGTGAAGCTGGGACCGCCGCCACCGTGGGGCAACGGGCACCACTTTGCCGGACGCGTGGAGCGCTTCACGCTGTGGAACCAGGCACTGACCGCCGAATCCATTGCCGCCCTGTTCCGGCTCGGGCGTGAAGCGGCCGCGCCCGGCGGGAAGGGTTGAGGGCGGTCGGGGACGTCCCGCGCACTCACCGGCGGGCGTCGAGCCCCTGCCAGCGGTGCGTCCAGCCGCCCGATGCGGCGCTCTCCACAATGAAGAACTCGCCTTCGCGGCGCGAGCGCAGCGGCACGTTGTTTTCGTCGCTCAGATAACGCGCCGCCATGATCCCTGACTCGACCAGCTCTTGCAGCGAGTCGGGGAGCCGGTCGTACGCCAGTCGGTACGCATACACGGCCCGGCCGATGCCCAGCCGGATGAAGTGCGCCTCGTGATGCGTGCGCACTTCGCGCTTGGCCTCCGGGGGCAGCTTCAACAGCCGCAACATCTCAACCGCCAGCGGGCCCGCCCGATCCGGCGCTGCCGGCGCAGCGCGGAAGGACACCTCATGCTCGCCCGTGGCGAGCACGTGCGTACCGAGCAGCAGGTCCAACTCCGCCGGCTCCGACGAACGGAAGTCGGCGTCGAGCACCTTCCGTCCGTCGATTTCAATATCATAGCGGCCATAATCGGGCCCACCGGCCGCCGTCAGCCGCACGGCGTAGCGCCCCTCTGCCGTCACGGCAAACGGCAGCGTGAGCACGGCATCCGCGGCACGGTTCGGCCACAGCAGCACCGGCCGGGCGCCGAACAGCCCGGACGTATCCACCCTGACCTTCGCGTCGCCCGTGCCCTGCGCCTGCCGGAACGCGCGGACGCAGTGCCGCTGCTCCCAGGGCATTCGCCGTTGCGGCCACGGCGGCAATTGACAGAACGGCTTGGGCTCCCCTTCCTGATACCAGAACGCCACACTGCTGAAGAAGTCCGGCCGTTCCAGGTAGAAACCCTCGGTATCATCCTCGTGGTTGCCCTTGTGTTCGATGGCGGCCGTCAGCGACTTGCCAAAGTAGATGGGGTCCGGCAGATGCCAGCGGTAGCACACGCCGCCGTCGCCGGCCCTGTCCCCCTGCCAGCGCGGCGTGCCGAACCAGTGACTCGTGCGCGGCCGAAATCCCCAGGCGTCGTTGAAGTAGTCCTCGCTGCCCGTTCCCTGCAAGCTGGGCACTTCCTCGCCGTCAAGGTAGAAGAAGTCGTCACCCTCGCCGAACCAGCCGTCCTGGGCGAGCGTTACCGACAAAACCGTGCCGACGTAGAACCCGCGGCCTTCCAGTTGCGCAAATGTGTAATCGCGTCCCGGCGCTGCCGGGTACTCCTGCCGATAGCGGGCGTGAAAGTACGGCGTCCCGGGCGGCAGTCCATCCAACTGCGTCCAGTCAATCTGCCAATACAAACCCGTGGAGCGGTCCGGATTGTCATTCGTGATGACCATGTGTGCCGACTGCTCGAACGGCATCCGCCAGTAGCACGACAGCGCACCGGTCCCAGAGACCTGCACCGGAATACTGTTGACGACAGCCGGTTTCCCCTGCCCCACGGCGAAGAAGTCGCCCAACGGCACCTCGACGCCCGGTTCCTGCCGTCCGTCCCAGTAGATGCGCAGACTCCACGCATTCAACTCGCTCACCCACCCCGCGTGACTGGTGAACCACATATGCGTGATCACCCCGGGGCCGATCAGCGGCGGTATCTCAATCGAGTGCCCCGGCAGCACCCAGGTCATGTCGAGATTCTCAGAGTGCCAGTCGGGTTGCTGATTGCTGGAGACGCGGCGATTGCGACCGGGTGGCGCGGGGCTGAGAGGATTCAGCAGATCGCGCACGGCCGTCGCCGGGGGATCGGTCGCGGCAGCGCCCGTTGCGCTGCGGAGATCAAAGTCGATCCACGCGGCATCATTCATATACGCCGCGGCGTACTCATACGTCATGTAGCCGTCGCGCGCGGTCTTGCTCGTATTACGGAAGATGAAGGCTCCGCCGCCGGGCTGCTGCGGATCGTCCCGGAAGCCGACGAGCAACACGCTGTGCCCGTCGCGCACGCCCTCCGGCGGGGCCATCTGGAGCACGTCGTCCTGCCATTCCTCCTTCTTGGGCCAGCGGAGGCCGGCGCAGACCGGCCACTGCTGACGGAGCGTGTGCTTGATCTCTCGAAGGTGCACGTCGGTAAGCCCCGTGGTCACGTCCCAGGGTTTGATCCAGTGCAAGCGCAGTCCCGCCTCGCGCAACGCGCGGGCATGTTGAAGGGCGTCCGCACCGGGCTGCCGCTGTGCAGCAAAGACCGGCACATACGGCATATCCTCTTCAGGACAGAGCCCGTAGGCCGCAAAACCCTTCCAGGCATCGGAGAAGTAGCTACCGTCCACGGCCTCGCCCGTCACCTGGTTGGCCGCCCAGTTGAGAAACTCGACGCTCAACTCCACCGCCGACCGCCGCTGCGTCGCCACGGCGTACTCCAGCGCGTCCGCCACCACGAAGACGGAGCACGTGTTCCGCGCTCCCTGCGAGCGCACGTCGAGCCCCCAGTTCGCAAACACGGGCCGCAGGTCCACCGTCTGCCGGGGACCTTCGGCCCCCTCCACCGCGGACGGCGGCAACGTTGCCCACCCGCTGCCCGCGACCAACAGGGCGGCCAGAAACGCAGCCCGTGGAAGAAGTAGCGTCGGCCCCCCGCGGCCGACGGAGAACGCCGCTAGCGCACGGGGTGCTGAGGGGCCCGGTGCTGAACTGGGGTCCTTCAACAGGCTGCTCGGCACACCAGGCACGACCCGAAGATTCCTTGTGCTCGCACTGCCGATGGACATGCAGCGTACTCCTGGACTGTATTGACGAACACCGCGTCCGACGCTCCGCGCGTCGGCACGCTGGCCTGCCCGGACGCTCGCGCGCCTGCTGACCACAGGTCGCGAGCGGCGCTTCGCCGGCTCACCCCGAGACCGCGGCAACTTGTACCGCGCCCACCCGGTGGCGGCGAGACACTCTTCGACCGTCCCCTACCACGACTCCGCTCGCCGGCAGGTCTGCGCGGCGCGGGCAGCCGCCGCACGGTCATCGAGTTTCCCGGGCACCGGAGACCGCGTACAATGACGCTGGCGTCATTGACCGCATCGATTGGCGGCGGCCGCGGGGGTAGCACATGGACGACTTGACCAAGCTTCCGATCGACGAGTTCCTGGATCGTCTGGCCGCACGCACCCCCACGCCCGGCGGCGGAGCGGTGGCGGCCGTGACGGCGGCGCTGGCCTGCGACCTGGCGCGCATGGTGGCGGCTTACTCGCTGGGGAGTAAGACGCCCGCGACGCAACGCGCGCAGATCGAGCAGATCGCCCTGCGCCTGCAACGGGCCGACGCTCTGCTTCGTCCGCTCGCGACGGCCGACGCATGCGCTTACGAACACATGACCGCGACCGCTCGTTGCGCCAAGGCGGATGCCGCGGCGCAACCCGCGTATCAGCAGGCAGTCATGGCGGCCATCAGTGTGCCGCTTGAGGTGGCGGCCGTCGCCGCCGGTGCGCTCGACGCGATGAACGAGTTGAAAGACGTGGGCAACGTCCACCTGCTCAGTGACCTGGCCGCGGCCGCCATGCTGGCGGAAGCGGCCGCCCGGGTCGCCCGCTGCTGCGTCGATATCAACCTGCCGCAACTTGCGGACGACCACGATCGCGAGCGCCTGCGTGCCGACGTGGATCGCACCATCGCCCACGCCGCTGCCCACCGCGAGGCTGTCGAGAGGGCGGTGGCCGCGCGATTGCAGCAGTCCGCCCCACCCGACCGATAGAAACGACGCTGGGAACACGCGCGTCATTCAACCCCTCTCCCTTTAAGGGAGAGGGGCAGGGGTGAGGGTAGCGGAGACCAGGACGCGCACGTTGAAGAGAAGCATGGTAGCCACGGTGCTCAACACGCCCGGGACCGTGGCGCGCTTGGAGCGGTCGAGAGCGTCGCCGATGGACGAAGGCCCCGCTTATCATCTGGACATCGCCGGCCTCCGCGAGTCGGGAGATGAATCTGCCGAGCGCGACCGCACCTGGCTGTTCGGCCGACCCTGGCTCGGCGTGCATTTCGACTGCTGCGGGCTCTACACTCGCGTATACCGCAACCTGGAGGGCACCGCTTACGTCGGCCGCTGCCCGCGTTGTCAGCGCCCGGTGCGCTTTCGTGTCGGCTCCGGCGGCACCCGCGCACGCTTCTTCGAGGCATGGTAGGACCGTCACCCGCACCGGACGCGCTGGGCAAGTTCCGAGCCCGAGCGGGAGCGAGCGGGCGGCACGGAGCCCCAGCGGCAGCGAGCAGGCAACGCCGAGCCTGAGCGCGGTAGCAAGCGGGCGCTGTCATGGCGCAGACCCTGTTTCGACGACGGACTTGGGTGGCATGGCCAAGCGCAGCGCCGCCAGGCCCGGGTACACGCAACGCTGCCTGGGCGCGCCGCATGCCGGCGCCCGCCCGTGGCGGGCTTGGGCATGCCACCCGCCGGGCGCAGGCATGCCACCTGCTGGGACTACACACTGCACCCGCTGGGCGTATGCACGTCACCCCTTCCGACGGGTACCTCCCCGATTGTGCGACGTTGATTAAACCGGCGTGCCGACCTCGGCGCGGAGCTCGGGCTTGGCCGCGAAACGCCGCTTGGCTTCGCCCACCAGGTAGAAGGACCCCGTGATGCAGATGAGGTCCTCGCGCGTCACCGCGCCGAGAGCGATCTGCAGGGCGTGTTCGAGGTTCTGGGCCACCTGGGCCATCTTCCCGCAGCGTTCGATGTACTCGGCCGCCAGTTCCGCCGGGTCCGCCGAACGCGGTGAGCCCGTCGAACAGAAGATGATCTTGTCCGCCCCAAGCTGCACCTGCTGGATCATCCCCGCCACGTCCTTGTCCCGGTTGCAGCCGAAGATGACGATCATCGAATCGTAGGGGATGTTCTGCCCGACGGCGCGCATCAGCGCGGCCACGCTCGCGGCATTATGGGCGCCGTCCACCAGCACCCGCGGCTGCTCGCAGATGATCTCCATCCGCCCCGGCAGGCGGACCTGGGCCAGGCCCTCCATCGCCTTGTGCTCGTTGATCGGGAAACCGCGGGTCTTCAGCACGTCCAGCAACGTCAGCGCCAGCCCGCAGTTCATTGCCTGATGTTCGCCCAGCAGCGGCACGTGCAGGTGCTCGAACCGGCAGTTCGGCGTCGTCAGGCAGATGCGGGCATGCCGCCCCAACGCCCGCGAGTGCTCGAAGCGGTACGTGAACTCGAAATCCTCATCCGCGAAGCGCAGGGGCGCTCCCGCTTCCGCGGCCGCGGCGCGCAGCGTTTCCTTCACGCTCGCCACCTGGAAGGCGCTCACCGCCGGCACCTGCGCCTTCATCACACCCGCCTTCTCCCGCGCGATCTGCGGCAGGGTGTTGCCCAACTGCTGCATGTGGTCGTAGCTGATGCTGGTGATGCCCACCACCTCCGGCTGGATCACGTTCGTCGAGTCCAGCCGCCCCCCCAGCCCGGTCTCCACGACCGCCAGCTCCACTCCCGCCAACGCGAAGTGATGGAACGCCGCAGCCGTCAGCACCTCAAAGTACGTCGGCTCCGGCACGCGAGCCTTGGCGGCGATGGCCGCCACCGCCGCAATTGCCCGCCCGAAGTCCCGCTCCGAAATCATCTGCCCGCTGACAGTGATTCGTTCCCGAATGTCCACCACGTGCGGCGACATGTACAGTCCCACTTTTACGCCGCAGGCCCGCACCATCTCGGCGAGCATGGTGGCCGTGCTCCCCTTCCCCTTGGTGCCCGCGATATGCACCGACTTGAACCGCCGGTGCGGGTCACCCAGGGCCGTCAGCAGCCGTTTCATTCGTGCCAAGCTGAAGTTGGACTCGTTGTATGAGGCGCGCACCATCCGCTCGTAGTTAACTAGCGAGTCAAGGTAGTTAACTGAGGATCGAAAAGTGCGAATAGGGGTGGAACCATGTCCCACCTTTTGCACTGGTTTTGGCCTCTCGATGGCAGCGCGTGTCATAGGGTGATTCTAATGTCCCTGCACCAGTTCGTCAATAAAGTACAGACGACAAATCCGCTACAGTCGGAAATCTGGCCTCTTCTCGTATCCTATTGCTTAAGTACTTACCCTGTATGTAGTTACGACGATATTTCCCAGTTTCCCGACCGAGCCGGGCTCTCCCGCATAGCCATTATACGGACGAGCCAACCTCCGGGTGCGTAAGGATTTGTGCACCCGGCAGCAGCGTTATCGCCCCCCGGGAAGCCGAACCTGCGGTCGGCTGAGCCCGCACCGTGGTTCCGGGGGATGGCTTCCGAGAGCTGGGGTGCCGTCTGGGTTTTGTCGGCCCCAGCGGCCGCGACGATGCCGGCAGCGTGGCTTGCAGCCGTTGAACGGGTCGGACCGCAGGCGAGGCCCCAGAACCGGTGCATTCGAGGTCCTCTACATCGGCCGCGGGGGTCCGGTACTGCTAGCTGCTGGGGGGGGTCGGTGCCTGGTCGCGGGCGGCTCGCTATGATTGCCGCGCCATGTTCGAACTGCGACTTGCCATTCCATGGCGCCCGGAGGAGACGCGGATCGCGGTCGGGGCAGGGCTGCTGGACAACGCCGGCGAACTGATCCGACGGTGCGTTCAGCCGCACCGGACGCTGCTGCTGACGGACCGCCGGGTGGCGGAACTGCACGGGCCGCGCGTACAGGCGTCGCTGGCGGGGGCCGGGCTGCCAGCATCCCAGCACACCGTCGAGGTGGGGGAGACGGCCAAGAGCCTGGCCGCGGCGGCTGAGATCTATGCACGCCTAGGCGAGGACGAGGTGGGACGGGACGGGCTCGTGCTCGCGCTGGGCGGGGGGGTGGTGAGCGACCTGGGGGGCTTTGTGGCCGGGACGTGGATGCGCGGCGTGGCGTTCGCGATCTGCCCGACGACGCTGGAGGCGGACGTCGATGCGGCCATCGGCGGCAAGACGGCCGTCAACGTACCGGGGGCGAAGAACCTGGTCGGCGTGTTTCATCAACCGAAGCTGGTGCTCATTGACCCGCTGTGCCTGACGACGTTGCCCGAGCGCGATGTCCGTGCCGGGTTGGCCGAGTCCGTCAAGCATGCGTTGCTTGAGGGTGAGGACTTCCTCGCCTGGCACGAGCACCACGTCGAGGCGATCCTCGCCGTCGAGATGGACATCCTGACGGAGCTGATCCAGCGCAACGTACGCCTCAAGGCCGACATGGTCACACGTGACCCGTACGAGCTGGCGGGAACGCGGATGCTGCTGAACCTCGGGCATACCGTTGGTCACGCGATCGAGGAGGCGTGCGCGTTCGAGCGGCGGCACGGGGAGTGTGTGGCGCTGGGACTCGTCGCGACGTGCCGACTTTCCCAGCAGCGTGGTCTGCTGGACAGCGCCGTCACACAACGCGTCACGGAACTGCTGGCACGCTTGGGGCTGCCGACGCGTCTGGCTGCCCCGTTGCCCACCGCGACGGTCCTCGACATCGTGCGGAGGGACAAGAAGAGTCGGGCAGGCAGCGTGCGGTTCGTGCTGCTGCGGGGCCTGGGGCAACCGGTCGTCTGCGCCGACGTCACCGAAAGCGAGGTGGCGGCCGCCTACGAGTCCTTGCGCTCGTGATCAGGACGAGCCGGCGGAGCGGGGCCTCTGAGCCCCGGCGAAGGCACGGGCGCGGGTGGTATTCCCCACGCGGTCAACCAGCGTTCGATCAACTCCATGGGGAATCCCACGACGTTGCTGAAGCTGCCGGCCAGCCGGGTGACGAAGGCGTCGGCTTCATCCTGGATACCGTAGGCGCCGGCCTTGCCTTCCCAGGCACCGGTGTCCAGATAGGCCTCGACCTCGACGGGAGCCAGCGTGCGCATGGTGACGGCCGTCGTGTCATGCCCGATCCGGCGCCGGTTCAAGTCGAGGTCGAGCAGCGTGACGCCGGTGATGACGTGATGCGTGGTGCCGGCCAGGGCGCTGATGATGCGCCGGGCGTCGGCGCGGTCCGCTGCTTTGCCGAACAACTCGGCGCCGCAGGCCACGACGGTGTCACCGGCCAGCACGAGGGCCGGTGCTGCCACCATCTCCGCCGCGCTGCGCGCCTTGAAGTAGCTGAGCGCCTCGGCCACCTGGGCGGGATTCAGCCTGGTATGCAGGTCGTCCGGCTCGGCGTGGCATGCCGGGATGATCTCAAATGAGTAACGTTGCGCGCGCAGCAGTTCTGCCCGCCGCGGGCTGGCCGAGGCCAGAATGAGCCGCCCGGTGCCCGGCCTCGGTTGCCCAACCCCACCTGACCTCCGTACAGCCATCCCTGCACCTTGTCGGCCTGCGTTCGCACCCGTCACGCCGCGTACGTAAGCGGTTCTTCCACACCCGAGCGGAGGCGAGCCGTGCGCAACCGAGTGGACGCGGGCCCTCAACACCTAAACAGCCAGAGCGAATGGGTGAACCAAGCGACCGACCGGGGTGGCATGGCCAAGCGCAGCGCCGCCGTGCGCTCGCCCGGGCGAGGCCTGACCTCCGTCGCAGCATGCCGGCGCCTTCGGCGCGGGCATGCCACCCTCCCGGTTTCCCCATCGCCTAATCGTATTCAGCCGCCCGGCTCTTCCCCCCGGCGCAGCACGATCAAGGTGGGGCTCACCTTGCCGAGGCTGGGCGTTCCCCAGCCGGCGACGCTCAGCCAGAACGAGCCGGTCCCCAGGAACCGCCCGCGGAACGTCGCCACCACCTCATACCCCAGGCGCCCCTTGATGAGCTCGTCCATGCACGCCCGTTGCACCGGATCATAATCCTCATAGTCGTAGCTCGTCAGCACAAGGCACTCCGGCTGCGGAACGCCGAAGGTGGCCTGCTCCAGGTGCAGCAGGTACGTGGCGTACCCCAGTTCCGGCAGCCGGGGCAGGTACTCCGGCTTCGAGGATGCCCCAACGCTCGCGGTGGGCTCCACGTTGCGTTGGAACCAGCGTTCCGCGGCGTAGCGTGAGTCCGTCAGCATCTCCAGTTTCAGACTCACCGTGTAGCCCAAGGACAACAGCGCCACGCTCACCAGGGCGGTACGCACCCACGTTGGCCACCGGCCGCGCCACCACTCCACGGCCGCGATCCCCAGCAGGATCGACCCGGGTACGAAGACGGGGAACAGGAAGCGCTCGTAAACGAAGTGCAGCGGGGCAATGACGATGGCATAGTAACTCACCGCGGGCAGCAGCAGCGTCCAGGTGAGCGCCCGGTAGCGCCGGAACGCGTACACGCACGCTGCCAGCATGGCCGCCAGCAGCGGCCAGCCCACGGCGGCCGCACCGTGCCACCCCGTCGCCAGCAGGAGCCACCCCTGGTTGGGCCAGCGGTACTGCCGCGCGTGCTGGGTGTCCGGCGTGACGCCCAGCCAGTACTCCATGCGGGTCACATACGGCCCGGCGTCGAAGAAGACGCCGTTGAGGAACAGATAGGGCAGCACGAACGCGGCCGCGCCGGCCGCCCAGCGCCACTGAGCGACCGCGCGGACGAGAGCGCGGCTCCACCGCTGGTCGGCGTGGTGGTGGCGAAAATCCCAGATCAGCAGGGCGAGCGCCATGCCAGGGAACATGCCGGCCACTGCATCCTTGGTGCTGACCGCCAGGGAGCCCAACAGACCCAGCCCCACTGCGTCCGCGAGCGCACGGGTGCGCACCGAACGCACGTAGAAGTACATGCTCCAGGCGAACCAACAGATGGACGGAACGTCAACGTTGCCAAGCTGGCCGAAGTACGCGAAGCCGGGGGCGCTCAGCAGGGCCGCCGCGGCCACGAGGGCTGCCGTGTCATGCTGCACCAGCCGGCGCGTGGTGGCCCAGACGGCCATCCCCGCCGCCCAGGCCATCAGCACACTGACCCAGCGCGCTATGAGGAGGAGCAGCCCGATTCGCGGAGCGTGCGGCGGACGCAGTTGCACCGTTCCGGTTTGAGGATCGACCTGACGAGCACCCGTGCTGTCCCAATAGCGCAGAACGGGCTTGTACACCGTGTGCAAGATGAAGTAGTGCAGCGGCGGATACCGGCCATGCCACTGCCGCGGCCACTCCTCTACCGCCCCCAACGTCCGCACGCCGGCGATGCTGTCCTGGCTCCAGGAGGCGGTGGCCGGCAGGCCCCACCCGATGGTCGGCACGTAGACGATCAGCACCAGCAGCGCGAGCGCGACGCCCGCGCGGACGGCCGGGTGTGCGGCCAGGCGTCGCAACCCGCCGGGCGGCGGAGAGCCGCGCGGCAACCCCGAGGGCCGTTGGTCCGTGGTGTTTCCTGGTTCCATGAACGACATCTGCCGCCCGACCGCGCCTCAGGTTCCGGCCGCGCGGGCGCAGGCTTCCATCACGCGCAGCGCGTTCTCACCCAGGATCAGCCGCAAATCCGCCTCGCTGTAGCCTCGGCGGAGCAGCTCCGCGGTCAGGGCGGGCAGCCTGGAGCAATCCTCCAATCCTACCGGCAGGGCCGGTACGCCGTCGAAGTCGCTGCCGATCCCAACGTGCCGCGGCCCGAGCAGTTGTATCGCATGTTCAAAGTGGTCGGCAAGCTGGGCCAGGGTCGCCGTGGAACCGCGTTGTATGCGCGCCGCCGCCTCCGGATCGTCCCACCAGTTCTCGGCGTCCGCGGGGTCCACCGGCGGGGGGTCGGCATCCACGAAGCTGGCGCTGAAGTTGATCTGCACGACGCCGCCGGTGCCGGCGATGGCGCGCAGCAGTTCGTCGGAGAGGTTCCGGCAGTGCGGGGCGACGGCCCGGCACGCCGAGTGGCTGGCGATGATCGGCGCGCGGGACACCTCCACCACGTCACGAACCGTGGCGTCACTGACGTGCGAGACGTCCACCATCATGCCCAGGTCGTTCAGTTCGCGCACGACCTGCCGGCCGAACGCGGTCAGCCCACCGTGCCGCGGTTCCAGCGGCTCCCGAATGCCCGCCGAATCGGCCCAGTCGGTGTGGACCCCATGCGTGAGTGTCAGGTACGTGGCACCATGACGATGGAACTCGCGGAGGACGTCGAGCGAGTTCTCGATCAGGTGTCCGCCTTCGAGGGCGAGCAGGGCGGCCAGGCGACCCGGAGCCTGGGCGGCGCGCACGTCCGCGGCCGTCCGGGCGGGCGCAACGTAGGGCTCGTAGCGCCGCATGGCCGCCTGGAACCCGGCGATCTGCGCCCGGGCGGCTTCAGCAAACCGCCCCTCCGCTTGCGTCTGCGGTACCCAGACGGCGAAGAACACGCCGGTGATGCCGCCCGCGTGCAGCCGCGGCCCGTCCACGTGGCCCCGGGCGTGGCATTGGGTGAAATCCCACCCAGGGTCGGCAAGGTGGCGGAGTGTGTCGCAGTGGGTGTCCACGACGACCGTCCGACGGTGCAGTTCAACGGCCCGCGGGTGCCAAGCCGCGGCGCCGGGACTCGGCCGCGGTTTCGAAGCGCGTGGCGATCCGTCGCCACCTGCTCCTCGGTCGGCATCGGCCCGGCGGTCCCCAACTCCGGGAGTCTCAACCATATTCCATGCTTCTCCCGCATGCCCGCGTTGCCCGGGCCCCGCCGGCGGGCCCCCACCCTGCCAACCACCGCTGGGGACGCGTCGGACACCGCCCGGCGGCATCGTACCCGCCGCCGTCTCCACCGTCCGCCACCGGCACTCCGCACCAACCGGGGACGGGGCACTCCGAAGGACCGGCGCATCTCGGCCGTCAGGATTGGCAGTGCTCGGATTATCGGACTATCGACCAACGCCGGGGTGTCGGACACCGCGGCCCGCTGTTCACCTGAAACCCCCAGGTTTCCCACTCATCCTACGCGACCGATAATTTGCGAAGTCCAGGCAGGCGGATGCTCGATAACTACCCGGTAAGTCGGCTCGGTGGCCGGGCGGTGCGGTCGCGGTCGAGAGGCATGCGCCCAGGTTCCGTGGCCGTGGCGACCGCCTCGGCGTGGCACACGGCGAGCTTGGCCGGCTTGGACGCAACAGGGAGCAACAACATGTGCAGAAGGTTTCTGTGCCTGGGTCTGGCAGCGGGCTTCGCATTGACTTTGGTCGCCTGTCGGAAGACGCGGAGCCCGGAGGGTCTGTACTTCCAGTCCGCGGACGAGGCGCGCGGCAAGCTGAGCCCCAGCTTCAAGTACATGACCGACAATGCCGCCATGCATGACCTGTCGGTGGCTGACTTCCACTTCGTGCCTCACACGAGTGAGCTGAGCGGGGTCGGGATTGCCCGGCTCAACCGTCTCAGCGCGCTGCTGAAGGTCTACGGCGGCACGCTGCGTTACGAGACCTTCGCGGACGACGATGCCCTCGTCGCCCAGCGGCTCACCCACGTCCGCGACTACCTGGCCGGCGCGGGTTGCGACATGGAGCAGGTCAAGGTGGAGGCGGCGCTGTCCGGCGGGCGCGGGATGAGCGCCGAAGAGGCAATCGAAATCATGGAACGGGGCACGGCCAACCCGGCCGGCGGGGCTGCACCGGGTATGGCCATGTCGCCCATGGGAGGCCCTCCGGGGCAGTAGGTGCGGGACTCGTCCGGCGCGGACGGATGCCCGCACGCTCCGGGCGGTTGCCCGGCTCAGGGCACAGGGGTCGGTGACTTGCAGGGGGGAGTAGCGCCTGGTTCGTTGAGGGACATGTCATGGCGAGACGACTGATGCTACTGGGTTGTGTGGTGAGCGTGGTCGTGGGTGCGTGCACCCGCGAGCATGCCCGGCTGACGGAAACGCGACTGCCGAACCAGCCGGTGGTGCAGGAGGCGGCCGTGGCCCAGGCGGGCATGGAACCACCGCCGAAGATCCTCCCCGAAACCTACTTCGCTGCGGGTCGGCTCCTGGAACAGCAAAGCGCCCTGCCGCAGGCGGCGGTGCAGTACCGGCTGGCGGTGGCGGCCAACCATAAGTACGCGGAGGCGTACCAGCGCCTGGCGGTCGTCACCAGCAAGTTGGGAAGGCACGAGGAGGCCGTGGAGATGCTTCAGCGGGCCCTCGACCTGCGACCCAACGACCCCTACCTGCGTAACGACCTGGGCTTCGAGTTGGCGTTGCTGGAGAGGTTCACCGCGGCCGAAGCCGAGTTGCGTCAGGCGTTGGTGCTGAAGCCGGACTTCCCCCGGGCGGCCGTCAACCTGGGGATGGTGTTGTGCCGGCAGCAGCGGTTCGCGGAAGGGCTGCTGACGTTCCGTAGCGTGTTGCCGGAAGCGGACGCTTACTACAACCTCGGGCTGCTCCAGCGCGGGCAGCAGCACTATTCGGAGGCGGTCCAGACGTTTCGCCACGTGCTGAGCCTCAATCCGGCGTTCACGGCCGCCCGGACGCAGCTCGAGCAACTCAGCGCGCTGCACGCGGGCGGAGACCCGGCGGGGACGTCCGTCGTCCTGCAAAGCACGGTGGTTCCGGCGGTGACACCGGAGCCGGTCGCGGATGTCCACGCCTTCACGGGCGGCATGCCGGCTTCCCCGGCCGAGGAAAGCATAGAGGCGGGCTCGGCGGTGATGGAATCGCCGGCGGAGTTGGACTGGTTCACCGGAGCGCAGGCTTCGAATTCGACGGCGTGGGACCCCTCCTCTTCGATCAGCACCACATGGCAACCGGAGCCTGCCCCAGAGCAGCAGACGGTCACCGGGCGGCAGGAGGCGGACCCTGGACCGGCGCCGGTGCCCGCACCCCAGCAGGCGCAGGGAACATCAGATCAGCACTACGTGCACACAGTCCAACCGGATGAGCCCCAGTGGCAGGACTTGGCGACCCTGGCGTTGACCATGCAAACGGAAATGCTCTGCCTGGAGCTGACACAGCACGAGGCGGTCGCCCCGTCGGTCTCTCAAGCGCTGAACCAAGAGGCCTTCGCGGCTGTGCCGGTGCCTGGCACGCCGGTGCCCGAGCCGTGGGTGTTCCCCCGCACCTGGCACGAGGTAGTACCCTGGCAGGCCGAGGAGGCGCAGTGGGCCGTTCTCATCGCGTGGGTAGGTGAACTGGCGGATGACATCTGCGCGCGGGGTCTGGCGGATGCGGAGCACGGCACGTTCGCCGCCGGCGGCGGACCCGAGGCGGAGCGCGCGGCAAACCCCCTGACGCCACCGATGCCGCGTCCCGTGCGGCCGGTCCTGGCGGCGACGCTGCAGGAGGCGGCCACGGACGCGACGACACAGTCCCAGGAAGCCCCGGCGGCACAGGCCGGTCAGTAGTCCTTGGCCGCCGGTTGACACATTGCCCCGTCCCCGTGGGCAGTCGACGTCCATCGTCGTGGCGCTGCTTCGTCCCGCCGCTAACGCGGAATCGCTTCCGGTAACGTAGAGACTTCTCGCCGCGGGTGGCATGGCCAAGCGCAGCGCCGCCCTGCCGTTTCCCGGTTGGGCGGTGCGCCGCAGCCACGTGATGCCGGGCTGCCTGGGGCTGGACGCCGTCGGCTGGCTCCCGTCAGCGGAAGATGATGTACAGCGCCACCGTCAACAGACAGATCAGTACGCCCAGCACATAGGTGCTGCGGGGCACGTGTGTATCCAGCCTGGAGGTGGGATACGTAATCGGCTCGCGGCGGGGCCGCCAGGCGGTGAGCACCACCATGACGATGACGAGGATGATGAACACGATGGCCATGTGGTGCAGGAACGCCAGCGCGCAAAAGCGATAATACAGAGCGGCGAAACCCTCAACCGCCTGGGTCGTACCGTCCTGGAGCGTGCGAACGACGCCCGTTGTTCCGTCGCCGCTCTCCAGCTTGAACTGGTAGACGCCTTCCATGATCCACTTCGGGACGCGCGAACAGGCATACAGAATGGGGCCCAGAATCAAGGCCGTCCGGCCGGCGACGGCCGGCGCGCGCTTCACCACCAGGCCGACCAGGAACGCGGCCACGATGCCCGGCGAAATGAAGCCCCAGATTTCCTGGATGTAGTTGAAGACACCCTCGAACCTGCCGGGCAACGGCGCGATCAGGCAAGCGAACACGGCAATGACGGCCGTGGCGATCCGGCCGATCGAGACCTGCCGTTTCGGCGTGGCGTGCGGGTTGACGTAGCGTTTGTAGATGTCAATGGTGAAGATGGTCGAGGCGGAGTTCACGCCGGAATTGAACGTGCTCATCACTGCGCCCGCCAGGGCGGCCAGCATCACACCGCGCAGGAACGGCGGCACGATGTGCGTGATGAGATACGGGTAGGCCTGCTCGCCGGCCTTGCTCACGTCGCCGCCAGCTCTTTGCAGGATGGCGTCGCCGAACACCTCGAACGCAATGATACCGGGGATGACGATGATGAACGGAATCATCAGTTTGAAGATGCAGCAGAGGAAGATGCCGCGCTGGCCCTCGGCCAGGCTCTTGGCGCCCAATGCGCGCTGCGTGATGAACTGGTTGAGCCCCCAGTAGAACAGGTTGGGGATCCACAGGCCGCCAACGAACACCGCCAGCCACGGAACCTCCGGGTCATTCCATGGGCGAAGGACGCTGAGGCGATTGATGATCTCACCGGTTTGGGCATCAACAATGAGCGCGCGCTCGCGCAGCGCTTGCCAGCCGGTCAGCAAGCTGCCGCCGGCGACGCCGCCTTCTTCAAGCAGTTCACCGCCGCCGAGCAGCTTCAGACCCAGAAACAGACACAGGGCGCCGCCGAGCAGCAGGGCCGCTCCCTGGATCAGGTCCGACCAGACGACCGCCTTGAGGCCGCCGTAGATGGTGTAGATGGCCGCGACAATGCCGATGAACCAGATACCGCCGATTGTCGCCCAGCGTCCGGCCGCCGCCGACTCCAGCCCGAAACGCTCCCGGAGATGGTCAGAGAAACCGAACACCCCATCGAGACCGCGAGCACCGCTATAGAGTACGGTCGCCAGCAGAGCGACGATGTACCCTACCATGAGGTACGTGGCCATGATCGTGCGGGTGGCACGGTCGTAGCGGTATTCGAGGTACTCCGGCATGGTGTAGATGCCGACGCGCAGGAACTTGGGCAGCAGCCACCAGGCGACGATGACGAGCGTGATGGCGCTCATCCACTCATAGCTGGCGATGGCGAGGCCGACCCTGGTAAACGCCCGCCCGGCCATGCCCACGAAATGCTCCGTCGAAATGTTCGAGGCGATGAGCGAGAAGCCGATCAGCGCCCACGTCAGCCGCCGGCCGGCAAGGAAGTAGTCTTCCTCGGTCTTCTCCTTGCGGGATACATAGAGGGAGATGCCGACTACGGCCGCGATGAACACGATGAACGTGAGCAGGTCAAAAGGCGAAAGCGTCAACGGACTTCCTCCTGCTGGGGGAGCGTAGCGTCGCCCCCCGGCGGGCGACGTGGGACGCGCAAGTGCCCCGACCTCCCACGTCGGCCGCGGGGGGCCGACGCTCCAGGCGTAACAAGCCGCTACGGTGTGGTCGTCTCCGCCGAGCCCGGCTGGGTGCTTGCCGCGCGCAGCGTAAGCAACATCGCTCCATGCGGCGGCACGTGGGCGGTGTAGGCGTTGTCGTAGTGCCCGATGTCACGCCGGCGCCACAGATCCCTGACGGCCTGGCAGCCCTTGATACCCAGGTCCTCCCACTCGGCCGTGACGGTCGTCTCCTGGACGCCGCGGTTGAAGAGGCCCACGGCCAGCGCCCCGTCCGCCAGCGGCCGCGCCCATACTTCCGTCCGCCCGTTGCCCGCCACCCGGCCTGCCGCCTTGCCCAGCGGGTCCTGATTGACCTCCAGCACTTCGGTATTGGTCAGCACAGCCAGGGTGAAGTCATCAAGCTGACTGAGGTCGCAACCGATCAGCAGCGGCGCGGCCAGCAGCGACCAGAGGGTGATGTGGGTGATCTGCTCATCGGGTGTCAGGCGCGTGGCATGCAGCTCAGGGCCCCAGCCGACCTGGCCGACGACGAGCATGTCGGGGTCGTTCCAGTGTCCTGGACCGGCATGCACTTCGTGGCCGTTCTGGCCGAACCCGATCCCGGCCATGCTGGACCAGGAGTCCCAGATGTCCCCCGTGGTGCGCCAGTAGTTGCCGCCGACCGTGGCGCCCCACTCCCACACGTTGCCCATGCCGTACTGGCACAAACTGTAGACGATGTCGCGCCCGCAATTGTCCAGCGCTTCGCGCATCACGAGGTACGGTTTCCGCAACTCCTCCAGGCTGTGATCGGCCGCGATCTTCTCGTAGGAGCACCAGTCATACTTGAGCAGGTCGATGCCCCACTCGGCATACGTGTTGGCGTCAAGCTGCTCATGCTGATAGGAGGCCTCGTAGTCGGCGCAGGTCTTGGGACCCGGCGAGGAGTAGATACCGAGCTTAAGTCCCTTACTGTGTACATAGTCAGCGAGCGCCTTCATGTCGGGGAACTTCTCGTTCGTTTGAATGCGCCCCTCGGCGTCGCGCTGGCCCTCCCAGGCATCGTCGATGTTGATGTACTGATATCCATGACTGGCCAGGCCGCTGCTGACCATGTAGTCCGCCGCGGCGCGCACCTTGGCGTCATCGACGGCCGTGCCCCAGACGTTCCACGAGTTCCACCCCATCGGCGGCGTCTGGGCAAGGGCCCGGTGACCACCCACGATTGTAAGAGTCGAGCCGGCCGTGCCGCACGGCGAAGTGACGGTGATCGGCACGGCCGTCGTCCCCTCGGCCGCCAACGTGCCGGTGATGATCCCCGTATCGGAGTCGAGCGTCAGGTCGGGCGGCAGGTTGGCGGCCTCGAAGCGCAGCGGGGCCTCGCCGGTGGCGGGGATGCGGAACAGGAAGGGACGGCCGGGCGTGGCACCGGTGACGCGCGGGGCGTGGAGGGCCGGTGCGCGCGGCGTGCCGCTGGCGATGAGCGGCATGCGCTCGGCGGCCAGCCGGGTCGCGAGCGGGCGCTCCACGGCGCCGGGGACCAGGACCAACCGGGCGTTCGCCCAATCGGCGTGGTCGTGGTCGATGCCGTCGCCGCCGTCTTCGACCGTCAGGATCAACTGCCGGGCGCCGGCCAGATCGACGTTGATCTCCTGTGGTTCGCCGCCACCGCGGAGCACGTCGGTACGGACGACCTCCTCCCCATCCACAACCACCGCGAACACCACCGACCCCTTGTCGGCGGATTCATCGTCCACGCCGACCACCGCCTGGAAACGCTCGGCAGCGCCCTTCAGATCGACAATCAGGGCGCTGTACGCGTGGGTGCCCACGCCGTGCTCGTGTACCTTGCCCTGTAACGTCAGGGGGTTCTTCTCTACCGAACAGCCCGCCTGGGCCGATCCCCACTGCTGATCGCAGAAGGACAGGTCGAGAGTCTGCAGGTACAGGGTGCGGGCGGCAAGCTCAGCGGACGGCGCGGCGACCTCGCCCTTGGGTGCGTGGCGCCAGCCGCCCAGCCAGCCTCCGCCCTCGCGCGCACAGCCGGCCGGCAGGCAGAGCAGAATGAGCAGCAGCCCTGCAGCGCTCGCGCACCGTTGCCATCGGCGACCCTTGTGTCCCTGCGGTGCCGATGACCACCGCCGCCCGCCCGCGTTCCGTGCCTGGTGTCTGTTCACGGTCAGTCTCCTCTACAGAGTTCAGTTGCGTGCAGCCTCACCCGCGGTGCAGGCGGCTCAGGCGTCGGGTTGCCCGCCTCCCTGCAAACGCAGAGGCAATTCCAGTCCGTTGGTTTCCAACAGGGCTCGATCACCCAGTATCGTACGCGTGGGACCGTCCGCGTGCACGTGCCCCGCGTCCAGCAGCACGGTGCGGGTGCAGACGTCCCAGACGAAGTCCAGGTCATGCGTGGCCACGATCAAGGTGCGATCCAGTCCCTTCAGCAGGTTGATGAGTCGCCGACGGTGCCGCGGATCGAGGGCGGCGCTGGGCTCATCAAGAACCAGGATGCTCGGATCGTAGCTGAGCACGCCGGCAAGGGCCACCAGACGCTTCTGACCCGCCGAGAGCTTCTGCGGCACCCGCTCCTCAAAGCCCGTCAGCCCGACGACCGCCAAGGCCTGCCGCACCCGGGCATCGACCTCCGCGGCCGGCAGCCCCAGGTGCGACGGGCCGAACGCCACGTCGTCGTACACCGTCGGGCAGAAAAGCTGGTCGTCCGCATCCTGGAAGACGTAGCCGACCTGCCGGCGTACTTCGGGACACGCGGCCGGCGTCACCCGCAGGCCGGCGATCCACACTTCGCCGCGCGTCGGGTGCAACAGGCCGTTCAGATGACGCAGCAGCGTGGTCTTGCCCGCGCCGTTGGGCCCGACGATGCCGACGCGCTCACCGGCGGCCACCTCCAGCTCCACGCCGCGCAACGCCAGCACGCCATCGGGGTAACAGTGATGCAGCCCCTCGACGCGAACGCTCGGACGAACCGCGACGGAACCGGCCGCCTGTCGCACCACGACTAACTCCAGGGTCCCCAGCGTGCCAGCAGCAGGCCGGTCAGGAACATCATCCCCGCGGCCACGTCGGCCCCGCGCAGGGGCGCCCGGGCTACGACGGCCCCCGTGCCGGTGTATCCCCGGGCGTACATGGCATCCGCCACGCGTTGGGCGCGGTCATGCGCACGCAGGAAGAACGCCCCCAATAAGTGGGCTCCCGCACGCAGGGCGGCACCACGCCGCCGGCTGAGCGTCCGGGCGGCCTGGGCATCCCAAAGCCGGTGCAGCTCCGGGCGCAGCACGTGCAGGTAGCGTACCATGAAACCCAGGATGCCGACCAGCACGGCCGGCACGCCGAGACCACGCAGACCGGCCTGCAAGTCCCGCTCCGACGTCGTTGCCCAGACCAGGCAGAGGGCGGCCACACACAAACCCGCTGAGCTGATCACGTGCCAGGCCGTCGCCAAACCCTCGCGCGTCACCTGCAACCACCCCCATTGCCACAGCGGCTCCCCCACCCGGAAGAACGGCAACAGCACGCCCAGCACGAGGATGAAAGGCAACGCCGTTCCGAAACGCCGTGCGAACCTCTTCAGATTGGGGTGGTTCCACCCCAGCAGCAGCAGCAGCGTGACCGCGCAAATGATCTGGAAGTCGCCACGTCCCGTCGGGACCGTCACCACACACACGGCCCACACCAGGGCGGCCAGCAGTTTCACGCGCGCATCGAGCCGTTCGAGGAACGTGCGCGGCGGGGCCGCCCGGGTTAGCTGCTTCTCGTGCATGGTGATCCAGAGCCACCGGCTGCCGATGCTCTCCCGCCGGCCGCTTAGGGCGCGGCCGTCGTCGCGGGCGACGCCGTGCCGCGTGTTCTACGCCGGCGCTGACCGGAACGCCATACGGGACGGACGCAAACACCGCTTGGGGCCCGGCAGGGCCCCGGCGGTCCTCAGCCGGTGGTGGGTTCAGGAGACCGCACCCGGTGGGTTCAGAGCGTCAGCCGATGACCGGGGCCGGGCAGTTCCACGTGGGGGAAACCCATCTCCCGGAGGGTCGCGGCGAGCGCCTGGCGCTGGTCCGGCTCGCCGTGCACCAGGCAGATGCGCTCGCTCTCGTCCTTCAGCGGCGTCAGCAGGCGCAACAGCTCGGTGCGATCGGCGTGGGCGCTGAAACCATGAATCTGCACGACTGCCGCCCGCACCGCGTAGGTCTCGTTGAACAGGTTGATCTCGTTAGCGCCATCGGCCAAGCGGCGCCCCAACGTATTGGCGGCCTGATAGCCGGCGATCAGGATGGTGTTGTTGGGGTTCTCGACGTTGTTCTTGATGTGGTGTCGGATGCGTCCGGCCTCGCACATGCCGCTGGCGGAGAGGATCGTGCAGGGTTCCTTGCGGGCGTGCAGACGCTTACTCTCCTCGACGTCGCGAATGTAGGTGCAGCAGGAAGGTCCCAACAGGCTCCCCGTGCGGGCGTGCAGCGCGCGGGCGTCCTGGTCATAGCATTCCGGGTGCGTCAGGAACACTTCGGTGGCATCCACCGCCAGCGGGCTGTCCACGTAGATGGGATAGGGAGGAATCCGCCCCGCGCTCAGTTCCTCCTGCAGGTAATACGCGATCGTCTGCGTGCGCCCCACGGAGAACGCCGGAATGATGAGCTTCCCGCCGCGGGCGTAGGTGCGCTGCACGACCTCGACAAGCTGGGCCCGGGCCTGCTCGACCGGCTCGTTGTCCCGGTTGCCGTAGGTGCTCTCGCAGATGATCGTGCCGCACTTGGGGAACGGGTGCGGGTCGCGGATGATGGGCTTGTTGGGGCGCCCCGTGTCACCCGAGAAGAACAGCGAGGGCGTGTGCCCGTTACGCTTGGCAAACTCCAGGTAGATGCCGGCCGACCCCAGCATGTGCCCGGCATCCACGAACGACGCCAACAGCCCGGGGACGACCGAAAACCACCGGTCATACGACACCGTCTGCATCATGCCGACGGCCGCCAGCGCGTCGTCACCTTCGTACAGCGGCTCGATCGGCTCGAGCCCCTTGCGCCGCCGGCGCTTGTTGACGTAGTAAACATCTTCCTCCTGGATGTGGGCCGAGTCAGCCAGCATGATGGCACACAGGTCGCGCGTGGCCGGCGTGCAGTAGATGGGCCCGTCGAAGCCGTCCCGCACCAGGCGCGGCAGGCGCCCAGAATGGTCGATGTGGGCGTGAGATAAGACCACCGCGCTGAGCTTCGCAGGCGGCACCGGCCACGCCCGGTTCTTCTCCTCCATCTCGGCCCGGCGTCCGTGGAACATGCCGCAATCCAGCGCCACCCAGCGGTCGTCCACGCGCACCAGGTGCAGCGAGCCGGTCACCTCCTCCACCGCGCCATGAAACATCAGTTCCGCCACGGTTGCCGTCTCCTTCGTCCGTTTCCTCGCGGTCGCGGTTCGGATCGCCCGTCCCGCGTCCTCTCCCGCTTGCCTTCCGCTTCCGCTATTCCGGCGGCGGGCAGAGCCCGCCCTACGCCTTCCTCTTGCCTTCCGCTTCTCTCCATTCGCTATTCATTTCCCCGTGCCTTGCCCGTCATCGGCACGAAGCGCACCCATTCGATCACCTTGCGTTCGAGCGTGCCGTCGGGCTGCTTGCGCAGCAGGACCAGCTCCTGCCCGCTCCACTCGGCCCCGACGGGGATGCACATCCGCCCGCCGACGGCCAATTGCGCGACCAACGCGGCCGGCGGCGACTCCGGCGCGCACGTCACGATAATGGCATCAAACGGCGCCTCCTCGGGCCAGCCCAGGTACCCGTCGCCGATCCGTACCCGAATGCCGTCGTAGCTCTTCTCCTTCAGCAGGGCCGCGGTTTCCCTGGCCAGCGGCTCGACGATCTCGATCGTGTACACCTTGTTGGTAAGCTCCGCCAGCACGGCCGCCTGATAACCCGAACCCGTGCCGATTTCCAGCACCTTCTGCCCGGGTTCCAGCTCCAGCGCGGCCGTCATAAGCGCCACGATGTACGGCTGCGAGATCGTCTGTTCATACCCGATGGGCAGCGCGCTGTCCTGGTAGGCCAGGTGTGCCTGCCCCGCGGGGACGAACCAGTGCCGCGGCACGTCCCGCATTGCCTGCAACACGCGCTCGTCGCGGACGCCGCGCGCGGCGATCTGTTGCTCGACCATCCGCAGACGCTCCGTGTTGCGCTCGGCCGAGCGCGGCAAACGCCCCAGCGCAGGCTCCGCGGCCGGTGCGGTCGGCGTCGCCGCAACCTCCGGCGGCGCCTCGGCCGACGGCCCCGGCGGCGCTGCGTCCGCCGACGCGGGCGGCTGCGTCGCGGGATTTGGGGGAACCTGCATTTCCTTAACCGGTGCCTTGGCCTCGCGGCACGCGGTTGTCAGCAGCACCAGCATCATGGTGAACCTCACCACCTTTCCCGTCGGTCGCCTCGGCTGCACGAATCCGCGCCCGACGATCACCCCACCCGGCCCGTGCATGTTGCATCCTCCGCATTGCCCAAGGCCCGGCGCTCCTCTGCACCCGGCACAATGCTCACCGGCTTTCGCATCCCCTCAGCACGCGAAGTCGAAGCTCAGTTGCTCTGCCTCGCGCGGTGCGGACGCGGCAGCATCCTTCGGGACAGCCCCGCACAACCGGCCCGGCGCGTCATCCGACAGGCAACCGCAATCCAGACCCACGCGCCGACGCTGCAACTCGAACAGCCGGGCGATGCTCTCCCAGTAGGGCCCCTCGCCACGCATCCGCGCTCCGAAGCGCGAGTCGCTGAGCCGCCCGCCGCGGATGTCACGGAGCCGCGCCAGCACACGCTGAGCCCGCAACGGCAGCGCTTCCTGCAAACGCCGCGTGAACACCTCGACGACGCTGCCCGGCAGACGCAGGGCCGTATAGGTGGCCGATTCCGCGCCGGCTTCGGCCGCCAGTTCCAGAATCCGCGGCACCTGCTGGTCCGTCAACCCCGGGATGATCGGCGACACCAGGATGCCCACCGGCACCCCGGCCTCGCGCAGGCGGCGCACCGCCTCGAACCGGCGAGCGGGCGGCGGTGCCTGCGGCTCGATCAACCCCGCCGGCTCGGCATCGGCAAAGGGGATGCTGATCTGCACGGCCGAGCCCGCCCGCTGGTTCAGCTCCGCCAGCAACTCCGCGTCTCGCATCACCAGCGCACCCTTTGTCACCACGCACGCGGGGTTGCGGAACTCCAGGCACACCTCCAGGCAGCGGCGCGTCAGCTCGTAATTCGCTTCCAGCGGCTGATAGCAGTCGGTCACGCCGGAGAAATGCACGTGCTGACGATCCCAGCGGGGGCGAGCGAACACCCGCCGCAGCAGCTCGGGAGCGTTCACTTTGGCCACCAGCTTGGTGTCGAAGTCCGTGCCCGCCCCGAAGCCCAGGTACTCATGCGTGCAGCGGGCGTAGCAGTAGGCGCAGGCGTGCTGGCAGCCGCGGTACGGGTTGACCGACCACGTATAAGGCAAGTCCGGGCTGTCGTTGCGCGACAGGATGGACCGGGCCCGCTCCTCGTACACCTCCAGCTTCGCCGGCGGCGGCGGCACCAGCCACTCCGCGTGCTGCGACAGGTACGGGTTCGGCGGATTGTCCACCACGCGCAGCTTCATCGACGCCGGCCCTCACCAGCCTGTCCTTCATCGAGCGTACGGCCCCACGGCACCGTGCCGGGCAGCATATTCTAATTCTGTTAGGGTTGCAAGCCGGCCGGCGGCCCGCCTGTCGCAACGCCGTGCGGACCGGCCGTGGTTGATGAGCCGGGCGTGAGCACCGCTGAGGCATGGCCGCCGGGGCAGTGCGCCCCGACGGTTCACCCGCCGTACTGCCAAACAGCTCCACACGAAGGGGGAGACCGACGGCCGCGCGAGGGCGGCATGGCCAAGTGAGCGTTGCGTGGGCGTGTGAGGGTGGCATGGCCAAGCGCAGCGCCGCCATGCGCTCGGCCGGACGAAGCCCGCTTGCCATCACGCGTGCCGGCCGGCCTGCTGGCAGGCAGGCGCCTTTGGCTTGGGCATGCCGCCTTCCTGGTTTCCCACTTGCGCCGTCCAACTTAGGATGTCGGTATGCTCGAACTGAAGATCGTGGACGGGGCCGTGCTGCTGCCGGTGAAGGTGGTCCCCGGTGCCTCCCGCACGCGGCTACTGGGCGAATGGTCCGGCCGGGCGCGGATCGCCGTAGCCGCCGCCCCCGAGCACGGCAAAGCCAACGCCGCCCTCACCGCCTACCTCGCCAAGCTTCTCAAAGTCCCCCGCCGCTCCATCGAAGTGGTGGCCGGCCACACCCAGCCGCTCAAAACCGTCCGCATCGAAGCGGTCGTCGAAGAAACCGTCCGCCGCGTCCTCGAACAACCTTCCGAGCCCGAGCGCTAGCGAGAAGCGGCATGTAGGGTGGCACGAAGCTCCTGCCAGCGATCGCGTGCCCTACCGGGGGAGGGATGAGCCTGTCACGGGTAAGGGATGCGCCTGGTCTTAGCCGAGGCGCGAGCGTTGTGTGCGGCCCGGAGGGCCAACGAGCGTTGCCAGGGACTTGCAGTCCCTGGGGCGAGGTCATGTTCCTTACTCTCTTCTTCTTCCGCCCGGAGGGCGAGCGGATTTCATCGCGGTCGTGGGGACTCTTGGCGCTCACGGTGTGGAACGGTGTCGGTGAAATGTCCTCGCACGCGGTGGGAGCAGTATGCGTGCCTTTCGCCCCGCTGGTGCTCACAGAAGACAAAAGGAACCCCGATGCCCCGGGTTGACACCCGTGGCCGCTGCCCCTGCCCCGCCTCAGCGTGGCGTCCGCGCCGGCCACCCCGTACAATGGGTTGGCCCGTGCATGCCGAGCTGGGTGTCGCCGGTCGGCAGACGTCCCCGCTGGGTTGCAATGGGCGGGCGTGCAGGCGTTCGGATACGGGGAGTAACGGCATGGCGGAGAAGCCCAAAACCAGGAAGGACCAGCCCGACACCGTCGAGCCGCTGGGCAAGCGCGTCCTCATCCGCAAGGACGAGGACCGCAAGGTTACGAAGGGCGGCATCGAGCTGCCCGACTCGCTCGAGATTCCGACCATCACCGGGCGGATCGTCACCATCTCCGCCCAGATCGAGCACGACGATGACTACCCCATCCGCCAGTACGACCGCGTGCTGTTCAACCCCAAGAATGCGATTCCGGTCGAGTTCGAGGCAGGCAACTGCCTGTACGTGGTGCCCGTGGAGGACGTCGTGGCGGTGTTCCGCCGACCCGAGTGAGTCTGGTGCCCGCGAGGCGATCCACGAACGTAGACGATCAACCCGAGCATACCGATGATTGACCTTCCCACTCCGGCGCTCATCGGCATGGTGCACCTGCCCGCCCTGCCCGGCAGTCCGCTGCACCTGCTGTCCATGCCGGACATCATCGAGCATGCCGTGACGGACGCCCGCCTGCTGACGGAAGCAGGCTTCGACGCGCTGTTGATCGAGAACTACGGCGATCGGCCCTTCCACGCTGAGAACGTGGAGCCCGCAACGCTCGCGGCCATGACCGTGGTGGCGGACCGGATTCGCGTCGCCACCGGGCGGCCCATCGGCATCAACGTATTGCGGAATGACGCCCGGTCGGCCCTGGGTATCGCGGCCGCCGCGGGGGCGAGCTTCATCCGCGTCAACGTGCACACCGGCGTCAGCGCCACCGACCAGGGCCTGCTCACCGGGCGGGCGGATCGGACGCTGCGCTATCGCAAGCTGCTCGGCGCCCGTGTGGCCATCTTCGCCGATGTGCACGTTAAGCACGCCACGCCCATCAGCACGCCGGACCTAGCCCAGGCAGCGCGGGAAACCGCGTATCGTGGGCTTGCGGATGCCTTAGTGGTCAGCGGACCCGCGACGGGCGCGCCCGTCGATCCGCAAGATGTCCGGCTGGTGTGCGAGGCGGTCCCCGATCGGCGCGTCTACGTCGGCAGCGGGGCCACCGTCGAAACCATCGGTATTCTGCTGCCGATGTGCCACGGCGTGATCGTCGGGACGGCCCTGAAGGCGGGGGGCGATCTGGCCGCCCCGATTGATTCCAGCCGCGCGCGGGCATTCGTGCGGGCGGCCGGGCGAGCGTAGTGCGCCATGAGCCCTGCGAACCTTCCCATCATCCATTTGGCTGCGCCGGCTGCCCCTTGCTCGGCCTTCTTCGAGCACCTGGGCGTGGGCTCCGCGCCTGCGTTTGTCGAGTTGATGCAGGAGATGTTCGGACCGCGTTTCCGCGTGAGGGGCGACGCCGCCTTGCTCGACGCCCCGGAGGACGATCACCACGGCGGGCGCCGGGACGACGACGCGCGGGCGGGCGACCTGATGGGGGCGCTCGCGGACGACGACGTAACCGCCATCGTGACGATCCGCGGCGGCGCGTGGTTCACGCGTCTGCTGCCGCAACTCGACCTGACCGTGCTTGCCCGGCGGGGTCGCCCGATCACCGTGTTTGGCTTCAGCGAGCTGACGACGCTGGTGAATCTGGTGGCCGCGAGTCCTCCGAACGAGGGGGTCCACTACCTGGGCCCGGCGTTGCTCCTGTATGCTCTTCGCCGACAGGCACGGGTGCCGGAGCGCGCGGCGGAGGATGGGGGTGGAGAGACTAAGTCGGGAGCATCCCGGCAGGCCTGCCTGCGCGAGCAACTGGCGTACTCCGCTCGGGTCATGGTCGACGTGCTGGACGGCAAGGAGCCCGATCCGCCTCTGGACGCCCGACTGGTCCAGGGGACGCTGCCCGAGCGTTTCGAGGCTGAGTTTGTGGGCGGGAACCTCACTGTCATGCAGACCCTGTTGGGGTCGCGGTGGGCGGTGCCCACCGTACGGGCGGGGTGGGAGATGGACCGGCTCCAGGTGGGGGCGACACCCACGCAACACGAGCACCCCCTGCCGGCGCGGCGCGCCGCGCCGACAGGATGCTGGTTGGTGCTCGAGGATCTCAACGAGAAGCCGGAACGCATCGATCGCATGTTGGCCGCACTGACGCTCGCGGGATTCTGGGCGCAGGGTGGCGGTCTGCTGCTGGGTGATTTCCACCGCGGTTATGAGAACTTGCGGGATGCCGTGCTCGCCCTGCTGCCGTATCACCTTCCCCGCGGATCGAACCTGCCGGTGCTCGTGACGGATCAGATCGGGCACGTCTGGCCCATGTCTCCGCTCCGCCTGCGTCGCCCGCTGCGCGTCCAGCGACAGAATGAGGGCACCTATCGCGTGTTCCAGGCGCGGGAAACGTAGGGCGCCGCAAGACCCCTCGCTACCGCTTGGGCTCGGATTGCGCAGACTGCTGCCGCTTACGCGGTCAGTTGCCGCAGGGCCTGGCTGACGCGTGCCAGCCCTTCTTGAAGCGGTTCGGACTCGACGGCCGTGCAGATGCGGACGTGGTCGTCCAGACCGAAGAAGCTGCCCGGCACCACCTGGGTATCGAACCGGCTCATCAGCAGCTCATTGAGCCGCACGCCCAACACCCCGACCGGCAACCGGACGCATTCAAAAACCGCCCCGTGATTCGGGTATCCGTTGAGCGTCGTCTCGTCCCGCAGCCAGGCGCGGTACACGCGCTGACCCTCAGCGTGGTAGCGCCGGTAGCGTTCCTCGAGATGCGCGAGGCGGGCGAAGGCACGCACGCCCAGCGCCTCGGAGACCGCCGAGTTGCACGGGTTGACGGCATCGAGAAGCAGCTTGAGCCGCTCGATCCACTGTGGCTGGGCCAGCACCCACCCGACCCGCAGTCCACCCAGCCCGTACACCTTGGTCAGCGAACTGGTCACGATGACGTTCTCGGCCAGCCCCGCCGCCGTCCACAACGGCGCACCGACCGTCAGGTGGGCGCCATCGAGATACACCTCGTCCACGATCAACAGCGCTTCCAGACGCCGACAGCAGCCGGCCAACTCGCGGAGCGCGTCCGGCGAAAGGTATTGGCCGGAGGGGTTGTGGAGGTTGGTCAGAAAGACCGCCTTTGCGCCGTTGCGAGCGGCCTGCTCGACGGCCTCGGTATCCACGGCGAAACCACGTTCGGCGGGCCGATCCAGCCGCACCAGCTCCAACTTCAGCACGCCGGCGGCCCGCTCCAGCGGTTCGTAAAGGGGGCGCTCGAGGGCAACCGCTGGGCCGAGCTCGGCCGCCAGTGCCAGAACCAGGAAGTTCGCCAGGCTGGTGCCCGCCACGGGAAGCACCTGCCGCGGCGGTAAGCCGTACCGCTCCGCCACGGCGGCCGTCAGGTCCGTGCGGCCGTAGTAGTCCGCGTGCGAATCCAGACACACGTCGTCAAGCGTCGCGCCAAGTTCCGCGATGGGCAGGGCCGGAACCCCGCTCCCCGTCAGTTCGTATATCACTCGGCGATGGGTCTTGGCCCACTGCATGTATTCCATTGTTGGTCTGCCTCAAAGCCAGTTTCGGGATGCCATCCCCCCCTTCACCATCGTAACGGCGTACCGTTCCTGCGGGTAGCCGACCATGACGATCCACGGGACAGGCTGCACGTCCCTGCGGCGGGCCGCCGCCCTGCCGCGCAGGATCCGCTCGGGGGCGTCGAGACCCTCGAAACCGCCCTTAAATCAACGGTTTAACATTGATTCGCGGTCCCGGCTTGGCTATCCTCAAGTGTTGAGGGTTTATCGGGGGGATGGAAGGCGCTGGCCGTCTGCGCAGACGGAGCGCGCGCCGTGGTTCGGGTCGTCGCCGGGTGTGGTTCCCGTCGCGGAACCGCCGTGAAGGGTGACGCAGCATGAGAGCCAAGCTGATCGCTGGGACCGCCGTGGGTGTGCTCGCCTGGGTTGCCTTGACCGGCTGCGACGTGGGAGGGGCCTTGCCGGGTGCCGATACGAGTGGGTCGGTTGACGGAGGCGGTGGACCACAGACGGCTACTTCGGTGGGTGACGTGACCGCCGCCGATGCCCTGCCGGACGAGTCGAGCGGGCACGATCTGCCGGCGACCGGAGCGATTGCCAAGGTTCGCAACGAGAGTGCGTACCCGGCCGACGTGACCATTCGGTTCGTCGAGGACGAGACCGTTGTCTACCTGGCCTTCGTGCACGTTCTGCCCGGCACGGAGACCAGCGTTTCGAGCGCGAAGCCGGCGGATACGGTTCGCCTCTCCGGCGTCGACGAGCGGGGACTCGCCTTGGCCGGCGTGTCCCTGGTGTACGGCGTGGACTTCGACGACGCTGCCCCGGCCCTGTACACGATTCCCGCCACCGAGACTCAGCCGGGCGACCCACCTACGGACACTGCCTCGCCTTCGGAAGACGTGCCCGTCATCGAGCCTCCCTTGGTCGTGCCCCCGACCTACGTTCCTCCCGCGGTCACGGTCTGGGAACCAGCGGCCGACTTGACGCTGGTCGCGGGCGAAACCTTCACCGTCCGTTGGCAAGACAGCAGCCCGCTCGCCAGCACCGTGGTGTGGCTGGGTTTGCGCAGCCTGGACAGAGGGGAGACGACGGAGCTGTTGCTGCTGGGGCCGGCCGTAGGTGCGGCGTTGGACGGCCTGAACGATCGGTTTCTGGCCGTGGTGCAGGGTGTGCCGCCCGGGTTCTATGAAGTCGTCGCCCGCATCGACGACGGCTTGACCGCGGTCTCGTCCGCCGCACCGGGGCACGTCGAGATCCAGCAAACTGCCGAGAACGTGGCCCCCCAGCTCACGATCGTGGCTCCCGCGCAGCCGGTGGAGTTGTCCAGTGACGCAGTATTGTACGTAGCCTGGATGGACGCAGACCCGGATGATAACGCTACCATCGTGTTCTCTGTGGAGCCGACGGAGCTGCGCGGTGCCCTCGGGGGGAGTTTCGTTATCAGCCCACCGGTCGCCGAGGACCCCGATGGTCCTCTGGCGGATGCCGCCCGCTTGACTTTGGAAGGAGTCCTGCCGGGCCTGTACGATCTGATTGGCACCATCGACGACGGGCAATTGGTTGGCTCCGATCGGGTGGTGGGAGCTGTGCACATCCTGGCTGAACCGGACAACGATCCACCCACGCTGACGCTGCTGGACCCGACGGCAGACACCGACGTTCAGTCCGGCGGATCGTTCCTGGTGAGCTGGACGGACTCGGATGTCAACGATAACGCCCGTCTCTCGTTGCTTCTGGATACGGACCTTGAGCTGAGCGAACTGGATGGCGACGAAATCCTGCTCGTGGCGGGCATAAGCGAGGACGAGGACGGGCCGGGCGACCGGATTCTGCTGGGGGTGCCCGCTGGTGTCGCGGCAGGCGTGTACCGCGTCGTGGGCGCGCTGACTGACGGGCAGGTAGTGGTGTTGGCCGCCGCACCCGGTCTACTCCGCATCGGGGAACAACGGGCAGCGGACGATACGCTTCCCGCCTCTGAAGCCGAGGAACTCCCGCCTTCTCCCCCGCCGGGTCCTCCTCCGCCGCCTCCGGACCCGCCACCCGGGGGGGGCGCCGTTTTGGAGGTTACACACCCTGCAGATCAGGCCCAGTTGCGGGCTGGCGATGCGTTCGCGGTGCGGGGCGCAATCCATGGGTCGGACATCGCTCCAGCGGCGATCCAGGTCTCTCTGGTGGACTCGATGGGCAAGCCCGTGTGGAGATGGTGGCTGAACCCCCCGGATCAAGTCCAAGCCGAGCCCACGTTCAGCTACCTGTTGGTTGCACCTGCGGTACTCGATGACATTCTTACCGACGTCGCGCAGCCCTTCAGGGTCGATGTCGAAGTCTGGGGCGACGAGAAGCTCCTCTGTTCGGCCAGTGCGCCGGCTTCTTTGATGTTGCGCCGCTCTGTTCTCGGGGAGACTGTGCCGCTGGTGGCGCAACTGCTGCCCGTGCCCTGAGCATGCGGAACGCCGCGCGCCGGTTTGCAGCGCCGGGAACGTGGCGGGGACGCCCGGGAGGCACCGGGTAGAGCCCCACGTGCGGCATGAGCCGGACTTGCTCAGGCGCCGTCTTGCGTGTGGCGCCTCAGAGCACGCTCCGCCCGGCGGACCAGACGGTAGAAGGACACGACCACATCGACCTCTCGGTCGGCGGCACCCCGGCGGGCAAGGCACAGGATATCCAGTCCGACCGGTATCTGATCCTTGGAGCGTCGGAACGCCTCCCGGATGCGCCGGCGGATGTAGCTGCGGCGGACGGCCTGCCCGAGCCTGCGGCTTGTCCGGATTCCCAGCCGGGACCAAGCCCGCCCGTTCGGTGCAACCAACACCATCAGCACGTTGTCCGCAGCGCTGCACCGCAGTTCCAGAACGCGCGCGAAGTCGGCCTGCCGCCGCAACCGTTCCCGCGGACGGAACCGCTCGCTTCGAGATGGCTCAAGCCGAACCACGTATGGCACGCTCCCACTGGGGTGAGAGGGGCTGGCGACGGCCGGCTCGGCCAAGGCCCCGGTGCGAACCCGGACCCGGGCACCGGCAAGTCGTTGGTAGCTCGCCGCGGGGGCAGGCGTTGGCCCCGGAATCAGCCTCCGCCCGTTGGTTCCCGGGCGCAACACCCGTCCTGGTCTACCCTGCTTCCCGCTGACGCCCGCCATCTTGACGACCGCGGAGCAGTAGGGTATGAATGAGGGACTTCGCTTGGCAAGCGCTGACCGACTCAGGGCCTGCCCGAAGTCCCGGAGCAGCAGCCAAGGGGCCGTAGCTCAATTGGTTAGAGTACCGGACTGTCGATCCGGTGGTTGCGGGTTCGAGTCCCGTCGGCCTCGCTCGAAGGAGAAGACCCACTGACGTGCTTGTCGTCAGTGGGTCTTCTTTTTTGCACTATTGCCCAAGTACGTTGTCAACAAGGATCGGTATGCTATCTCCACTGTTCGCGGCTGCAATTTCGGCTCGACCAACGAGTCGATGACCGCGTGATTGCCTGTCATAGTTTACGGATCTTGCCATGTGACTCGTGAGGCGGTTCGTTTTGGCCACGT
>JAKQDH010000087.1 GCA_029558835.1 Planctomycetota bacterium | reverse complement strand
AGGGGTTTCGCTCGTTAAGGGACTTAACCCGACACTTCACAGCACGAGCTGACGACAGCCATGCAGCACCTGTGCACGTTTCACCCGAAGGCAGCTTACTCCTGTTTCCAGAAGGGCATCCGTGCATGTCAAACCCAGGTAAGGTTCTTCGCGTTGCTTCGAATTAATCCACATGCTCCACCGCTTGTGTGAGCCCCCGTCAATTCCTTTGAGTTTTAGCCTTGCGGCCGTACTCCCCAGGCGGCGCACTTACCACTTTTGCTTCGGCACGAGCTGCGTCAGAGCCTCTCATACCTAGTGCGCATCGTTTACGGCGTGGACTACCAGGGTATCTAATCCTGTTTGCTCCCCACGCTTTCGCGTCTCAGCGTCAGGACAGGCCCAGTGACCCGCTTTCGCCACCGGCGTTCCAACTGATATCAACGCATTTCACCGCTCCACCAGTCGTTCCGGTCACCTCTACCTGCCTCAAGAGAAGCAGTTTGCCGAGCAGTTCCTGGGTTGAGCCCAGGGATTTCACCCGACACTTGCTCCCCCGCCTACACGCCCTTTAAGCCCAGTGATTCCGAACAACGCTTGCACCCTCCGTATTACCGCGGCTGCTGGCACGGAGTTAGCCGGTGCTTCCTCTGGGGCTGGTCGGTATTCCTCACCCCTGACAGCAGTTTACATCCCGAAGGACTTCCTCCTGCACGCGGCGTCGCTCCGTCAGACTTGCGTCCATTGCGGAATATTCGTTGCTGCAGCCACCCGTAGGTGTCCGGACAGTGTCTCAGTTCCGATGTGCCGGGTCGTGCTCTTACACCCGGTACCCGTCATCGCCTTGGTAGGCCGTCACCCCACCAACAAGCTGATAGGACATGGACCGCTCCCAGACCGTCGGAGCTTTGCCCGCTGTACCATGCGGTACTACGGGGTCATCGGGTATTACCGGCACTTTCGCAAAGCCTTCCGCTTGCGCGGAAGACGCCGCTATCCCCGTGTCCAGGGTACGTTATCCATGTATTCCTCACCCGTTCGCCACTGACGCAGCCCTTAGTTACCCAAAAGCTACGTCCGTTCGACTTGCATGCCTTAGCCACGCCGCCAGCGTTCGTTCTGAGCCAGGATCAAACTCTTCACTTGTTTCTCGTTTCCAACGCCCGACTCCCGCAGGAGCCGGACGCTCAGATACGAAGCAAGGGCCCTCACTCTCTGCGTCCCGTGAGAATGAGGGTCGTCCGCCCCTGGCGGGACGGACACACACCATGGAAGCGCTCCCAGGTCGCCTTGCGGGCGGCCCGATAACGCCCCTCGCCCCCGCGCTGCCTCTTGGACGCGACAGAGCGGAGCCTCACATTCTCACGACGACAACCCTGTTCACTTGTCAAAGAACGCAGACACCCCCGGGAGCCCGGAAGCTCCCCAGTGGGCCCTATAGTCTAGCACGCCTCGAACCGCTGTCAACCCTCCGAAAACCACGAATCTTGATGGTCCGAAATTATTCCGAAAATCACCAAAGCATCGCAAAGACAAGCTACACTGTAAGCACAGTCCGTGTAAGTGCAATAGTATCATTATGCCTTGAATATCTTGTCTCTGCCGTGCCCCACGGCACGGGTGGCGTTTCGCGAATCGACAACGAGTCGGGCGTGCCGGACGATCCAGTTGTAGTCGTAGGCGGAGTGGTCCGTGGCAATCACCACGCAGTCGTACGAAGCGAGGCGGGCGGCCGACAGCCGCACGCTTCTCATGCCCAGGTTGTGCTCGCGCTGTCGTGGCGTACCGGGGATGTACGGGTCGTGGTAGTCCACCCGGGCGTGGCGGGCCCGCAGCAGTTCGATGAGCACGATCGACGGCGACTCGCGCAGGTCGTCGATGTCCTTCTTGTACGCCAGGCCCAGCACCAGCACCTTCGCCCCGTGCAGCGGCTTGCGCCGCGCGTTAAGGGCCTCCACGACGCGGGAGATGACATACTGTGGCATCCCCGTGTTGATTTCGCCCGCCAGCTCGATGAAGCGAGTGGCCGTGTCGTACTGCCGCGCCTTCCACGTCAGGTAGAACGGGTCGATGGGGATGCAGTGCCCGCCCAGCCCGGGGCCGGGATAGAAAGGCTGAAAGCCGAAAGGCTTGGTCGAGGCCGCCCCCACCACTTCCCACACGTCGATCCCCATGCGGTCGAACAGCATCTTCAGTTCGTTGATGAGCGCAATGTTCACGCAGCGATAGACGTTCTCGAGGATCTTGCTGGCCTCGGCCACCTCGCAACTGGAGACCGGCACGACGCGGCGCACGGCCGCCCCGTACAGCGCGGCCGCCACCTTGCCGCTGCGCGGACCATACCCCCCCACCACTTTCGGGATGGTTTCGGTGGTGTGATCGGTGCGCCCGGGGTCCTCGCGTTCCGGCGAGAACGCCAGCAGGAAGTCGTGTTCGACCCGCAGCCCGCTGGCTTCGAGGATCGGCTTGATCAGTTCGCGTGTCGTACCCGGATACGTGGTGCTTTCCAGGACGATGAGCTGCCCCGGCTGGAGGTGCTCGGCCAGCATGCGGGCGGTGTTCTCGACGTAGGTCATGTCCGGATCGCGGGTCTTGGTCAGCGGCGTGGGAACGCAGATGAGGATGGCATCGCAGCCGCGCAGGTCTGCCGGCCTGCTGCTGGCAGTGAACAACCCGCTGCGGAGGACCTCCTGGATCAGGGCGGCCGGGATGTGCTTGATGTAGCTCTGCCCGGCGTTCAGCTTCCTGACCTTGACCTCGTCCACGTCGAAGCCGAGCACACGGAAGCCGGCCGCGCAGAACGTGCGCATCAACGGCAAGCCCACGTAACCCATCCCGATGATGCCCACGCGGGCGGCACGTTCCCGGATGGCGTGCTGCCAATCGGGCACCGCGGTGGTGGTGATGGCTCGGCGAACCCGCGCTGTTTTCGGTTGGGAACGACGTTTCAAGGTGCACTCACTCCTTTCGATCCGGTCCGTCGCGTCGCCGGGCAGGACGAGCAGACGGCGCCCACCCCGGCCGGCGTCGGCGGACCAGCGCCCATGCTGTATCGTTCGACCGGCCACGATACTATAATGCGCCGCCCGGCGGGGTGTAGTCCGCCGGCCGGCGACCGTGATTCAGGGAGCACCGGCCCGCGTGGCGGGCGTAGAACGTCTGGGGGCAGCCCGCCTCGGGACGCCGCCCGCGGTGGCGGGGCGGCGTGGCAGCGTCCCTGCTGATCGTCAGAGAGCAAGCGTCCATGACCTACAACATTCCCCTGGCCCGACCGAACCTGACCGCGGCAGAGTTGGAAGCGGTAATCGCGGTACTGCGCACACCCATGCTGAGCCTGGGCCCGAAGGGCCCGGAGTTCGAGGAGGCGTTCGCCGCGTACTGCGGGACGACGGAGGCGGTCGCCTGCTCCAGCGGCACGGCCGCCCTGCATATGCTCATGTGCGCGCTGAACATCAAGGCGGGCGACGAGGTGGTGACCACGCCGTTCTCGTTTGTCGCCTCGGCCAACTGCGTACTCATCGTCGGCGCCCGCCCCGTCTTCGCCGACATCGACCCGGAAACGTGGAACATCGACCCCGCAAAGGTGGAGGCGGCCATCACCCCGCGCACGCGCGCGATCATCCCGGTGGACGTCTTCGGGCAGGTGGCCGACATGGACGCCATCCTGGCGATCGCCCGGCGGCACGGGTTGAAGGTCGTCGAGGACTCCTGCGAGGCTCTGGGCAGCAGTTACCGCGGGCGCAAGGCCGGCACCCTCGGCGACGCAGGGGCGTTCGGCTTCTACCCCAACAAGCAGATCACCACCGGCGAGGGTGGGATGGTCGTCACCAGCGACGCGGACCTCGCCCGCCTGCTGCGTTCGCTGCGCAACCAGGGACGCGACACCAACGGCGGGTGGCTGGCCCATCCGCGCCTGGGCTTCAACTACCGCCTCAGCGACATCAACTGCGCGCTGGGACTGGCGCAGTTGCGACGCATCGACGAGATCATCGCCGAGCGGACGCGCGTCGCCCGCCTGTACCTCGAACGACTCGCCGATGAGCCGCGCCTCCGGGTGCAACGGATCGCTCCCGACGTACGCATGAGCTGGTTTGTCTTCGTCGTGTGCCTCGCGGACGGGTACGGCGAGGCCCAGCGGGACGCGATTCTGCACGGCCTGCGGGAGCGCGGCATCGGGTGCAGCAACTACTTCGCGCCGATCCACCTGCAACCGTTCTACCGCGAGCGCTTCGGCCACCAACCGGGCGACTTCCCCGTCTGCGAGGCGGTGGCCGCCCGGACCATCGCCCTGCCCTTCCACCATGAACTGACGGAGCGCAACGTCGACATCGTGGTCACGGAACTGCGGCGGCTCCTCTGAAGCGCGGCCGGGGGATCCTCAGGGGGGCGCGGCGCCGCTCTCCGCTGGGTGGTCTGGCCAAGCGCTACCCGCGGTGGGGTGGCATGGCCAAGCGCAGCGCCGCCATGCTTGGGCGGCATCCACCAAGCGTCCTCCGCACGGCATGCCGGCGCCCGCTTGACGCGGGCTTGGGCATGCCACCCGGGCTTGGGCATGCCACCCGGGCTTGGGCATGCCGCCCGGGCTTGGGCATGCCACCCGGACTTGGGCATGCCACCCGGGCTTGGGCATGCCCGTAGCCGCGTGACCGTGAAAGCACCGCAGCGCGGGCCGCCCTTGACGTTCGGCGTCAACGGGCGCAAGCCCCCGGCTCGATGGTAGCACGGAATCGCACACGGTCAGGTGGTGGCGGGCCGGCCGGTGCGGTAGACCGGATACGCGTACGATCACCTCGGCACCGTTGGCGGCGATCTGCCGGACGGCCTCGGGAAACGGCCAGTCGTAGCACACGGTTACGCCAAGCCTGCCGATCGGGGTGTCCGCCACCGGGAAGAGGGGGTCGGCATAGCCGTCGAGATCAGCGGGGCTGGCATGCAGCTCCCACGGCGTCCAGGGATGCACCTTGCGGTACCGGCTGAGGATGCCGCCGGGGCCGATGAGACAGGTGGTATTGAACACCGCGTCGGGCCAGCGCGCGTCCGCCTCCAGGAAGGTACCTATCTGAATGTATACGTCGAGCTCACGTGCCTTTTGTTGGTAACGCTCCGTGTGTTCGTTGGGAATCGGAATTGCGAGGCGCCGGCGGAGCGTGGCCACATCCTCGTAGATCGGCGCCGCGTGCGCGAACTCGGGGAAGGCCAGCAGTTTGACGCAACCGAAGGCGGCATAGCCCGCCACGATGCGTTCCACGGTTTGCAGCATCCGGTTCGCGCGGGTGCCGATTTCACTGCGGTCCGCGGGGCACGGAAAATCCGTCTGGCACGCGGCGGCCCAGTAGCGCGGGGCGGCAGGATCAAACATGATGCTTCTCCGGTTCGGCAGGTTCGTCCGATCAGATTACGAGCCGGATGTTAGCCCCCACGGCCGCCGGATCAACCGCCGTTCCGCAACACCTCCATCCACACCGAGCACCGCCGCGGCCCACCCGGCTGCCCTTAATAGGACCACACAAATGGGAAACTGGCAGTGTGGAATGCCCAAGCTGGGTGGCATGCCCAAGCTGGGTGGCATGCCCAAGCCCGCGTCAAGCGGGCGCCGGCATGCCGTCCGGCGGACGCAGGTTGAACACCGACCGAGCATGGCGGCGCTGCGCTTGGCCATGCCACCCCGCGCACGTTGTCGGCTTCCCTGATGTGTGGAGCTACTTAGGCGATTGTCTTCCAGCATTCAGCGGCGCCGGCCCCTCGGAAGAGCACGCAACGAGGTCTGGCAACGGGTGGTGTGTTTGTGGTATTATGAAGACGCACAGGGGGAAGGACGCGGGGAGGTGAACACGCCTGCGCCGCAGCGTGGAAGGCGGCGGCGCAGGAGGAGTGTTCACTGTCGCAGCCGGCGGGGTGTGTAGCGAAGCCTGCGGTCCGCGCGAGAGAACCGCGTTCGGGAGGTGCTCAATGGGGGCTGAGGGAAGAAGCACGGGGGATCGCGGCAACGAGATGAGCCGGAGGCGGTTTTGCCAGACGGCCGCCATCGGGCTGGGCGGGCTGGCACTCGGTGAGTACCTGGCTGGCCGGAAGGCCTGGGCCGAGGGTCCCGGCCCGCTGCTGCCGCCGATCATCACCGGCCGCTCCACCGAAATCTGCATGAACAGCCGGGTGTCCCGCCACGGCGGCCTCAGCGGCACGGCCACCGATCAGCAGATCGCCAATGTCCTGTGGGCGGCCGGCCGAGCCCCCGTCATGGGAAGCTACCGGACGATTAACGTCAAGACGCCCAACGCCACCTATGTTTATCACCCCGAGACGCACTCGCTGGAGCGGGTATCCTCGACTCCGGGCAGCAACGCCATCAACATCACCTATGACCGTGAGCTCGATTTCGATGCCGGTGTCGCGGACGTCCTGGCGCTCTGGGCCTCGGTGTCACTGTGGACGGGTACGTCCTCCCAGGTGGCGAGCTGCCCCGAGATGACGAACTTGAACTTCGGGATCAATACGGTTGCCGGCGTGACGAGCCAGCTCGTGGCCGTGTCGTCCGATGGCACGCTGCCGAACCCGGTGACCGACGGGGCCAACCACTTCGAGGAAGTCCTCGCCCATCTTCCCCTGGCGAGCAAGTTTCGCACCGACTTGGACCTCGCGCCCCAGCGTCTCTCGCAACTGCTCTGGGCCGGCTACGGCTGCACGCCGCACTGGACCGCCAACGGCTACGGCGGGCTGACGGTTCCTTCGTATACGGCCAGTTACTACCTGACCAATCGCATCTACGTCATCAACGAGCGCGTGCTGCGCTACTGCAACCGGACAGGTTCGAGCCTCACGACGCGGAACCATCGCCTGGAGTTGGTGCAGAATGCCGACGTGCGGGCCCAGGTGCGGGCGGCGTTGCCCGATCTGCCCGAGGCGCCGTGTTACATCCTGCTTTGCCTGACGCAGAGCGGTCTGGGGCTGTGGAATTACCGCTTGGAGACCGGGTTCGTCGCGGGCGGGATGCTGGCCCAGGCTGGTGCCAGCGGGCTGGCCTGTGCGTTCAAGGTGCCGCTGTCGTCCGCGGAGCAGACGGCCGTCAAGCAGATCACGCTCATTCCCTCCGGCGACTACCCGCATGCGATCGTGGCGCTCGGCCACCGACCGGCCGACCTCGACGGCGACGGCGGCGTCGATGCCGACGATTACAGCGCGTTTCACGACTGCATGGGCGGGCCGGAGGTGGACGCCGCTCCCGGCTGCGCTCGGGCCGACCTGGACGCCGACGGCGACGTCGACCTGGCGGACTTCGCCGAGTTCGACCGCGGCTGGTCCGCTCCATCGTGAGAGCAGCCGGCGGGAGTCCGCTTCCCCTTTGCACACGTTTGGCGTCCATCGCGTGGCGGGCAAGCACACTGGTGCGCCAGGGGGCGTCTATGCCACCGCCGCCCTTGCGGCTGTCCCTCTCCCACGGGGAGACGGGCCCAGACGCCGCCCGCCCGCTCTTGCTTGCGGCGAATCAGGGCGCGGAAGCCGCGCTGAACACGCCCCCCTTGGCAGAGAGGACAAGGTAAGGGGGAACGCCGGGGCCGGCAGACCTTCCTCCCCCACCGCTCCCTGGCCGGAGCACGCGCCACGACCTGCCGGCATCGCGGTCGGCCCGCCGACTTCCGGACAAGACCACGGCCGGGAATCACCGATACCATACCTTGCGAGGAGAGCGGCGTTGGGATAGATGCCGCACGGGATGGTGTGGGAATGAGCATTGCAGGTGGACAGGCGGTTCAGGATCGGCTGGCGCAGTTGCTCGCGGACAACCGCGGGTACGAGTTCCTCATGCAGGCCGAGGCACACCTGGCGGCCCATCCGGAAGACCACCGGGTTCGGCTGCTGGCGGTGCGCGAGTATCTGAAGCTGGGTCTGGTCGTACCGGCGCGGGAACTGGGCCTGGAGGTGCCGGCCGGTGTAGTGCTGCCGCCGGAATTCGAGGCGGTGCGCCAGACGCTACGGACGATGGCGGGCCGCGCGACGGCGCGGGCGGAACTGGCGGACCGGTTTGAACGGAACCTGGCGGCCCTGGCCCAGCGGGGCGCACCGGCGGCACTGATCCGGCAGGCCTGGCGGGAGCACGGGGCGAACTACGAACTGTTCCAGGACCGGGCCGGCTGCGAGCAGGTGCGTTGGCGCGACAAAGGCAGGCGTCGGCGGTGGGTGCCGCTGCTGGCGGACCACGGCCGGCTGGCCGAGGCGCGCTCGCGGCCGGAGGAGAAGGACCCGAGGTGGCCGGGGCCCTACCTCTTCGAGGGCATCGAGCTGGGGCACTTCTTCGAGCGGCTGTATCACGCCACCGCTCGAACGTTTCTCAACTACAGTTGCGCTCTGTACGTGCTGGAGCCGGAGCCGGCGGCGCTGGCGGTGACGCTGCACCTGCGCGACTGGGCCGGGTTGCTTGCCGACCCGCGGGTATTCATCTTCGTCGGGCCGGAGTGTCTGCGGGAGTTGTTGCGGCTGCTGGACGGTAACCGCAATCTGCCCTGGCCCCGACACGTGCTGCACCTCAACGGCATGCGCGGGGGGCGCACGATCCATGCGGCCGCGGTGGTGCAGGAAGCGTGGAACCGGCGGCAGGCGGCCACGGAACTGTCGCTGCGTCAGCTCGAGGAGCGTTACGCCGGCCGGGACGTGCGGCACTGGGCCGACCGGTTGGCGGAGGCGCTGTCGGGCCGGGGCCAGCCGCTGCGTATCCTCGGCGCGGTCAGCCGGCACACGACGTTCCTGAAGCATTCCCTGCGCGACGCCCAGCGGGCGCTGGAGTCGCTCGGTCATACCTGCGTGGTGCTGACGGAGCAGACGGATTACGAGATCGTGGACCCGCTGACGCACCACGCGGCCATCCGCGAGTCGGATCCGGATGTGTACTTGGTGCTCGACCATTTGCGACCGGAGTTTCCGGGCATTCTGCCCGCCAACCTGCCGCTGCTGACGTGGGACCAGGACCAGTTGCCGCACGTGTGCACGCCGCAGAACATGCGGGGGGTGGCATGGCATGATTTCATCGTCGGTTACTCGAAGGGCGCGTTCGTCCGCGCGGGATGCAATCCGCGGCAGTATCTGAACGTGCGCATTCCGACCTCGCCGGAGCAGTTCAGCGGCCCGCCGCTGACGCCGGCCGAGCAGGAGCGGTACGCCTGTGACGTGTCCTACGTCAGCCATGCGTCGCAGACGGCGCGGCAGTTCCATGACGAGGAGCGAGCGCGAGTGAGCGGCAACCCTGCGCTGGTGCGGCTGCTGGACACGCTCCACGAGCTGTTTCCGCCGCGGCTGGCGAAGCACCGGGAGATCGGCGGGCAGATTCCCTACGCCGTGCTGCGCGAGGCGTTGGACCGCTGCGGCGTGACCCTGACCGACGAGGGACTGCGCGGCCGGCTGATTTCCTGGTACCTCTGGCGCCTGGGCGACCGGTTGTTCCGGCACGAGGCGTTGGAGTGGGTGGCGGCCTGGGCTCGCGCGGGGGGGCACACGTTGCGTCTGTACGGGAACGGCTGGGACCGCCACCCGACGCTGGCGGAGTTTGCGGCCGGGCCCGCGGAAAACGGGCGGGAGCTGCTGTGCATCTACCGTGCCTCGCGGATCAACCTGCAACTGATGCCGGCCGGGTTCATTCACCAGCGTTCGCTGGACGGATTGGCGGCCGGGGGGTTCTTCCTCACGCGGCAGGCCGAGCCGACGCTGCGGGCGCCGCGACTGCGGGCGTTGCTGGCGCGTATTGCGGAACTGAACATCCGCACGACGCGAGAGCTGCTGACGCACCCGGACGAGCAGTTGGGCGGCCATCTGCGGGCGTTCTGCGGCGAGTGGCTTGACCAGCTTGACCCCGCTGATCCGGCCATCCTGACCGACTTGCAGATCGCCGGGGAGTGCGAGTACGCCGAGGAGGCGTTTCCGCGCTTCCGCGAGATCATTTTCGATGGTCCGGAGGACTTTGCTCGTCTGGCGAATCGGTATCTGACGGAGGAGCCGCTGCGCCGGGAGCTTACCGAGCAGATGCGGCGGGTGGTCCTGGAGCGCTTCACGTACCGGGCGGCCATGGAACGGTTTCTGCGGGCGATGTGCGGTTACCTGCGTGAGGCAGCCGCGACAGCGGGAAAGAGCTATGGGGCGATCTAGGGGCACACTGGACAGACAGTCCAGGATTGCGGATGCGGTGCGGAAGACCGCGCCGACACCGGCCGGCGCCGAGTCCTCGGTGGGGGTCGAACCGTCCTGGGCACCGCGGCATTTCGCGCTGATTCTCGTGGTCATGGGCGTGGTCGCCTTGGCGTGGCGAGGGGCCGTTGTGTACGACTATGTGCAACGGAACCCCCTGGCAGGCACGCCGATCAACGACGCCGAGACGTATTGGGCCTGGGCGGAGCGCGTGGCGGCCGGACACCTGCTCCAGGAGGAGCCCTTTTTTTCCGCGCCGCTCTATCCGTACTTGCTGGGGCTGGTGCGGGTGGGCGGGGGCGGGCTGGCAGCAGTGTACGTACTCCAGGTTCTGTTGGACCTGGCGACGGCGGGGCTGCTGGGTTGCGTGGGGCGAAAGCGCTTTGGCGCGCTGACGGGGCTGCTGGCCACGGCGGTGTTCCTGCTCTTGCAGGAGCCGGTGTCGGCGTCGCTGCGCGTGTTGCCGGGTTCGCTGCATCTGCTTCTGGTGACGGTGACGTGGGCAGCGCTGCTAGCCGCGCAGGCGCGGGCATCAGTCGGGCGCCTGCTGGCAAGCGGGGCGACGTTGGGGTTGCTGTGCTTGGCGTATGCGCCCGCGCTGCTCCTTGTGGTTCCCGTGGCCGCGGTACTGTTCCTGCACTCGCCGCGCCGACGGCGCGACCTGTGGCGGACCGTGGTTCCGCTGGCGGCGGCCGGAGCGGTCATTGCTCCGGCGACGGTGCACAACTGGCACGCGTGTGGAGAGCTGTTCTGGGTACAGGCAGTGAGCGGTGTGACGTTGCGGTTGGGCAACCATCCGGGCGCGAACGGCGCGTATGCTCCGCTTCCGGAAATGAGTGTGCACCGTAAGGACATGCACGCCGACGCCGCCCGGATGTACCGCGTGGCAACGGGAGAGCAGCCAAGCTGGAAGAAGGTGGATCGCTACTTCCGAGAAGAAACGTACCACTACTGGAGGGATCACCCTCTCCCCGCCCTGAAGCTGGCCGCGCGCAAAGCATACTACTTCCTGTCGTCGCGCAACTATAGCGACATCTACCAGCCGCGGGCGGAGATCGACGCCGGGTGGGGCTGCGGACTGCGCTGGACGCCTCTTCCCGTGCCGTGGGTGCTCGGCCCGGCCCTGCTGGGTTTCGGGCTGCTGCTGCGGCACCCCGGGCGCTATGCTCCCGAGCTGCTGCTGTTCGCGGTACCCTTGGTCACGGTGGTCCTGTTCTGGTACTCACCGCGGTTTCGTCTGCCCGCGGTGCCCATGATGGTGATCGCCGCCGCCTGGGCTGTCACGCACAGCATGCCCTGGCGCGCCCGGCCCGTCCTGGCCTCGACGACCGGTGCGCTGCTGGCCGTGAGCATACTCCTTGGCTTCGTGAACCGGGCGCAGGGCTTTGACGAACCGGACCCGGCCGCGTTGCGGTTCCACCTGGCCTACGCCCTGGATCAGCAGGGCCGCACCGCGGAGGCGATCGCGCAGCAGCAGCAGGGAGTGAGTCTGAGGCCGGCGGACGTGTACGGTCAGCGGTCCCTGGCCGAGCTGCTCATCAAGGCGGGTCGCCCGGTCGAGGCACTGGTGCCCTTGCAGCGGGCGCGGATTCTGGCGCCGGCGGACGCCAGAGTCCGGCGTGATCTCGCCCGGACACTGTTTCAACTGCGGCGGTTTGACGAGGCGGAGCCGCTGCTGGCGGAGGCGGCCGCGCAGGATCCCAATGATGCCGGGTCACTAAGCCTGCTGGCGGGGATCCGACAACTGCGCGGTCAACGCGAGGAGGCCTGCGCGCTCTATGAGCAGGCCTTGGACGCCGACCCGGCAGCCGTGGTGATTCGGTACGCCTACGCCAACCTGCTTCTGCGCCTGGAGCGACCGGACGATGCCCGGCGGCAATTCGAGTGGGTGCTGAGGTTGGACCCGCGACACGTCGGGGCCCTGCACAACCTGGGCATGCTGGCGCTGCAGCGTGACGACTACGCCTCGGCACGCACCCACCTGGAGCAGGCCCTGGCGCTGAACCCCAACGAGGTCGCGGTGCTGCACGGGCTGGGGGTGGCTTGCGTTGGACTCGGCGAGCGCGAGCGCGGGGCGGAGTACTTCCGTCGGGCGCTGGCTATTGACCCTAAGTACGTGCCTTCGCGCGAGGCGCTGGAACGCCTCGACGAAGCCGCCGCCCGGCCGACGCCGCAGAACCCGCCGTAGCGCCACGGCCCACGTGGCCGTCCGTGATGAAATCGGCGGGCAACCGAAGTGGCGTCGGCCCCGCACGGCCGAGGTACAACGTCGCAAATCGTCCTCAGAGTGGTGTCAAGGTGCGGCTCGAGGTGAAGTGCCCGCTGCCCGATGGCGTGTAGCGGGTCGTGTTGGAGCGTTCCACGGACCAGGCGGCCCTGGACCGGTTCTAGCGGGCGATGTACGGTTGCCTGCGCGAGGTAGCCGGGGCCGCGGAGATCATAAAGGTGCCACGTAAGGACCAACACGACCGGCCGGCACGAAGGGCCAAGGTCGCCCAGACTGAGCGCGGGACTCCCCCGGCGTCCGTGCCGGGCAACGTGTCTGACCGGAGGGCCTCGGGAGACACGGCCCAACCGGTGTGGGCAACGAAGCACTTCACGCTGATCCTGGTGGTGATCTGCGCCGTCAGCCTGCTCTGCCGACTGGCCATTCTGTACGAGTACGTACAGCGCAATCCCCTGTCGGCCGTGCCGATCAACGATGCCCGTACTTACTGGGAGTGGGGAGAACGGATCGCCGCGGGCCAACTCACCGAGCAGGAACCGTTCTTCTCGGCACCGTTCTATCCGTACCTGGTTGGTCTGGTTCGGGCGCTCGGGGGCGGTTTGCCGCTGCTGTACGTCCTTCAGACGCTGGCGACGATCAGTGCGGCCTGCCTGACTGCGTTCGGTGCACGGCGGCGATGCGGGGCACTGCCGGGGCTGTTGGCGGCAGTGCTGCTGTTGCTGCTGCTGGACCCGGCGTCGCTCGCCCTGAGGGTGCTGAGCGGAAGCTGGGAACTGTTGCTGGCCGCACTGCTTTGGGTTCTGCTGACACGGCTGCAGGATACGTGGAGTACCTGGCGGGCCGTGGCGGCGGGAGTCGTGCTGGGGCTGTTTTGCCTTGCCTATGCCCCGGGCGTGCTGCTGCTGGTGCTGGTGCCGATGTGCGTGCTGTTGGAATGCCCGAACCGCCGTGCCGGCGTGCGTAGCGCGCTGATGACGCTGGCGGCGGCGCTGGTGAGCATTGCGCCTGCGACCGTCCACAACCTGGCGGCCGGGGGCGAGCTGTACCTGGTCCGCGCGGGCGGCGGCATTACCCTGCGCCAGGGCAACTACCCGGGCTCGCGCGGCGAGTACACCCTCCTGCCGGGTATCAGCGCGGTCCGTGGCCGAATGCATGAGGATGCCGCCTGCGAAGTGCGCCAGGCCACGGGCGTGGAGCCCTCCTGGAGAGACGTGGATCGCTACTACCGACGACAGGTCTGGGACTACTGGCGTGGTGACCCCCGGCGGGCGGTGCGGCTGGCGGCCACCAAAGCGTATTGGTTTCTGGTCGGAGACGGATACGGTGATATCTATGAGCCACGAGCGGAGATGGCGGCGGGACTGGCGTGGTGTCTGTGGCTGACGCCGCTGCCGGTGGCGTGGGTGTCCGGCTTGGCAGTGCTGGGAGCGGTCGTGGCATTGCGTCACCCGATACGTAACGCCCCGGGGCTGCTGCTGCTCGGGGTGCCCTGGGCAGTGGTCATCGTCTTCTTCTATTCGCCGCGTTATCGGGTGGTGGCGTTGCCGACGTTGGTCGTGCTGGCGGCGTGGGTTGCGGTTGAAGTGGTGCGCGGGCGAGCACGATCGCGTTTGGCCGTTGCCGCCGGGGTCGCCCTGTTGGGCGGCGTGCTGGTGGGGTTCGCTAATCGGGCGGCCGGGTTTGATCAGCCTGACCGGGCAGCGTTGCGGTTTCACCTGGCCTCTGCCCTGAACAAGCAGGGCAGGACCGCGGAGGCGATTATGCAGCAGCAGCAGGGAGTCACCCTGCGGCCGGAGGATGCGGAGCAGCAGTGGTTCCTGGGCAGGTTGCTCAGCAAGTCGGGTCGCGCGGTCGAGGGGCTCGTGCCCCTGCAGCGGGCGCGGGCACTGGCGCCGGAGCACGCTCGAATCCGGCTGGATCTGGCCCGGACGCTGTTTCACCTGCAGCGGTTTGACGAGGCGGAGCGGTTGCTGACGGAGGCGGTTGCGCGGGACGCCAATGATGCCGGGTCGCTGAGCCTGCTGGCGGAGATCCGGCAACTGCGGGGTCAGGGAGAGGAGGCCTGTGCCTTGTATGAACAGGCCTTGGCCGCCGATCCGGCGACTGTTGTGATTCGTTACTCCTACGCTACGCTGCTGCTGGGTATGCAGCGGACGGACGATGCCCAGCGCCACTTCGAGTGGGTGCTGAGGCTGGACCCGCGAAACGTCGGGGCCCTGTACAACCTGGGCGTGCTGGCGCTGCAGCGTGACGACTACACTTCGGCACGCACCCACCTGGAGCAGGCCCTGGCGCTGGGCCCCACTGAGGTCGCGGTGTTGCACGGGCTGGGGGTGGCTTGCGTTGGACTCGGTGAGCGCGAGCGCGGGACGGAGTACTTCCGTCGGGCGCTGGCTATTGACCCTAAGTACGTGCCTTCGCGCGAGGCGCTGGAACGCCTCGACGAAGCCGCTGCCCGGCCGACACCGCAGAACCCGCCGTAGCGCCCCGGTTCACCTGGCCGCCTGAACCCCGCGCCGCCCCCTTGCCCCCACGTCTCCAGCGTCTATGCCCGCCTGGGTGCCATGCTTTCGCGCGACAGCAGTCGCGGGTAAGCCTGTTCTTACACCCGCCCACGTGCCACCCCCGCCTGCGGCGGGTGAGGACATGGTACTGAAGCTGAGCGCGGCCACTTGCTCACTACACCTGCCGGCCTACAATCGCTCTAACCCGTCGGCCCCAGTTCGGGCTGCGGGCGGAAGCGAGGTGCAAGGTGGCGAATCGTCCTCAGTATGGCGTCAAAGTGCGGCTCGACGTGAAGTGTCCGCTTCCCGATGGGGTGCGGCTGTCCACCGACGTGTATCTGCCGGACGCAGCCGGTCCTTGGCCGTGCGTGCTGATTCGCACGCCGTATAACAACAACGATCCGGTCAAGAAGATCCCGCTGGGGCGCGCCTTCGCGGCCAATGGCTACGCCGTTGCGATCCAGGACGTTCGCGGGCGCTACGACAGCGAAGGCGAGTGGGAGCCTTTCTTCCACGAACACGACGACGGCCTGGCCGCCCAGGCGTGGCTCGCCGGGCAGGCGTTCTGCAACGGCAACATCGCGTTGATGGGCCGTTCTTATGAGGGCTACTGCGTATGGATGGGCGCCTTCGGGCATCACCCGGCCGTCAAGGCGATCATCCCCGTCGTGGCCCTGCCGGACCCCGTCGTCAACGTGCCGTGGCAGAACGGGTCTGTCTTCTGGAGCATGATCACCTGGGCCGTGCTTGTTCACGGGCGGACGAACCAGGACGTCGGGCAGTACAACTGGGAAGCGCTATACAAGTTTCGACCGCTCAATCGCCTCGATGAGCAGTTGGGTTTCGTCAGTAAGCCGTGGCGCGCGTGGCTGGAGCATCCCACGAAGGACGACTACTGGCAGCGCGCGTGCTACATGCACCGCATGGCCGAACTGGACGTGCCCGCTCTGCACATCTGCGGCTGGTATGATGACGACGGGGCCAGCACATACAACAACTTCCCCAACGCCCGCCGGCTCGCCCGGAGCAGGGATGAACAGTATGCGCTGATCGGGCCCTGGCCGCACGCGACGAACACGAAGACCGTCGTGCCGGGCGTGGACTTCGGACCGCAAGAGGTCATTGATATTAATGGCTTCATTCTCGACTGGCTGGACAAGCAGATTGGCGGCCGGCCGGAGAACTGGGGCGGGCGGCCGCGCGCCCACCTCTTTGTCATGGGCAGCAATACGTGGCACGACTTCGACGATTGGCCGCCGCCGGGGACACAGGCGACACCGTTTTACCTCGGCTCGCAGGGGCGCGCCAACAGCCTGCTCGGCGATGGGGCCCTGAGCCCGCAGGCGCCGCGGGGTGAGCAGGACTCTTACGATGAATACACGTATGACCCGGATGACCCGACGCCCTATTTGTACGATGCCGGGACGTTGCAGGTCGGCGGCCCGTTCGATGCCCGCCCCGTCGAGCGTCGCGACGATGTGTTGTGCTATACAACAGCTCCTCTGAAAGAGGACATGGTGCTTTGCGGGCGGGTGTTTGCGGAGCTGTGGGTCTCCAGTTCGGCCGAGGACACGGAGTTCTGCGCCAAGCTCTGCGACGTGCATCCCCACGGCCTGGCGCGGCAACTGTGCGATGGCAACCTGCGCCTGGCAGTGCGGAACTCGCTGGAGAGAGCCGAGCCGGTCAAGCCGGGCCGGATCGTCCAGGTGAAGATCGACATGTGGGCGACGAGTATCCGTGTTTACAAGGGGCATTGTCTGCGCCTGGAGGTCGCCTCGGCGGCCGTGCCCAAGCTGGCGGCCCACACAAATACGCTGGAAACGCCGGGCAGCGCCACGCGCGTCGTGGTGGCGCGGAACCGTGTGTATCATGATGCCCAGCACGCGTCGTGCGTGCTGCTGCCGGTGGCGCCCGGATCGTAGTACGACCTTGGTAGTTTCGGGGCGGCGGGACACCTGCGATGCTTGCCCGTCTGCGAAAGGTTGTGATCTGGCAGTACCCGGAGACGACGTCCGTCGAGACCTTGTTGCGCCACCAGCGCCGGGCGGCGCGGCTGATATATACGGAGGTAGGCGCGTGCATGCTCATGTTCTCATCGTTTGTCGATGTCCCCTTCGTCTCGGGCGAGGTCTGGCGGTGGGTCATCATCATCGTTTTGCTCGGCTCGGGTGGCCTCGCGCTGCTCCTTATGGTTCCCGCTCTGTGTGCCCACGTCTGGATCGAGGACATTGACCGGGCCCTGCGGGCACGCGGGTACGAAACGCTGGTGGCAAAGGAGCTGGACCGTAAGGTCGGCATCGCGGCCATGAAGATGTTTTTCGGGTTCTGGGCGCTGCTGTTCATCGTCAAGTTCCTGGCGGACTGAGGAGGAGCGCTGCGAGGGGCCAATGAATCTCACCGCTGAAGAGAGGCACATGCTGGACGGGCAGCGCGGGCCGGTGCTCGCCAAAGCCCTGGACTATCTGGTGCAGTTCGGCGAGGCGTTCGGGGCCGAACGGTTTGTGGACGTCATCTACGCGCATTACCCGGCGGAGATGTCCATTTACCGCGGCAACGTCGAGGACGCCGTCGAGTATGCCGGCACCGGCGCGCGCGTCTGCATCCCGACCACCAGCTCGACGCTCGCGTGCGACCTGGACCAGTGGGACAAGCTGGGCTGCCCGCGGGCGCTGTATGACTTGCAGGCCCAGGTTGTGGATGCGCATCGGCGCATGGGCGTGCTGGGGACGTATACCTGCACGCCGCAGTGGCTGGGCTTCGTACCGCCGAAGGGTTCGCATATCATATCCGTAGAGTCGTCCGCAATTGTGTATTTCAACTCCGTGCTCGGTGCGCGGACCAATCGCGGCGGCATCTTCACGCGGTATTCCGCGGTGACCGGCAAGTACCCGCTGATGGGATACCTTCTCGATGCGGGCCGGCGCGGCACGCACCTGTTCAAGCTGCATCTGACACCGGATGATCTGAAGCACGAGAGCGATTACTCCGCGCTGGGTTTCCACGTCGGCGCGCTCGTGGGCAGCGAAGTGCCGGTGCTGGACGGCCTGCCGCGCTCGACGCCAACGCAGTTGCTGGCGCTCTCGGCCGCCCTCGCGACCAGCGGCTCGGTGACGCTGTTCCACGCCCCGGGCAACACGGCCGAGGCGGACAGCGTGGAGCAGGCCTTCGCCGGCGCCTCCCCCAAGGCCACCTACACTGTCACCCGCAAGGACTTGCAGGCGGCGTACGACAAGCTGACCACCGTGGGGGCCGGCGAGACGATCGACTTCGTCACGCTCGGCTGCCCGCATGCCACGCTGGAGCAGTTGCGCCACGTGGCCGACTGGTTCGCCGCCCAGGGCAAGCGCGTCCATGCTGACGTGCGGCTGTGGGTATGCACGAACCGCATGACCAGGCAGGCGGGCCAGTGGGAGGGGATTGTGCCGCGGATCGAGGCGGCCGGTGGCTTCGTCGTCAGCGACTGTTGCCCGGTGGAAAGCCACATGCGCATCTCGACCTGCCACGAGCACGGTCTGCCCACGCCGCAGATTCGGGCGATGGTCACGGATTCCACCAAGATGGCCCGCTACGTTGGTGACCTGATCGGCTGCAAGACCGCCCTGCGGAACCGGGACGACTGCCTGCGGGCGGCCGTGGACGGACGGGCTTAACGAGTCAGCGGCCAGCGGATACATTGCCGCCCGGTGGGATCACCCGGGCGTCCCGCGAATGAGAGGCACGCATGCGAACGATCCAGGCCCGTGGCATTGTCAAAGGCAGCGTTGCAGGCCCTGCTCTCGTCTGCCGGAAGGCGTTCTCGTTTCTGGGCGACGTGGACATGGACACCGGTGTGATCATCGCCAAGGGGCACGAGCACGCGGGCGAGTCGATCGCCGGCAGGGTGCTCATTTACCCGGAGACGAAGGGATCGTCCGGCGGCTGCCTGGTGTTGATGGTGCTGGCGAAGCAGCAGCGGCAACCGGCCGCGCTGGTGCTGATGAAGGAAGCGGACCCGAACATCGTGGAAGGAGCGATCGTCGCCGGCGTCGCCGTGGTGTGTTCGACGCAAGAGGATCTGCTTGCCCTGGTGCCGAGCGGGGCAGCGGTGACCGTGGACGGAACGGCGGGAACCATCAGTTTCTGACGCCGGCGGACTGACGTGACGAACGCTGCCCGCAACGCAACAGCACAAGGACAACCGATGCACGCCGATGCACCGAAATCCTCCGAACCGGGAGAACCTGCGGCAAGTGGGCCCCCTACGCCGCCGCTCACGGGGCCGGTGCGCGCGTGGAGTCCGCGCGCCGGTCAGGCAAGCGGAGCGGGGCCCGGTGTTCCGTTCCGTACTCTTCCTGCCTTCCCCACCGCTCCCGCGGCCGCTACCGGACCGACCGCCGCTACGACCGCCGCCGCAGGAGCCGCGCCGGTTCGGCATGGCGGAGACTGGTCGACCGCACGGACCGCCTGGCTGCTGGCGCTGGTCGGCTGGACGGCCGTGGTCGCGTTCTTCGCGCTGGGCGACGGAAGCCAGTTGGACATCACCGGCTGCTGGGTGGCGCAGACCGCACGGGAGATGCGGGAGAGCGGTGATTGGGTCGTGCCGCGGTTCTCGGGCGAGACGCGGATGCAGAAATCGCCCGGTCCATACTGGGCGGTGATTCTGGCGAGCTACCTGCGCGGCACGCCGGTGGACGAGGCGTCGGCCCGGTTACCCAACGCGTGCTGGGCGGTGCTCCTCGTACTCACCGTGTACCTGCTGGCGGCGCGCATCGGTGGCACCCGCGTGGCTGTCTTCGCGGGGTTTGCCACAGCGTCGAGCCTGCTGGTGCTGACGTGGTCGCACCGTGGCGGCAGCGATCTGGGGCTGGCCACGCTGGTGGCGGCGTCGCTGGCAAGTTTCTGGGCAGCATTCAACGAAGACGATTCATCCCAGCGGCGCGGCACACTGTTCCTGCTGGGCTACCTGACGGCCGGGCTGGGCATGCTCTACAAGATGCCGATGCCGATCGCCTGCGTCGGTGTGCCGATGGTCTGTTACGTCGTGCTGCGGAACCGTTGGAAGGACCTGTGGAACGGCTGGCACCTAGTTGGCGTGCTGCTGTTCCTGCTGCCGTGGCTGCCCTGGGCGGTGGTGGCGTGTCTGAGCGAGCCGAACGCCCTGGCGAAGTGGCGGGTGGAGTACCTTGATCGGTTCACCGGCGACCTGCCCAATGTGGAGGGTCAAGGGGCGTGGTATTGCTACTTTTACTATCTCATCCCGCTGGCCGTCTACACGTTGCCGTTCACGCTATCAGTGCCGGGGGCATTGCTGGGGGCGTTGCGGCGCCGGCCGGAGGTGCACCGTGACGGGGTGTGGTTCCTGCTGATCTGGTTTGTCAGCCTGCTGGTGTTCTACACGGCCTCGGTGGGGAAGGAGACGCGGTATTTCCTGCCGGCGCTGCCACCGGTGCTGATCCTGTTGGGGATCGAGTTGGCCCGCGTGTTTGATCCGGAAGGCGCGCGGGCGCCGGGGCGGGACCGGCTGATCGCGTGGCTGGCGTTGGTTCTGGTGCCGACCGGCTGCGTCGCGGGCTTCTTCGTGCTGCGTTGGTGGCACCGCGAGCACGGCGTCGTGCAAGCACCGTGGGACCTGCTGTGGCCGGCGTACGCCGGCACGGCCGGCGTGGTTGCCCTGGGGGCAGCCACGGCCGCATGGCTGTACCAGCGCCACCGGCGTGGGGCATCATTCGGTGCCATTGTGGGCACGATGTGGCTGGCGTTCTGCGTGTGCTGGTGCGCGCTGATGCCGATGCTGGGGGCTGAGGCGCCCGCGCGGGATTTCGCCGCACAACTCAAGCAACTGGATGTGGGGCAGCGGGCGGCGCTGCGCCAGGTCGCCCAGCAGGACCCCCGGATCATCTGGCACAGCGGCGTGCGGTTCCCGCGCGTCATCGACCAGCTCAAACTGCTTGAGGAGCAAGGCGGGCAGCGTTCGCTGGCACGCGAGGAGCGGCTCGTCTTCGACGAGATGACCAGGCAACTAGCGGAGCCGGCCCTGGTTCTCTTCGTCGCGGCGCGAGAGCATTACGTCCGGTTCTTGACCGAGGGCCCGCCCATGCTGGCGGCCTCGGAACGCCCCTGGCCGCCTACGTACCTGTGGTTACAGACCCGCGTGGGCTCTAAGAGAAGCCAGTTCGTGGTCTTCGGCAACCAGCCCCCGCCGTGGCCCGAGCCACCCCTTACGCCGCCGAGTGCGAAGCTGCAGGCGACCGTGACCCCGCCCCCGGAACCGGAAACCACCCGTGTCCACCTCGAAGAGTAGCCGGTGTTCCAGCGCCCCCCTCCCTCCAGGGGAGGGGGCGGGGGAGGGTGGGGGTCTATGCGGCTCCACCCTGCCGGCTGCCGAAACCTCAGGCGCGAGCATCCATGACGCCGCGCGGGCTGCGGCTTCGCCCCCTCACCCTACCCTCTCCCCCGTGGGGGAGAGGGGCAACGGGCCAGGCTCCTGCTGCCCTCAGGCGCCGAGCTCGTGGCGCCGGTGGCTGCGTTGGGCGAAGCCGGTGCTGATGGCGGCCGTGCTGCTCGCGGTGGGGTGGCGCGTGTGGTCGTTGCTGGCCGAGCTGAATGCCCGGCAGGAAGGCGAGTGGGCGACGCGCGTCCAGGCGGGCTGGCTGCTGCTGGCGGCGGGGATGTTTCTGGGTGGGGCGGCCCTGTACGGGCTGTTCTGGCATCGCGTCCTGAGTGACTCGGGTGTGGAGGTCACGCGGCGGACGGCGTTGCGCGCGTATTTCGCCGGCAGCGTGGGCAAGTATGTACCGGGCAAGGCGTGGGTCGTGGTCTTTCGGGCGAGCCTGCTGGGGCGCACCGCCGGTGAGCCGCTGCTGTTAGGCATGACGTCGGTCTACGAGACGATGGCGCAGATGGCCGTCGGTGCCGCGTTCGGTTTCGTGTGCCTACTGGGTGCGCCGGCAGGGCCGTGGCAATGGCGCGTGGCGGCCGGTGCCGTGGCGGTCGGGCTGGCGGCGCTGCTGTACCCGGCCGTGTTTTCCCGACTCGCCCGGTTGTTGACGCTGCCGTTTCGCGCCCGGCGGGGCAATTGCATTCCGCGCGTCCGAGCGCGAACACTCGGCATGGGGTTGGTCCTGATCGGCGGCGGGTGGATGCTGTGGGGCGCGAGCATGGTCGCGGTCCTGCACGGCATCGGCGTCGAGGTCACGTCCGCGACGGCCTGCCTGTGGGCAGCGGCGGCCGCAGCGCTCGCCACGACGGGCGGCTTCCTGGTTCCCTTCATGCCCTCCGGCATCGCGATTCGGGAGCTTATCATCATCGAGTTGCTGTCGCCGGGTTTCGGCGTTGCCTCGGCCGTGGTAGCATCGCTGTTGCTGCGGGTGATCTGGACCCTGGCGGAGGTCGGGTCGGCCGGGGTGCTCTACGTGCTGGGCCCGCGGCGGGCGGCTACGGATGCCGATTCGCCGGCTCCGTCGTGAAGGAGTCGGAGCATACGGAAGAGTTGGTGAGATTCTGAAGGCATGTTGCCGGTGTCCGAACCACGCCCCATGCAGGTAGCGACGCGGACCGATGCCGAGCCCGGCCCGGCGCCGACCTTCTGTGACCTGTCCGTGATCATCCCGATTCACAACGAAGAGGAGAACGTCGGGCCGCTGCTGGCCGAGCTGCGCGAAGTCCTCGACGGCACTCGGCTCGATTACGAGCTGCTCTTCATCGACGACGGCAGCACGGACCAAAGCCTGGAGCGACTCCGGGCGGCCGCCGCCCACTGCCCGCGCGTCGTGATTCTCGAGTTGCGGCGGAACTTCGGCCAGACGGCCGCCATCGCCGCGGGGTTCGACTACAGCCGCGGGCGCGTCATCATTCCGATGGACGGCGACTTGCAGAACGACCCGCGCGACATCCCCGCGTTGCTGGCGAAGCTGGAGGGTCCGCCGCGTTGCGACATCGTCAGCGGCTGGCGCAAGAACCGGCATGATCGCTGGCTGACCCGCAAGGTGCCTTCGTCATTGGCCAACGCGCTGATCCGTAAGGTCACTGGGGTGCGGATCCACGACTTCGGCTGCACGCTGAAGGTTTACCGGCGGGAGGTGCTCGAAGGGGTGAGCTTCTTCAGCGAGCTGCACCGTTTCCTGCCGGCGCTGGCCGTCTGGCACGGGGCGCACATCACGGAGATGGAGGTCAACCACCGGCCGCGCACGCGCGGGCGCACAAAGTACGGCCTGGGACGCACCGTGCGCGTGCTGCTGGACCTGGTGACCGTCAAGTTCCTCGGCACCTACATGACCAAGCCGTTGTACTTCTTCGGCAAGCTGGCGATGTGGACGCTCATCCTCGCGCTGGTGTTGCTGGGCGTGGCGATCGGCCAGAAGTACGGACACTTCGGGCACCCGGACGGGCTGAACCTCAACCGCAATGTGCTGGTGCCGCTGGCGGCGCTGCTGTGCTCGTTCGCGGTGCAGTGTGTGCTGTTCGGCATCGTGGCGGAGTTGCTGGTGCGCGTCTACCACGAGAGCCGGGGGCGGCCGGTTTATCGCCTCCGACACGTCCACCATCACCCCGGCCGGCGTCCGCCGGAGTCGTCGGGCGCGCGGTGAAGGCACAGGCGCCGCACGGCCGTCCCATAAGCATGTCCATGGGTGCTTGATCTCACGGCGCCTGGCCGTCCTGCCGACTGGTTAGGTAAAGGTTGCGTCGGGGTAGACGCGGTTCGCAGACGCGCAGGACCGCAGCGGGGAATCGGCGGGGGGACTCTCAGGGACCCGCGTACGCATGCGGGAACCACTCGCCGGAGACCCTTGCACGTACCGGGCAGCATCTGCGCACCGCGGCGGCGCGATTTCGCTCCCGCGTACTCAGGGATGCGGTGGGCGATGCCGAGGGAGACTCCATGCGCAGCGTAGCGACGCGTTTCTTACTGCCGGCCGGGGTTGTGGCCGGTCTGTTCGTCGTGTTCATGCTCCATCGCGTCTACGTCGGCACGCAGCGGCACGTCGTGGACCTGACGCACCAGCAGGCGGAACTGGGCCTGGCGTTCAATCTGGCCATCCGCGATTACGTGAGCAAGGAGATCCGCCCGCGCATCCCGCAGCAGCTTGGGGAGGACGAGTTCGTTCCCGAGCTCATGTCCAGCAGCTACGTTGCCCGGACGATTTTCGAGGGGGTGCAGCAGGAGTTCCCGGACTGGCTGCTGAAGTTCTCGTCCGACCGACCGCGCAACCCGGTGAATCAGGCCGGCCCGGAGGAGGCACGCTTCGTCGAGTACTTCAACGCCCACCCCGAGATCGACCGCTGGTGCGGTCCCCTGGAGATGAACGGCCGCCATTACCTTGCGTGCTTCCGGGCGCGGCGGATGGAGAAGAGTTGCCTGAAGTGCCACGGAGAGCCGCAGGATGCTCCCCGCTCACTGGTGGAGCGCTACGGCGCCGAGGCCGGGTTCCATCGCCCCCTCGGACAGGTCGTCGCCCTGGACACGGTGGCCCTGCCAACGGACGACATTCAGGCGACGCTGTGGCGGTCGCTGGCCGGAGAGGGCGCGATCCTGGTACTGGGCGTAATGTCGGTGTTCGGCATCGTGGGTCTGGTCTTCCGCCGGGTCGTGAGTACCCGTCTGGCCCGCATGGCCCGCCACTGCGAAGAGGCCGCTCGGCAGCCCGAGGACGTCTGCCTTACCCCGATGGAAGTGTCGGGCAATGACGAGATCGCCGTGCTGGGCCGCAGCTTCAACCTCCTGGCCGCCCGAATCCACGCCGTCCACGCCACTCTCGAGCAGCGCGTGGCCGAGCGCACCGAGCAGTTGGAGGCCGCCCTGCGGGACCGCGAAACCGCCGTCCACGACGCCCACGCCGCCACCGAGGCCAAGAGCGCCTTCCTGGCCAACATGAGCCACGAAATCCGCACGCCCATGACGGCCATAACCGGCTTCGCGGATCTCTTGTACGAGAATCTCACCTGCAGCACCCCGCTGTCCCGAGCACAAGGCTTGCACCATTCGAACCGAGAATCAGCAGCACGTACAGACGATACGTTCGAACGGCCGGCACCTGCTGCAGATCATTGACGACATCCTGGACCTCTCCAGGATCGAGGCCGGGCGCCTGCAACTGGAGAGCGTCCGTTGCTCGCCGGTGCAAGTGGTCGCCGACGTGTGTTCACTTATGCAGGTCCGCGCCGAGGCCAAGGGGCTCGAACTGGGCGCGGAGCTGCGCGGTCCCCTGCCCGAGACGATCCTTACCGATCCGACGCGCCTGCGGCAGATCCTCATCAATCTGATGGGCAATGCACTCAAGTTCACAGAGCAAGGGGAGGTGCGGCTCCGGGTGCGGTTCCTGGACGGTACCCCCCCGGCCGGTGACGGCGGCGCGAGCCCCACCCTGGAGTTCGCCGTCAGCGACACGGGCATCGGCATCGCGCCGACGCAACTGGCCGTCATCTTCGAGCCGTTCCGGCAGGCGGACGGCTCCACCACGCGTCGCTTCGGCGGTACCGGCCTGGGACTGGCCATCAGCCGGCGGCTGGCCGAGAACCTCGGCGGAACGATCGCCGTGGAGAGCGAAGTGGGCCGCGGCACAACGTTCCGACTGCTCGTACCCGCGGGCCCGTTGGAGGGGGTTCCTCTGCTCGCGGAGCCGTCGCTGACGGAACAGGCGCACCCAACGGACACCGGCGTCACGTCGAGCCCTCTCAGCGAACCGCTCGACTGTCGTGTCCTGCTCGTGGAGGACGCCCCTGACAATCAGCGTTTGCTTTCCTTCATCCTGAGACGCGCGGGCGCTGAAGTCGAGGTGGTGGGGGACGGGCGGGCCGCCGTGGACCGGCTCGTCGGCGTGCCGGCCGACGCCCATCACACGCCGCCGGATGCACGCTTTGACGTAGTGCTGATGGACATGCAGATGCCGGTCCTGGACGGGTACGAAGCCACCCGACGCCTCCGCGCCGCCGGCTACGTCGGCTCCATTATCGCGCTGACCGCCCACGCCATGGAAGGTGATTGCGCCAAGTGTCTCCAGGCCGGCTGTGACGGTTACGCTACCAAGCCAATCGACAGCGCCACCCTGCTCCAGACCATCCGCGGGCATCTACGCGAGCGGTGCCCGGAGCGCCCAGCGCGCTGACGCCGCCTTTCGTACCCGAACCGGGACGGCGTTGACGTTGGTTCAGGTGAATGAGAAGGCCCCATCTTACGGGCCTCAGGGCGGCTGAGGCACGCGGCGGAGCCTCCCCTACGCAGACGCTTCGTGCAGGCGTCTGTCCCCTGGCGGCGGAGTGGCGCCCCTGGTGGGAACGGCCCGGCCGCGATCACGTCGCGTGGGCGGCGAAGCGCTGGCGGGCGCGGGCGCGCTGGATGGCTCTCGCCTTGAGTTGGGTGGAGGCGTCATCGGTGGCCTGCATCTGCCGGGCGTCGGCCAAGGCCCGCGCGGCCTCGCCCGCGTCGATGTCGCCCGCGCGACTCGCCTGCTCGGCCAGAATCGTCAGGCGGTTGCGGGCCATTTGCGCGAAGCCGCCTTCGATCAACAGCACGTGCTTCTCCGTCTCGGCGTCGATGCGCAGCAGGCCGACGCCCAGCCGGCACACCAGCGGCGCGCGGTTGGGCAGGATGCCCATCTCCCCGTCGTGGGCGGGGAAGGCGACGAAACGCGCTTGGCATTGCAGCACGGTCCGCTCCGGCGTGATCACGTTACACTCGAAGGTCTCGATCTTGGGCATAACCATCTCGCACTCTTCTCTTGCCCCTCTCCCCCTGGGGGGAGAGTGCGGGGTGAGGGGGGCAGGCCGCGAAAGCCGCCGGGCACACGCTGTTGTTGCTTCGCCGAGGGCAACTCAGCATCCCCAGGCGGGTGGCCACCGCATGTCCAACCCTCCCCAAACCCCTCCCTGAAAGGGAGGAGGGTCATACTCCCTCGCCCTTCCCGGGAGAGGGGTCGTGCTGCTACTCCTTCGCTAGGCGCTCGGCCTTCTCGGCCGCCTCTTCGATGCCGCCGACGTACATGAACGCCTGCTCCGGGAGCTGGTCCCACTTACCCTCGCAAAGCTCCTCGAAGGAGCGCACCGTGTCCTCGCGCGAGGTGTACTTGCCGGCGAAGCCGGTGAACTGCTCGGCCACGAAGAACGGCTGCGACAGGAAGCGTTCGATCTTGCGGGCCCGGGCGACGATGATCTTGTCGGCCGCACTCAACTCATCGACGCCGAGAATCGCAATGATGTCCTGCAAGTCCTTGTAGCGCTGGAGAACCTGCTGGACCTGGCGGGCGACGCGGTAGTGCCGCTCGCCGATGTAGTTGGGATCAATGATGCGGCTGGAGGACGCCAGCGGATCGACGGCCGGGTAGATGCCCTTCTCCGCAATGCCGCGTTCGAGGTTGACCGTGCTGTCGAGGTGCGTGAACGCGGTGGCCGGCGCGGGGTCGGTGTAGTCGTCCGCCGGGACGTAAATCGCCTGGATGCTGGTGACGGCCCCCTTGCGCGTGGACGTGATCCGCTCCTGGAGCGCGCCCATTTCGGTGGCCAACGTCGGCTGGTACCCCACGGCCGACGGCATGCGGCCCAGCAGGGCGGAGACCTCGGAGCCGGCCTGGGAGAAACGGAAGATGTTGTCAATGAACAGCAGGGTGTCGGCCCCGGTCTGGTCGCGGAAGAACTCGGCCATGGTAAGCGCGGAGAGCGCCACGCGTAACCGCGCCCCCGGCGGCTCGTTCATCTGGCCGAAGACCATGACGGTCTGGTCGATGACGCTCTTGCCGGTGTCGCCGATCTTGGCCTCCTGCATTTCGAGCCACAGGTCGTTGCCCTCGCGGGTGCGTTCGCCGACGCCGGCGAAGCAGGAGTAGCCGCTGTGGAAGCGGGCGAGGCGAGCAATGAGTTCCTGGATGATGACCGTCTTGCCCACGCCGGCGCCGCCGAACAGGCCGGCCTTGCCGCCGCGCACCAGCGGACAGAGCAGGTCGATGACCTTGATGCCGGTCTCGAACAGCTCCGTCTTCGAGGAAAGGTCGTCCAGCTCGGGCGGGTCATGGTGGATCGGGCGGCGGTCCATCGGTGGGACGGCACCTTTGCTGTCGATGACCTCGCCGACCAGGTTGAAGACGCGCCCGAGGGTCCCCTCTCCCACGGGCACGGTAATGGCGCTGCCCAAGTCCAGGATTTGGGCGCCGCGCTGCACGCCGTCGGTGGAGCCCAACGCTATGGCCCGAATCTTGCCGCCGCCGAGGTGTTGCGCCACCTCACACCAGAGCGTCTCGCGCGTGGTGGCCCCGAGCACCGTGCGTTCCACGTCGAGCTTCAGCGCGTTGTAGAGCCTGGGCATCCGCTCCTCGGGAAACTTGGCATCAAGGGTGGAGCCGATGACTTGGATGACTGTGCCGTAGTTGCCGTCGTTCATAGGCCAAACCTCGAATGCAGAAAGAAGAAGTCAGAATTCAGAAAAGGGTCTCCGAACTCTGATGCTTGCCCAACAAACCCGTCCGTCGGTCATTGGCTGCGCTCGCTCGTCGCCCGCGAGCGTTTGACAATAGTCGTCAGGATCCTGACCAACTCGTCCGCTTCCTGGACCAGTGCCGAAAGGCGTTTCTCTGACAACAGCCCCGCCCTGCCGATCAGCTTCAGCCAGTACAGGACTTCGTGGGCTTCGCCGCGGGCGATGTTGACGCGCCGGATGAAGTCCCGTTTGGATTGTGCCGCCTGCCCCTCCCGAACGTTGGCTCAGATGCTGGTGCCCGCTCGCATCACCTGCCGCGCGATGACCACCCCTGCCACGCTTCGCGGCAGAGCGTTGACAAGCTTGGCGATCCGCACCGCGAAGGCCAGCGTGCGCTCCTCGATGTCTTTGCGGCGGGTCACTCGCGACGGGCGCGGAGTGTCGGGAATCACCGGAGTTTCTTTCTGAATTCATCATTCTGAATTCTGCATTCCTTACGCCAGCGCGTTCGCCCCCCCCACAATGTCGAGGAGTTCCATGGTAATCTGCGTCTGCCGGGCGCGGTTGTATTGTTGCGTCAGGCTGCGGATCATGTCGCCCGCGGCGTCGGTGGCGGCCTTCATGGCCACCATGCGCGCGGTGTGCTCGCTGACCAGCGCGTCCGTGAAGCACTGGAAGAGGCGCGTGCGGACAGTGGCCGGCAACAGCTCGTCCAGAAGCTCCCGCGGCTCGGGGGAAAACTCGTATTGCAGGGTTACCCGGGTAGCTGCCGGCTCGGCCGGCGCCTCGGCGGTCTCCGCCTCCTGCGCCAGCGGCAGCAGGGGCATGACGACCGGTCGTTGCTGACCGGCGCTGATGAACTGCATGTAGGCGACGTAGGCCGCCTGAGTCTCGTCCTTCTGGAAGCGCTCCATCAGGGCGTTGGCGATCGGCTCCACCTGCTCGAAGCGCGGCGGGTCGCCGACGTGGGTGATGCTCTCAGCCAACGGGCGGCGCAGGAAGCGAAAGTAGCCGGCGCCCTTCTTGCCCGCCATGCGGACGTCCACCGCCACCTGCTCCCGTTCGAGCTTCTCGAGCTCGGCCAAGGCGCAGCGCAGGATGCCGGTGTTGTAGCCGCCGCACAGCCCGCGGTTGCTGGTGATGATCAGCAGGTCACAGCGGCGCACCGTCTCCGGGGTACGCATCAGGGGGTGTTGGACGTCTCCGGCCGCCTGGGCCAGGGCGCGCACCAAGGCCGCCAGCTCCCGCGTGTACGGCTTGGTGGCCATGGCCCGGTTGAAGGCCGCCTGGAAGCGCGCCGTGGCGATGAGCTGCATGGTCCGCGTGATCTTACGGATGTTGCGGACCGTCTTGCGGCGTTTGACGATGGCGCGCGGCTTGGCCATGACGGGACCTTTCGCTTAGCAGCCCGCGGAGAAACTTCTGGTCTGCGACGGACTCCTCGAGAACCGGTGCGTTTGTCGTCTCCTACGTCGGCCACGGGGGGGCGACGCTACTTCATCAACACGCTGGTCAGGTGCCGGTGGGGGCAGCCGTCCCCTTGTCCTCCGCTTTCAGGAAGCGGGCCTTGAAGTCGTTGATGATCTTCTTCATCTGCTGAGCGAACTCGTCGGTCAGCGCGTCCCGGGCGGCCAACTGCTCGGCAATCTCCGGAAACTCATCGTGGAAGTGCCGCCGCATCACCGCGTCGAACTCCAGGACGCGGTTGACCGGCAGGTCGTCGAGCAACCCCTGCGTCCCCGCGAAAATGCTGATGACCTGCTCCCATACGTCGATGGGGGCATACTGCGGCTGCTTGAGCAGCTCAACCATGCGCTGTCCGCGGTCGAGCTGTCGCTGGGTGGCCGTGTCCAGCTCCGTGCCGAGCTGGGCGAACGCCTCCAGTTCGCGGAAGGCAGCCAGGTCCAGGCGCAGCGAGCCGGCCACTTTCTTCATGACCTTGCGCTGGGCGTTGCCGCCCACGCGGGAGACGCTGATGCCGACGTTGATGGCCGGACGAAAACCGGCAAAGAACAGGTCCGGCTCCAGGTAGATCTGCCCGTCGGTGATGGAGATCACGTTGGTCGGAATGTACGCGGAGACCTCACCTTCGAGCGTCTCGATGATCGGCAGCGCCGTCAGCGACCCCCCGGAGTCGGGGAACTTGTGCACCTTCAGGTTGTCCTTGTCGGGCAGCGTCGCCAGCCACGCCTGGGCGCGCTTGAACCCCTTGGGGCGATGATACAACCCCTGATCGTCGTCGGGCCGGTGTTCCTCCGGCGCCTGGAAGCCCTGGGGGTGGCGTTTGGCGAGCGCCCGGTCGCGGCAATCGGCCGGCGTGTTCTTGGGCACCACGGCATACTCGTCGCGCAGCTTGCAGCTTCGTTCCAGCAGGCGCGAGTGCAGGTAGAAAACGTCGCCGGGGTACGCCTCGCGCCCGGGCGGACGGCGCAGCAGCAGCGAGAGCTGGCGGTAGGCGTGCGCGTGCTTCGTGAGGTCATCGTAGATGCACAGCGTGTGGCGGCCGCGCTCGTACATGAAGTACTCCGCCATGGCCGCCCCGGCGTAAGGCGCGACATACTGCAACGGGGCCGGGTCCGACGCGGAGGCGGACACCACGATCGTGTAATCCATCGCCCCCGCCTCCCGCAGCTTCTCGATGACGCCGACGACGGTGGATTCCTTCTGCCCGATAGCCACGTAGATGCAGACCACATCGCCGCCGCGCTGGTTGATGATGGTGTCGATGGCAACGGCGGTCTTGCCGGTCTTGCGGTCGCCGATGATGAGCTCGCGCTGCCCCCGGCCGATGGGGATCATGCTGTCGATCGCCTTCAGGCCGGTTTGTAGCGGCTGGTTGACGGGCTGGCGTTCGGCGATGCCGGGGGCCTTGTACTCCAGCGGGCGACGCGTGGGCGTCTCGATGGTGCCCTTGCCGTCGAGGGGTCGGCCCAGCGGATCCACCACCCGCCCGATCAGGGCGTCACCCACCGGCACGCTGAGCAGGTTGCCCGTGCGGCGGACCTCCTCGCCTTCCTTGATGTCCAGGTAGTCGCCGAGGATGACCACGCCGACGGAGTTCTCGTCGAGGTTGAACACCTGGCCGAAGGCGCCGTTGGCGAACTCGACCTGTTCGCTGGCCATGGCGTTCGCCAGCCCGTAGACGCGGGCGATGCCGTCCCCGACCTCGAGCACCCGACCCACCTCGGCCACATCTGCCTCGGCGCGGTAGTCGCGAATCTCCTGAGTGATCACCGACGTGATTTCGTCGACCTTGAACTTCATGCTCGTGTCCTCAAGGCGTTGTCGTCTACCGCACCGCACCTCCCTCGACATACGCCCGCTTGCTGTGAATCTCCAACGACGCCCGCACCGTCAGTCTCTCCGCCAGCCGACGCAACTGCGTGGCCAGGCTCATGTCGATCTTCTGGTCCCCCACCCGCACCACCAGCCCGCCCAGCAGCTCCGGCACCACGGTCTCCACCAGGTCGGCCTCGCACCCCGCATAGCGGGTGACGACCTCCTGCAAACGCCGACGCAGCGCGTCACTCAACGGAACGGCGCTGTGCACTTGCGCCAGCACCCGGCCCCTGAGCTGTTCCAGCGCCAGATCGTAGGCCTCGACCAGCCGCTCCAGAATCGCCAGGCGGCCCTTGCGGTTGAGCACTTGCAGCGCGTTGACCACCAGGTCGGAAACCCGCCCCCGGAAAACCCGTTCGATCGCTGCAGCCCGCGCCAGCGTGTCCACCGTGGGGCTGACCAGAAACGCTCCCCACTGCGGATTCGCGGCCAGCAGGCTGGTCAGCCCGTGCAACTCCTCGGCCACGCTCTCCGCCTGGTTCCGCTCCTGCGCCAGCGCCAGCAACGAACCGCTGTACACCTGCGCCAAGCCGGTTTCCGTGTCGCTCGTGGAGCCCATCAGTGTCCTCGTCCTTCGCCCACCCCGGCGACCTCTTGCCCCAGGGCGGGTCCCACCATGCTGCCGCGTCAATTGCGGTTCAGCCGCCCGATCTGCTCAATCGACTCGGCGATCAGCCGCTCGTGGTCCTGAGCGGTAAGCTCCTTACCGATCACCCGGGCGGCCACGTCGGTCGCCAGGCGAGCGCTGAGGGTGTAGAGGTCCTTGACGGCCGCGTCGGTCGCCAGGTTGATCTCGCGGCGAGCGCGCTCCAGCAGGGCCTCGCCGTTGGCCTTGCCCTGCTGTTCGAGTTTGGCCCGCAGCACTTCGGCGTCGCGCCGACCTTCCGCCACGATCGCGCTGGCCTCGGCCTGCGCCGCCTGGAGCTTCGTGCTGTAGTCCGCCAACAGAACGGCCGCCTGTTCCCGCTCCTGCTTCGCCTGCTGCAACTGCTGGAAGATGAAGTCCTCGCGTTTCTGCAACCCGCGCAGGATCGGTCCCCAGGCGAACTTGCCCAGCACGACCAGCACGAGCACGAAAATGACCAGCGTCCAGATGGCCGTGCCCACGTCGCCCGCAAAGGGGCTGGTCGCTCCCTCGCCATGCTCGGCCGACGCCAGCATGCCGATGCCGGCTAGCGCCGCGCTGAAGCCTGCCGTGATCTCAATCATGGTTTGCCTGCTTTCGTCACGCGCGTCCCGACCCGCCTCCCGGCCCGCCCCCGGACGCCGTTCTTCCCACGGCCGCGCGTCTCCGCGAGCGTGCGTGAGCAGCGCCGTGGGCAGCCGCCCACGGACCTCTCCCGCCGCTGCGCCGGCCGGCTTCGCTCGTCACGCCCCGTCCCGGCGCCGGCCGCCCCGCGCGCCCGCGGATTCGAGAGGGTCGTAGCACTACGCGATCAGCACTGCCAACAGCCCGACGACGACGCCGAACAGGGTCGCGCCTTCGAGCATGGCCGCGGTGATGATCATGGCCGTGGAGATATTGCCGGCCGCCTCCGGCTGCCGTGCCATCGCTTCGACGGCGCTGCCGCCGATCCGCCCGATGCCCATGCCGCCGCCGATCAGGACCAACCCGGCCCCCAGTGCCCCACCCAGCTTCCGCGCGCCGTCCGTAGTCAGGAAGGTAGCGTGCTCCTCGTGGGCGGCAGCGGCGCCGGGGGCGGCCGGCTGGGCCTGCACCGGCTGCGCCAGCAGCAGCGTCACGCCGAGCGCGATCAGTGCCAGGGCGATTTTCGACAGATTCCGTTGCATGTTGCGTCAATCCTTTCCTGCTGCGACCAGCCGGGCGGGAGCGGCTGACCGGGGTTGTTAGCCGTTGCCGGGTGCTCCGCCCGCCTCAGCCCCGCACCCGCGGCTCTAACCGTCTATGGGAAGACCGGGTGTCAGCCCGGTGACACGTCGAGAATCATCCCCTTACGCCGCACCATCCAGTCCTCGCGGACCGGCGCCCGCGGCGCGGACCCGCCGGTCGGAGCGCCTGCGCACCCTTCGTGATCACATCACCGTGCGCGACCCGGCGACGCCGGTCCGAACCGCGACCGAGAGGGAGCGGACGATCAACGTCGGCATCGCCTGACCGCTGCCCCCGCTCAATGCGCATGCGCCTCCTCGTGGTGTTCCTCATGGTGCACGTTGACGGCCATGCCGATGAACAGCGTGGTCAAAAACGTGAAGATGAACGCCTGCAAGAAGGCGACGAAAATCTCCAGCCCGTAGATGGCAACGCTCGCCAGCACCACCGGAACGGCAACCGCCAGCCCGCCCCACGTGCCCAGCGCGGTCCCCGCCATCAGAATGAAGCTCAATAGCACTGCCAGCAGGATGTGCCCGGCGATCATGTTGGCGAACAGACGCACCGCCAACGCGAAAATCTTGGCCCCCAGACCGATGATCTCCACCGGCACCAGCAACGGTGCCAGCACCAGCGGCCCCGGGCAGAAGTGCGCCAGGTAAGCCTTGCCGCCGATCCGCAGCCCGTTCACCACCACCATGCCCAGCGTCAGCAGCGCCAGCGTGGCCGTCACGAAGATGTTGCCCGTGGCCGTCCCGCCGATGTGCTTGCCCGCCAGCAGCGGCGTGATCGCCCCCAGCGGCAACAGCCCCAGCAGGTTCACCATCAGCACGAAGAAGAACACGCTCCAGATGTACGTGATGAAACGGTCCGTGTGCCCCCGCAGCGCCGGCTCCGCGACCTCCTTCCGCAAGTACTGGCACACCACCTCGATGAAGTTCGAGAACCCGCTGGGCACCAGCCGCCCGACCTCGTCCGTCCCCCGGCGGTGACGCACCATCATCGGCATCAGCACAATCAGCAGAATGCCGCCCAGAATCAACATCACGATGTGGTCACTCAGCAACGTGACCACCCCCTTGGGAGTCAGCACCGGCCCCAGATCAGCGCTCTTCGTTAACAGCGGATGCTGCACAACGTGCTCGAGGGGGTTGGTGCTCGCCAGAAGGCCTGTGACGCTGCTCACGTTTCCCTCGCTGATGCGTCAGACTCCGATGCGCCCGGTTGCCTTGGTTGGCTCTGGGCGACGCCGCGCACCGTGCGGACGGCGTACCATGTATCGCAAATCAGCAGCACCACGTAGCTGATTGCCAGCCAGATCAGCAGCGGCCCCGGCGCACACAGCCCCGCCAGCGCCCCGGCCAGCCCCGCGCTCAACACCACCGCAAAGCGGATGACCATTGCCGCCAGCAGGACCTGGCTCGAGCCCCGCGCGATGGACACCAGCACCGCACCCAACAACGAGCCCAGCAGGCTGATGCCGCACGCGACCAGCATCGCCGTGACGCCGGCAGCACCCGCCAGACGCACCGTCGGCAGGTAGCCGACCGCCGCGATTCCGACCGTCAGGGCGATCCCCACCGCGGCAAACCGCGCGTAGTCTCCGGCTGTGCCTGCCATCCGGGCCGTCATGGGTCGGGCTGGTTCGTTCCGTTATTCCGGCGCTCGTCGGCCTCGCGACTGGCGACCAGCGCCTGGCGTACCAGGTTGTACATGCCGCCGATCAACCCGAGCGCCACGCCGATCACCACGCCCCACGGGCCGCACCCGTAGTGCCGGTCAATCCAGTAGCCCACGAGCGTGAAGCCCAGCACGGCGGCCGCGAACTCGACCCCGAGCCCGGAAAACCGCAGCCAGGGCCAACCCTTCCGTGACTCGCCCGCCATGGCCGGCATTCACAATGGACTGCGCACTCCTCGCCCGGCGCGCGGTGCAACCGCACACCACCGCCGATCGCTCTCCGAGTTGCTCCGACCCCTCGATGCCTCTGTCCCGCGCCTGTGAGGCCAGGGAGTCTAGCGACGGCCCTCCCCCGCTTCAAGCATCGGCGCGCTGCAACTGTAACCATAGCGCGAATCGGAGTTTCGCCCCGAACAACTTTAGACCGGTCGCACTGCAGATGCCGATGTCGACCGGGCCCCACCAAGCCGCGACTCGACAACCATATCCGCGCACGGCGGTGCGTGATGGTGCTCCCCGCCACCTCGGCAGCCCCCTGGCAGTGGTGCGGTGGCCGGCGCCCAGCGTCGCCTCGCCGACGTAGTCTGCGCAGGCGGCGTACACCCCGACACGCACAGGAGCCCGCCCCGAACGTCGAGTCCCGCCCCTTCCGTGTACCCTGCGACGCTGTTACGATACCCCGCGCGTTCGCTCCGGCGCGGCGGGTCGGCCGGGTCCGGCGCGCCGTTGCTTGACACTGCACGTATCACAGCAACACTGTTTGCATTCTTGCGGACGGGTCGATGTACCCCGGGGCGCAGCAAAGGGCTGCAACTGCACTAGGGGCACCCCATGATTCAACATCTCGCGGTGGTGGGAGCGACGGGAGCGGTCGGGCGGGAGTTCTGCGCTCTCCTGGAGGAGCGGCGGCTTCCCGCGCGGCGCATTACCCTGGTGGCCTCCGCGCGCAGCGTTGGTAAGACGTTACGCGTGGCCGGTGGGACCCTCGAAGTCCAGCCCCTGACCGAAGCCACGTTTCAGAGCGTGGACTTCGCGGTATTCGCAGCAGGCGGCGCGGTGAGTCGCCAATATGCACCGATCGCGGTGTCGCAGGGTACGGTGGTGGTGGACAACTCCTCGGCCTTCCGCATGGACGCGGAGGTGCCCTTGGTCGTGCCGGAGGTGAACGCCGCTGATTTGAAACAACACCGGGGGCTGGTGGCCAATCCAAACTGCTCGGCCGCCATCCTCGTGCTCGTGCTCGCGCCGCTGCACCGCGTCAACCCTATACAGCGGGTGGTGGTCAGCACCTACCAGGCGGCCAGTGGAGCGGGGGCGGCGGCCATGCAGGAACTGCGCACGCAGACCGTCGAGTACCTGTCCGGGCGTCCGGTGCGGCCCGTCGTCTTCCCACATCCCATCGCGTTCAACCTGTTCTCGCACGATTCGCCGGTCGGATCCGACGGATACAACCAGGAGGAGACCAAGCTCGTCGAGGAGACGCGTAAGATCCTGCACGCGCCGGAGCTGGCCGTGGCACCCACCTGCGTTCGAGTCCCGGTGCTGCGCGCACACAGTGAGTCCGCGACGTTGACGTTTGAGCACCCGATCACCGTGGAACTGGCGCGCGAGACGCTGGCCGGTGCGGCGGGGCTGAAGGTTGTCGACGACGCCGAGCAGCGTCGTTTTCCGATGCCGGTGGAGGCGTCGGGGCGGGATGCGGTGCTCGTCGGGCGCATTCGGCGGGACTTGAGTCAACCGGATGGCCGTGGATTGCAGCTCTTCCTCTGCGGCGACCAGCTCCGCAAGGGAGCCGCCCTGAATGCCATCCAGATTCTCGAAGCGCTCACTCAGCCGGGCTGAACGGGACCACGCCCATCGGCAACCGGGAGGCTGGCATGCCCATGCCGAAGGCGCCGGCATGCTGACAGCAACGGTCGCGTCGGGCATAGGAAGGGGCATGGCGGCGCTGCGCTTGGCCATGCCACCCCGTACCGCCAGCCGATTTGCTGAACGGTGGAGCTCATCAGGAAACGAAAGACGGGACAGGTTCGTCATCCCAGGTGGGAGAACGAACCCGTCCCGCTTCCTGCCGTGTCTTGTTTCTTGCCGGTTCGCAGCGGTTACCGGCGACGCACCAGCTTGACGATGCTGAGGCTCAGAAGCAGCAGGACCATCGCGGCTGTCGCTCCGCGCCCGCAGAATTTCGTCGGCACCACCGCCTCACAGGCATCGCCGACGCCGTCATTGTTCGCATCGGCCTGGTCGGGGTTGGCCGTATTGGGGCAGTTGTCGTTGCAGTCGGGGATGCCGTCGCCGTCGGTATCCGTGTCCGGCGTGCCGCAGCCGCAAACGCCCGGTTCCGTCTTGTTCGGATCATTCGGGCAGTCGTCGCAATCCGTGATACCCGCCAGCGCGCCGAGGTCACTGGGCAGGAGTGGGTTAAGGCCGGCGTCGAACTCCTCGTTCAGCACCTCGATGAACGCATTAGCGAAGTACCCCTGCGCGAGCTTGCCGGGCACCAGGCGGTCGTAGAAGAAGTCCGTGGGCCCACCGTAGTTGGGCGCCATGCCGATGTCGGTACCGCACAGCACCGGGTCCTCCGCAATCTGTCGCGAGAGGCTGTAGATGTCGACGACGGGAATTCCGCGCTCGTCGGCAGCCGTCTGCAAGCGCTCGTTGAACAGCTCCGTGGCCTGCTCGAACAGGTCGCGCATATCAAATCCCTCCGGGTTGGCACCCGGAAGCAGAGTCAGGTCCGGCAGGTTGGCCGTGATGACGTCGATACCCGCCGCCTGCAGCGCGTCCGCCAACGCCGCCCAGTTCGCCACGGCTTCGTCGATGAAGCTCTCGTCGTCCACGATCAACTGGAGCACGTCGGCCCAGATGTCGTGATACCCAACCCACAGGAACACGAACGTGGAGCCCGCGTCGATGGCGGCCAAGTCCTGCCCGTCTTCGACAATCTCGGCCGTGTACGCGTTCTCCACCGCAAAGTTGCGCAGCTCAACGCCCAGCAGGTCCGCAATGTACTCAACGTAAGCCGGTCCCCGGTCGCCCGGGGCATCCGTCAGCTCATCACCGATCGCCGACACCACCGAGAAATCAGCCGCCCGAACGGGCACTGCCAGCCCCACTGCAAATACTACAGCCAGAAGCACCTTCGCCACCTTGTTCCACGCTTGCATTACGCAATCCTCCTTAGTGTTTGTGCTAACGCCAGACTGCAAGGATGGTGCAGCCTGGGTCCGGGTGGGTAGCTTATGGCAGGCCGCCCGGCCCGAAGCATTATCGTCCCAAAGGGGAGGGAGCCTACAGTTCGGTTGCTTGAAGATCGGCACGGCAAGCCCTCCCCAGTACTAGCGAAGCCGACGTGCGAACGCTTCCAGGAACACCGGCGCGGAGGAACGTAGGGACTTGTACAATGGGTGAGTCATGTGGTCACCCGGATGGCTACGGCAGCGCTGCGGTGGGCTGGCGATCGGCGTCTTGGTCACCATCTTGGCCTGCGCGGCGTGGGACCTGGGGTGGCTGACGCCGCTTGACCAAGTTGCCCTGGACCTCCACTTCCGGCATGCAGCGAGCATCCCAGCCGATCCCCGAGTGGTTCTGATCGACATCGATGATGCGGCCCTGGAGCGGGTGGCGCGCTGGCCGTGGCCACGGCGTCTGCTGGCCGATCTGGTCGCCACGCTGGCTGACCTCGGCGCCCGCGCCGTAGCTCTAGATCTCGTGCTCGCGGAGCCGCAGCCGCCCCGCTGGGGCGGGCTGGAGACCGACGCCGACTATGACCTCGAAGATGCGCTGAGCGCGCTCGACGTTGGCACCTTCACGTACGATGACGAGGAGTTGGCCCGGGCCCTGGAGGGAGCCGGCAACGCGTACCTGGCGATGTTCTGTCGCCTTGTGCCCCGGGCTCCCGGGCTGGCGCCGGCGGCGGCGTCTGCTGACCCGGCGGCGCTGGTGGATCAGGCCATCGCCGTCTTGCGTGCCGATCCGAACGCGGGCGCAGCGACCGTGTACGCCGCGCTGGATCCGACCGCCCAAAGGCGGTACCGCCCCCGCTACGAGCAATTGCGTTTGGCGGCGGCACTGGCGGAGCGGTTCGACCTCGACGAACCCACTCTGGCATTGCAGTTCGGGACCGCCGTGGTGGAGGCGGAGTTGCCGGCCGCGAAGCAGTTGGCGGCCCACCGGGAGGCAAGGAACTTCTTCCGGCGGACACCTGGCGGAACCTGGCGCCAGTTTCTCTCGGAAGTCCTGCCGGGCAGCGCCGACGGGCACCTGACGGCAGACCGGGCCGACCTGCGGCTTGCCTACCGGGCGGAGCGGGCGGCCCGCCGGGCGTTGCAGAACGCCCCCGTAACACCGGGAGCTTTGGCAGGCATCGTACCGCGTGGTTATGACGCCACGTGGCCGGTACACCGGATCGCGGGGTCGGCGCGGGGGGTGGGCCTGGCGCAAGCGGCCCGGCCGGCCGCGACCGCAGTCGTGCGCGAGGTTCCGTTCGCCGCGCGTATGGAGGGGCGCCTGCTGCCCTTGCTGGGGTTCCTCGCCGCCGGTGACATGCTCGGCATTGACTGGAGTTCACTTCGCTACGAGCACGGCTGGCTCACCTGGAAGGCAGCGGCACAGGCGGGGCGTCTGCCCGTCAGCGACGACGGGCAGGTGCCGATAAATTGGCACCGCCCGGCAAGGGCAGGACAGTGGCAGGAGAGCTTCGTCCACCTGCCGGTAACCCGCGTGCTGGAGGTGGCGCTCAATCGCCGGGCGATGCAGGAGAATGAGGACCACGTCGAATTGCAGTGGGCTCGGCTGGTAGAGCGGTATTACGCGGACGCACCGGCGGAGTTTGTTGCCTACGGACGGTTGCTGCGTCAACGCAATGAACTGCGCCGGGGATTACGGCAGGCGTCCGACGGAGCGCAGGCAGCCGACTGCGAACGCGAGCTGGTCGACGTCGAGCAGTCCATCGCGGAGATCCAGGCCGGGGCACTGGAGTGGCTGACCTTTGCCTGGACGACGCAGTGGCAGCCCGCTGAACCGCGCGACGTCGCGGAAGAAGGAGAGCGCGCGCAGTTCGAGGCGTGGTACCGCGCTTTGGCCGAGGGTGCCGCGCACGGCGAGTGTAGGCAGCGGAATGCCGCGTTGGCGGCACGCAACGACGAGCTGAGCGCGGCGCTGCGCCCGGCGGTGGAGGGGAAGCTCTGCCTGGTCGGTTACACGGCCTCGGCGCTGGCCGACATGGTGCCGACGCCGGTGTGCAACGCCATGCCGGGCGTCATGGTACACGCGCACATGGCCAACATGATGCTCCAGCAGCGGTTCATGGTCCGCGCGGGCCCGGCGGCGGGCGTCGCCTTGATCGCCCTGACCGGCCTGCTGGTAACGGTGCTAACCAACCTGCGGCGGGCGGGGTTTGGGTTGCTCATGCTGGTGACGGTTACGGCGCTCGTGCTTCTCCTGGGAGTGGAGCGGTTTGCCACGCGGGGACTGTACCTGCCCTCGGCGCCGGCCATCGCGGGCGGCGGCGTGGTGTGGGCAACCGTTACCGTGTGGCGACAGGCTACGGAGGAGCGCGCGCGGCGGGCCCTGCGGCGAGCGTTGGCGCAATACACGTCGCCGGCCGTGGCGGCCCGCATCGCGGAACGGCGGGACTTCCTGGACCTGGCCCCCCAACTGACGCTGGTGACGTGCTTCTTGTGCGACCTCCGGGGGTTTACGCCGCTGGCGGAACACCTGGGCCCGGCGCGGACGCGCGACTTGCTCAACCCGTTCCTGGGCACGACGAGCAGCGTGCTTACCGTCCACGGCGCTCTGGTCAACAAGTTCCTGGGCGACGGCGTGTTTGCGTTCTTCAACGCGCCGATTCATCCCTGCCCGCAGCACGCCCGCAGGGCGTGCGCCTGCGCGCTCGCCGCCCAGGCGGCCGTCGAGAACCTGAACGCCGCCTCGGCGGAACGCGCCGCGCTGCCGAGCCTCACGATGGGTGTCGCGCTGACGACGGGTGAGGCGTTCGTCGGCAACTACGGCACCGAGGCCAAGATCGACTACACCTGCATTGGCGACACGGTGAACGTGTGCAGCCGACTGGAGGAACTCAACGCCTTGTGGCACACGGGCATTCTGACGGACGCGGCCACCCGGGAGGCAGCCGGCACGGCCTTCGTGTTCCGCTGCGCAGGTCGAGTGCGGCTGCGGGGCAAGACCAGCGCGGTCGAGGTGTATGAACTGCTCGGTCATGCCGACCGGGTGCCCGAGAACGTCCGCGCCTGGGCGGAGCGTTTCGCCGACGCGGTGCGCTGCTATCAGCACCGGGAATGGGAACGACACGCGGCCCTGCTGGCAGAGTGTCTGGCATTCAGGCCGGACGACCACGTGGCGCGCAAGTACGCCGAGCACGCCCGGAGCATGCGTGAAGCGGGCGCGTCTGCCGCGTGGGACGGTGTACTACCCGGTTAACATACCCACCCAGGGAGAAGCCGGGCGACAACCGCCGGCGCGCGTTGACACCGCCGTCCACGGGCGGCATACACGCGTGTCGGGAACGCGGGGTCCATCGGCGACGGCGGGGCGGCAATGGAATGGCGCTTATGAAAACAATCGGTCTGATTGGCGGGATGAGCTGGGAATCGTCCGTTACGTACTATCGTACGATTAACGAGCATGTGGCGCGGCGGCTGGGCGGGCTGCACTCGGCACCGTGCGTGTTGTGGTCGTTCGACTTCTCTGAGATACACCGCTTGCAGCACGAGGACCGGTGGGATGAGGCGACGAAGCGACTGAGCGACGCGGGCGTGGCTTTGCGGGACGCCGGCGCAGATTTCCTGGTGATCTGCACGAACACGATGCATAAGATGGCGGACGCGGTACAGGCGGCGGCGGGTTTGCCGCTGCTGCACATAGCGGACAGCACGGCGGAGCGCATCCAGGCGGCCGGTCTGCGCCACGTGGGCCTGCTGGGCACGCGTTTCACGATGGAGGAGGACTTCTACCGTGGTCGGCTGGCCGAGCGGCATGGTCTGGAGGTGAGTATCCCGAGCGCGGCGGAGCGCGAGTTTCTGCATAGCGTCATCTTCGGGGAACTCTGCCGCGGCATAGTGACCGACACCTCACGCCGGCGTTGTCGCGCGATCATTGACAAGCTGACCGACGGTGGTTGCGGGGGGATGATCCTTGGCTGCACCGAGCTGGGCTTGTTGATCACGCCGGGCGACAGCCCCGTACCGTTGTTCGACACGGCCATTATTCACGCGGAGGCGGCGGCGGCGCTTGCGGTGGGGACGTAGCACGGGCCGCGCTGCTTGCGACACTGCCAGGTTGTGCGAGCCCCTCGGTGGACGTAGAATCCCAGGTTGGACCGTACCAGCGAAAGTCACGTATCGGTATGACGGCTGTCGCTCCGGACGAGTGCTGAGATATGGGTGTTTCAGGAAAGAGGAAGCCAACGTCGGCCGGAGCGAACGTTCATCAGGTCATCCTCGACTCGGTGGCCGACGGTGTATTTACCGTCGATCTCGACTGGCGGATCACGTCGTTCAACGCGGCCGCGGAGCGGATCACGGGCGTGAAGCGGAGGGAAGCGCTGGGGCGGCAGTGTTGCGATGTATTCCGCGCCAGCATCTGCGAAAGCGACTGCGCCCTCAAGCGAACGCGCGAGATCGGCAAGCCCGTGGTGAACAGGACCGTGTACATTCTCACGGCGGACGGCCAGCGGGTGCCGATCAGCATCTCCGCCGCCGTGCTGAAGGATGCGAAGGGGCGGGTCATCGGCGGCGTGGAGACGTTCCGCGACCTGAGCCAGGTCGAGGAGTTACGTAAGGAGCTGGAGGGGCGGTACACGTTTTCCGACATTGTGGGGCGCAGCAGCGCCATGCAGCGTCTGTTCGAGTTGCTCCCGCAGGTGGCGGGAAGCAGCAGCACGGTGCTGATCGAAGGCGAGAGCGGCACGGGGAAGGAGCTGGTGGCACGGGCGATTCACAGCCTGTCGCCGCGCAGCAAGCGCCGGTTCGTGGCGATCAACTGCGGCGCCCTGCCGGACACGCTTCTGGAGTCGGAGTTGTTCGGCTACAAGGCGGGGGCTTTTACGGACGCCAAGCGGGACAAGCCCGGCCGGCTGGCGGTGGCCGACGGGGGCACGCTGCTGCTGGACGAGATTGGCGATATCTCACCCGCGATGCAGACGCGGTTGTTGCGGGTCTTGCAGGAGCGGGTATTCGAGCCCCTCGGGGCGGTGGAACCCGTCAGCGTAGACGTTCGCATCGTAGCCGCCACCCATCAGGACCTTGAGGAACTGGTGCGGGCGGGGCGGTTTCGTGATGATCTGTACTACCGCGTCAACGTGGTACGTCTCCGGTTACCACCTCTGCGCGAGCGCCGGGAGGACATTCCGCCGCTGATCGACCGCTTCATTGCGCGGTTCAACCGCGTCCAGAACAAAGACGTGGTCGGTGTCTCCGAGGGCACGCTGGCGGTGCTGATGGCCCACGATTACCCCGGCAACGTGCGTGAGCTGGAGAACATCATCGAGCATGCATTCGTGCTCTGCCGCGGGGACTTGCTTGAGCCGCACCACCTGCCCCCGGCGCTCCAGGCCGTGAGTGGGTCGCGTTCCCGGCGGCTCAAGACCGCGCTCACCCTGCGTGAACTCGAAGCGATCCACGTCGCTGACGCCCTGCGCCGCCACCACGGCAGCCGTGCCGCCGCTGCCCGGGAACTGGGTATCAACACCAGCACGCTGTTTCGCAAGCTGCGGAAGCTCGGCATCCACGACTTGGCCGCGTCCAAGCCGCGATCACGCCCCCGGCCCGCCGGCGATGCTCTGGACACCAAGCAGCGGTCACCGGCGCGACGCCGCAACCGCGGGCCAACGTGACGATCGGGGCAGACCCCCAGCGGAAAGACTCGATTGGCGCAGGCGTTTGATCCAATCGCGGGCTCATACGACAGGTGGTACGACACCTCCGCCGGGCGGGCGATTTTTCGCGCGGAATTGGCCTGCCTTCGTATGCTTTGCGCGCGGTGTGATGGTCGGTGGCTGGAAGTGGGCGTCGGCACAGGCCGCTTCGCCTCCTCGCTGGGCGTCGCCGAAGGAATCGACCCATCTCCCCGGATGCTCGCAATCTCGGCGGGGAGGGGTATAAGTACCTACACGGGCTGTGCCGAGAGCCTTCCCTTTCCGGATGAGAGCTTTGAGGGTGTGCTCCTTGCATTGGCGATTTGCTTTGTTGCAGAACCCAAACAGGCCGTCACACAATGCCACCGGGTGCTGCGTCCCCAGGGCAGGTTACTCCTCGGGGCTATTCCGGCGGACAGTCCTTGGGGGAGGGAATACGGTAGGAAGAAGGCCAGCGGGCACCCTGTATATGCCCAGGCTCGGTTCTTGACGACGGGCGAGATCGTGGCGCTGATGGAAAGCGCCGGGTTCGCTCTGCAGGATGCGGCGAGCACGCTCTTCTGGGAACCGGACGGCTCGCCGGAGGACGAACCTCGTGTCGAGGCCGGCATCGTGCCCGAGGCGGGATTTGTGGGTCTGTTGTTAAGGAAGACGGCGGGGGCATGCGCACGCGGTGATGTTCGGGAGGGGCGGTGGTGACGAGCGGGACGACCGTCATTGCAACGAGTGACCTCGCCAAGCACTTCGGCGATGTTCAGGCCGTCGCGGGAGTCGACTTTGATGTCTGCGACGGCGAGCTGTTTGGCTTTCTCGGTCCCAACGGTGCGGGCAAGACCACGACGATCAACATGCTGACGGGTCTGGCGCGGCCGGACGCGGGCGTGATCCGCATCGCGGGCATCGACTGCTCCAGGAACCCGAAGGCCGCCCAGCATCTCATCGGCGTCGTGCCCGACGAGAGTAATCTGTACCCCGAGTTGACCGGCTTTGAAAACCTGAGCTTCTGCGCGGCGTTGTACGGCATGCGCCAAGCGCAACGTGAACAGCGCGCCCGAGAATTGCTCGGGATGTTCGGTCTGCGCGACGCGGCGGAGCGCAAGTTCGCCGGCTATTCCAAGGGGATGAAGCGCAAGCTCACCATCGCCGCCGGGATCATCCACAATCCTCGCATTCTGTTCCTGGATGAGCCGACGACGGGGATCGACGTGGCTGCCGCCCGGCAGATCCGACAGCTCATCGCGGACCTCAGCGGAGCGGGGACCACGGTCTTTCTGACCACGCATTACATCGAGGAGGCCCAGCGGCTGTGCAGCCGCATCGCCTTCATCGTCTCCGGGCGGATCATCCGCATCGGCACGGTCGAGCAGCTTATGCGGCAAGCGGAAGGCCGACACGTCGTCGAGTTTGCCGTGGCTGGCGGCGCCGCCGGTTTGTGCGCAGCGCTCGCGGGCGCGTTTTCCCACCTGCAATGCCAAGCACTCTCGGAGGGCGCGGTCCGCGTGGACTCCGCGGAGCCCGTGCGGATCGGTCCGGTGGTGCGCTTCCTGGAGGACCACGGGGGGGAGGTTGCTGAGGCCCGCAAGGTGGAGCCGTCGCTCGAGGATGTATTTGTCCGCGTCACGGGGATCGAGGCGTCCGCCATGAAACGCGAGAAGGAGAAAGCGGGAGCATCCGCATGAAACGCTGGATCGCCGTCTGGAACATCCTGGCGAAGGACATGCGGAGCTACTACCTCAAGCCGCCCAACATCAGTTGGGGGCTGCTTTTCCCGCTGGCGTGGACGGGGATGTTCTTCATCAAGTCCGGGGCCGAGTTGGACGGCGTGCGTGGTCTGCTGCCGGGTCTCGTCTCCGTCTCGGTGCTATTCGGCACGACGAGCATGCTGGCGGTGACGGTCACATTCGAGAAGAAGGGCCGTTCGTTTGAGCGTTTGCTGCTGGCACCGATCCCGCTGGAACTGCTCATGCTGGCCAAAACCTCCGGGGCGATGCTGTTCGGTGTGGCCAACGCCTTCGTACCGATATTGATGGCTGCGTTCCTGACGGATCTTTCGGGGGTGGTGTGGTCGGCGGTGGTCCCCGCGATTGTGCTGATAGCGGTGGCGTCCACGTTCCTGGGGCTGTTCATCGCCGTTTCGGCCAGCGAGGTGTTTGAGGCTCAGACCCTTTCCAACTTCTTCCGTTTCCCCATGATCTTCCTGGGGGGCCTGTTCTTCCCCGTTCAGCACCTGCCCGCGGTGCTTCGGCCGCTGTCCTACGCGTTGCCTCTGACCTACGGCGCGGACGTGTTGCACGCCGGGTTCTGTGCGCGGGGGCAGATGCCGCTGGGGCTGAATCTGCTGGTGCTGACGGCTTTCTGCGCGGGGTTGTTCGTCCTGAGCCTGCGGAACATCCGACGGAAATGGATCAGATGATTGACCGCACCGGCGTCCCGGCCCGCGGGGGAGGGGAGGGCACGCGGCCCGGCGAGAGCTGCGCATATTGCAATGCATGCCCGTTCAGACCATTGCATATTGCCATCCTGCGCGGCCTGCCGTTTTCGAACGCTGCGGCCTGTAACTCATTACCGTGCAAGGTGTTAGGAATGTTCCGGGGCCGCCGGTACAAGCCTGGCACGCACTGTGCTCCTGGACCAGCGATGAACGTCGCGATTCCCACGCTCCAAGACCGCGTCTCGCCCGTGTTTGACGTCGCGCAGCAGGTCGTGCTGGTCGAACTCGACGGCGGGCGGGAGCGACACCGCCAGTTGGTGGCACTACAGGCGCGCGACCTGGTGCGTCGCGTCGGGGAGTTGTCGCAACGGGGCGTGGACGTGTTGATTTGCGGCGGCATCTCGCGCCCGCTCGACGTCCTGCTGCAAGGGGCCGGGATCCGCGTGATCCCGCAGACGTGCGGCCCCGTGGAGGAAGTCCTGAAGGCGTTTGTCACAGGCCGACTCAACGAGCGGGCGTTTCTGATGCCCGGGTGTTGCGGCCGAAGACGCCGCGGCCGGTGCGGCCCCCACGGGCGGGCCGGGCGCCGCGGGCGCCAGGAGTACGGATCAGCCGAGGACAAGACTTAAAAGGAGTGTGCAACATGCCATCGGGAGATCGAACCGGTCCGCTGGGGATGGGACCGAGAACGGGACGGGGAATGGGTTACTGCGGCGGGTTTCAGATGCCGGGCTTCATGAACCCGATGCCGTCGCGGGGTTACTTCGGGCGCGGTCGCGGCTGGCGACACTGGTTCTATGCGACCGGCCTTACGGGCTGGCAGCGGGCCGGCATGGGGTGGGTGCCGGGCGGCGTTGGCACGCCTTACCCCCCGCCCTTTGATACCCCGCTCATCACCCGCGAGCAGGAGTTGAGTGCGCTGGAGGCCGACTTACGGTCCCTCGAACAGACAGCAGAGGGCCTCCGGCGCAGAATCGATGAACTGAAAGGCGAGCCGACGGGCGCGACGCAGCCCACGTAGCGAGGCTGCCCTCTATGCACGACGAGTCTGTCGCCCGCCGGGGCAAAACCGGGAGGATCGGATTATGAAAGTCGCCGTAACCGCGGTGCAGCCGCAGCTCGATGCGCAAGTTGACCCTCGCTTCGGGCGGTGTCCATTTTTCCTGATCGTGGAGAGCAACGACCTGAGTTGGGAGGCGGTCAGCAACGGGAACCAGGCCCTTGGGCAGGGTGCAGGGATTCAGTCCGCGCGGCTGCTGGCCGAGCGGGGCGTGCAGTTCGTGCTAACGGGCAATTGCGGGCCGAACGCGCACCAGACGCTGACTGCCGCGGGGATTGGCGTGATCGTGGGCTGCTCGGGGACCGTGCGCGACGTGGTTCAGCAGTTCGCCGCCGGCCGCTTGCAGGCTGCCGGTGCGCCGAACGTGCCCGGCCACACAGGCATGGGCGCGGGATCTACAGTAGTTCCACCACCGGGTTCAACCACCCCGCCGATCGATCCCGGAGCCGGACAAGGGCGCGGCCAGGGGCGCGGGATGGGTCGCGGGATGGGTCGCGGAATGGGCCGTGGGATGGGCCGTGGGATGGGCCGTGGACAAGGGATGGGTGGTGGTGGGGGGGGCGGGCGGCGCAGCTCGTCATAAGCCCATCCACCACGCCGACTGGTGAAACGCGAGGGTAAGGCGATCACGACAGGGTGGTCCGAACTCGGATCGCTGCGATGTTGACAGATATCCCCAAAGAACTCAGAGCTCACGCTCCCTTCACGGCGTTCGGCACGCTGACCGGTGTCGTCGTCATGATCGTGATCATCTGCGCTGGGGTGCCCCGCGCGGTGTCCAGCACGCTGTTTTGGACTCTGCATCCGCTCCATGTTCTGCTCAGTGCTCTGGTTACCGCTGCGATATACCGACTTCATAGCAGGGGCGGACTCATAGCGACGCTCTGGGTCGGGTACGTAGGCTCGGTCGGTATCGCCACGCTTAGCGATTCGGTGATTCCCTATGTCGGAGAGTACCTGCTGGGGCTGCCCAATAAGGGACTGCACTTTGGCTTCATCGAGAAGTGGTGGCTGGTGAACCCCATGGCCATCCTGGGCATCGTCATTGCCTGCGTTTACCCGAGAACCAGGTTTCCACACGCCGGACACGTGCTGTTAAGCACGTGGGCCTCGCTCTTTCATATGACGATGGCATTCGGGCGCGATGTCGACATCCTGACCTTAGCACTGGTTCCGCTGTTCCTCTTTCTCGCGGTCTGGCTGCCCTGTTGTACCAGTGACTTGGCGTTTCCGTTGCTCTTCGCGAAGAAGGAAACAGGGGACGGAGGTTCTGCCGAGGGAATGGCCGTTCATCGGTAGACGTGCGCTAGCGTTGCTGTGAGAGGGTGCGGTGAATGCAGTCCCAGATTGGGTCCTGGCGGGGCGTGCGGCCAGGGTCGCGCGAGGGTGAGTGGCCGGCATGGTGGACGGGGCGGCGGAGGTCAGTGCCGGCAAGTTGGGCTGATGTGCGATAGCGACACGGAGAGTCGACGAGACCGGTCCAGAGAGGATGAGCGGTGACTCAGGAATGTGAGTTGCTTGCGACAAGCGGTTTCTTCAAGAAACACCAGCGTACCAAAGAGCTGGGTTGCTAGGGATTTCTGCAACAGTATTGCAGAAGTGTCACGGCGGACCGGTGCAGGCGGAGAGAGTAGCGCCAGGCACATGGTACGCCCCTTGCGGATGATATGATGCCCAATGGGCAGATGATCGTGTGACAACAAATACAGAGACGAAGTCTTGTGAGAATCGCAATTGCAAGCGGCAAGGGAGGCACGGGCAAGACGACGCTGGCCACGAATCTGGCCGTGGTCGCGGCGGAGTTGGGACGGCAAGTTGCGTACGTCGACTGCGATGTCGAGGAGCCGAACGGGCACCTGTTTCTGCACCCGACGATAGCGAGGCACGCGCCGGTGCAGGTGGTGACTCCGCAGGTGCTTGAGGACGTCTGCGACGGCTGTGGGCAGTGCGCGCGGGTCTGCCTGTTCAGCGCCTTGGTCTGGCTGGGACAGAAACCGCTGGTGTTTCCCGAGTTGTGCCACGGCTGCGCGGCATGTGTGCTGGCGTGTCCGAAGCATGCGATTGTCGAGCGGCCGCGGGAAGTCGGCGTGGTGGAGACAGGCTCGAGCGGGGCGGTCGGGTTCGCGCAGGGGCGGCTGACCATCGGCGAGGCCAAGAGTCCACCGGTGGTCCGGGCGGTTCGTTCAGCAGCGCCGCGGGTCGACTGGCAGATCATCGACGCACCGCCGGGCACGTCTTGTCCGGTGGTGGCCGCGGTGCGGCACTGTGATCTCGTGATCCTGGTGACCGAGCCGACGCCGTTCGGCCTGCACGACCTGAGGCTGGCGGTTGCGACGATGCGGCGGCTTGGCGTGCCGATAGCCGTGGTAATCAACCGGGCCGACGTGGGCGACGATCGGGTCGACAGGTACTGTGCCGAGGAGGCGATCCCCGTGCTGCTGAGGATTCCCGACGATCGTCGGGTCGCGGAAGCGTATTCGCGTGGTGAACTGATGGTGACGGCGGTGCCGGGAATGCGTGCCGCGCTGCGGGGCCTGTGGGAGCGTATCGAAGAGCAGGTTGCCAACGGCACGGTCGCCGGAGGGTCGCAACATGCCAACGTATGAATACGATTGCCCCTCGTGCGGGAAACGATTCGAGTTGTTCCTCCCGATGTCCGCCGACGCGGAGCAAGTGTGTCCAGCGTGCGGGAGCAAGGCGCGTCGGCTGCTGGGGACCGGTGGTGCCATCCTGATGCACGGGCTGCACAGCGAGCGGTCCGGGGGCAGCGCACCAGCGTGCGGGCGGGGCCAAACCTGCTGCGGACGCGATACCCGTTGTGACGCACCCCCCTGCGGGGAGTAGAGAATCGTGCACGACTGCAGACACCACGTCTTCGGGCCGGTACCCTCGCGGCGTTTAGGACGATCGCTGGGTGTCGACCTGGTACCGTACAAGACATGCCCGTACGACTGCATCTACTGCCAGCTCGGGGCTACTACGCACAGGACGATTGAGCGCGGCCCCTATGTTGCGATCAGCGGCGTACTGAGGGAACTGGAAGACCGATTCCGCGCCGGTGTAGCGCCCGACTACATCACGCTCTCCGGCTCCGGTGAGCCCACTCTGCAAGAGGGGCTGGCGCTGTTGATCAGCGGGATCAGGCGTCTCAGCGATCGGCCCATTGCGGTGCTTACGAACGGCGCCTTGCTCTGGCGTCAGGACGTGCAGGCTGAATTACTGGGAGCGGACCTGGTTATTCCATCGCTGGACGCCGGAGACGAGGAGATGTTCCAGCGTGTCAACCGGCCTCATCCGCAGCTTCGCTTCGAGCAGGTTGTCGAAGGGCTCCGCACGTTCTGCCGGCAGTTCCACGGCCAAGTGTGGCTGGAGGTCTTTCTGCTCGCTGGACTGACGACGGCCGCCGATGAGGTACAGAAGATCGGAGCGCTGCTGGAGGGGGTGCCCTTGGACCGCATCCAGTTGAACACCGTCAGCCGGCCGCCCAGCGAAGCGGTCGCCCGGCCTGCTTCGGTTGAGGAGCTGTTGCGGGCGGCGCGGCTTCTGGGGGAGCGTGCCGAGGTTATTGCGGAACACGCTGCGTCGGAAACCGAGGGGACGGCCGTGGCGCGGGCGGAGGAGATCATTGCCCTGCTTCAGCGCCGCCCCTGCACGCTCGACGATCTGGTGGCGGGACTGGGCGTGCACCGGCTGGAAGCCGCGAAGCACGTCGAGAGACTCGTGCGGGCGGGGGTGATTGTCACCCGGCAGCATGGCCGGCAGGCTTACTACCAGGCGGCGGGCTACCGGGGTGCGTCCCCGGGCGACGACTGCGCCCCAGACGAGGGAGCGTCATGAAGGAGCTCGTCATCATCAGCGGCAAGGGTGGTACGGGCAAGACCAGCATCGCCGCGTCGTTCGCCGTCCTGGCCGGTAATGCCGTCACGGCAGACTGTGACGTCGACGCGGCTGACCTGCACCTGGTATTAGCGCCGCAGGTTCAGCAGCGCGGGGGGTTTCGCAGTGGTCACGAAGCCCGCATCCGGACGGAGGATTGCGGCGGGTGCGGTGTTTGCGCGCGCCTTTGTCGCTTCGGTGCGGTTGGGCAGCAGCAAGGACCGGACGGTGCCGTTACTTACGCGATTGATCCGCTTGCGTGCGAGGGTTGCGGGTTGTGCGCGCGGTATTGCCCCCAGCAGGCGATTGATCTGAAGGAGCGCGACTGCGGCGAATGGTTCGTTTCCGAGACGCGCTGCGGACCGTTGGTTCATGCCAGTCTGGACGCCGCTGCGGAGAACAGCGGCAAGCTGGTGAGCCTGGTGCGGGACAAAGCGCGCACCGTGGCCAAGGAGGGCGGGCGGGAGCTGATCATTGTCGACGGGGCGCCGGGCATCGGCTGTCCCGTGATCGCTTCTCTGACGGGTGCCACGGCCGTGCTGATCGTGACGGAACCGACAGTAAGCGGCGCGCACGACCTGGAGCGGGTCGCAGCGGTGGCACGACATTTTGCGGTGCCGGCGTGGGTCTGTGTAAACAAGTGGGATCTTAACCCCGGCATGACGGAGCAGATTGAGGCCACGGTACGACGACAGGGAATGCAGGTCGCCGGGCGGGTGCGTTACGACAGAGACGTCACCGCAGCGCAGGTGGCGGCGCGCACGATCGTGGAATTCACTGTCAACGGGGCCGGGGGTGACGTTCGTGCCTTATGGCTGGAGATGGGCAGGTGCCTGACAGTCTGAGTCGCGCGGCGGACGGCCGATCACAATTCGCCGCCCGGTCCGCCCGTCGAGTTGAGGAGTAGTGCATGACCGATGGTTGTTCAAGTCCGCACAGCGTGCAGACGGATCCGGAGAAGGATCTCAAGAACGAGATCCTGCGCGGGCGCATGGAGCGCATTGGGGAGAAGCTGCTGGTGCTTTCCGGCAAGGGCGGCGTGGGCAAGAGTACCGTGGCGGCCAACCTGGCGGTGGCGCTCGCCGCTGCCGGCAGGCGCGTGGGGCTGCTCGACGTTGATGTTCACGGCCCCAGCATTCCGATGCTGCTCGGCCTGGACGGCCGACGACCGGAGGTCATCGACGACGCGCTGCAGCCGGTGCGTGTGAATGAGCACTTGGCGGTCATCTCCATCGGGTTCTTCCTGCCGGATGAGCGAGCGCCGGTGATCTGGCGAGGCCCGCGGAAATTCGGGGCGATCAAGCAGTTTCTGGGAGACGTCGAGTGGGGTCCGCTGGACTACCTCGTGGTCGACTCGCCGCCGGGAACCGGCGATGAGCCGCTGGCGGTAGCGGAACTGGTGGGCAAACCGGCGCGGGCGGTGATTGTGACGACACCACAGGAGCTGGCGGTAGCGGACGTGCGGCGTTGCGTCTCGTTTTGCCGGTCACTGGGACTGGAGGTGGCAGGGATCGTGGAGAACATGAGCGGGCTGAGTTGCCCGCACTGCGGGGCGCTGATAGACCTCTTCAAGAGCGGCGGCGGTGCACGGCTGGCCCAGGAGGTGGGCACCGTACTGCTGGGGACGGTCCCCATAGACCCGGCCGCAGTGCGTTGCGGCGACGCGGGAGTTCCGCTGGTGGAGAGCAGCCCCCCCACGCCGGCCGCCGCAGCGTTCGCGGCGATCGTAGCGGCCCTTACAACTACCGCATCACCAGCCGGGCAGGCAGTTGTCCCGGCAGATGCTCAACACCTGGAGAAGAGCATGTTGACAATCGCAGTTCCCCTTGATGACAGGCAGGTCAGTGCGCACTTCGGGCACTGTTCAGCGTTTGCGCTTTACGAAGTGGACGAGGCAGCCAGGACGACACAGTCCAAGACAATACTGGCAGCTCCGCCGCATGAGCCGGGCCTCTTGCCGCGTTGGCTGCACGAGCGCGGCGCAAACGTTATCATCGCCGGGGGGATGGGCCGGCGAGCGCAGGACCTGTTCGCACAACAGGGCATCCGGGTTGTCACGGGGGCACCGGCGCAGCCGGCGGATGAGGTCGTGGCAGCCTTTCTGGCAGGCACCTTGCAGGTGGGGGCGAACGTTTGTGACCACTGACGCCCTGCAGGAACACCTGGTCCGCGTGCAACGAGCTGCCCATGCTCACTGCGTCGCGTGCGGCTCGCGCAACGGACGGAGCCCGCACCTGCGGTTTGCGGTAGCGGACGACGGGAGCGTGGGAGCGTCCGTCGTGCCAGGTATACCTTACGAAGGTTATGGCGGGATGCTGCATGGCGGCGTGATTGCGACGCTGCTTGACGCGGCGATGACAAACTGCCTGTTTGCGCACGGGCATTGCGGCGTAACGGCCGACCTGCGTGTCCGGTACCGCCATCCCGTTGTGAGCGGCGAGGCGTGCGTTCTGCGGGCGCGGATCGAACGGGCCGCGGCGCCGCTGTTCGTGCTGACTGCGGAGTTGCGACAGAACGGGCGGTGCAAGGCTACGGCCACGGGCAAATTCATGGTACCCCAGGCAGGGCCGTGGCAGACGCCGGAGTCTGAGATGCAGGCGCTTGAAGGGAGGAATGAGTCATGAGGAGGGCACGAGTCGGTGGGACTATCCTGGTGGTGGCGATGGCCGCTGCCTGGGTCGGGGGCTGCGATGGAGTGACGTCGCCAGGAACGGACGTAGCCGACGTCCAGAAGCCTCGCGGGTTCGTCCAACTCATCGAGTTCCACGATGATATCCAGGGTTTGAGGAATTGGGCGTATGAACTCGAGCAACGAGGTCTGAAATCGCTGGTGAACGTCCAGAAGGGCATTCTGGAGGCCTACCCGGACGAAGTCCGCTGGCTGGCTGACAACGGCCACGAGATCATGGGTCTGTACCCGGAGGGGCCGGTGTGGGACGTGGCGTATGAGGAGCAGCTTCAGGGCATGCAGGAAGTGCAGGAGTTGATCGAGACCGTAACCGGCAAACCGATGCGCGTGTTCAGCAGCGGCTACTTCGCGTACGATGAGAACACGCTGAGGGCGGCCGATGAACTGGGTGTGGAGTACATTCTCGCCCGGGGCATCAGCGACGTGGAAGCCCTCATTTATGAGCCGGATGAGTACAACTGCAAGATCATCTCGGTGAGCAACGTGACCTTCGAGGACATGGGCCGCGGCAGTCTGTGTGATTACTCGCTGTATGCCCGGGGCGCGTTAGGCGCCGAGTTCGGAGTGATTCTGGACGAGACGCTGGCGAAACACCCGAAGCGCCTCATGGTGGTCTCGCACGCCTACCTGGGCGGGATGAAGAAGGAGTGGTGGGAGCCGTATGAAGAGCTGCTGGACGGTGGTCAGGTCGAGTGGGTCGCGACGTTCGACGAGTGGGTGAAGGCAGAGAACGGCGTTAACATCCAGGTGCCGCTGAGCATGATTCCGGATAACCGTGAGGTGCAGTACACGACGCCGACGCCGGCGGTGCCGCTCGAGGAACTCGAGGATGTGGACGATATGTACAACCCGTGCGTCGCACCATAGCCCCGCGGGCGTCGGAGGAGTACCAACAGTGTCTGGCGTGAGAGTCGCCGCGGTGATTCTGGTGTGGGCGTCGATGATGCTCGCCGCTCTGCCGGGCTGCGCCGGTGGTTCCGCTGCAGATGACGGAGGGGGGGACCAGCTTCCTGCTGCGGGGGAAGAGGGTGGTGCCTGCGTGCTCGGGGAAGCCTGCGGGCAGGGGCTGGTGTGTGTGGACGGGATCTGTGTGTCCGACCCGGACCCGGAGCCAGAGGACAGCCCAGACGCAGGCGAGGGGGATGGAGACGTTGCCGAGGTGACGCTGCTCATGTTCCACAACAACAGCGGCCCGATGTGCCTGGCCGCCCTGGAGTGGCTCGCAACCGCTCAGCAGGAGCACGCTTGGCTGGCTGTGGAGGAGCACCTGACCACCGAGTCGGCCGAAGTCGAGTTGCTGCGGCAGCTCGAGGCCGAGTACTCGGAGAGCGAGGGCGTGTCGGCCAGCTTCCGGTACCTGCCCATTATCTTCTTCACTGATCACGCGTTCTCCGGATTCGACGATGAGGTAGCAGAGGCACTGGAGACGCTGGTGCAGGAAGTCGACGAGGGCACGCCGTAGAGTACGGAAGCTGTGGAGCAGGCGCGCCGGATGGCGACCACCCGGTGACGGCCAGGCACCAGTGCAGAAGGGAGACCGGCCGTGGGTGAGGTGCGCGTCACGGTCCTGGTAGACAACTACGTCCGGCGCCAGGGGCTGCTGGCTGAGCATGGCTGGGCCTGCTGGGTCGAGACCCCTGCGGGCCGCGTGCTGTTCGACACTGGGCAGGGGTGGGCGTTGTGGCACAACGTCCGGGAGTTGGGCATCGCGCTGGAGACGGCGGACGCTCTGGTGCTGAGCCACGGCCACTACGACCACACGGGGGCTCTGGCCGGCGTGCTGGAGCGTGCTCCGGGCGCGCGTGTGTACGCGCATCCGGCGGCGTTGGACGCCAAGTATGGACGTTCGTCCGACGGGCGTGTGCGGGCGATCGGTGTGCCGCAGGAAGGGGTGGGTGTACGCGCTCGGCTAGCGCCGCGTCTCGTACCCACGCGGGGCCCGACCGAGATTGGCCCCGGGGTCTGGGTGACGGGCGAGGTGCCGCGTGTGACCGATTTCGAGCGCCCGAGCGGCGGCTTCTATCTGGATGCGGCGGAGGGGGTGCCGGATCCCGTCCTTGATGATCAAGCGCTCCTGCTGCACACTGCAGCCGGTATCGTAGTGGTGCTGGGCTGCGCGCACGCCGGGGTGGTCAACACGCTGCAGTTCGTGCGGACTTTGCAGCCGAGGGAACCGATCGCCGCGGTTCTGGGCGGCATGCACTTGTCGGGCGCGTCCGAGGAACGTATCCTACGGACCGTTGAGGCGCTGGCGGCCCTGGACGTCCGCGAGGTGGTCCCCGCACACTGCACCGGCCAGGCCGCGAGGGCTAAGCTCGCAGCCGGACTGCCGGGGCGGTGCCTCTCTGCAGAAGTCGGGGCCGTGTTCGAATTCTCTAGCGGAGAAGGCTAGCCAGAACATAGACAAGGGAGGAGCATATGTCAGGCGACTACCGCATGCCGTCGATCGGCGAAAAAGCACCGGAGTTCGAGGCCGAAACGACTCAGGGGAAGATGCAGTTTCCCAGCGACTACAAGGGAGAATGGGTGGTCCTCTTCTCGCACCCGGCGGACTTCACGCCGGTCTGCACGACGGAGTTCATGACCTTCGCCAGCATGGCCGCAGAGTTCAAGGCGCTGAACTGTAAGCTCGTGGGGCTGTCCATAGACAGCACGTTCAGCCACATTGCCTGGCTGCGTACGATCAAGGAGAAGATCGTATACAAGGGCATGAAGGGCGTCGAGGTCATGTTCCCCGTGATCAGCGACCTGACGATGGAGGTGGCGCGGAAGTACGGGATGCTGCAGCCGGCGGCGAGCAATACGCAGGCCGTGCGTGCGGTGTTCATCATCGATCCGCAGGCGATCGTCCGCGCGATGCTCTATTACCCGCTGTCGAACGGGCGCAACATGGACGAGATCAAGCGGCTGCTGATCGCCATGCAGCACTCGGACGAGCACAAGATTGCGACGCCGGCGAACTGGCAACCCGGCGACGACGTCATCATTCCGCCCCCCGGCTCCTGCGGGGCGGCGAAGGAACGCGTCGAGAAAGCCGGCGCCAACACGACAGTCCTCGACTGGTTCCTGACGCTCAAGAAGTGTCCGCACGGGAAGTAATCGGTCCGCCGACAATGGCGTCTGGTGGTCGGGGCGATGGGACGTGCACCTGCAAAGGGCGTGTGCGCGACACCGTGCCTTACGTACGCCGCCCTCGGAACGGTGCCGGACGCGTGCCGCGCGGACAGATCCTGACGAGCTTGGTGCCTCTCTGGCAGCAAAGCGTAAGCGCGTGAGCAGACGGAGCGGATCGCGCCGGCGCTGCAAGCCCCCACAAGCCCTGAACAGATGATCGACGGCGGGAACCGTTGAGATGCAGGAGCAAATGAGCGAGACAATCGGGCGGTGCGAACCGGTGATTCTCGGATTGGACATCGGCGGCACGAAGACCGCGGTTGTGCTCGGGGATCGTACCGGATGCATCCATGGTCGCACGGAGTTTGCGACGCAGCCGCAGCGCGGGTTCGACGCGACATGCGCCGAGTTGCTGGCGCATGTGGATGCAATGCAGCGTGACGCGGCGGCAGGGGGGCACAGCGAGTTCGTGGTCTCCGTGTCGATCGGCGGGCCCCTCGAGATCGAGGCGGGGATCATCCGCAATCCGCCGAACCTGCCGGGGTGGGTGGATGTGCCGCTGAAGGAGATTCTCACGCGGCGGATCAGGCGGCCGGTGCATATCGAGCACGACGGCAACGCCGGGGCGCTGGCGGAATGGTACTTCGGAGCCGCCCGCGGGGCGCGGAACGTGATCTTCCTGACGATGGGCACCGGGTTCGGCGGCGGCTTGATCCTGGGCGGCGAGCTCTATCGGGGGACGACGGATCTGGCCGGCGAGGTGGGACACGTGCGGATCGCGGACGACGGTCCGCTGGCGTTCGGCAAGGCCGGGTCCTGGGAAGGGTTGTGCGGCGGGGCGGGGATTGCGCGGCTCGCAGCGTTGCGTTATCCGCGGAAGTGGAACACGGCGACGCGAACACTCGACGTGGCCGAGGCGGCGCGGGCCGGCGATGCAGACGCGCTGGCGGTTCTGGACGAGGTTGGCCGGCACTTGGGCCGCGGTTTGGCAATCCTGCTGGACATACTGAATCCCGAGGTCATCGTGATCGGGTCGCTGGCGGTTCGACTGGGTGAGCTTGTGCTCAGGCCGGCGCGGGAGGAGATGCAGCGGGAGGCGCTGCCGGGGGCGTACTCAGCCTGCCGGCTGGTGCCTGCGGCATTGGGCGAGCGGCTCGGAGACGTGGCGGCGTTGTGTGCGGCCATCCGGGCGTTGGGTGGACCGCTGGCGGCAAGTCCGTGACAGGGTGAGCGGTCGGGGGTAGGTTACGGAAACGGCGGAACGGGCGTGGTGAAGAGCGGTAGCGTCGGCGCCGTGTGCGTGCCTGGCGCGTGTGGCACGCCCAAGCCCGCGTCCGGGTGGCACGCCCAAGCCCGCGTCCGGGTGGCATGCCCAGGCCCGCGTCCGGGTGGCATGCCCAAGCCCGCCATAAGCGGGCGCCGGCATGCTGTCGCGAAGGGCGGCGTCTCGTGGGTAAGGAAGCATGGCGGCGCTGCGCTTGGCCATGCCACCCCACGCGGTTGGCCGGTCTCTCTAGTGAACGAGGCTGTCTAGCGATGAGACCAAGGCGATGAAGTCGCTCCGCGTCGGCGTGGATAGCTACAGTGTGGGGCCGCTACGGCTCGGGCCGCTAGCGCTGCTCGCGTGGGCGAAGGCGCACGAGGCGGAGGGCGTGCACTTCAGCGACGTCTATCTTGAGCCGGGACAGACGCTCGATGCGGGGTTGCTGGCTGAGGTGGGCCGGTCGGCGGCCGAGTCGGGGCTGTACGTGGAGTGGGGCGGCGGCCAGCACATTCCGTTCGACACGACGACGTGGCAGCTGCGGGACCTGGTGCCGATCAACACTTTGGCGGCCCAGCGAGCCCGGGCCGTTGGCGCGCGCGTGGTACGCTCCTGCTCGGGCGGCCTGATGCGGTGGTCCGACAAGGCGCCGCCGACGGAGGTACTGCTGCGGGAGACGGCGCGGGCGCTGCGGGCGCAGAAGTCGTTGCTGACCGAGCTGGGCGTCGTCCTGGCGATCGAGCTGCACTTCGAGTTCACGACGTTCGAGTTGCTGCGGCTGTTCGAGATGTGCGAGGCGGAACCCGGCGGGTACCTGGGGATCTGTCTGGATACGATGAACCTGCTGACCATGCTGGAGGACCCCGTGGCGGGGACGGAGCGGATGCTGCCGTGGGTGGTGGCCGTGCATGCCAAGGACGGCGCCCTGCGCCTGACCGACGCCGGGCTGGAGTCGTTTACGACAGAGATTGGCAACGGCGTGGTTGATTTCGGGCGGATTGCGGCCCGGCTGGCCATGCTTGACCGGCCGGTCCACCTGTCCGTCGAGGATCACGGCGGCAGCTTCGCGCTGCCCATCTATGATGCTATGTTCCTTTCGCGTTTCCCGGATTTGACGGTCAACGAGTTGGCGCGGCTGGTGCATCTGGCTTACACGCGGCCGGCCTCGGTTACACCACTGGACCGCGCGGAATGGCCGAAGCACTGCGCGGCGCGGGTGGAGCGGGACATCGCCCGTTTGCGGCAGATCGTCAGGGAACAGGCGACGGGGCAGAGAACGTAGGAGTTCGCGGGAACTTGACGGTGCAGTCGCGGCACGAACGCTTTCAGCTCGGCAGTCATGCGGACCTCACTTGCTGCGCTGATCGCCTCGGCGTCGCGATTCCTTTCTCCGAGGATATTCAGATTCTCTTCTCGCCGCTCGACGTCGCGGGGTACCGCTTGCCCAACCGCTTCGTCGTGCAGCCGATGGAAGGGTGCGATGCCGACCCGGACGGCGCGCCGGGACAGCTCACCTTTCGGCGCTATCAGCGTTTTGCGGCGGGCGGCAGCGGGCTGATCTGGTTTGAGGCAACGGCGGTGATAGCAGAAGGACGGGCCAATCCTCGTCAACTGGGGCTCACGCCGGCCAACGTCGGGGCGTTTCGGCGGCTGGTGGAGGAAACGCGGGCCGCGGCCGCCGAGAAACAGGAGTTGCTGCTGGTTCTACAGCTTACGCACTCGGGACGCTATGCGCGGCCGGAGGGGACACCGCGGCCGGTGATCGCGCAACACAATCCGCTGCTGGACGCGCGCATGGGTCTGGACCCAGATCATCCGCTGATCAGCGACGCAGAGTTGGATCAATTACAGGAGGCCTTCGTCGGCGCCGCGAAGCTGGCGGCCGGGGCGGGGTTTGACGGCGTTGATATCAAGGCATGTCACGGCTACCTCGTTTCCGAGCTGCTGGCGGCATTCGGGCGAACGGACAGCCGCTATGGCGGCCCTTTCGAGAACCGGGCGGGCTTCCTCCTGGACGTGGTGGGGCGAATCCGGGCGGAAGTTCCGGGGCTGCTGGTGACCAGTCGGCTGGGCGTTCACGATGGTCTGCCGTATCCGTACGGGTTCGGCGCCGATGTAGAGACGCTGGCGGAGCCGGTGGAGGTGGCGGAGCGGTTGCGTGCGTTGGGCTGCCCCGTGCTCAATGTTTCGTTGGGGAATCCGTATTACAATCCGCATGTTGGCCGGCCGTATGATTCTCCGGTAGCGGGGGCCGCGGCTCCGGATGAACATCCGCTGGTCGGGGTGGCCCGCCTGCTGCACGCGGCTGCGGTTATCCAGCGGGCGGTTCCCGACGTGCCGGTCGTCGGCAGCGGGTATAGCTGGTTGCGACAGCTCTTCCCGCACGTAGCGGCTGGCGCGATTGCGGCCGGCGACGCCGCGTTGGTGGGGCTTGGACGACTGGCGCTGGCGTATCCCGACTGGGTGCGGGACCTCGCGGCGAACGGGGCCCTCGCTCCAGACAAGGTGTGCACGACGTGCTCGGGCTGTAGCCAGATCATGCGGGACGGCGGGCGCGCCGGCTGCCGCGTCAGAGACAGCGGCATCTATGCGAAGGAATACCGCCAGGGCCGCGCGCAGGCGGCCGGTCGCAAGAAGCAGGACAAGCGGTGATGACCCGTCCCCCTGTGAATACGCAGATCGCCGGCGTGACACTGCCGGTGCACAGCACGAACACGCTGATCATCGGTAGTGGGGCGGCCGCGCTGAATGCCGCTCTGCAACTCCTGGCGCACGGGCAGCAGGACATCATGCTGGTCACGCAGCGTTGGGGCGCCGGGGCGTCGAACGAGGCCGGCTCGGATAAGCAGACCTACTACAAGCTCGCGTTGGCGCACTCAGCGTCGGACTCGCCGCGACAGACGGCGGAGGACCTGTTTCGGGGCGGCTGCATGCACGGCGACATCGCGCTGTGCGAAGCCCAGCATTCGGCGCAGGCCTTCTATCACCTTGTCAGTCGCGGCGTGCCCTTCCCGCACGATCGTTACGGAGCGTACGTGGGTTATCGAACGGACCACGACCCGCGGGGACGGGCGACGTCGGCCGGGCCGCTGACTTCGCACCTGATGTGTGAATGCCTCGGCAGGGCGGTGCGCGAGGCGGGCGTCGCCCTCTTCGACCTGCACCAGGTGGTGGCGTTGCTCACGTGCGAAGCCGGCGGCGAGAAACACGTGTGCGGGGCTGTCGCGCTCGACCAGCGGCGGTTGGCCGGCGGACAGAGTGGCTTCGTGGTCTTCAATGCCGCCAACGTGATTCTCGCGACGGGAGGTCCGGGCGGGATGTACCGCGCCTCGGTATATCCGGAGAGCCAGGTGGGCTCGACGGGCCTGGCGCTGGCCATCGGGGCCGTGGCCAACAACCTTACGGAATCACAGTTCGGCATAGCGTCGTTGGGGTTTCGGTGGAACCTGTCGGGCAGCTATCAACAAGTAGTCCCGCGGTATGTATCGACCGACATGAGTGGAGGCGACGCGCGGGAGTTCCTCAACGATGCCTTCAGCGACTTGCGTACGCTGTCGGGCAGGATCTTCCGCAAGGGCTACGAATGGCCGTTTGACAGCGCGAAGGCACAAGGCCACGGGTCGTCGCTGATCGATGTGCTCGTATATCAGGAGACGGTGCGCCGTGGTCGGCGGGTCTACCTGGACTTCACGCGGAATCCAAGCGACCCGACGGGGCGGCAGGCGTGGTCGCTCGACTGCCTGGACGAGGAAGCCCGCCTTTATCTCCAGCGGTCAGGGGCATCGGGAGCGACGCCCGTTGCGCGCCTGCGGGCGATGAACGACCCCGCCTATGAGCTGTACCGCGGGCACGGCATCGATCTGGCGAGCGACCTGCTGGAAGTCGCGGTCTGCGCCCAACACAACAACGGCGGGCTGGTCGGGAATGAGTGGTGGGAGTCGAATATACGGCACCTCTTCCCGATTGGTGAGGTGAATGGCACGCACGGCGTGCGCCGGCCGGGCGGAGCGGCGCTCAACGCGGGGCAGGTGGGCGGTCTGCGCGCGGCCATGTTCATTGCCAGGCGCTACACCCAGCCGCCGCCGGGCGTGGAGGATTTTGCGCGGCGAACGGCGCCGCAAATCGCTGCTTGTCTGGAATTCGCTGACCGGGTCGTCGGGCGAAGCGGGGGAGATGGACTGCAGCCGGCGCAGGCGGTGGACGAAATCCAGACACGCATGTCGGACTGTGCGGCCATTTTGCGGGAGAAAGGCACCGTGACCGCGGCCTGTGACGCGGCTTGGCGTCTGTATGATCGCGTGCGGAGAGAACTGGCGCGTTCGGGGACGCAGGCGCTGCCGGCTGCCTTTTCGGCAGTGGACCTGTGCCTGACGCACGCGGTGTACCTGGAGGCGTTGCGGGAGTACCTGGAGCGCGGCGGGCAGTCGCGGGGCTCGTACCTGGTGCTGAACCCACGGGGTTTGCCCGTGGACGCGAAGCTCGACGAGGAGTGGCGTTTCCTGCCGGCGCAACCTGCCGACTTCGTGAGTCAGAGGATTCTGGAAGTGCAGCTCACTTCCGAGCGACAGGTGGAGAGGCGCTGGGTGGATGTGCGACCGATCCCGAACGTGGACGGCTGGTTCGAGACTGTGTGGAACGACTACCGAAACGACCGGATCGTGTGCTGAACAGGACTGCGCTAGTGGGAAACCGTGAGGGTGGCATGCCCAAGCCGAAGGTGCCGGCATGCTGTCGCACCCGTCGCCGGCTCGACGAAACGCATGGCGGCGCTGCGCTTGGCCATGCCACCCGCCGTGTGGCTGTTTACCGACTGGCTGAGGTTGCTCAGGAGTGAAACAATGAGTAGCCGTGCGGTGGCCTTCGTGACCGGTGCCGGCCGTGGGATCGGGCGCGGCATCGCTCTGGCGCTGGCACGCGACCGGTTCAACATCGTCGGCAACGATTTGGCATACGAGGCCAATGACCAAACCACCGGTCTGGCGGAAGTCGAGGATCGGGTTCGTGAACTCGGTGCGGACTTTGCGCCAGCGCCGGGTGACATTGCCCGGCTGGAGGAGCACGAGGGGCTGCTGCAGACGGCGTTGCGGCGGTTCGGCCGCGTTGACGTGCTGGTCAACAATGCCGGCGTCGCCCCGCTGAGCCGGTGCGACGTGCTCGAAACGACACCGGAGAGCTTCGACCGCGTGCTGGCGGTGAATGCCCGCGGGGCTTTCTTTCTGACGCAGCGTTTCGCCCGGCACATGATCGGCCAGGCGCGGGGCCCGGTTGCCCCTGCGATTGTCTTCATCTCCTCGGTGTCGGCCGAGGTGTCGTCGCCGATGCGGGCGGAGTACTGCATTTCCAAGGCAGCGCTGAGCCAGGCCGCGACGGTGTTTGCCGACCGATTGGCCGAGGGGGGGATCAACGTCTACGAGGTCCGGCCGGGCATCATTGCGACCGACATGACAGTGCCGGTGAAGGCGCAGTATGATGCTCGTATTGCCGGCGGGCTGGTGCCGCAGCAGCGCTGGGGGCAGCCCGAGGACGTAGGGCGGGCGGTCGCAGCCCTGGCACGCGGTGACTTCGGCTACGCCACCGGCCTGGTGATCGAACTGAGCGGCGGCATGAACATCCGCCATCTGTGACCGGTGCCGCGAGGAGACATGGGATGAGCGGGTCCCAGCGACTCTGGGAGCGATTGCAGCAATGCCAGCTCACCGCACTGCTGACGCCGGACGACGCCGATGCCTGCGTGCGCGCGTATGAGCTGTTCGAGCCGACCGGAGCAGTCCTGGAGATCGCGCTGCGGACGGACGCGGCCCTGGACGGAATCGCCGCGGTTCGCCGCCGGCATCCAGAGGCAACGCTGCTGGCGGGAACGGTGCTCACGGCCGCGCAGGCTGAGCAGGCCATTGCGCTGGGAGCCAGCGGCGTGGTGTCGCCGGATTACTTCCCGCCGGTCGTGCAGGCGTGTGTGGCGCATGACGTCATGTGCATCCCCGGCGGCCTGGGCGACGTCGGCAAGCAGCTTGTCCAGAAGGGGGAGTTGTACGGCTGCACCCTGCCGGAGCTGCGGACGCGGCATCCCTATCAGTGGGTGCACAAGCTTTTTCCCGTTACGGCCGGGGGGGCGCTGCTAGTCGACGTGGCCGCGGCCTGGCAGGCGGTCTACCCCGGTTTGACCGTGGTTTACACCGGCGGCGTGAAGGCCGAGCACCTGGCGGAGATCATGCGGCGCGACCCGCGGGCGATCATCTGCGGTTCCGCGCTCACCCGTCGGATCGACGAGGTTGAGGCGACGACTGCCGAGACGCAGCGTTGGCTGCGGATTATCCACGCCGGTGCGCCGGAGCCGTCTCCCGTTGCGACTGCGCCCACCACCGACGAACGGGCGGCTGTGGTGACGTTCGGCGAAATCATGCTGCGTCTGACGCCGCCTGCCGGCCGTCGGCTGGGGCAGGCCACGAGCTTCGAGGCGTCGTTTGGCGGAGCCGAAGCCAATGTGGCGGTGTCGCTGGCGCAGTGGGGGGTCGCTTCGCGTTTCGTCACCGTCGTACCCGACCAACCGCTGGGTCAGGCGGCCGTGAACGCGCTGCGCAGCCACGGTGTGGACGCGTCGCACGTGCTGCGGCGCGGAACGCGTCTGGGGCTCTACTACCTGGAGGCCGGCGCGGCGCAGCGGCCGTCGCAGGTCATCTATGACCGGGCGCATTCGGCTATCGCCGAGTTGGAGCCCGGCCAGATCGACTGTGATGCCGTTCTGCAAGGGGCCGGCTGGTTGCACTGTTCCGGCATTACGCCCGCCCTCAGCGCGTCCGCTGCGGCCGCCACGCGCGAGATCGTCCAGGCGGCGAAGCGGGCGGGCCTCACCGTGAGTCTGGATATCAACTACCGGGCGAAGCTCTGGTCGCCGGAACGCGCGCGCGAGGTACTGACTTCGCTGTTGCCCTGCGTGGACATTCTCCTGGGCAATGAAGACGATGCCACGCGGGTCTTTGGGCTGCAGGCGACGCAGTCCGGTGCGAAGGACGGGTTGCTTGACGCTGCAGCCTATCGGAGCGTCGCTGAGGAGCTGGTCAAACGGTTCCGCCTGAAGCTGGTAGCCATCACCTTGCGGGAGAGCTTGTCGGCCTCGGACAATCGCTGGTCGGCGTGCGTGCACGATGGACGCGAGTTCCATGTCAGCCGGTCGTACCCGATCCACGTTGTGGACCGCGTCGGCACCGGCGACGCGTTTGCGGCCGGTTTGATCTACGCGCTGCGCGCAGGACGCCGCCCCCAGGACGCGTTGGAGTTTGCCGTGGCGGCCTCTTGCCTGAAGCACACGATTCCGGGAGATTTCAACCTCGTTTCGGTGGCGGAGGTCGAGGCCCTCGTGGGGGGGGCGGCCAGCGGGCGCATCCAGCGCTGAGTCGGGAGATTGGCAGAGACGTGGACAGCAAGCCAAGAGACCTGGTGCGGCGGACGCTCGACTTCTCCGGGCCGGCGCGCGTGCCGCGACAGCTCTGGTTGTTGCCGTGGGCAAGTTTGCACTACCCACGCGAGGCGGCGGCGATCCAGAGCCGGTTTCCCGATGACATTCTCTCGTGTCCGTCCTACTTGCGGCGTCCCTGCAGGACGGAGGGCAACCGGTATCTGCCCGGTACGTACGTCGACGAGTGGGGCTGCGCGTTCGTCAGCGTACAGGCGGGGATCATCGGGCAGGTGAAGGCGCCCCTGGTGAGCGACTGGAGCCGGCTGGAGGCGGTGCGGCCACCCGTCGAAGCCCTTGAGGTGGACGTAGAGCGTGTTAATGCCTTCTGCCGGGCGACGGACCGGTTCGTGCTTGGTGGGTGCTGTCCGCGGCCGTTTGAGCGCTTGCAGTTCCTGCGAGGTACGGAGCAGGTTTTCATGGACCTGGCCCGGCGCCGGTCGGAGTTGCACGCGCTGCTGGCGCGCATCCATGACTTCTATGTTCGCGAGCTCGAGGCGTGGGCCCGCACCGAAGTTGACGGGTTGATGATGATGGATGACTGGGGCGGGCAGCACGCCCTGCTGATGTCGCCGGCGATGTGGCGCGCCGTGTTCAAGCCGCTGTATGCCGACTACATCGACATTGCCCACCGCCACGGCAAGTCCATCTGGCTGCACTCCGACGGCTACATCCTCGACGTCATGCCGGATCTTGTCGAGCTGGGGCTCGATGCCATCAATTGCCAGGTGGCCTGCATGGGTGCCGCGGCGCTGGGCGCGCAGTGCCGCGGGCGGCTGACGTTCTGGGGCGAAGTGGATCGCCAGCAGGTATTGCCGAACGGCACGCGGACGGACGTGTTCGCCGCGGTCCGCGAGATGCGGGCCGCGTTGTACCAGGACGGCGGCGTCATCGCGCAATGTGAGTTCGGCCCTGGCGCAAACCCCGACAATGTCGCGGCCGTCTTTGAAGCGTGGGACGCCGCTTAGCGGAGGCTGGAGTTTTGCATCTTTTTGGTCTGCATGTACTCGACCTGGCCGTCGTCATCCTTTACGTGGTGGCGATCATCTGGATCGGCAAGCGCGTCAGCCGGCGCACCAAGAGCACTGAGGATTTCTATATTGCCGGGCGGAAGCTCGGCGGCTTCTACCAGTTCTTCCTCAACTTCGGAACATCCACCAGCGCCGACCAGGCGGTGACCGTGGCGCGGGAGACGTATCGCCAGGGCATCGGCGGCATGTGGATCCAGTTCCTGGTGCTGTTCCTGACGCCGTTCTACTGGTTCACCACGCTGCTCTTTCGGCGTTGCCGGCTGCTTACGCTCGGCGACTTTTTCGCCGAGCGTTTCCGCAGTCGTTTTCTGGCCGCGGCCTTCGCCGTGTTCACGCTGACTCTGGCGTTCATCGGTAGCGGCGTGAACTACATGATCGCCGGCAAAATGGTGCTGGCGCTGACGCCGAAGCCGGAGAGCACGTACACGGATGCCGAACAGTCGGCCGTGGCCATGTTCCGTGAGTACCAGGAACTCAAGACGGAGCTGGCGCAGGAAATGTCGCCGGAGCGCCGGGCACGCTACGAGGAGCTGAACGACCGGGCGAAGCGCGGCGAGTTGCTGTCGTTCGCATCGTATATAGATCGGCGGCTGATCTACATCGTGTATGCCATCGTGGTGGCGACGTACATCGGCCTCGGGGGCTTCTCGGCCGCGGCGATTGCCGACGCGCTGCAGGGGTTCCTGATCCTCATCTTCTCGATCGCGCTGATCCCGCTCGGGCTCAACCAGATCGGCGGCTTCGCGGGTCTGCACGCGGCGGTGCCGGACTACATGTTCCGCATCTTCGGCTCGGCCGCCACCAGCGAGTATGCGTGGTACACGATTGTGGGCATGTCGCTGGCCAACCTGGTTTCGATCGTGGCGTCGGCGCCGCTGCTGGCGACGGCCGGCTCGGCGAAGAACGAGATGACCGCTCGGGTGGGCATGCTGGGCGGCATGTACTGCAAGCGCGTCATCATGTTGTTCTGGGCGCTGGCGGGTCTGCTGGCGGCCGGGCTTTTCGCCGGGCGGATTCACGACGCGGACCTGATCTGGGGCTACATGACGCGGGAGCTGCTGTTTCCGGGCGGCGTGGGTTTGATGCTCACGGGGGTGCTGGCGGCCAGCATGTCGGCCTTAGGCGCGCAGGCAATCACGAATTCCGCGTTGTTTGTGAAGAACCTCTACCAGCCGCTCGCGCCGGGTCGGTCGGAGGCACACTACATTGCCGTGGGTCGAGTCGTGATTGCCGCGATCCTGCTGGGCGGCATCGTGACCGCGCTGTATGCCGACAACCTAGTCAGCCTGTTCAAGTACTTCATCTCGGTTCCGGCGGTGTTCGGCGCGGCGATCTGGCTCGGCTTCACGTGGCGGCGCGTGACGCGGGGGGCCGTGATTATTCAGGTGTTCATCTGCTTCACCCTGTATGTGATTATTCCGAACGTGTTTCCGGCCGTGGAGAGCATTCGGCGGCACCCGGCCCTGCTTGCCCAAACCCAGCCGCAGACGATCACGATCTCCACGGGCGCCTTGGCCGAGGACGTGGCCGCCGGTCGCGCGGAACGCGTCGGCCAGACCATTCGCAAGCCGCACGTGCTGGAGCCGGCGGGGATCTTCTTCGAGGACGTGATCCGTAGCGACGCGGCCGACCCGGAGTCACCGAAGATCGGGCGGGGTCGGTTTCACGCTGAAGTCTGGGTCCTTTCGTGGTTCGGGATCAACTTCAGCGGGTGCAGCAAGGCCCAGCTCGGGGCAATCCGCTTCTTTGTCGATGCGTTGCTGCCGTTTGTGCTGCTCTTTGTACTCAGCGCCGTGACTCGCCCGGTCGCGACGCCGCACCTGGATAAGTTCTTCGGCAAGCTGCACACGCCGGTGCAGCCGACGCCGGCTGCCGAGGAGGCGGCACTGGCGCAGGCGGTGGCCCGGCCCGAGATGTTTGAACGGCACAAATTGTGGCCGGGCTCGAGCTGGGAGATACTCAAGCCTTCCTGGCTGGACGTGGCCGGGTTCGGCGGCTGCTGGGTATTGGTCGGGGTCGTGTTGCTGCTGCTGTGGCTGCTGGTGAGCATCGGGTCCTGAACGACACGGGGGGAGCGCTACGATGGTAGAGACGCAACTACCTGATCGGCGACGGTTCCTGCAGCAGTGCGCCGCGGCGGCCGCGGGCCTGGCCGGCGTCTCCGGATGCGCTCCCCGTGGCGTGAACGCGTGGACCAGGCTTGCCGGCACCGGCGGCGACGAAGAGGAACTGTGGAAGGCGACCCGTAAGCAGTTTGTGCTGGCGCCGGGGCTGGCGTATTTCAACGCGGGCGGCCTGGGGCCGTCGCCGAAGCCGGTGACCGCCGCGTGGGTGCAGGAAGCGGCCGCTCTCGAACGCGTGTGTGAGACCGGCCACGAACGGGTGCAGGCAATCCGCCGGAAGCTCAGTGACTTCCTGGGCTGCGCGGAGGATGAGCTCGCCATCACCCGCAATTCGACCGAGGGCATGAACCTCGTGGCCCGGGGTTTGACGCTGCACGCGGGCGACGAGGTGCTGCTGACGACGCATGAGCACCCGGGTGGTGCGCTGCCGTGGCTGGCGTTGGAAAAGGAGAGTGGCATTCGGGTCAACCTCGTCGAGCCGGGGGAGGGAGGAGACGACACGTTAGGTCGCATCGCGGCCGCGCTTACGCCGCGCACCCGCGTGGTGGCCGTCAGTCACATTCTCTGCACGACCGGCATGTGCCTGCCCGCGCGAAAGATCGTGCAGCTCTGCCGCGAGAGAGGCATCACTTCCGTGCTGGACGGAGCGCAGGCCGTCGGCATGATTCCCGTGGACCTGCATGAACTGGGTTGCGACTTCTATGTGACGTCGGGGCACAAGTGGCTGCTGGGGCCCAAGGGGACGGGAATGCTGTACATTCGGGCGGACGCACGGGCCCTGTGGCGGCCGACGCAGGTGGGGGCGTGGTCCGATGTGAAGTACGACCTCGACGAGCACGTGCTCGAGTTTCGCAGCGCGGCCGACGTGGTCGAGTATGGCACGCGGAACACGGCGCTGGTATGCGGGCTGGGAGCAGCCGCTGACTTTCTGAACGTGCTCGGCATGGAACGCGTCGCCGGCCGCGGCCGGGCGCTGGCGCTGTACTTGCGGCAGCGGTTGCACGAGGTGCCGGCGGTGAGAATACTCACGCCGGCGGACGAAGGCTCGTCGGCTTCGGTGATCACGTTCGCCGCGAAGGATGAGGCGGTAGACGTCAGGACCTGGGCACAGCCGCTGCAAGAGCGGCATAAGGTGCGTACGCGCCCGGTAGGTGAACATGGGCTGCGCGCGCTGCGCGTATGTACTCATATTTACAATACGCACGCGGAGATTGATCGGTTGGTGGTCGGCTTGGCGGAGCTAAGCAGGACCACGTGACTGGGAAACTGGACGGGTGGCATGCCCAAGCCGAAGGCGCCGGCATGCCGGTAGAGAGGGGAGCCTCAGGCATGAAAGAAGGCATGGCGGCGCTGCGCTTGGCCATGCCACCCCGGCCCGGCTGTCGGCTTCGCCGTTGGGTGGGCCACTTGGCCGCTGACTGACCGCCGATCTCAGGCAGCAAGTGAGGTGCAACGATGAGGTATTGTGCGTGTCTGGCCGTACTGGTGGTCGCTGGTGTTGCCTGCGCGGCAGCAGCCGGGCCGCGGGAGACCTACCTTGAGTTGGCGAAAACCGTGTACCGTGACGGTTGCGAGTCGTGTCGCGCGGAGGTGGAGCGCTGGCTTAAGGAGTGGCAGCCGCAGAGTTACTGGGGCTACTCGCCGCCGGCCGGTCCAGTCTGGCTGGCGGGTCTGGCCGGCTCTCTGTATGACCTGACGAAGAACGAGGAATACGCCGAAGAGGCAGCCAAGTGGCTGTCTGAGCACCATCGCTTCAAGAGCAGATGTCCCGAGAAGCTGCTGAAGGAGCGGCCGGAGTACGGCGACGGCCTGCCCACCTTGACGGACTTCTTCCATTTGCCGGTGTTCGCCCAAGCTTATCTATACATTAAAGACAGTCCGGCCGTCACTGCCGAGCGCCGCGCGCAGATCGAGGCGAGCATTGCCGAGAGCGCAGACTACGTCCGGCGCAATCCCGAGTGGGGGCCGATGAACCGTACGATGCTGATGGCGCAGGGCTTGGCCGTGGCGGCCAAGGCGCTGCCGGACCACCCCCACGCGGCCGCCTGGCGGAAGCTGGCGAGCGCGCTCGCGCGGGACAGTTGGGGCCAGTGGACGGAGGAGGATGCGCAGATCTACCACCCGGTCTGGCTTTGCGCGGTGATCCAGTATGCCGATGTCATTGGCGACGCAAGCCTGTTCGCCCAGCATACGATGCGTTACTACCCGGACTATTTCCTGCATTTGTTGTCGCCGGCCGGCATGGTGCCGGACTTCGGCGATGCGCGCTGGAACGAGAATTGGCACCTGTACGTAGCCTGCCTGGAGCGCGCCGCGAGCGAATACCATAGCCCGCAACTCAAGTGGGGCGCGGCCCGCATTCTCGCGGCGATGACCAAGGAGTACGGCTCCAAGATTGGCTTGGGGGCCGGGCTGGCCCTGACGTACGCCTACCGCTGGGCCGACGACACGATCACGCCGCAGGAGCCGACGGCGCGCAGCGAGGAGGTCCTGGAGGAGCTGGTCGGCAAGAAGATCGTCTTCCGGACCGGTTGGGGCGATGACTCGACCTATTTGCTGCTCAACTATCGGGACGAGGGTTTCTTTGCCCGTACGCCCCGCGACTTCCTGCGCCGGACGATCCTGGCCGAGGAAGAGCGCATGCACCACGCCCACTCCGACGAGAACAGTATTTGCCTGCTCATGGACCAGGGTTCCGTGCTGCTGCACGACGCGGGGTACCGTGACAAGATGCCGTCGGGGCCGTACGGCGCCTATCGCGCCGACTACTTCCACAATCGTCTGGTCGGCCGCCGGAACATGCGTGACGCTGAGCAGCCGCTCTATGAATTTCTGCGTTACTCCGGAGCCTACAACTGGACAACCACGGAGAAGATCGACTTCTTCGTGTTCCCGGCGGTGGAGATGAGCCGCACGCGCCTGAATGATGCGCGCACGGGGTACGCGGCCGACCGCGTGATTGTGTACTTGAAAGAGAACAACATCTTCCTGGTGTTCGATTTCGTGAAAGTGCTGGATCCAGGCTTCTACACGTTCGCCACGCTATGGCACGGAACCACGGTGCTGGGGCAGGGGCCTCAGCACTACGTCACGGCCGTGGACGCCATCGGGGCTTTTCGCCCGCCCCAGGGGCGCGCGCTGCTGATTGACTTCCCGGTGGCCGACGGGCGGCCCGTGGGGACGTTTCCCATCAAGCGTTACTGGCAGGACGAGACGGCCATGTACCAGACGATATCGAGCCAGTACCAGGCCGGGCAGACGGAGACGTTTGTAACGGCGCTGGTGCCGCACGCGCGCGGCGCGGACGTGCAACCGCTGCTCGATTCCCTGCAACTGATCGAGGTGGACAAGCCGCGCCACGGCGTCGGGGTGACCGTGCGCAGCGGGAGCGAAGTCCAGTACGTTTGCGTGAAGACCGATCTGGACATGGACATCCTGCCGGATGACATCCGGCCGCGGTACAGCTTCGACTCCGGGCGCATCAAGTACGGCCCGCTGGAGACGGATGCCAGCTTCCTGTATGCGCGGCGCTCCGGCGATACGCTGTCGTACGTCGCTGCCAACATGGTGAAGGTGATGTACGAGGGCAAGGTCGTGTTCGCCACACCTGCCACTACATTCCCGTTGCAGGGTTATGGTCCGCCGGTGCGGCAGGCGTCGATCAAGTGGCGCTCCTGGGAGGACACCATCGACGTGCGTCAGCTCGAGACCGCACCGCGCTGGCCGTAGGCACCGCCCGGGAAGCGGCGGTACCCGCGCAGATCGATGCGTCGCCCGGCGCGGGCCCAGGCAACCTGCGCCTCGCTGGGCAGCACGCCGGCCGCGTAGCAGCGGCGCAGCACGTCGTCCAGACCCGCGACCCAGGTAAGGCGCTTGGGCGACTCGCCTTTCACGTGCACGAGTTCGCGCGGGAAGTCGACGGGGGCACCGGCCGAGTCCTGCGCCCCGTTGGCACACAGGGTCTGCGCGCGCGCCGCTTCCAGTCCGCAGGGAATCGTCCCCGCGCCGGCAAGGGCGGCCAGGCACGTCCACAACTTGGTGACCTGCGGCTCGTCATTGGGCCCGCCGTAGTGGCGGGTGGCCCCGTCGGAGAAACGGGCGACGATCGGACTGTGGCCGGTGGTGTACGTTACCGTGGCGTGTTCGAACTCAAAGCAGAACTCGGGGCCGCTGTCTTCGGGGACGGCGTGCGAACCGTAGAAGAGAATCTCCGCGCCACCGTCCGTATGGACGCGCAGGGCAGCGGTGTCAAAGTTCTCAATGTCGTTGGCCCGGTAGAGTTCGGCGATCAGGGCAACCGGTTGGGCACTGGCCTCGGTCCGCGGCCCCAGCAGATAGAGCATGTTGTGCAGGTCGTGCGCCATGGCGTTGTTTGCAGGACTGTCGAGGACCCACGCCCCGCGGGCGTCGCGCAGCCGGCCGGCCCAGGTGTTGCGGTGATAGTAGACCTCATCCCGCGGCCACAAGCACAGACTGCGGAGTCGCCGGGGGGCGCCGAAATGCCCGGCGAGTATGTCCTGTTTGAGCCGCTGAATGGGCGTCGAGAACGACCACTGGTAGCCGATGGCCACGTGCTTGCCGGCCCGGTCGCGGGCGCGAATCATGCGGTTCACGTCCTGAACGGTGGCGGCAACCGGCTTCTCACACAGGACGTGACTGCCGTGCGCCAGGGCCAGGCAGGTCTGCGAACAGTGGCGGTGGATCGGCGACGATAGCACGGCCAGATCCGCGGTCGCGGCGCGGTAGAACTCCTGCAACGACCTGTAGATCGGCACGCCGCGGGCGTTCAGTTCAGCCAGCCGATTGCAGCGCCGGGGGGACGGATCGACACCGCCCGCCAGACGAAAACGCGCGTCGTCACGCTGCTCGAGCAGCGCCTTAAGATACTCTTGCCCGTAGCCGCCGAGGCCGGCCAGCACGATGGAAACCGCTTCAGGCATGGGAGTGACGAGCCTCCGGCTTTTCCAGGAGATTGACCTCAGTCAGCGCCGCGGTCCTGCGGTTGACGCGCAAGGTCTTGATTTCAAACGGCGACAAGGACACCGTCCGGCGCACTTTGGCGAACGGCAGCAGCACCCGCACGGTTCTAGCGTGGCCGGTGGGCTCGAACAGGCGGATGATCCAGTCCTGCCCGTCGGCCGCCTGCTTGATGGCCGTCACCTGGACGGCCTCATCGCTCACTACCACGCCCGCAGCCAACTTGCGCCCCTCGCCGGACGGTGACATACACAGCGCAAACGGCTCCTCGTTACGAGCCAACGCCTCGCGGTCGATGTGCGTCAGCCGTTCCCCCGCGGGCCCGGCGTTGAGCCAGAACCTGAACACGTGCTCACCCTGGTCCATACGCGCCGTGTAGCGGTCTTGCGCCGTAATCGGTCGCCCGGGGCCCGTTGGGTGCCCGGCGTGGGCAGCCGCCCGCAGCAGAGACAGCCGCACTTCGCCCGGCGTCACGTCCAGGCCGTGGATGCGATCGTTGATGATCGTGAGGGCCCCGTCGGCTCGCCGCGACGTTACGGCCAGCCACTTCTGCATGACCTGCTCGTCGCCATTGTCGCGCAGCTCCTGCACGCCGTAGACGACTTGCGCACGATAGAGGGGGTCGGCAAGGAGCGTAGGCAAGGACAGCTTCAGCATCCTGTCCTTCTCATTCCAATGGACGCGCGTTTCGACTTCCATCTCGGTCCCCGCCTTCGGCAGCTTGTAGCGCTGGCAGATGCGCGAGTCGCCGAACTCCAGCAACGCCTCGACGACGCTGCGCGCCGGCCCGTCCTCGATAACGCGCACACACGGTAACCGGACATCCGGTGTGCCGCTGAAGCCTGCGCCGCGCGGGCGCGACATCCGGCGGAACCGGCCGAGCACCGTGCGGAACCGGCGCCCGGTCATGCCCCACGGATCCGCGTTGTCCCGCACGACCAGCGGCTGAAACGCCCCCTGTGCCAGATAGTCCCGCCCGTGTACACAGTACCGGTCGAGCAGTCCGGTGCGGGCGCTGATAACAACGTCAAGGCACGTGGTCCGCAGCCGAAACGCGCCCCGGCGCTCCTTGAGTTGAAGAGCCGGTCGCCGAGGCAGCGGCACCAGTCGGCAATCGAAGCGATTCATGGTGCTCGGCGCCAGCACCCCCGGGAACACAACGCGCTTGCGATGGTCCTCGTTGATGTTGGCGTGCTCCTTCTCTGCCTGGGTGGGCAGCAGACGCGTGCCCTGACGCACCTGGGGCAGCATGAACCGGCCGGTCTGGTGCGGCCACGCTGCCTGCAACTCGCACTCGACGGTCGTGCTGACCGGGTAGGGGTGTGGATTATACACGAGGATGGGGAACTCACCCGTGCGTGCCCGCCGCTGGCCGGCGGCGAGCGTCAGGAACGCCCGCATCTTCAGCCGCGCGAGGATCTCCAGCCCGTGGTCCAGCCGCTGCACGACCGCGTCCTCCACCGGCGGAACCGAGCTGCCCGGCAGGGCGTCGTGAAACTCGCCCGCGAGCAGGTCGCGCGTGGCCTCCTCGAAGTCACCGCGCGGATAAGGCAACAGACCCTGCATGGCGGCAGTGGCAGTCATCTTCTCCGTCGCGTACAGTTCGTTTTCCAGCTTGCGGTGCTTCTGCTTGACCCGCGCCATGGATGTGTAGCAGCCCACCGCCCACGGGTTCAGATCGCCCTCGTGACGGGGCAGGCGACCGCGGCCACGTTGGAGCTGGGCGAAGTAGGCCTCCGGTGTCGAATGGCGGATGTCCACGTCCCGCGTGGCGCGGATGAGGGCATTCAGCTCCCGGATGTCTCGGCGCGACGGTCCGCCGCCGTGGTTACCGACGCCCCACGGCACGATGCCGCAGGTCTCCGTGGGATGGGTTTGCAGCCACTGGGCAACCTTGCGGCGGGCACCGCCCGGCGCTGAGTTGTAGTGTGAATCCGCGAGGGTCGCGAGAATCTCCGAGCCGTCGTAGCCTCGCCATACAAACTGCGTCGCCGGCAACCCCACGTCAGCGCGGGACGGGCGGCAGAACAGATAGGAGTCATAACCGCTCTTGGCCAGAATCTGGACGAGCCCGCGGCTGTGTCCGAAGGAATCCAGATTGGCGGCCGTGGTGACGTTCACGCCAAACGTCCGGCGGAAATACCGCTTGCCGACCAGAATCTGACGGACAAACGACTCACCGCACGGCATGTTGCAGTCCGGCTGGACGTACCAACCGCCCATGAGGTGCCAGGCGCCAACCCGGACGAGTCGCCGAATCCGCCGGAAGAGGGCCGGGTCGTACTCGGCGATCCACTCATGGAACATCACTTCGTTGCGGTTGAAAACGAAGCCGGGGTACCGAGCGCACAGATCGACGACCGTGCGGGTGAGCGCCAGTGCCTCGCCCGCACCTTCCTGCCATTGCCAGAGCCAGGCCGGATCAACGTGCGAGTTGCAGAGCAGATGTACGGTCCTGCGGGTCATTCTCCATTCTCCGGGGCCTGAACGGTCGCCGGCGCTTCGGCGACCATCCCTAGCTGATTAGAACCACGCGACGGGGAAGCCGGTAGGGTGCCATGCCCAAGCCGAAGGCGCCGGCACGCTGTAGCGAAAGCCGGCCCTTGTTGCGGCAAGTGCATGGCGGCGCTGGGCTTGGCTATGCCACCCTTGTCTGGCCGACAGTTCCCCATTCGTTGGAGCCACTCAGTATGCGCACAATCTATGGTACTCGTCCAGCATTGCCATGTAGTTCTCATACCGGGTGCCCACCGCAATCGAGTGGCTCGCGCCCAGGATGAACCGCCCGCCGGGTTTGGCACATGCCATCGCGTGCCGCACGTCCGCGCGCACGTCCGCCGGACTGCCGGCGATCAGGTGTTCGAGGGCGACGCCGCCCCACAGGGTCATGCGCCCGCCCAGCTCGCGCTTCAACGCCGCCAGGTCCATCCCGGCGCTGGCCTGGATGGACTGATAGGCATCATACCCGATCTCCAGAAACAGCTCCTGCAGCGCTCGGATGTTGCCGCAGCAGTGCTTGAGCACCCGCTTGCCGAACCGCTCGCACAAACGCACGACGCGCTGCCGGTTGGCCGCCAGGAAGAACTTGCGGAACACCGTCGGGCTGATGAACGGGCCGGCGTTGTACGCAAAATCCTGGTCCCACAAGACACCGTCGCTGTCGGGGTGGATCAGGCACTCGTCCGCCAGGTTCTGCTCCTCGAGCAGCCGGTGCGTGGCCGCACGCACCACCTCTGGTTGGCGCTGCAAGACCCGGCAGCCGCGCGCCAGACCACCCAGCAGCACAATGCCCACTTCACCGCCCGACGGTCCACAGATGAACTTGTCGTTCTTGAAGCGTTGGACGACGGCATCCAGAATGCGCCAGGAGCGCTCCTCACGGACCGGCGGCTGTGGCGGGCTGGCAAAATCCTCCCCGCTGTAGGTCTGGGCATCCGCCACCGGATCGTGGATGCACGTGATGTCCTGCGATGCCGCCGAGTAGCGATACACCCGGCCGTACTTGTCCTCCCAGGTGTCGGCGCTCGTGCGGCGCGGGGGCTGATCATCAGTCTCCGGCGGGATGCGCCACGTGGCGGCCGGGAACGTCACGATGTCCAGATCGAGCTTCTCGTGCAGCTCGATGTGGTCCTTAAGATAGCTCTCGGCCACCTCGGCGTGGCGCCCCTCCCAGAAAGCGATCTGTGACTTGGCCTTCGCGCGGAGGTACGTTTCGCGGCCCAGCAGACGCTCTACGGTGTCGAAGTCCACCGCGAACTCACCGATGGGCACGCGATCGGGTTCCACGCCGGCCAGGGTAGCTAGCACGCGCTGCTTGGAGTTCATGCCGGCGCCACTACCTGCACCTCCAGATTCGCAGTCGGCATCGGCAGGCGAATGCCGGCGAGGTTGTAGGGATGGGATTCACCGGCGACGACAATCTGCGCCGGCTCGCTCCGGTCCGCCCGACGCACGGCGATGCGGAGCGCGTGCCCCCGCAGGCACAGCCGGGCCTCCACGCGGTCCAGGCCGGCGAGCAGCCGCGGCCGTAGCAGCAACTCAGTACAGCCCGGCCGCACGCCCAGCAGGTGATGGATGAAGAAGCACGCGATCTCCGCCCACGTCCACGGGATGACGCCGATCTGCGGGCACGGCGGGACCGGCCGCGGGCCGTAGAACTCGAACCATGCCCCCGCCCGGCCGCCGGGCACGCTGCGCAGCCAGTTGAGAATCCGCCAAACCTTGTCGTCTTCACCGGCCTCGAAGTACGCCCGGGCGACGAACAGCGACGCGAACGGCCAGGGACCCGGCGAGTCCGGCTCGGAGCTGACATGGTACCGGCCGTAGCCGCCGTGATCCCAGCGCTGGTTCCAGAGTCGCTCAACGTCCGCCAGGGTGTTGCGTGCCAGTTCGCCGCGCGGATCGACGAACTCCAGCACGATCGGGAGCACCGCGGACGTATCCGGGTCCAGGTAGTGCGGCCCGGCGTCCGCCAAAGGCACACCGGGCGGCAGGCCCGCTTCCGCGACCGGCGTGATCGTCTCCTGCACGGCTCCGCTCACGTCGCGCCGCTTGATGAAACGCCCCCGCTCCACCTGACTGTAGCGCGCGTTACCCAGCATGGCCCCACGAATGCGCTGCGACTCCTGCGTCCAGCGCGCGGCCTGCTCCTGCTGCCCAACCAGGCCGGCGAGTCGCGCGGCGCTGTCCAGGCCGACGGCCACGTAGAGCTGGTGAGTCAACTCCATGCCGTCCTGGATGCCGTGCACGTCGTGCCGTTCCCAGTACTCGCGCCGGTTGTGCAGCAGGCCCGACGGTCCGTGGCGGAACTGCGCCCGCAGCGGGAACTCCGCCAGCGCCACGATCCGCGGCCAATGGCGCCGCAGCATCTCCGCGTCGCCGGTCCAATTGACATAGGTCTCCAGCGCCGTCATCAGGTAGCCGTTCTGATCCAGCTCGACGTCGGCCGGTTCGCGCCGCCGGCCGGAGTCCACACAGCCGCCCTCGTCGCTGACGAACTCCGTCAGCAGACGAGCGAGCATGGTTCGAGCGCTGTCGAAGGCCCCGAGGCAGACCAGCGCGCTCGCCGCACAGGCCTGGTCACGCACCCACTCGAGGTTGTACTGCCAGATGCCGCCGTCCATCATGCCGGTGGCCGTCACCGCCGCCGGCAGTTGGTTGCGGGCGGCGCGGAACAGGTGCTCCAGCGTCGGCGACGAGCACGTCAATGCGCCCAAGCCGGCCCAGTAGCGGGCAGCGTCGGCGTCAGCGGGCGTGGCGGCCAACCACTCCACCACTACTCGCCGGTCTTTGCGCTTGCCCTGCAACTCATAGGACAGGGTCGCCTCCGTCGGGGCATCTCCCGTGAGCTCGATCGGCTGCTCCAGCGGCGCGTGTTCCGCGCCGGTGCACAACACCGCGCGCAGGTTTCCCGGTGATGACTTGCGGACCCGGATGATACGCCTCAGACACGGCGACCGCCGGTCGTGGCAGTAGAAGACCTCCACAACGCGCAGGTCGCCATCCTGCCAGGTGACCTGCACCGCGGGCACGCCGCCGACGTCCGTCCACTGGGCGTCCACTGCGGCCGGCCGTGGCGCGAACACGTGAGTGCCGGCGCGGATGGTAACGACCGTGGGGGCCAGGCCGTGGTGTGGATCGAACGTCAGCGCTGCCCGCTTGGGCCCCAGCCGGTCAGGGTGCAGAACCAGCAGCCCCACCGGCGTCCCCTCTCCGGAGGTGCATACCTGGACGCCCGCCTGGATCAGGCCGTTGCCGAGGAAGAAATACTCCACGCCGGCCAATGTCGTCCTGGCGTCCGGCGGTCCCTGCTGAGGGTCATCCTTATAGATGTGCTCAGCGACATCCATCGATTACACCTCACGCGAGCTTGGTAGCAGCGTCGGCGGCGGGAGCACTACTCCACGTAGGTGATGCAGTCGACTTCCAGCTTGGCGCCGGGCACCACCAGTTCCTTCACCACGACACTTGAACGTGCAGGGGGATCCTTGGGGAAGTACTCGGCATACAGCTTGTTGAACGCGGCGAAGTCGGATGCTTCCGTGATGTACACCGTGCACTTGAGAACCTTGTCCAGGCTGGAGCCCGCGGCCTCCACTGAGGCCTTCAGGTTCTCGAGCACCTGACGACACTGCGGCTCGAACTCGCCGGCCACCAGGTCGCGCGTGCCGGGCCGCTGCCCGACCACACCGGCCACGAAGACCAGCCGATCCAGCCGCACTGCCCGCGAGAACGTCGGGTAGGGGCTACCGGGAATGACCTGCCGGCCCGGGACCGGTGCCGCCGGTAGCGTGGCCCCCTCCCCCGCCAAGCTCACCCCCGCGCCCGCTGCGAGAACCGTACTGACCGCGCCGACGAAGTCGCGTCGTGATGGCTGCGTCATAGCCAACTCCTGTACCTGCCATCGGTTCATGTTCAGGTGGGCATTGTAGCTGCGCAGATACGGGAGTGGAAGCGGTTCTGGCTCCGGCCCTGCCGCACGATGGAGCGGGTTCTGTGCAGCATGAGGGTGCTGCTCACTGCGGCGGTGTCGCCGGGCCTCACCGCCTCTGTGGTGGGAGCGTCGGACGGGCTGCCGGCGGCATCGGCACCGCCACGCCTACTTGGGCCGGAACCGTTGCACGTCGGCGTACACGTCGATCGCCAGCGTGCGGCGCCGGAATCTCGCGCTGTGCACGGCGCCGGCGGGGATGTGGTAGGCATCGCCACGCGTCAGGCGCTGCGTCCGGCCCTCGATGGTGAGTTCCATTTCGCCTTCGATCACCACGCCCCACTGCTCGCCATGACTGTGCGGGGCAACATCGCCAATGGCATCGATGTCGAAGAAGGCTGCCTGTCGCTCGGTGCCTTGGAGAATCCAGGCCCGCAACCCGCTGAACGGCAGGTCAGCTTCCGGCAGATCCGTGATCAGAGACGGAAACGAAGCTGCGGCCATACACCCATCTCCTCGATAGTAAGCCCAACGGACCGGCAGGCAGGCGCCCGCCCGCACGGGCATCGTCCTTAACCGTCGCCTGGACGCGGAGCAGAACCAGGCTCCGGGCGGTCCCCGGGCGGGGGCAGAAGCGGCGGCGCGCTGCCCGGCGGCGGCCGGCTCAGCGGGAGCCTGATGGTCTCCTCCGGCGGGCGGGGCGTGGGAGTGTCCGAAGTGCCACGCTCCTGACGCTTCCTCTCCGCGATCTCCGAGATGCGGTCGAAGTAAGAGCAACTCGGCGTACGCTCGCCGGGCCGCTCCGCCGGCAGCCCGGCGCAGGCGGCCAGCGTGCGCGTCACCAGAACTTGCAGCTCCGTCTGCCCTTCGCGCAGCACGTCCGCCCTCGCCCCGCTGCCCGCCAGCGCCCGTTGCAGGTGCCGCGCGGACTTGTGCCGAAAGATGTCCTGCTTGTGCGTCGCCCGTTCGATGATCTCCACCACGTCATCACCGACCCGGGCCCGCAGCTTCTCCACCGGTAGCGGAGCAGAGCGGTGCTGTTCGGCCAGACGCTCGCGGCCGCCGACGTACGGCGGCTCGCCCGCCAGCAACTCAAACAGCAGAATCCCCAGCGCGTATACGTCCGTCTGCGGCAGCATGCGCCCGTCGAACGCCTCGGGGGCCATGTACGTCGGCGTCCCCGCCAGGGCAAACGTCCCCGCGCTACGCCGCCGCAACACCGCCAGCCCGAAGTCCGTCACGAACGGCCGCCCCCCACGGTCGAAGATCACGTTCGCCGGCTTCAGGTCGCGGTGGACAAACCCCTCCTCATGCAGGGCGGCCGTCGCGCCCGCGACATCGCACACCACCTTGACGGCCGCGGCCGGCGACAGCGGACCGCTGTGCCGACAGATCAACCGCAACGACGGCCCGTCGATGTAGTCCATCACCAGGTACGGCAGGTTCTCCACCAGCCCGGCCAGGTGCACCGCGACAATGTTCGGGTGCCGCACGGCCGCCTCCGCCTGGGCGCCCACCAGGAACTGCTCAAAATGCGGGTCACCCTCGGCCGGCGCCGCCCCCAGCAGGAACTTGATCGCCACCCGTCGGCGCAGCACCGTGTCCCACCCGGCATGCACAACGCCCATGCCGCCCCGCCCGATCTCCTCTTCCACCCGCAGATGCCCAAGCTGCCGCGGGATCGTTTTCTCCAGCGGCGCCGCCTCCGCCTCCCCGGACCAGGTAAGCGTCACGTCGCCGACGCCCGAGGACTCGCCGCCGCTTCGCAGCGCCTCGTCCCCGTCAGGGTCGGGCCCGGATTGGAGAGGAGTGTCCGCCATGCATCGACCCACAATGCGACCTGTCCGGCATTCGAATCAAGACCAACCTTCAGGGTATCGCGTGCCCGCGACCCGAACAAGATGTGCCCCGTACCGTCGGCCCCCCGCGGCCAACGTAGCACCGAACAGCTCCCTGCAACGCCGAAGGCGGCGCCCAGAAGCTGCTGGCTTGCCCGAACCGGCAGCAGCGTGCCATGCCCAAGCCGAAGACAGGGTGGCATGCCCAAGCCCGCCCACGGCGGGCGCCGGCATGCTACGCCCGGAGGCAACCGTCCATCGACGCCACGGCATGGCGGCGCCGCGCTTGGCCATGCTACCCCAATCCACCATGCCGGCGCTGCGCTCGCGTACCACCCGCCCGGAAATCTGCGAGCCTTCCGCGCCGTTGCCAACGCGGCTACAATTCGCCGCCGACGGGCTTCCGGGCGACACCGTGCCGTGCATACCGGCCGCCGCCGTGCCCGGCCGGGGAAGACAAGCCGCATGCTGGCGATTCGCAACATCAACGAACTGCTCATAGTGCCGCCCGGGCCGGTACCGGGGCGCGCCATGAGGCACATCGAGACGTTGCGCTCGGCGGCCGTGTTGCTCGATGACGAACGCATTGCCTGGTTCGGGCCCGATGCCGACTGCGACCCCCCTGCCGGCTGCCCCACGCTGGACGCGGCCGGCGGTTGCGTCCTGCCCGGCCTGATCGACTGCCACACGCATACGGTCTTCGCCGGCGCGCGGGCGGATGAGTTCGTCCGGCGCCTCGAAGGCGCCACCTACGCCCAGATCGCCGAGGCCGGCGGCGGCATCCGTCGAACCGTGGAGGCCGTGCGGGCGGCCACCGGTGACGGGCTCGTGGCACTCGCCCAGCCGCGCATCCAACGCATGCTCGCCAACGGCGTCACCACGCTCGAAATCAAGAGCGGCTACGGGCTCAACGTGGACGATGAGCTCAAGATGCTGCTGGCCATCCGCCGGCTGCAAGCGCATACCCCTGTCGAGCTGGTCGCCACCTACCTCGCTGCTCACACGACGCCTCGGGAGCGGGCCGGGCGCGCGGATGAGTATCTCGACACGGTGCTCGCGCCGGCCGTGCTGGCCCGCATCCGCGACGAGCGTCTGGCGGAGTTCTGCGATGTCTTCTGCGAGCGCACCGCGTTCACCGTCGAGCAGGCGCGGCGCGTGCTGACGACCGCCCGGCAATACGGGCTCATACCCCGGTTGCACGCGGACCAGATCACCCAGATGGGGGCATCCGCCCTGGCGGCCGAGGTGGGCGCGCTGTCCGCGGACCATCTCGAGACCATCGACGACGGCGGCATCGACGCCCTGAAGCGGGCGGGCACCGTGCCCGTATTGCTGCCCGGCTGCTCGTTCTTCCTGGGAGTGGAGCAGGCCCCGGCCCGCAGGTTGCTGGAGGCCGATCTGCCCGTGGCCCTCGCCACCGACCACAACCCCGGTTCCTGCATGATCGAGTCCCTCCCGCTGGTCATGGGCATCGCGTGCACCCAGATGCGTTTGACGCCGACGGAAGTGGTGGTGGCCGCCACCGCCAACGCGGCCGCGGCGCTGAACCGCCGTCACCAGGTCGGGGCGATTGCCGTCGGCATGCAGGCGGACCTCGTTGTCCTCGACGTGCCTGACCATCAGAGCTGGATGTATGAGCTGGGACGCAACTGTGTCCGCTCGGTCGTCAAGAAGGGAAAGGTCGTCGTCGGATTAACGTGGTGAAACGAAGCGGCGGGCTCCTCGCCCGGAGGGCGCACGATAGTTGCCAGGGACTTGCGGTCCCTGGCTGAGGCAGCGCCTTTTCTCCTTCCTTGCCGCCCGGAGGGCGGACGAGGGCCGCGAGGAACTCCCAGCCCCTGGCGGGTAGCCCAGATCCTCGGGACCTGGGGGACTGATGACGGCTGGGCGTGTGCCAAGCTCCGCAGAGCATGCTTCCCCGCGACGGCTGTCGCGGGGAAGCATGGCACCCGGGCACCCAAGGTCCAGCGGCGACAGGACGATCGCGTGCAACCCTACTGGTCCCAACGACGTGTCTGCGTAACCGGCGGAGCGGGCTTCCTCGGCCGGGCGCTCTGCGCGCACCTGAAGCAGCAGAAAGCGTCCACGCTCATCATTCCCCGGCGGGAACAGTACGACCTCACGCACGCCGACGCCGTCACCCGGCTGTTTGACGACGCCCGACCCGACGTCGTCATCCACCTGGCGGCCGAGGTCGGCGGCATCGGCGCGAACCGCGACCACCCCGGCCGCTTCTTCTACGCCAACCTCATCATGGGACTTCACCTCATCGAGGAAGCCCGCCGCCGCGGCCTCGAGAAGTTCGTCCAGGTCGGCACTGTCTGCGCCTATCCCACACACTGTCCGCTCCCCTTCCGCGAGGAGGATCTCTGGAACGGCTTCCCGGAGGAAACCAACGCTCCTTACGGCGTCGCCAAGCGGGCGCTGCAGGTCATGCTCGAGGCGTATCGCGCGGAGTACGGCTTCAACGGGCTCTACCTCATCCCCGTCAACCTCTACGGCCCGCACGATGACTTCGATCTACACACTTCGCACGTCATCCCCGCGCTCATCCGCAAGTTCTGCACCGCGGCCGACACCGGCGCGGACACCGTAGCTTGCTGGGGCACCGGTACGGCCACCCGCGAGTTCCTCTACGTAGACGACGCCGCCGAGGCCATCGTCCTGGCCGCCCGCGTCCACGACAACCCCCAACCCATCAACCTGGGCACCGGCGAGGAGATCAGCATCGCCGACCTGGCCGCCCGCATCGCCCGCCTGACCGGATTCACCGGCACCATCACCTGGGACGCCGCCCAGCCCGACGGCCAACCCCGCCGCCGCCTCGACACCACCCGCGCGGCCAACCTCCTCGGCTGGCGCGCCCAGGTCAGCCTGGACGAAGGCCTCCGCCGCACGATCGCCTGGTGGCGTCTGAACATGCCCACGCTGCGCGAGGGCATGCCACCTGCTGCCGGCGACCAGCGATAGGCGGCGTGCGGCATGCCCAAGCCAGCCGCAGTTGGTGTGTGGCATACCCAAGCCCGCCGGGTGGCATGCCCACGCCCGCCGGGTGGCATGCCCAAGCCCGCTACGGGCGGGCGCCGGCATGCTTCGGGATGCTCATCCGCCGGCGAACACGACCTCGAAGGCTGAGAAGTCCGCGAGGTCCACATCGGCATCGGTATCGAAGTCGAATGCCTCACACCCGAGTGGATACGGACCGGCTTCCGGGCCGGTCATGCATGCCGTCCAGGCAGCGTAGTCGGCGAGATTCACCGCCCGGTTGCAGTCGTAGTCCCCGCTGCCGAACTCGTACGCACCCATGTCCACGCGCCCACACAGCAGGCGCGGGTGCCCGTCCAGGTCAGCCTCTCCCGGCGGCGCGCCTGGCTCGTACTCCGGATCGCCGGTATTGATACAGGGCGAGGCGGCCGACAGCCGGAGGTTGTCATCGCCATTACCAAGAACGTCGTCGGGCCCGTCCGCGTCCACGAAGAGGGGGTCTACGTTGAGGTTGCCCTCGCCCGCCCATCCGCCGTGCACATCGCTGTATGCGATGTACACGCTCGTGTAGGGCAAGACTTCTTCGGGCAAGTTGGCCCAGAGGATGCAGCTACGCACATCAGTGCGCGCCGACGCATGAATCGCACCCCCATGGGAATAGGCAGTGTTCCCGTAGACCGTGCAGTTCTCAAGCGTAACGGGTCCCGAAGTGTAGACGTATATCGCAGCCCCGCCGTCAGCGGTGTTGTTGTAGAAAGTACAATTCGTCAGTTGTGACGGACCGTCGCAGGCAACCGCACCGCCGAAGAACCCCGCGGTGTTGGCGTACATCGTGCAGTTGGCAATAGTGGCCCCCAATGAGGAGATCGCGCCGCCCTCCCAGGTCGCATAGTTGTCATACAGCAGGCAGTTCGTCATGGTGGCACGGCCGTACACTGCCCCCCCCGTCCCTGCTGAATTATCGGAGAACTCGCAGCCAGTCAGGGTGACATGGCTGGTCCAATCAGCCCCGACGGCACCACCCCGGTCGGGAGCGATGTTCCGAACGAACCGGCAATTGATCATCACCGGGCAGCTCCCGTCCTCAGCCGAGACCGCACCCCCGTAGTCGAGTATCGCTTCGTTGTCATGGAAGGTGCAGTTGGTGATGGTGGGGCTGGCCCCCTCGTCACAGTGCACGGCACCACCGTTCATCCCCCTGTTGTCGTGGAAAATGCAATCGGTGATCGTATGGCTGACGCCCACGCAGTACACAGCTCCGTTGGCTCCCGATCGCCCGTTGTCGTGCAGGATACAGTTGGCAACCGTGAGACTTGCTACCTCGGACTCGATCGCGCTTACGCCCGCATTGCAGATTGTGAATCCGCAGATGACAGGCCCGGAAACCGGCCCATTGAAGAAGAACGCACATGCAGAGGGCCAGGCGTCGATTACACACGTCTCTGGACCGTTCTGGGAGCGCACCGTCAGGTCTGCCTTCGTCCACCCGAGCCAGACGTTTCCCCAGCCCGCGTAGTAGCCGTCCAGGACGACCACTTCGTCGCCGGCAACTGCCGCATCCACTCCCTCCCGGATACTGTCAAACGGATGCGCAAGCGAGCCGTCCTCGTCAGGGTCGCTGCACAACGGATCAGAAGGACACGGATCGTTCGGGGCGTCGTCATCGACGTAGATCGTGCCCCCGAACGCCGCGCCCGAAGTCCCCACGAGCATGACCACGCCTACCCGCGCGGTCACTGCGATGATCCGACACACTCCCGGCCACATTGCTGCTTCTCCTTATGAATGAAGATGATCTTTCAGGTTCCACGCCCGGACGTTCGGATGACCCCGCCCGCGAGAGGGCTTGGGAACCTGTGGAAAACGGGCCAACTCCGCCCTGCGGACCAATGCCGAGGCGAGCCGGTTCATGAATAGATCTGCCGTAAGACACGGATCTGCGAAAACAACGGTGATTTTAGCCCGTGCTGGGCGCCCGAGTCAAGGATCACTCATACGAATCACAGCTTGCTTGACACGGCACGGGAGGGGCGGGGGATGACAACCCGCCGTCCACACGCGCTTCAGCGAGCCCTCTGCGCAACTCACGCCGCCTCAGGCGGCTGGCGAAAGTCAGCGGGCGGCAGCACCAGCCCGTACAAGCTTGCCGGCCCCGCCCGCGACCGCGAGCCGGAACCGAAACCCCAGGCCCCCGGGGCATGCGTGGGCATCATCCCCCGCCTGTCCTCTCGATTCGTCGTCGGGCGGCTCCTTGCGGGTATAATCTCGCGGTGGGATTCGACTTGCCCGTATAATGGCCCTGCTGTACGATTCTCGCGGAGCAGTTAAGCCGGGCGCGAATCGGGCAGTTCCCGGGGTACGACCATGATGAACTTCGGGCGACAATCGGTCGGTATCGGCGAACGGGACCGGGGACCGGGGGCTGGGGTGCGAGCGCTGGCCGTCGCGGTCGCGCTGGCCATCCTGGTGCTGCTGGCACCAACCGCCACGGGGAACCGAGCGCAGCTCGCTCAGGATGCCCCGACCCCGCCGCCACCCGCGGAGCCAACCCCAGGCACTACCGGTGACCCGGATCCTGCCAATCCCCCGAACCCTGCGAGCGCCCCCGGGGCCCCTCCCCAATCGACAATCGACAATCGCCAATCGCCAATCCCCGAGGCCCCCGGCGGCCTCGGTATCATCATTCCCATCGACGGTGAGATCAGCAACGTCACCGCCGCCAGCCTCACCCGCCGCGTGGACGAGGCCCGGCAGCGCAACGCCCGCGTGATCGTCTTCGATCTCGATACGCCCGGCGGCATGGTCACCAGCACCCTCGACATTACCCACATGATCCGCAACGTGACCGACATGAAGACGGTCGCGTGGATCAACCCGCAGGCGTACTCGGCCGGTGCCATCATCGCGTTGGCGTGCAACGAGATCGTGATGAGCAGATCGTCCACGATGGGAGATTCGCAGGTCATTCTCGGCGGGCCCACCGGCGCGCAAGCCGTGCCCAAGGAACTCGAGCCGAAAATCCTCACCCCCGTCCTCGCCGAGCTGCGCGACTCCGCCCGCCTCAACGGCTATGACCCGACCCTGTGCGAGGCGTTCGCCCTGCCGCAACTCGAGGTCTGGTGGCTGGAAAACACCGACACGCGGCAGCGGGAGTTCGTCTTGCGGGAGGAGAAGATCAAGCGCATCAGCGACGAGGGGCAATCCACGCAGCGTCGCGGCGTCTCGGCCGTGGCCCGCTCGCTGCTGGGCAGCGACAAGCCCCTCTGGAAGGTCATCGATTCCTTCCACGACATCGTTCAGCAGAAGGACGTGCCGCTCCAGCAGCCCGTTGTCCGCAGCGATCGGCTGCTGCAGATGTCGTGCAGCGAAGCGCACGCCTTCGGCTTCAACAAGGCCATGGTCAGCAACGAGGCGGAACTGAAGGCCCGCTACGGCCTCACCGAGTTGCAGCGCCTGGAAAGCTCCTGGTCGGAGAACCTGGCCGGCTGGCTGACCTCGATGTACGTCCGGGCGTTCTTGCTGATCGTGATCTTCCTGGCCGCCTACGTCGAGTTCAATACGCCCGGCGTCGGCGTAGCCGGGCTGGTCGCGCTCATCTGTCTGGCCATCTTCGTCGGAGCGCCGTACCTCACCGGCCTGGCCAACATCTGGGAAATCGTCCTGATCATCCTGGGCGTGGTGCTGATTGCGGTTGAGGTGTTCGTGCTGCCCGGCTTCGGGGTCGCCGGCATCCTGGGCATCCTCATGGTGCTGGTCGGCGTGCTGGCCACCTTCGTACCGGAGGAACCGGGGCGGTCGTTTCCTCTCTTCCTCCCCGAGTGGCCGGGCACCGTCGAGTGGATCAAGCAGGGCATCATCGCCCTCGTCTCGGCGCTCGCGGCGTCGCTGGCCGGGATGGTCGTGCTCAGCAAGTTGTTGCCGCAGACGGCCGCCTTCCGCCGCCTCGCCCCGGCCAACCCCACGCCCTCGCAGGTCATGGTGGAAGACCCTTACCAGGGTGCCGCCCGCGTGGGCGACCTGGGCGTGGCCGAGGGCCCGCTGCGCCCGGCCGGCAAGGCCCGTTTCGGATCGGTACTGGTGGACGTAGTCTCCGAAGGTGACTTCATCGAACCGGGTGCGCAGGTGCAGGTGGTCGTGCGCCGCGGCAACCACGTCGTGGTCCGCCCCGTCGCCTGACCCCACGGCCCGAAGACCGCTCTGCAGGGTGGCGTATGTCCGAAGCCATGATCCTCACTGTCCTGTACCTGGCCGGCATTCTCGTGCTGGTCGCGGAGATCTTCATCCCCTCGCACGGCATCCTCACCGTCGTCGGCATCGGGCTGCTGGTCGCCGGAATCGTCAGGACGTTCATGGACTTCGGGCGGGAAGCGGGCGTGGTGGCCGTCCTCGCCTGCATGATTGTGGTGCCCTGCATGGCCGGCGTCGCCATCAGGTACTGGCACCGTACGCCGTTCGGGCGTAGAATTTCACCGCCGAACCCCGTGTTGAGCACGGCCGACGTCGGCGTGCCCGTCGCCGACCTCGAGCGCCTGGTCGGTCAGACCGGCAAGGCCGTCTCGACCCTTCGGCCCGTGGGCGTCTGCGACTTCGGCGGCCAGCGCGTCTCCTGCGTGGCGGAGCTCGGCATGATCGCGCCAGGTACCACTGTGCAGGCGGTGCGGGTATCCGGCCCTAACCTGGCGGTGATCGAGAAGAAGACCTGAGAAGTCGGAATCTCGAAGTGAAAGGTGGATGACATGACAGCTTTCGTCCCCATGTTGGGTACGGTGTCAACCGGGTTGTTGGTGGTGGCGGGCATCCTCGGCCTCGTCATCCTGGTCGTCCTGTTCATCATCGCCCAGTTCTTCCGGCTCTGGCTTCAGGCGTTCATGAGTCGGGCCAACGTCGGCATCGGCGACCTCATCGGCATGCGCCTGCGCAAGGTGGACGCCAACACCGTCGTGATCGCCAAGATCCAGCTCGTCAAGGCCGGCATTCACGACATTTCCACCAATGACCTGGAAAGTCACTACCTGGCCGGCGGACGCGTGTACAACGTGACCCGTGCGATCATCGCGTCCAACCGCGCGCTCATCGACCTCGACTGGAAGAAGGCCTGCGCGATCGACCTCGCCGGCCGCGACATTGTCGATGCGGTCAACACCAGCGTATACCCGAAGGTCATCGACGTGCCCAACCCCACCCTCGGTCGGCAGACCATTGACGCCGTCGCCGTCGACGGCATTCAGCTCAAGGCCCGCGCCCGCGTCACCGTGCGCACCAACATCCGCCAGCTCATCGGCGGCGCCACCGAGGAAACCGTCATCGCCCGCGTCGGCGAGGGCATCGTCAGCGCCATCGGCTCCGCCGAAACCTATAAGAAAGTGCTGGAAAACCCCGACCGCATCAGCAAGGCCGTCCTTGCCAAGGGCCTCGACTCCGGCACCGCCTTCGAGATCCTCTCCATCGACATCGCGGACGTCGACGTCGGGGAGAACATCGGCGCCACCCTCCAGGCCAACCAGGCCGAGGCCGACAAGCGCCGCTTCCAGGCCGAGGCCGAGAAGCGCCGCGCGATGGCCATCGCCCTCGCCGCCGAAAACCGCGCCAAAATCGAGGAAAACCGCGCCCTGGTTACGCTGGCGGAGGCGGAAATCCCCAAGGCCATGGCCGAGGCGTTCCGCAAGGGCAACCTCGGTATCATGGACTACTACCGCCTGCGCAACATCCAGGCGGATACCGCCATGCGGCACGCCATCGGCGGCGACGAACCCGAACACAAACTACCGACACCACCGGAACACTGATGGAGGAAGGCAAGCGGCAAGAGGCAAGAGACACAAGTAGGGTGGGCACCGCCCACCACCGTAGGGCGGGCTCCGCCCGCCGCTTTGACAATTAACGGCGCGCGGATGACGCCCGATGACCACCGTAGACTTCATCCTGGCTCAACCGGAATCCAACGGGTGGGGAAACCTGCTCTACCTGCTGCTCTTCCTCGTACTGCCCGCGCTCAATTCGCTCGGCAAATGGCTGCGCGAACGACACGAGGGGCAACCGGAAGCCGGTTCCGAAGAGGTCACCCCTCCCGCCGGGCGGCGTCTGCGCCCGCCGGCACCCAGCCGCCGCGTAGCCCAGCCGCTCCCCGACGCCCCCCCAACCCGCGCGAGTCCGCCCCCGCCGACCTTCACGCCTGCGCCACCTCCCGCGGCACCTCCGTTCGGCGCGCCGGCCCCGCCCAGCCGGCCCCTGCCGGGCCAGCTTGCCGCGCCGAGCGGACAGGGCCGTCCGATCGCGCCACCGACGGCCAGTCCTGCGACCCCCGCTGAGCCCCCTCAGGACAGCATCCTCATCGAACGCACCTCGCGCGGTGTGGTCGTCCGGCGGGTGCGAAAGGAACCCGCACCGCCCCCGGCCCGACCGCCCGCACCGCGCCGTCGCCCCCGCCCCCAGGCTCCGCCCACTCCCGTGGCTCAACCAGGGGTCAGCGAGTCACATGCCGGGCCCATGCCGTCGCCCGTGGCCGACACCCCGGTCCTCGCCGCCGCCGTCGCCCCGCCGAAGCCCCCGGCCGTGGTCGCCCGGCAGGTCGCCCGACTGGATCACTCCAGCCTGCGCCGTGCCGTCGCCCTGGCCGAAATCCTCGGCCCGCCCGTGGGCGTACGCCCCACGGAGCGCTCGCTCTAAGTAGCTCCACGCCATAGGAAACCCGACAGCGAGGCCAGGGTGGGCGTCCTCCCCACGAAATGCTCGCGCCAAACAGCCGCACCCCATAGGGAACCCGACACCAAGACCCGGGTGGCATGGCCAAGCGCAGCGCCGCCATGCTTTCCCTCCCACCGGCGTCTGCTGGAACAGCATGCCGGCCTACCCGCCGGTACGTGTTCAGCGTCTTTGGCGTTGTGGGTGCCATGCTTTCCCGCGACCTCGGTCGCGGGTAAGCATGCCTCTGCCTGCCGCAGCACCTGCCCACCCCCGCCTGCGGCGGGTGAGGGCATGGCACCCACGCTAAACACGTACACCGGCCGGCAGGCGGACGGCGCATGTCACCCTCCCCGTTTCCGGTTTGCCTGGTCCTGCTCAGCGCGTGCCCGCGGACGTGGCGGCATGCCTCCCCTGCCGGCTTACCGCTTGATCTTGCGCAGGAAGTCCTGCACCTCGGGAATGGCACCCTGGTAGATGAGATAGCCGTTGTACGGCTCACGCTCGGTAATCTCGTCGCAGACCGGGGTGAGCATGATCCGCTTGACTTCCTCGGGGTCGTCCGTCTGCCCGAGGGCCCAGCAGAGCTTCACGTAGGCGACCTCCGGCAGCATGTTGGCCGCCGGCACCACCCCGAGCCCCATGATCTCCCGCCCCGTCTCGTACACGTACATCTGTACATACCCCCAGAGCGTCTGCACGGTCATGTACATGTGCACGCCCTTCTTGGCCGCCCGCTCGATCGCCGGGTACAGCGGGCGGTTCAGGTGCCCCAGCCCCGTGCCCGCGATGATGATCCCCCGGTAGCCCTTCTCCACGATGGCGTCCACGAGGTCCGGGTGCATGTTCGGGTAGTAGTACAGGATCGTCACCTTCTCCTCGAAAGCCGTGTTCACCTTCACGTGTCGGTCGCTGCGTCGCCGGCGGTAATCGTGCCGCAAGGGAGTGATGTGCTCGCGGCTGATCATCGCCAGCGGCACGTCCCCGATCGTGCGGAACGTGGAACGGTAGCTGGAGTGCATCTTCCGCACCCGCGTGCCGCGGTGCAGCAGGCAGTACTGGTCCGACGTCGGCCCGAACATGCACACCATGACCTCGGCGATCTCGCCTTCCGCCGCGGCCTTCACCGCACTGCACAGATTGATCGCGGCATCCGATGACGGGCGGTCCGACGACCGTTGCGAACCCACCATCACGATCGGCACCGGCGAATCCTGCACCATGAAGCTCAGGATGGCCGCCGTGTGGTGCATCGTGTCCGTGCCGTGCCCGATCACCACGCCGTCCACGCCCTCGGCAATCGCCTCACCGATCCTCTTGGCCAGCGCAATGTACTGCACCGGCCCCATGTTCTCGCTGAAAACCCCGAACAGCTTCTCGGTACGCAGGTTGCAGATCTCCGCCAATTCCGGCACCGACCCGTAAAGCTCGCCCGGGGAGAACGCCGGGATCACCGCCCCCGTGCGGTAATCAAGCCGGCTGGCGATCGTGCCCCCCGTCCCCAGCAGGATGACGTTCGGCTTCTTCGCGTCGCGCGGAAACTCCTTCTCCGGAATCCGGTAATTGGCCTCCCGCCGCCCACGCTCCGTCATGCTCGTGATCGACTGCGCCGCCAGCCCGACGTTGTAGCCGCTGGCCAGTTTCAGCACGATGTGTTGATCGTCGCTCGTCTCCGAGCGCGGCAGGATCAGCCCGCGAAAACTGCCCTTCGTCGATTCGATCTGCACGTCGCTCCACACCCCGACGTCGAAGCGCTCCAGGACCGCCTTCCCCACCCCGCGATAACCCTTAAACCGATCGTTTCCCGTCGCCATCATCTTCCCCGCACGTCGTACCACACCCGCCCAACGGGTGGCACGGGCGTCCGGCCCGTGTCTGCCGCACAATCCCGTGGCTCGGGCGTCCCGCCCGGTACCTGTTTAGCGTGGGTGCCATGCCCTCACCCGCCGCAGGCGGGGGTGGGCATGTCCCGCGTCCGCAGAGGCATGCTTACCCGTGACCGCGGTCGCGGGAAAGCAGGACACCCAACACGCCGAGGACGCTAAACACGTACCCCGCCCCTGCATCCACCAGCCACGCCTACTCTCAGCGCCTCCAGCCTCAGCGCCCCTGCGCCCCGTCGCCACCCCGCTCCGGGGCAAGTCTGCCCCGGGGTCCGCACCCGGACTCACCTCGCCCGGGCCTGCCCTTCCAGCGCCGTCGCCCGCTCCAAGTGCTCCTCCAGCACTCGAGCCAGCTCCATCCCGTTCACCGCCCCCCCGAACCCACGCATCAACCGACCCATCAGATACCGGTGCTGCCGGGCCCGCGAGGCAAACGGAGCCGTCCCCACCGCCGCCACGGCCGCCTCGACCCGCGCGCGCACCTCCTTGGCTCCCACCGGCTCCGAGGGCAGGTCCGCCAGGGCGTGCGCGCTGCGGCCCGCCGCGTCCGCATCCGTCTCCGGCGCCTGCAACATCCGGGCGAGGACCCACACGATACCCTGACGCCCGAGACGCCCCTCCCGATACGCCTTGAACACCTCGTACACTTCCTCATCGCCGAGCCGTTCCGGCCGCAGCCCCGCCCGCCGCCACGCTTTGAACCGCTGGATCAGCACCACGCCCGCCAGCACCGGGTCGGTCTTCAATTCGTTCACCAGCCGATCAAACAGCTTCCGCCGTGGCGACAGACACAGCGGGATCACCACGTCCTCCGGCAACCCCAGCCGCCGCAGCGCGGCCTCCGTGTCCCAGACAAACGGCGGAAGCTGCCGCCGCACGCGCTCCACTCGCTCCTCCGGCACCGCCATGGGCGGCAGGTCCGTGTCCGGATACATCCGCTGGGCACCCGGCAGCACCCGCTCGAAACCGTTGGTGCCGTCCTCCAGCGCCTGCCGCGTGTCGCTCGGAATCCCCTGGGTTGCCTCCCGCACCCGCAGAATGATCTCCTCGCACGCACAATGCGCGTCCGCCTCGCTCCCCCACACCAGCACCAGCGCGTCGTTCGGCTCCGCCTGCGTCCGCTTGCGCAGCATCTGCCAGTCCCGCGCCGCCAGCGCCTCCGTCGCCGAGTCCGAATGCACGATGTTCGGCAGCCGCGTCAGGCACGCGATCACCCGCACCCGGTCCGACAGCTCCTTGACAAACGAGGTATGTTCCTGCGTCTCCCAGCCCAGCAGCCCCGCGCAACCCTTCAGCACCGTGCAGCGCACGCGCTGCCCGGCCGCCAGCGCCTGCTGAATCGGCTCGTAACGCACCTTGGCAACTACCCGCGTCACGTCCTGGTGCGTTGCCTGGAGAGTCTCCGGCGTGATGCCGCGCCCCTTCAACTCCTCCCGCAACGCCAGCAGCGAGTACTGCCGCCGCGCCTCGTTGTACACCAGCCGCGGAATCCGCCAGATCTGCGGCACCCCCTTGATCTCGATCCGCGTACCCCCCGTGATGCTGACGTTCACGTCCTCTCGCGCCGCCCCGTACCCCGTCCGCACCCTGCCCGTCGAACGCGTCAGCCGCCGCAGGACCTGCGCGACCTCCGCCACCTCCTGCGGCGTCCGCATGTCCGGGTACGTCACCGTCTCCACCAGCGGCATCCCCAGCCGGTCGGTCAGGTACACCCGGTCGTGCCCCACGTCCGAAACCTCCCGGCACGCGTCCTCCTCCAGCCCGAGCTGGATGATGCGAATCTTGCGGTCCTGGTACGGTATCCAGCCGTCCACCCCCACGATCGTCGTCCGTTGAAACCCCGTCGGGATCGACCCGTCCAGGTACTGCTTCCGCGCGATGTGCAGCTCGCTCACCATGTTCAGACGCAGCAGCAGCGCGATCTCCAGCGCAATGTCCAGCGCTTCCTCGTCGACGAAGAACGGCGGCGTATCGTCGAACTCGTACGTGCACACCGTGTCGTGGTGAATGCGATAGTAGATGTTCTTGCGGGTCTTCTTCTCCATCAGGGCCGTCCCGTCGTATTCCCCCATTTCCGACAGGGTCGGCCGCATGTGTCGCAGGATTTCCGCGTCATACTCCCCGCTGTACCGCCCGGCCGGGCACCGACAGAACAGCTTCCGCCGCGTCCGAAGCTGCTGGTGAATCTCCAGCCCGGATCGCAGCCCCAACGCCGCATAATCCTCCGGCGTCATCGACTCGAACGGCTTGAACACAACCCCCATGTTGCTGTCTCTCCCGTATGCCAAAGCGAAACGGCGATTCTAGCACGCGGTTGAGCCGCTCGCCACGCTTCCCCCCTACCGCTGCAAGGAGCGCGCCACGGGTGCCCCGGAGTCCCTGGAACCGGCGTCGGCCCCCCGCGGCCGACGTAGAGGACCTCCAAGACGCCAGCTCTCAAGGGACCAACTGCGGCCCGACCGCTCTTTGCGACCCTGCGGGGCTCCCCATCCGGCCGGGACGTGCTTCAACAGGCTGCCGCCCCCCACCCGCGTCTGGCTTTGGGGGGCGGAGGCTGCGTCTCCTCCGCCACGTTGGTTCCGAACCTCCGGTTCATCCTGCCTTCGACGGGCCCGAATAGAACGGACACCGGGTGCGTGTGCACACACCCGGTGTCCGCTGGAGAGGGAAGAGGCGTGTTGGATCCGTGTCCTTAAAAGGGCTCAAACCACCTTAAGTTCGGGCGAACCCGTGTGACTCCTAGTTAAGCTCGCTCTCACCACGCCGCGGGCGGGGCTCCAGCCCCACTCCTGCTGCATGGGCATTCAGCACTCTCAGCAGTAGCTCCGCGTCCCCCAGGTCGTACCCGCAGACTCGCACCCGCCCGGCGTCCCGAAGGAAAAACGTCGCCCGCACGCGGTCGTGACCCTCCAGCCGGTACCTCAGGGTGATGTGCCCCGTTCCCAGCCGCACCGGCCGACCCTCGTTCTGGCGGAGTATCGAATCATCCCAGTACATTTCTACTGCCATTTCGCGTCTGGGGGTTGACGCCAAGCGAGCCGTTCCGGTCCGCCACGCTGGCAGTCCCCGCTCGCTCACCTCATATAGGACACGCGCAACACTCTTTTTGCGCGCGACTCCCCCATCTTTCTTCCAGGAGGCGGGCAAACGTCCCAGAAAGGGCACCCGGAAAGCCCCGCAACCGCACTGCGTAAGCGTGCGCGATTCCGCGCCCCCATTTGAGCCGCAGACCTGCTCCCCTTGACGCCGAGCGTCATGGGCACCCCGCGCGGCCGCACGGGCCCGCAGCGCCGATGCCGAGAGTGCTACATGAGGTGGTAGATGTTGTGGATCGTCAGCCTCGGCCTGCGGACGGTACGTGACGGGCAGAACGCCTGCTTGTCGCCGCCTGGACTCCGCGCGACTGATCCGAACCGCGACCGTGAGCGAGCCGCCGAATGCCCACGCGAGTCCCGCGCGCCCATCAACCCGGGTCTAGTCCGGCAGCATCCGCGTGGTCTCCCCCAGCCCGGTGAAGCGGCGGGAGCCCAGCGCGGCGCTCGGCATGCCCTCCGGCCAGAGGCTCAAGGACACCCCGAAGTCGTCCTCCGCGTCGTCAAGCTCAAAGCTGATGGCCGCAAACCACCGCGGCAGCTTGCGGATCAGCCCCACGGTGAACTCCGCGGTCCGCCCCCGGTCCAGGTCGAACAGCTCGCGCACCGCGACGGAGTGCTTCTCGGTCAGCATGTAGTTGGCACCCAAACCCAGCAGGTTCGAGTCCTTCGCCCCGATGTAGCGATAGCCGACCAGGTACGCCAGGCGCGGCGGGCGCTCCACCGCCACCGAGACGTTGAACAGGTCCATCCGGTTCTCGTCGAGGTTGTAGTTCGCCTCGCTGAGCAGGGCCGTCCGGTCATTGACCCGCCAGATGCTCGACGACGCCACGTGGTTGTGAGCGATGCTCTCCTCCGGCCGGGTGGGTGAAGCGTACCCGATCGGTGTCAGGCGGCGCGGACCGTCGTTGAACGCGGCCGCCTCCACGTCCAGCGTCAGCACGTCCACCGTGCGGTAATTGTCGCCCTCGCCGCGCTTCGTCTGCCACCGCTGTCGGATGCCGACCATGCCCCCGTCGATCTCGTCGATGGTCTCCACGCCGCTGGTGATCGGATACAGTTCGTGCGAGTCGTAGTTCGTGTGGCTCATCCAGACCGTGGCGTCCGGCTTGATGACGTGCCGCACGCCGTGGATGTCGAACAACTCGGAATTCGTCTCCCCAAACGCCCGCCAGAAGTACATGCTGCCGCGCAACCCGTACGTCGCAAACGCCCGGGCCGTGCCTCCGTCCGCCCGCGTCTCATCCCACATCGTCCCCCGCGCGGAAAGGAACGGCGTCACCCGCACCGGACCTAAGTCCACCGGGTATTCCGCCTCCTGGCGACTGTCGGCCCGGGCGGTCGAGTCGGACGATTCCTGCCCTCCGTAGTGCCACCACTCGAAGAACGTCTGGTCCGCCCCCCGCAGCCGCACGATCCCCGCCCGGTTCTCACTGAAAAACGTCACCGAGTCGGCCAACGGATCACCCAGCCAGCGATACGTTACCTCCGGCATGTGCTCCGTCTGCGTGTAGAAATCCAGCAGCCGCCACTGCGCCAGGCCCGTCACCGCCCAGTGATCGGTCTGCTTCTTCACGTACAGCAGCGTCTCCTGCTCCTTCTCCAGGTCGAACTCCGACTCGAAAAACTCCTCCAGGAAATTGCGGTCCGAGATGTACGACAGCTCAAGCGAAACCTCCCAGTCGTCCTCGAAGTACTGCCGGTGCCGCCACAGCATCCGCCCCCGCGTCCCCTGATACGTCATGTCCTCGCGCTGGCGCCCGAGGCTGTCTTCACCGTCGTCCCACAGCAGGTAACTCCGCAGCAGGCCGAAGTAATCGTCCTGAGTGTACTTCGAGTCGATCCCCGCGGCCGGGCCCCGCCGCGTGAAGTAATCCAGGCTCAGCGTGGTATCGAAGCCGCTGGGACGCTCCAGCCCCAACAGGTTGAACAGGTCCCACTTCGTCTCCAGTTCGAGCCCGAACTCCTCGCTGTACCCGCTCCGCACCCCGCGGATCGACGTCTCGCTCGTGTCCACGTCGCCGTAGACATACGGCCAGTACATCAGCGGCACGCCGTTCACGTTGAACGTGCTGTCCCAGATGCGGAAGCGCCCGGCCCGGATGCCCGTGCGCTGGCCCGTGGGCTCCGCAACCGTGCGGTCCACCAGTTCCACCCGCCCCGCCCCCACGTGGTAGTGCGGCGTGTGGAACTCGCTCGTGGTCAGCACCGCCTGCGAGGCCGCGTATTCCTGGGCCGATAGCTGCCGAATCTCGGCCGCCCGCAGGTACAGCGGCAGCTTCCGGTCGGTCACCGACGTGCGGACGATCGCATCGACGATCAACGCCCGGTCGTGCAGGAAATCGTAGTAAAGACGCGTCGCCCGGATCATGTTCTCGCCCTGCGACATCACCACGTCGCCCTCGAGATACACGGACTCCACGCGCTCGTCGCCCACACCCAGTTCCCGCAGTTGCGCCTCCCCCGCCCCCAGCGGCAGCCGCTGGCGCGGCGCGCCGCCGGCAACCGCCTCCTGGTCCGCTTCGGCGCCCGAAACGGGCCGGCTCGTTAGTTCCGGCGGGTGGTCGTCACCCGGGCGGAAGAACAGTACGGCCGAGTCCGCCCGGACCTCAAGGTACTCCCCCGTCCCGGGAATGCCGCGTGACACGTATACCCCGCCGGTCACCGTGGCCACCCGCCGCCTGTCCTGTTCGCTGACCGTCAGGTCGCCCCCGGCCTTGAAGTGGATCACCGGTCGCGGCTTGGTGGACCCCGCCTCGGTCAGACCCGAAGCATCGTAGACACGTAACGCGACCTCTTCGTCCGGTCGGCGCGGAAGCTGCCGCAAGAGGGCCTGCCGAATGGCCTGCCCCTGCTCGTACACGGGCGACTCGCGGGCGGACTCCCAGGCCACTTCGTCCACGTTAAGCGAGACCTCGCCGAAGCTCGCCAGGGACACGAACAGGGCAGGACCCTCGGTTACCGTCCCCGCGATCTCACGGATCGACGCATCCCGCCACAGCAACGCCTCCACACGCTGAAACGTACGTTGCTCCCAGTCGCGCCGGCTGATCCAGACGACGGCCTCACGGCTGCGCAGCTCCAACCCCTGCGTCGTCCCCAGCCGCACCACGGCGTCGCCGACGATCTGGACAACGAGCGCCCCGTCGTCCTCGTGAGATACGTAGGCAAGCGCCCCACCCAGACGTAGCGGCAACTCGGAGATGCCCGCCGGGAGTATCGGCAGCTCAACGGAATCCGCGATGGGCGCCCGCGTCTGCGCGAACGCCGCAACGGCCGTGCACAGCACCAGGGCGTGGCAGCCAATGGCCCGCGCTACATGCATCAGGTACCCGGTGGATTGAGGGGACTCGCACCGGCGGTCGACCCGAATGGCTCCGCGCCTTCGCCCGCAAGCCGACCGCCGCCGGGCCGAAGTATAGACCCACCCCCACGACTGTCAAACCACGCCCGGCCGGCGTGCCCCCCGCGGCCGCACCGCTTGGGTCCAGCGCCGGTGCCGTCCCCTCACCCGCCACAGCCGTGGACGGGCACGCGGCCGCCAACCCCTCTCCCCGTGTGCGTGTTTAGCGTGGGTGCCGTGCCCTCACCCGCCGCAGGCGGGGGTGGGCATGTGCCGCGGCAGGCAGGGGCATGCTTACCCGCGACCGCGGTCGCGGGAAAGCATGGCACCCACAACGCCAAAGACGCTAAACACATACCTCCCCGCGGGAGAGGGGTAGGGGTGAGGGCAGCGGCGATGAGGGCGCCCCCTGGTGTAGGTGTCCGCACGCCCGTCGTGCTGGGCACGCTAAACACGTACGCAGGGAAACGGCCAGACGTGAGCGTGGGGGAGGCGACCGGCCCCCGGGCACCGGCACGTCCGCCCACCGCATACCAGACGCCAAGCACGTACTCCGCACACGCGTTCAGCAGCCCGCCGAAGAACCGACGGCCCCCCCCGCGCCGCCGGGCCGCGCAGGCGGTCGCCCACTGTCCCCGGGGGCTCAGGCGCCCGGCGCCGGCGGTGTGGCGCTCGCCGCGGACACACCCGCCAACCACCCACAAAAAGCAGAAAATCCGCCAGCCAGGGGCTTCTCACCGACACCGGAATCTGGTAACATCCATGGCAAGCGAACACGTCGGGGTGTAGCTCTGCGGAACAGTCTGAGTTGTTTGTGTCGGGGCGCGAGCATTCCGACGTGCTTTACGTGTCACTCTCCGTCCAATCCCCCATTGGACGGTTCCCCAAGGCCCGGTCCACCCCACCGGGCCGCTTTATTGCGCCCCGCAACCGATTGCACCAGCCCGGTGGCGGCCGAACGGGCACCTCCCCCCTACTCCCCGGCGGGTCTCGTCCGCGGCGGTAACGTGCGGTACAATCCCGGTCGGTCCCCGACGAAACCCGGGGGATTCGAGACGGTCCCGGCCGGCCCCCCGCAAGCGCGAGCAGTCGGGCCACGCGCCAGGTATCGGGCCGCGACCGCTTCTCCCCCACTGCACACGACTCGGGCAGCGGGCACCCGACCAACCAAGTGATCGGAGGCACCACCATGGGACTCGTCATTGTCTCCAACCGCCTGCCAGTAGTACTTGAGCGCACTGATTCCGGGACACGCGTACGGTCGGGAACCGGCGGGCTGGTGACGGCCCTGGAGCCTGTGCTCCGGCGTTACGGCGGTTTATGGATCGGCTGGCCCGGGGAAGCGCCGGAAGACCGTGAGGCGCTCGAGGCCGCGCTGGCCGGGTACAGCGATGCGACCGGATGCGCGTTGCGCCCCGTTTGGCTCACCCCGGAGGAGCTACAGGGCTTCTACCACGGGTTCTCGAATGAGATCATCTGGCCACTCTTCCACGACCTACAGTCAAGATGTAATTTCGTGCCCGACTACTGGACCGCCTACGTGGCGGTGAATGAGAAATTCGCCGACGTCGTGGGTGCCGAAACCCAACCTGCCGATTTCGTTTGGGTGCACGACTACCACCTCATGGACCTGGGACACCGGCTTCGTTCCCGCGGCCTGCGTAACCCCCTCGGGTTCTTCCTGCACATCCCCTTCCCACCCCCGGACATCTTCTTCAAGCTGCCGTGGCGGGCCCAGGTTCTGCATGGGCTCCTGCAATACGACGTCGTGGGCTTCCAGACGCCGCGCGATCGGGACAACTTCACGGACTGCGTGCGTAAGTTGATGCCGGCCGTTCGCCTGCGTCGGCGTCGCGGAGGGTTGACGGCCGAGCACCTCAAGCACATGGCGGTGGTGGGCGCATTCCCCATTGGGATCGACTACCAGGAATTCGGCGTGGGCGCGGCCACCAGGGAGGTGACGGAGCGTGTGCAGGCGCTGCGTGCGGAGTTGCCGGACCGGCAAATCGTGCTCGGCCTCGACCGACTCGACTACACCAAGGGCGTGCCCTATCGACTGAAGGCGTTTGCCTTAGCGCTGGAGCGCTACCCCGACTTGCACCGCCGGGTGACCCTGCTGCAAGTGGTCATCCCCAGTCGCGAGGCGGTACCCGAGTACCAGGACTTGAAGGCGGAAATCGAACGCCTAGTGTCGCAGATCAACGGGCGCTTCACCCAGCCGGGATGGATCCCCATCCACTATGTCTTCCGCAGCCTGGAGCGCGAGGAGTTGCTGGCGTACTATCGCACCGCCGACGTTGGCTTCGTCACGCCGCTCAAGGACGGCATGAACCTGATTGCCAAAGAGTATTGCGCGTGCCAGGTGGAGGGCGACGGCGTTCTCATTCTCAGCGAGTTCGCCGGGGCCGCCTCCCAGTTGCACCGCGACGCGATCCTCGTCAACCCGTACGACCTTGAGGCAGTGGCCGACGCGCTCCAGCGTGCGGTCAGCATGTCGCATGCGGAGCGTCGCCCCGCGATGCGGCGCCTGCGCCGCCTGATGCAGCGCCAGGACGTTTACTGGTGGCTGGACCGGTTCTTGACCGCCTGCGGCGTGGACCTGAAGGCACCTGCAATCTGCGGACGGGCGGCGTCGGGCACGGTCGCGGACACCGACGGTGCTTCTCCGGCGGGAGCCGCCGGTACCGGGCCAGCAAGCAGAACCCTGCCGGCTTGGCAGGCCGTGGAGGCCAACCAACGATGAGTTCGGACGTCCTGGGTGCCCGCCTCGATGAACTCGCGCACGCCCCCGTGCTGCTGGTTGCCAGTGACTTCGATGGAACCATCGCACCCATCGTCTCCAATCCGGAGCAGGCGGAGGCGGACCGCGAGTCGCTGGTGGCGTTGAAGTTGCTGGCGGGGATGCCGCAAACCCACGTGGCCATCATCTCGGGTCGCGCCCTGGCCGACCTGGCCGCGCGCACGGCGGACGCCGACGAGCTTCACCTGGTCGGCAGCCACGGCAGCGAGTTCGAAGCCGGTTTCACCACGCCGCTTCCCGCGCCGGCAAACGACCTGCTTGAGCGTCTGCTGCTGGACGTGGCGAAGATCGCGGAGTCTGCACCGGGCAGCACGGTGGAGGTCAAGCCTGCCGCCCTCGCCTTCCACTACCGCAATGCCGACGAGCGGGACGCGCTGCGGGCGCTGGAGGCGATCCTCAGCGGGCCCGCCCGGCGCCCCGGCGTCCACATTCGGCATGGTAAAAAGGTCATCGAGTTGAGTGTCGTCGACACCAACAAGGGACTGGCGCTGCGGCGCATTCGGCAGCGGCTCGGGGCTTCCGCCGTGCTGTTCCTCGGGGATGACCTCACCGACGAGGACGCGTTCGCAACGCTGGCCGGCCCCGACGTCGGCGTCAAGGTGGGCACCGGCGAATCCGGGGCCGGTTTCCGCATCGCCGACACCCTTGCGGTCGCCCAAGTGCTGGCCCGCGTGGCCGAGCGCCGCGCGGACTGGCTGGCCGGCTCCCACGCCATCCCCATCGAACAGCACGCCCTGCTTTCCGATCAGCGCACGTTGGCACTGGTGGCCCCCAACGGGCGGGTGGTCTGGCTCTGCCTCCCCCGGCTCGACTCCTCGGCCGTCTTCGCCGAGTTGCTCGGCGGACCGACGGCCGGGTTCTTCGAGGTCCGATCCGTGGAGTCCACGGCGCCCGGCCGACAGACCTACATCGGGGACACGTTCGTTCTGCAGACCCGCTGGCCCGGCCTCACCGTGACGGATTACCTCGACTGCGGCGGCGGGCGGGCCTTCCAGCGCGCGGGACGCACCGATCTGATTCGCGTCGTGGAAGGTCGTGGACGCGTGCGAGTCACCTTCGCCCCGCGGCTGGACTTCGGGCGCATGCAGACGCGCCTGCGTGTTGTGGACGTCGGGCTTCAGATCGAGGGCGCTCTGGACCCCCTCGTGCTGCGCGCGCCGGGGCTGGATTGGGAACTGGTGGAGGAGGGACGACATCAGTCGGCCGTCGCTACCGTAGAGATGACGGACGAGCCGCTGGTCCTCGAGTTGCGCTACGGCACGGCCAGCCTGGCTGAGGACCCCCTTCCCGAGCCGGCGCGCCGACGGCGCACCGAGCAGTTCTGGGGCGGGTGGGCGTCCAGCCTGACGCTTCCCGGCGTCGAGCCCGACCTGGTGCGACGCAGCGCCCTGGTGCTGAAGGCGCTCTGCTACGGCCCGACCGGCGCGATCGCCGCCGCTGGCACCACGAGCTTGCCGGAATCCGCGGGCGGCGTGCGCAACTGGGATTACCGTTTCTGCTGGCCGCGCGACGCGGCCATGGCCGCGGGCGTCCTGGTCCAACTCGGAGCGACCGGGCCGGCCATGAAGCTCCTCGACTGGCTGCTGGGTATCCTCGATCAGCAGGAAACACCCACCTTGCTGAGCCCCGTGTACACGGTGACCGGGCAGCACCTCGGCTCCGAGGCGGAGATTGCCGAACTCGCCGGGTATCGCGGCAGCCGCCCCGTACGGGTGGGAAATGCCGCCGCCCAACAGGTGCAACTGGACGTGTTTGGTCCGATTGCCGACCTGGTGGCGCTGCTCGCGGAGCACGGAGCGCCCCTGTCCTCCGAACACTGGCGGATGCTCGAGGCGATGGTGGCCGCCATCATCCACCGCTGGCAGGAGCCCGACCACGGCATCTGGGAGATTCGACACCCACGCCGCCACCACGTGCATTCCAAGGTCATGTGCTGGCAGACGGTGGACCGGGCTTTACGGGTGGCACGCTACCTCGGGAAGGATCGGTCCGATTGGATGGCCCTGCGCCGGGTCATTGCCGATGACGTGCTGGCGCGCGGCTGGCAACCGGAGGCGAATGCGTTCTGCGCCACGTACGACGATCACGAGGCCGACGCGGCCGCCCTCTCCGTGGGGCTCAGCGGGCTCCTGCCGCCGGACGATCCGCGCGTCCTGGGCACCATTAACCGGGTCGAGCGTCTGCTACGCGACGGCCCGGCAGTGTTTCGTTATCGCTACGACGACGGTCTGCCCGGCCTGGAAGGCGGCTTTCACCTGTGCACGGGCTGGCTTATCGAGGCGTATGCGCTGGCCGGCCGACTGGACGACGCCGCCCTCCTCTTTGAGCGGTTGGCCGCCCTCGCCGGCCCCTGCGGGTTGCTGTCCGAGCAGTATGACCCCGGCAACGCAGAGGCACTGGGGAACTTTCCCCAGGCGTACAGCCACTTGGCCTTAGCCAGCGCCGCCTTGCGGCTGACTCGATAGGAACCGGCGAACGGGGAGCCCGCGGCGCCATGCCCAACCTCGCCGCAGGCGAACGCCGGCACGCTGTCGCGACGCTTGCGCGCCCCTGCACCAGCGTCGCCCCCCGTACGGGCGCCGTTGCGCGACCCCGCCATGCGTACCCCCCACTCGGTCGCACGCGTGCACCCAACCGGGACCAAGCCGTCCTGACGCAAATGCGTTAGGCAAACGCGGAATACCGGTAGCGTGCGGCTGCGGGGGGTCGATGCCCGGCACCGGCGCGGCTCACCGGCAGTGCCGAAAAAATCCGCACTTAGGGCTTTGCAATCGGCCAAGGGTGTGGTAATGTACTCGCAGAGGCAGCACATCAAGGCACAGCTCTGCTGTAGACCTTGCGCCAGCGACATTGTGGTACGTCGGTTTGGCGACGACATGACTTAGTCACTCTCCGTCCAATCCCCCATTGGACGGTTCCCCAAGGCCCGGTCCACCCCACCGGGCCGCTTTATTGCGCCCCGGCGCCCATCGAGCCGCGCGCTTGGTACGTGTTTACCGTGGGTGCCATGCCCTCACCCGCCGCAGGCGGGGGTGGGCATGTGCTGCGGCATCCAGAGGCATGCCTACCCGCGACCGCAGTCGCGGGTAAGCACGGCACCCGCCACGCTGAAGACGCTGAACACGTAACAGCCTTGAGCCCGCGCGGCGATGCCCTGGTTGTCGCACGATTGCGCACGCTCACCTAGAATGACGGAACCGGAAGCCCGCGCGGGCGCCGTACCGGCGTCGGTACGGTTGCGCGACCGCCTTCGAACACCCGCGCCGCGGTCGATCGTGGTGGAACCACCGCTTCCGTGTGAGGACGATGAAGCCGCGACGTTGGCCGCGGCCGATTCACGACCGATGGACTGCCCTACAGCGGCGGTGCGCCCAAGCAAGCGCAAGCGCTCCGCGGAAGCTCCCCTGACCCAGAGATGCTCAGAGTCCTGCTGTCACTCTTTCTCGTCACCGCCCTGCTGGCCGCAGGGACCGCCATTGCGGGCTGGCTGTTCGCCACGCGCGAGCTGCCGCCGGAACGGCAGGAACTACCGCTCCCCCCGCTGGTGGCCACCTTCACCCTCGCCCCGCGCCAGGTCACCGAGACCTTCACCGGCTACGGCAGCGCTCGGGCCGAACGCCGCACCACGGTGGCCGCCCAGGTGGCAGGAACCGTCGTGGATCTGCCGGGGCGACTTCGCCCCGGGGCAACCGTCGAGGATGGGCAACCGATCATCCAGCTCGATGACCGCGAGTACCGGCACGATCTTGACCGGGCCCAGGCTCAGGTCGCCGCCGACCAAGCCCAGTTGGACCAGCTCGGCATCGAGGAGACGAACATCCAGCGGTTGCTGGTCATTGCCGAGAAGGAACTGCGCATCGCCGGCGACGAGCGCGACCGTCTGGCCCGGCTCTTCGAGACCGATCTGGCGCACAAGCGGGAGCTGGACTTAGCTCGCCTCGCTTACGAACAGGTTCACCGCGTCTGGCAGAGTCAGCAGAACGAAGCCGCCGTCCTCCCGACGCGCCGCGTAGCCCTGGAGGCCGCGCTCCGGGGCCACCAGGCGGCCGCCGGCATTGCCCAACTGAACCTGGAGCGCTGCACCATCCGTGCCCCCTTCCCCGGGGCGATCGAGGAGCTGTACGTCGAGGTGGGTGACCGCGTCGGACCCGGCACTCCGCTGCTGGTGCTCATGGACACGAACCGCCTCGAAGTGGCCGTCCACCTGCCGGTTGGCGTGCGTGACGGCCTGCGCGTGGGGGCGACCTGCACCCTGCAACGCGAGAGCAACCCGCGGACGGACTGGCACGGCGCCATCGCACGCCTGGCGCCGGCGGCCGACACGCAAACCCGGACCTTCGCGGCCTACGTCCTGCTGAACAACACCGAGCAACCGGAACCCCTGCTGCCCGGTGCGTTCGTTCGCGCGACGGTCGAGGGCCCCCGCCACGAAGCGGCCCTGCTCATCCCGCGCGGAGCGATCCGCAACGGCCGAGTGCTGGTGGCACAGGCCGGGTACGCCCGCGGGCGGCAGGTCACGGTGGACCGCTTCGTACAGGACGAAGCGCTCATCATCGACGGTCTGTCGCCCGGTGAAGAAGTCATCCTGGCACCGCTCGACGTGCTGACGGACGGCTCCCCGATTCGCATGCCGACCACGCCGCCGACCACTCCCACCGCCGGCATACCCGCCGCGCCTGACGCCGGCACGCCGCACGGCGCCGCGGAACACCCCCCGGCCTCCACACCCCCCTCAGCCTCGGGACGCACGCCATGACTTCGCTGCCCCGCTTCGCCGTGCAGAACCCGGTGCTCACCAACATCTTCATGTTGACGGTACTGGCCGCCGGCGCGTACTGCGGCGCCACCCTCGTCCGCGAGATGTTCCCCGAGACGGACCCCGACCGCATCCTCATCACCACCGCCTACCCCGGCGCCACGCCCGCCGAGGTCGAGAAGGGCATCACGCTCAAGATCGAGGAGGCCATCAAGGACATCGACGGCATCGACACGGTCAAGGCCACCATCACCGAAGGCTTCAGCCGCATCCTCGTCGAGCTGCGCAACGACTTCAAGAAGATCGACCAGGCGGTCAACGACATCAAGGCCGCCATCGACACCATCCCCAGCGAAGACTGGCCGGAAGAGGCCCTCGAAACGCACGTCGCCAAGTTCGACCCGCGCTTCCCCGTCATCAGCGTCGCCCTCTTCGGACGGGTCGAGGAGCGGGCCCTGAAACAGTACGGCGAGCGACTCCGCGACGAACTGCTCACCCTGCCGCAGATCACCGACGTCGTCCTCACCGGTACGCGCCGCGACGAAATCAGCGTGGAGGTCAGCCCCGCCAGGCTGCTGGAGTACGGCCTCTCCTTCCTCGACGTGGCCCAGACAATTGCCGCAGGCAACCTCGACCTGCCCGGCGGGCAACTCAAGACCGCCTCCGCCAACGTCGCCGTGCGCACCCTCGGCGAAAAGGACCGCGGCGACGACCTCTACGACCTCATCCTGCACGGCGATCCGACCGGGCGCAAGGTGCGCGTCCGCGACGTGGCCGTCATCATCGACGGTTTCGAGGACACGGACGTGGTGGGGCAGTTTCAGGGTGCCCCGGCCGTGGACCTCATCGTATACAAGCGACCGGAACAGGACGCCATCCGCATCGCCGCCGAGGTGCGCGCCCTCATCGCGGGCAAAACGGGGCAGCCGCTGGTCCGCACCTTCGGCGAACGCCTGCAAACAAGACTCGCGGGGCACGACGACCTCGCGGACATCCACGCCCAGGGAACCCGCGATCCGTACCCGACCGGCGTACAGGCGCAGTGCCACAGCGACCTGTCGGTCTACATCGAGGGCCGCCTCGACCTGCTGAAACGCAACGGCCTCTGGGGCCTGGGTCTCGTCTTCCTGTCGCTGCTCATCTTCCTGAACTGGCGCGTCGCCTTCTGGGTCATGATGGGGCTCATCCTGGCCATCGCCGGGGCCTTGATCGGCATGAAGCTGCTGGGCTTGTCACTCAACCTGCTCACCATGTTCGGCTTCATCATCGTGCTGGGCATGCTCGTGGACGATGGCATCATCGTGGCCGAAAACGCCTACGCCCGGCTGGAGCAGGGCCAGGAGCCGAGGCTGGCCGCCATCACCGCCACCGAGGAAGTCGCCTGGCCGGTGGTAACCACGGTGCTCACCACGATCGTTGCTTTCTACCCGCTGCGTTACCTCCAGGGGCGCATGGGCGACTGGATGGGCGTGCTGCCGCTGGTGGTGGTGGCCGCCCTGGCCATGTCCCTGCTGGAAGCCCTGACCATCCTCCCCACGCACCTGGCGCACAACATGAAACCGGTGACCGGCGCCGCGGCGCCGGCGACCGATGCCCCCCGCGACTGGCGGCACCGCTTGCGCTTCCAGCTGCGCTGGCTCCAGCAGCATTATTTGCAGGAGCCCCTCCTGCGCGGCTATGAGCGCGCGCTGCGGCTCGCGCTGAACTACCGCTACGTCACCCTGGCGGCGCTGGCGACGCTGATGATTGCCGTCATCGGCCTCGTCGGCGGCGGGCACGTGCCCTTCGTGTTCATCCAGAAAGTGGATTCGGAGACGCTGCTGGCGAGCCTGCGAATGGGCGTCGGCACCCCGATCGACGGTACCCGGGCGGCCGCCCGCGTGATGGAGCAGGCGGCCCTCGCGATTCCCGAGCTGCGCAGCATCTATACGCTGCTGGGCGTGCAACTGGACAGTGACCTGCTCTCGGTGGCCAATCCCCAGTCGCACGTGTGCCAGGCGTTCCTCGAACTGACGCCCGCCGACCAGCGCCGACGCACCAGCGATGAAATCCTCGCCGAGCTGCGCGCCCGCACCGCCAACATCCCCGGCGTAGACAAGCTCAAGTTCAACTCCCTGCACGGCGGGCCCGGCGGGCAACCCATCGAACTTGAAATCAGCGGCGAGAACCTCGACGACTTGACCGCGGTCGCCGCCCATTTCAAACAACGCCTCGCCCAGTTCGACGGCGTCTACGACGTCGTGGACGACCTGGACGCCGGTCAGCCGGAGGTGCAGATCGCGCTGCTCGACTCCGCGCGGGCGGTGGGGCTCACCACGGCCGAGCTGGCCACCCAGGTCCGGGCGGCCTTCTACGGCTTCGAGGCGCGCAAGGTGCAGCGCGGACGCGAGGACGTGCGCATCATGGTCCGCTACCCTCCGGAGGCGCGGCGCCACGTCCACGACGTGGAAGGCCTGTACGTTAAGGCCGCCACCGGGAGACTGGTTCCCTTCGGCGAGGTCGCGCGCCTCACCGAGGGCACCCACTTCGCCTCCATCCACCGCAAGGACCAGCGGCGCACACTGACCGTCCTGGCCGACATCGACGAACAGGTCACCAACGCGGAGCGGATCATCGCCGCCCTGGCCGATGATGTGCAGCGTATGCAGGTCGCCTATCCCGGCGTGCGCCTCGAGTTCACCGGGCAGAAACTCGAGACCCAGCGTTCGCTCCATTCGCTGGGCAGGCTCTTCCTGGCCGCCCTGCTGCTCAACTATGTAATCCTGGCCGCCCTGTTCAAGAGCTACATGCAGCCGCTGATTGTCATGAGCGTCGTGCCCTTCGGCCTCATCGGCGCCGTGCTGGGCCACCTGCTGCTCGGCTATCCGCTCACCCTGCTTTCCCTCATCGGCATCGTGGCGCTGTCCGGCATTGTGGTCAACGACTCCATCGTCCTGGTCACCTTCATCAACCACCGGCGCGCGGCAGGTCTGCCGCTGGCCACGGCCGTGGTCGAAGGCGGCGCCGCCCGCCTGCGCGCCATCCTGCTCACCACGGTGACCACCGTGCTCGGCATCGCCCCACTGATGCTCGAGACGTCCTTCCAGGCGCGCTTCATGATCCCGATGGCCATCTCCATCTCCGCCGGCCTCATCTTCGCCACCGTCCTCACCCTGCTGGCCGTCCCGGCCCTGTACCTGACGGTGCACGACGTGAAGGCGCTGTGTAGACGGGGGGTACGGTTCGTATTCGAATGAAGAATGCAGAATTAAGAATGCAGAAATGAGAGCAGGCTCCCCCGTCCGGGGACTCGATACCCCTCGAAAGCTGCCGGCTTGCTTCTTCTTGTTCTGCTCTGCTCCGCCCGGAGGGCAAGCGGTGGTTGCCAGCGACTTCCAGTCCCTGGGAAGCCACCCACTTCCTTCTTCTTCCCCTCTCTGGTCCGTGCGGGAGGGCGACCGAACGCCACGAGTGTCGACGTGCCTCCGCTCCCTCATCCCGACACATGTCGGGTACACGTATAGCATGGGTGCCATGCCCACCCCCGCCGCAGGCGGGGGTGGGCATGTGCTGCGGCCGCAGAGGCATGCTTACCCGCGACTGCGGTCGCGGGTAAGCATGGCACCCACAACGCCAAAGACGCTAAACACGTACTCCCTTACAGGGAGCGGGGAAGGGGGTGAGGGTCGAGCCACCGACAACTCGTAGCAGCCCCGGGCAATCCCTGCCGCTGGCTGTATGGCCGAGTTCCGGTTCACGCGGGCTCACTTCCGTGAATCAGTGAAGATCACGCTGAACGCCGCGAAGTCGGCCAAGTCCACGTCCAGGTCGCCGTCCAGGTCGGCTTGGGCGAAGTCGCTCGGATCACAGCCGGGTGGCGGCGTAGTCACCTCCGGGCCGGCCAGGCATGCGGCGAAGACCGCGAAGTCATCGACATCCGCGTCGCCGTCGCCGTCGAAATCGCCCGAGACCACAAGCACCTCCACGCACGAATCTCCGGCCACCGGCTCATTGAAGCCGTCGAAAGACACTGTCCCCGCGAAGCAAGCCACGCCCGACGCATCGGGCGGAGGCGTGATGTCATAACTCACCTGGGCGGGGATGGACGGCGCGAAGAACGGGCCCCACTTCACCTTGTGATTGGCCGCGTCATAGGTCCCGCCGTTGCTGATGTTCGTAATCGCCGTCCAGCCGGTAGGCGGGCGCTCCTCAAGCCCGACCGCGAACGTTCCGGCCGGCGGGTCGATCGTCACCACAACCTCGAAAGCAACACCCGGAGCAGCGCTGGCGGGAAGGTACCGCACCGCGTCTCCGCCGAGCCCCGACGACGAGGTGGCCAGGGCTACCATTACGACTGCCGTAGTTGAAACAGACATCGTAGTCTCTCTTCCTCTCTCGTTCGCAGGACGCAGTTTGCTTCGTGTCCTACAGCATGTGGTCGCCATGTATTCGAGCCGCGAAAGCGCCGCTCCGGGCTGACAAGAGCATCCTCTGTGACACACTTAGAGCGCCCAGAACCCCTCTCCCCCTTGGGGGAGAGGGCAGGGTGAGGGGGAATACCATGTCACTGCGCCCCCCTGCCCTGCCCTCAGCCAGGAGGGGGTTATGGAAGAGACTCTGACTCAGACCGCACTTGGAACTGCTGGTTCACGCCGTCGAAGGACGCCGTTCCGATGAACTTGCCACGTTGAGCGGCAATCGGAAGCAGGCGCACCTCAAACTGCACCTTGATTGCCCCGTCGCCCAGGAACGGGCCCCACTTGACCTTCCGATGGACCTCGTCCCAGGCGCCGCCATCGTGCACCGCGAGCACCCGCCAGCCCGCGGGTATCGCAACATCGAGCGCCGACGCCTCTGTTCCCGGCGGCGGTACCACGTTCACCACGACCCGGGCGACGTAGCCGATGATGTCGGCCTAGACATCCGTGTACTTAAGCGGGCACGTTCCGGCAACGTTCCCCTCGGGCGACACGATCTTGAGTTCGCCGCCGGGCAACGATGGTTTCTCGGCCGCAGGCGTACGGACCGCAGCAGGGCAGACGACCAGCAGCAACGGCCACAGACGCAGTGATATGTTCATGGGGTTCTCCTTGTGTTAGAGCCTTCGTGCATGTTAGACCCCCAACGAGCCCGCGGCTGGTTACCACAGGTTGCGCCGCTGTGACGTTGTGATACGTAGGGCAGCTCGATGGCCATTCTGACCGCTCAGGCGCTCTCGCGTTGCACCAGGCACGCCCGCCCCGTCGGCCGCTGAGGGCACGACGGGGCGAGCGCCGGTCATGTGAGGTAGAGGCAGACGATTACTTCATCTACGGCTGGCCTGGGCCGGTGAACCCCTGTTGGAACAGCGCGTAATCGTACAGGTCCGTGTCGCAGTCAGTGTCAAGGTCACCGACAGGTCTGCCTTCCGAGTCGACGAGCGCCCCCGGACGGGTGTATGGGCACGCGTCCTGCTCGTTTGGCACGCCGTCGTTGTCAATGTCGGGATCGCACACGTCCCCGAACTCGTCACCGTCGAGATTGGCCTGGTCGGGATTCGGAGCCAGTGGGCAGTTGTCACAGGCGTCGCCGACGCCGTCGGAGTCGGTGTCTGCCTGGTCGGGGTTCCACACTGTCGAACAGTTGTCACACTCGTCGGCAATGCTGTCATCGTCCACATCTGCTGGCACGGTGATCTCATACACTGATCCTGTGGGGAAGTCCTCGGGCTCGTGATCGTGCCACGCTGCACCCACAAACGCAGTGTGGTTGCTGATGGAGACGCAGGATGCGAACCTGTCGCCGGGCACGGAGTCGTGCCCCGTGATCATCGCGATTTCTCCCCAGTTATTCTCCCCGCCCCGATGCCGGTGAAAGAGGTACGTGGCGTCGTTCTCCCAGGGAGGGTTATCGCGGGAGGCGCCGACAATCATGAGACTCCCGCTAATCGAAACGGATCGCCCAAACTCCGGGAACGCGTATGGGTCGCCGCTGCCGACCAGCTTCTTCACCTCACCCCAGTTGTCAGTGCCGTCCGCGTCCCGTTCGAAAATGTACGCAGCCCCTGGCGTGCCCGCCGGCAAGTAAGGATAGACGGAGGCTGCCCCGACGATAATGAAGTCGCCATCGATCGAGACACTGATTCCGAACCAGTCATTGTCCGACGCGTCGGACGCCGCTAGCTTCTTAACGAGGACCCAAGCGGGGGCTCCACCCGGGTTGCGATAGAAGATGTAGCACGCACCAGAGTCCGTTTCCGGCGCATCTGCTTGCTGAGCGCCCACAACAGCGATGTCACCTTCGATGGCGACCGCGATTCCGAAGTCGTCGTGCACCATCCCATCTGGCGCGATGAGCTTGGCGCACTCACCCCAATTATCCTGACCGCCGAAGTGACGTTCGAACACATACGCGGCACCGGCCACCTGCACCCCGCAGCCCCCGGCGGCGCCCACGAGAGCCGTATCGCCGGCGATGGCCACACCAGCACCGAAGTGGTCGTGCGCCGCGGCATCGGAGGCAGTCAGCTTCTTGACCTCACCCCATTGATTGGGCCCGCCCTGATTGCGGTAGAACACATACGCCGCACCGGCATGCGTCGGTCCACCGCCGCTGTGCAGAATGGCGCCGACGATGATCCAATCACCGTCAATATCAACTCTGCAGCCGAACCCCGCTCCGGCCTCTCCATCCGAGGCCGTCAGCTTCCGGACAACGCTCCACGATCCGTCAGGCGCCCTCCGCAGGACCGACGTCGACCCCGAGTTGTACCCAAGGTCATCATCATAGGGAGAACCGATCACGGCCGTGTCGCCGTCGATAGACAGCCAGTTGCCGAACGCATCCTCAGGCTCTGCGTCGGGAGCAAACAGCTCATCTGTTTCCGCTGGATCACAACCCACCCCCCAACGCACGGCGGCGAAATCGTAGAGATACAACGAGTTGTCGCCCGCGGGAAACCCGGCGCTGGTGTAGTCCGTGACAAGGAACCAAAGGTACCAGGGGCACTCTGCATCCAAGGGTCTCGACTGGTAGACATCGCCCTCGCCATGGGGCGCCATGTAGAGCTTTGCCGTTTGCTGGGCCGAATCTATGCGGATGGACCAATCGACTGGTCCCGCGTAGTCTGGACTGTCGCGAAAGACCGGGTTGTCGTAGGGAAAGGGTGGCGCGGTGACCAGGACGAGCTCACCATCCTGCATGTGGTACTGGTCAACGTCGCTCCACATATGGACGCCCCAAAGCGTTTTCGCGCAGGGGCCATCATCGAATATCCACATGTCGGGGACGCCGCTACCCTGGGCAGGAAAGTAATCGTCGGCGATGCGAATAACAAACTGATCTTGGTGGCTGGCGTTTCTCCTCGTGTCCAACTTGAAGTCAATCAGCCAATCGGTACCATCATTGAAGTCGTAGTCTGTCCTGACTCCTGCCTCCGCACCGTATGTGTTGCCGGAGGTGGGCCCGTGGAGGTTGGCCTCAAGATAGCCGTCTGGTGGCTGCAGAACCTCCTGATGCAAGAACGCCCATGGCCCTGTGTATCTCCCTTCGATGGTCCAGAGATCGGGATCAATCACCCCGTCCTCAAAGTCATCGGACCAGATAATGTCGCCGCGTGCTGGCGGCGCAATGCACACTACGAGGGCAGACACCATCAGCGTTCGCAGCATTCTATGGAAACACATTTGATGTTCTCCTACGCCCGGAGGGTCCGCAGTGACTTTCCTGAGCGAGCGTCTCCGGGCTCGACGCTCGGCATGTCTTCGCTAAGTCCCCACCATGAGGACCACCTCTTGTCGTGTTGGGTTCGTTCTGTTTCCACGGGTGCCGCCGCCGGCTTCCGCATACCGGCGTACTTCCCTATGTGGAATTAGCTGCCAGGCGACGAATCCTGCGCGCGGCGGGCGGCGATGCGTGCTTCTCTTGCCGGGCGGCGAGGAAACGCGGAGAGCAGGTCAACCAGGGATTGGATCCTCGCCTCCCGTGCCGTTGCGTGCGGTAAGTCATGGTGGCGACGTGTCTTATGCGAGGTGACGCGCGTTCGGCTTGCCGGGGGCGTTGGCTTCCACGATGGGACAGCAGCAGCCAGGCAATAGCTCTGAGGCCGCGGGTTTGAAACGGGAGCCGCACCGGGGGTTGTCGGCAGGCGGCACGAAGGTGTTGGAGGGGCATTTCGAGTAGCGATGCGGTTCAGTCTGCCCCGCCGCTCTCGCTCGCCGGTGCGGGTCGGACCTCCGGGGTCGGTTCGGAAGAGGCCATGGAGCAGGGAGGGTCGATGCAGAGCTGGCAGATTCTCTTGGTGCCCAGGTCCAGGCCCCAGAGCGTCTGGGTGGTCCCATCGTAGGAAAGCTGGTACCAGAAGCCCTCGAACGCGGCCACGACAACCTCGCCGTCCACGATCGGCACGCGGTTCTCGGTTTGGACTTCTGGGAGGAAGCCCCTCCGCAGCAACGCCTCCGGGTCCACTACGTACACGAGGCCGCGGAGTTGCCGAGAGGGCCCGCGATCAGGCTCGTCACTGTAACTGGAGACCCACAAGCGATCCTGCCCGGAGGCATCCGAACCGAATGCGATGCCGGCGAGGGAAGAATCGGCTGACGTTGCCTGGCCCACGACCCCCGCGCCGCCGCGTTTGAGGCCCTCCCGATCAAGAATCTCTAGATCGAGGGCATAGATGTCGTCATGCCGCGACGCAAGCCAGCTGTCGCTAATGTACCACAGACGCTTCCCGTCACACGCCACGCCTGTGGGACAAGGCGTGGGCAGCCAACGCACACGCTCCCCCGGCCCCTCGGGTCCGACGCTGCCGACTTGGCCGCCCCCTTTGCTGTCATCGTTTAGGTTAGGAATCCACCGGCGCACAAAGCGCAGCGTCGGGCCGCAGTAGCACAAAGGCGCTGCTGGGAACGCCTCCAGCGATGCCTCCCAGTTCTGCGTGTCAGGCGAACGGACCCACATAACCTCCTGGTCTTGCTGATCATGCCCGGTGAGCACCATATCGCCGGCTTGCACAGCCAACCCATTCGCGCTCAAACAATGAGACAACACAAGGCAGGACCCAGGAATCGGGTCGCCTAGTGCCACAGTGCTTTTCCCCAACTGCACGTCCCATCGCCTTTGATAGCCAGAGCGGAGTCGTGCCACTGGCATGCGCGTACTCGGCTCGTACTGCGGCGCGCTCGCCGATATGATGGCGATTGACCCCGCTCCCGGATCGGTGGGAATGATGTATGCGCCGAGGGCGTTCGTCTCACACTCTGCCCCCTGATCCGTCCGTACGGTGGCCCCGGCGATCGGACGGCCGGTAACCCCGTCGGTCACGAAGCCAGCCACCGTTGTGCCAGCGTCGGTGCAGTCCTTGACCTCCACGCGCTCAATGGCAAAGCGCGCTTCTCCGGACCACACTCCCGCCGAGGCCTGGGTGCCAACGAGAAACCTGAGCTTCCACACTGGCAGGTTGGAAATGTCCACGACCTCAAACGGGGCGTTCGGGGCAATGCCTGCGCGCACGACCGCCAGTTTCGATGTACGCGACAGCTCGATGCGCACGTGCTGAGGGGGCAGCGTGAGTCTGTGGTTCACGGTGGCGGGTCCGGCGGCGAAGAGCACCTTGCTCTGGGAGGAACTCCCGGACCCCATGGCCTGATTCCCTGCCGTGTGGATTTGGATAACAAAGCGGCCGTTGAGCGCCTCCCCCTCGCCCAACTGCACATCGATCTGAACATTCTCCGCCTGCTGCCCGACGTCGGCCCGGGAATCCAGCCAGACGGCGTGTGCGGTGCCCAAGCCGACGTGCTCCGGCTTTCCTTCGGTCTTGCAAGCCGCGTGGCTTTTCAGAATCAAAGCGCCGTTTTCCGCGTAGATGCGGCCGCCCAGGCGGTCGCCAGGAGGTTCTTGCAGCAGGGGCCACTCGGGCTTCTCGCCGGGCACCCATAGATCGCGCCGCAACTCGGAGCCTTCGAACTCGTCCACAAACGGAAAGACTCCGGCATCCGACGCCAACTCCGGCGTAGGGCCTTCCGGCGGCCCCGCAGCAATGCCTGGGAGTCGCGGCTCCGGGGCCGTCGGTGTTGCGGCTGGACGTGTGCGCCCAAACTGCCTCACGCCAATCACCACCGCGATTGCTATGACCACTACGCCGAGCACCGGCAAGCCGACTCGCAACCGACGCCGGGCTCCAGCATGTCGCGAGGGCGCCGGCTTCCTTCGATGGTGCTCATGCCCATGCGGGCCCAGCGGCGACTCGCCGCGCTCGAACCGTTCCAGGTCCGCGACTACGTCGCCCATGTCGGCGTAACGGTCGCGCAGCTCGCGCGCCATGCAGCCTTCCACGATCAGCGCGAGCGCGGCCGAGACCTGCGGGTTCTTCTCCCGCAGCGGCATCGGTGGGCCCGTCACGATTCGCTCGACGACCTCCTGTGGTGTTGCTCCGTCGTACGGCAGGGCGCCGCTGAGCATCTCGTAGAGCAATGCCCCGAAGGCGTAGATGTCGCCGCGGAAGTCACCGGCCTTGCCAGCGGCGATCTCCGGCGCTAGGTACGGCGGAGTGCCCTCGATCGGTGTGCGCTGCACGTCGATGAGCGACTCATTCAGGAACGTGCAACGCCCCAACCCGAAATCGGCGAGGTAAGCGCGGTCCTCCGCATCGAGCAGCACGTTGCCGGGTTTGAGGTCCCGATGAATGATGCCCTTGTCGTGGGCGAAGGCCAGCGCCCGCGCCACGTGCAGGCCGATACGCCGCACAGTGGATTCGTCGAGCGGCCGGCCGGGACGGATGTGCTGGGCCAGGCTACCGTGCTCCATCAACGGCATGACGAAGTAGGGCCCTTCCGGACGGTCGGAGACCTCGATGACCTCCACGATGTCGGGGTGGGCCAGGTGCTTCATGTGGCGGGCTTCGGTGAGGAAGCGATGCACGACCCGCGGCTGCTGCACGAATTGCTCTCTAAGCAGCTTGAGGGCGAGGCGGCGCTTGGGGTGACGCGGATCGTGCGCCTCGACGACGACGGCCATGCCGCCTTCGCCCACGAAACGCAGTACTTCGAAGCGTCCGACGCTGGCGAGCAAACCCAGGCGCGGAGGCGCACCCAGGATACGGGCCTGCAGCAGCCGGCCTATGGAGTCCGAGGATAGCCACGGAATCCCGGGAGTTGCGGTCTCGCTCGTACCGGCGATCGGACGCTCGTCGCTGGATGGCCCCGGTTCGATCGGGGAACCGGTCGGTCCAGGCGCGTCGGGCAGCATGGCGCCGCTCCTTCGTTAGATCAGTCTTGGAGGTGACTCCGACCGGATTCAAACAGTCCGCGTAGCGCTGGATCAAGCCAGTCCTGAGCGAGAACCCAAGCGATCCCTTCACGCAAGGCAGCCGCATCGAGTTCGGTGATCCGCTGTCCACATCGTACCTGCGCGGCAACGATCGCTGCAAGATACAACACCTGCCCGATCTCCGCGGGAATGGGGCTGTCCGGGCTGTACACCATTGCCTTGGCGAACTGCTTGGTAAGCTGGAGAAGCTCGACGGGCGGCTGCGAATGCGTGAACAGATCGCGGAACGTGCGGATTGTTGCCCCCGTGCCCGCGGATGACCCGCCCAGCATCGCCGACACCTCCGGCGGGAGGCTCCCCAGATCGACCTCGATGCCGGCCGACATCTGGTGCACGAGCATGGCTTCAAGCTCGGAGGGGGTCCAGGCGTGGCGGTCGGATCGACTGGCCTCCAGCAGCTTCGCCAGTTGGGCAGGTCCGGTGCGTTCGATCAACGGGTTCAATGGCGTGCTCCTCGGGCCGGGCGAACGTCAGGCCACGTCCGTGCGCGGCCACGTTCCGGCCCTTCACGGAGGCGGCGCGTCTGCAGCGTCGCCCCCCCCGCGGGCGACGTAGTGGGCTCCAAGGCGCCGGTCTTCGGCCACGCCCGCGGGGCCAGCGTGGCTTGTTCCGCCTGATCGCTTCCACCCCCCTGCTGCGCCCCTGGGTCCCCGTCATACAGATACGCACGCCGGCGGCCAATCATGCGCGCCACCCGGCCAGGCAATTCAATAGGTCACTCACCTCGGCCTCCGCCTCGGCGTCTTCGCCCGCGTACTCGGCCACCACGGAAGCGAGGGCCTCTCGGAACCAGCGCTTCGCGGTGACCAGGGCGTTCATCGCCTGCATCGGTGACGCAAAGCCGTACTGGGCAACGAGTTGCGCGTAGGGTGGCGCCGGCGCGCTGCCCAGGATCGGCCCGACCAGCCGGGTCTCGAACAGCTCCCACAACTCCGGCCGGGAAGCGGCGCAGCGGGCGTGCATGCGCGAGAGGGCCTCGTCGATCACCTGCCGGGCCCAGGCAAGGTTGAACTCCTGCTCCGGCCCGGCGGACTTGCCGGGCGCCGGAGGTACATCCTCCAAGGAGGCAACGCCTTGCCGCCGCCGACGCAGCTCGGTGATGACGTACCGGTCCAAAGCTGTGCAGAGTAGCGACCGAAACCGGCCGCGGGCTCGATCCGCCCGACCCAGCAGTTCCTTCTCCAGAATGTGGTGCGTGATGAAGCCTTGGACCACGTCGTCGATCTGGTCAGCCGCCAACGTGCGACCGAACCGCCGTGCGACATGCGTCCGCATGGCCGGCTGGTACCGCGTCAAGACCTCCGCCAGCGCCGGCCGCCGCGCGTCCGCATCCTCCCCGGCCGCCCGCGCCAGCAGCGACCAGTGCGTCGTGGGGAACTGGCCGACGTTGCGTTCAGGTTGGTCCATCGCAGGTCACCGTCTGAGTGCACGCCTCGCCTGTAGCTTGCCGGACTGCCCAATGCCTGTGCCGGAGCCAGTTGCTACCGCTTCGCAGAGACCCCAGTGTACCACGCCGCGTGACGCGACAGAATGGGCACGTGCCGCAAGCCCTTTGCTGATCGCGGGTTACAGCCCGCGAACTTGCGTTTTTCCGGCGTCTCCCGAGCGAAGCCTGCGCCCCGCAGCCAGTTTCGACGCGCGTACCCCCGGTCCGGCGAAAGCCATGCCGGGTGGCCACCGGTTCGGTGGAATCTGTGCCGCTGCGCAACGTTCAGAGTCTCGCGGCAACGCGCCATGCGGGAGCCGTCGTCGGAGACTGAACCCAGGCGTGGGCCCGCTGCGCCGAAACGCAGGGTGACACCAATGTGACCGCTTCCGGAAAAACCAAGAATCTCGCCGGTTTCGGAGTTCCGACCCCGCGGGGTATACGTCACCCGCACCGCTGATCCTTCCCCATTCAGGCGGGCAGCGTGCTGCTCAACTCGGCCCCACGAACCGGGCCGCGAAGGCTGTGTAGTCCGCGGCGTCCACGTCGCCGTCGTAGTGCAGGTCGAAGAGGTTCTTGCACTCCGGGCCCGGCGGCGTGAAGCCTTCGTCGGTCGTGGCCCCGCTGTAGCAGTTCTGGAAACGGGCGAAGTCCGCCAGGTCCACGTCCGAATCGTCATTCGCGTCGGCGAATACCGGAATCGGAATCTCCCACGTCCCCCGCCCCAGCGTCCCGACCACCTGCCGCTCGTCTGCTGCCGGAACGGCCACACTTGGCCCACGGTCATCAGTGCCGGGTGAACCCGCGTCCGCGACGCCCGGCCGACACGCTTGCGGCGGCGCCTGCCGATAGGACGACGCCCTTCACGAACGTCGCAAGTACTATGGTGCTGATCGCGAGCCCTTCCCAATCCTGTTTCTACCACTCCCTTTCCTTCGCGGCCGGTCTTCTGGCCGCGATTCTACGCCAAGGTAGCGAGAGCTCTACACTTCATCCGTACGGCCGACCATCTCGTCCGCCGCAAACCGGACTGACATCGCCAGCGCTCCTGCCGGAGTCAAACCGCAAGGGACGTAATCATGATCTCGGTACACAGTGGAGCACGCCAGGCAGGCGGCAAGGAGCGGTCCGCGTGTGGCGGACTTGGCGGGGTTCCCAGCCACGCCCGGACACCGGCTCCGAGATTCCCAACTTGCGTCCGTGGGAGTCGTCAGGCAGGGCACACCGAAGGCAACGTCGCTACGTCCGATCGTGCAGCAGACCAGTCACTTCGCCGAGCATGCGGCGAGCCACCGGCAACAACTATCCTGAATCGGAGCCCGCTACTCGCTCGGGCCGGCCATTCTCGGGGCCCAGGCGCCAAAGTCGTCCAGGTCAACGTCGTCATCCACGTCAGCGTCGAAGAAGCGACAGCCCGGGCTGGGTGTGCCCAGCCCGGCGCCGGTGAAGCATGTCTGAAAGTGCCCGAAGTCCTGCAGGTCGACATCGCCATCGCCGTCAAAGTCGCTGCCAGGAAGCAGCAGGGCAATCTGCGCAGGGCGTGAGGCGCCCGTGGGGGCGAGGTACTCGATAAAGGCGCCGTCCAGACGGGCCCGACCGATGATGCTGTCCTCGCCCAAGTACACTCTCTGGGTCCAGTACATCCTGCCATCGGCCAGGTCCAAGGCGAGAGCTTCGATATCCGCGTCCACCGCGACCAGATCTTCGATATCCGTCCGATTGTCCGGGGTCTCGCCGCAAGGGATTTCCAGGTTCGCGCGGCGGATGTGCTCTTGCCCCCCGGGCCAATGCCAAGTATTCGTCCAGTACATCTTGCCGCCGGCAACGTCCAGGGCGATGGCAAACGGCTCGAAGGGCGGAAACGGCTCCATCACGAGATCTTCGACATCCGTGCGGTTGTCCGGGGACTCACCCTCGGGGATTTCCAGGTTGGCCCGCCGGATCCAGGCGAGCGCAGTAGTGAGGTTGAACTGGGTCCAGTACATCTTGCCGCCCGCCACGTCCAGGGCAATCAGACGTGGATAATCGGGCCACGTCAGCATGACGAGGTCTTCGATCCCGCTCCCGTCGAGGTTGGCCCGCTGGATCCGCTGCACCGTGCGGTCAGTCCAGTACATCTTGCCGCCCGCCACGTCCAGGGCGATCCCCAGCGGCCCCGGCGCCCCGGTGACGAGGTCTTCCACCCCGCTGCCGTCCAGGTTGGCGCGGTGGATGCTGTTGGTCCAGATGTCTGTCCAGTACATCATCCCTCCAGCCACGTCGAAAGCGAGGTCATAGGGGCGAGGCAGACCTGTGACGACATCCGTCACCGAGGAGCCGTCCGGTAGATCGGCACGCTGGACGTTCCCACGTGAAGGGTCGGTCCAGTAGACCCAACCCACAGCGGCGGCCTCGCAGTCGTCGGGAATACCGTCCCCGTCGGTGTCGAGAAGGTCGTCGAATCCCGGGCAGAGATCGCAGTCGTCTGGAACACTGTCGCCGTCGGAATCGACCTCGCAGGCATCGCCCATCCCGTCTTCGTCACAGTCGTCCTGCTCGGGATTCCAAACGTCCACACAATTGTCACAATCATCCGGAACCCCGTCACCGTCCGAGTCGACGGCGCAAGCGTCGCCGATGCCGTCTCCTCCGCAGTCCTCCTGGCCCGGGTTGAACACGCCCGGACAGTTGTCGCAGTCATCGGGAACCGCGTCGCCATCGGCATCAACCTCGCACGCGTCGCCCATTCCATCTTCGTCACAGTCCTCCTGACCGGGATTCCAAACCTCCGGACAGTTATCGCAGTCGTCGATCACCCCATCCTCATCCGTGTCGGCTTCCAGATAGTCGGGAATGCCGTTGCCGTTGCAGTCGGGGAAGGACAGGCTGGTGAGATGCCCCGTGATCTCGAATTCGCCGCCGGTGGAATAATCCCATCCGTAAAGATACAGTGAAGTCCAATCGAAGTCCTCGAGGTTCAAACCCAGCGTCGTAGGCAGCGCGTCGCTGGCAAAGACCTGCCCCGTCGTATCGCGCAAGATCAACTCCTGGTCGACCACGAAGATGCCATCTAGGGTGGTGTACGAGTCAGCGATGATAACGAACTCGTCCCATCCCTGAGGCAGCTCGTCATTTCGAATACGGATCGTACCGCCGCCGCTGACCAAGGTGTGGGCGCCAGCCTCAATCACCATGCTGAGCAAAGCCCCAGGGTACTGCCCGGTATTGGGGTCCGGATCGGCATCCGGCACTGTGGGGTCATACGTGAAGCTGCCCTGGAAGACGTCGCCGACGCTGATGCCCCACCCGGCCTCATCGAAGAAGACGTCATCCACCATCCACTCGATAGCGAACGCAAGCTCGTCAGCCAGTGCCCCGGAGGTACCGTAACCCAGGCTTACCCCCAGAACACACATGCCCCAGATCAATCTGCTCTTGGTCATCGCCGTCACTCCCGCGCCGCTGTGAGCCAGCCGCCACCGTGCCGGTCAGGCCTTGGTCTACACGTGCTTGGCCCTAGCCTATTGGGTAAAGACCGCGACCGGCCTCTGAGCAGGCGGCAGGCCGCCCGTACCGAGCGGCCCGCCCCGGATTGCCATGAGCACAGCCCTCGTCTGCTAGCGTCGCCGCAACACCGCCAGCATGCCGAAGGCCAGCAGCGCCAGCGTGCCCGGCTCGGGAACACATTCGTGGATGATGATCCCGTTGGTCAGGTCGAAGTTATGTCCATAAGCGTCGATGGACACCCATTCGGGATTGTAGTCTTCAATCACATAATCAAGCTCAATATGCAGCGGACTGGTGAAGTAGATCGTGTCAAGGAGCATGGGCGAATGCACGAGGTAGCCCACTTCTCCCTGATCCGGAAGCGGTGGTCGGTCCAGACCGAGCGCCGACCACTCCGGCGTGGTCCAGTTTACCCAGAGCTGGAAGTCGCCTTCGCCCTCCGCCGGATCGAGCCTGTCGATGTCAAACTCGATGTAGATCGTCTTGTAGTTCTCGGGAATGAACGGCTCATTGTTGAACCACTGAACCCGAGCAAACCATGTGGGTTCGTCCCAGGTGTACCAGTGGCCGTCGTCGTAGCCACTTCCCCCACCACTCCAACCCTCCTGCGCGGACTCGAGGGCGTAGAATGTGTCCGTGACCGGCTCTGCCGTCGTTGGCGCCACGATCCACGCCAGCAGCACCACCACCATCATAAGAATTCTGCTGTTCATCTCCTCACTCCTTGTGATCGCCCTGTCAGCTCTGGCACACGCTTGTTCCCGCAAAACCAACGCGTGCTGCTTTGCACAATGGAACAGACGGTGCCGCCGAACCTCAACAACGCCGCCTCAGATGCTCCCGCTTCACCTCCTTCGCACGAACGTGTCCAGGCAAGGCAGATGACACACCCTCGCCGCCACCCATCCCACACGCTCCGGAGACCAAAGCCCGCGAGCAGCCGCTCCGCCTCCGGTCACCATCGTGCCGGATCGTCCCCAACCCTGAACGGCCCGCCAGCTAGTTCGCCCACCCGCGACAAGCCGGACAAATACCCGCTGTCTACCGAGGCAGTTCGGCCGACTGTCTGCGTTGGGCGTTCGTCCTAATGCTGTGAGCCGTTTCTCCTCCCCTTGAAACTGCGTTGCGGATAGCCCTGCTTCACCGCAGGGCCTCCGGTAGCTCGTGCATCATCGCGGCGCAGGTCGGCACCGGCGGAAGTGGGCTCACCCGACATGTTCCAGATGGCCGTGCCCAACTGCGCTACAGGGCCGTGCTCGTCCATTGTACAGCGCCCTCCCCCGTGGCGCCTACCCTGTCTTCGAAGGTTTTCCGGTCTTCAGGGCTGAAATCGGCCCGTTTCCTGCGCGCCAAGGGGGCTAGCGGCCCCGTTCCTCGGCTCGGCGCAGGACATCCCCCGGATGAGCACCGGGGGCCGGTTGGAGCGACTTGCTGGGTCATCGTCAGTCGCTCACTGTCGCGCCCGCCGGTTGTAGAGCGTGCCGGCAAGAGAGGCGATGAAGTCGTGCTCGTGCAGCCGAGCACGCCAGTCGAGCGGGATGTCGCGCTCGCCGTAGTACGCGCCGGCCAACTGGCCGAAGACTGCCCCGGTGGTGTCCGCATCCTCTCCCAGGTTCACGACACGCAGGCAGCCGTCGCGGAAGCCGTCGCTGTGATAGAACGCCCACAGCGCGGCCTCGAGCGTGTGCACCACGTACCCGGAACCTCGAATCTCCGGCGGATTCCGCCGCAGGTACGAGCCCTGGGCGATCTCGTTGATCTCTGCGGCCAGTGGCTCGCGTTCCCAGAGACCCGCGACGGGCGAGAAACCTGGGGCGGTCAGCTCCTCCTTCGTGGCCCCGTGGAGCGCACCCACGATGAGTGCGGCCAGGAAGCGGCAGGCATCCACCGCGGTGCGCGTGCCATGCGTCGTGCGGGAACTGTCGGCCGCCATGGCAATGGCCTCGGCCGGCCGGCGGGCGTAGAACATCGGCACGGGAGCCAGGCGCATCAGCGACCCGTTGCCCGCCGAGTCCGGATCGGTCGGCCCGCAATACGGCCGGCCGGAGCGCTCAAACGCGCTGAGGGCCGTTGCAGTCGTGTTACCGATGTCAAAGCACTCGCCCGTACTGCTCAGATACCCTTCACGCCGCCAGCGGACGTAGCGTTGCATCTGGTCGACGGGATCAAAGCCGTTGCACGCGAGCAGGCTCTCGGCCAGGCACAAGGCCAGCGACGTGTCGTCCGTCCACTGCCCGGGCAGCAACCCGAACGGGCCGCCGCCGACCAAGTCCGTGATCGGTGCAAACGAGCCGGGCGGCGAAAACTCCAGCGCCGTGCCGACGGCATCACCAACCGCCAGGCCGAGCAGGCAGCCGCGATAGCGCTCAGTAAGCTCCACCGTGTTCCCTCCTCGTTGATGGCCGGCCCGAACGGCCGCCAATGATTGCATCCCACTCTGCCCAGTCCCGCACCAGTTGCCGCTGCTGGTCGGTCTGTGGCGCGGGCTGTTCGCGCAGGTAGTGATCGTGCCTGCGGAGGGCTGTCACTGCCGCGAGGGCGTCGGTGCCGGAGCACCCGTGCCGGACGAGCCAGCAGCCAACCACTGTCGCAGTACGCCCGTGGCCGCCCCAGCAGTGCACGTACACGGGACGCGCGTCGGCGATCGACGCATCGATGGCGTCCAGGATGGCCACCATCTCCGCCGGTCTCGGTGCACCGCAGTCGGCGATCGGATGTCGCGTACAAGATACTACTGTACCGCCAGCGGCCGCCAGTTGCTTCAGCAGGGGCTCATAGGGCACGAAAGGCCTGCCCTCCTCGTCGGTCTCCTCACGTGACTGAAGGGAGACCACGGCCCGAATCCCAACGTCCAGCAATGCCCGCAGCTTCCGCCGAGCCGCATCCGCGTCAAGGTCCCCGGGGTAGCAGCCGGCCACGAAAACGGGACGCTGGACCCACCAGGAGCCGGGTCAGGGACGGTCTATCGGGCTCCGCGGCATGGCGTCGGGATGGGAAACCATGACTACATTGTGCGGCCTGCAGACTGGCGCTCGAACGAGCCGCGGGACTGAGTCAATCAATTAAACTCGGCCAGCGTCCGGTTCATCATGCTCGCATCGAATGCCTCGGCATCAAACCGCCCTCCGACGCATTCAACCAGCTCCACATGCTCCGGGGACTTCAGATTGGCCAAAAAACCGCCAGTCGCCCCGGATGAGTGCATCGTCCGCCGCAGCCCTCCGGCGGGCAAGTATGCTCGCCCCGCCGGCCGGTGAGGCCACGACGGGGCGAGTGTCGGTCACGTGGGCTGGAGGCAGACCGTTGTGCCGCTATGGTCGGGCCGGGCCGGTGAAGTCCGCCTGCAAGATGGCGAAGTCCTCGAGATCGCAGTCGCAGTCACCGTCGATGTCGCCGCGCAGTGTCCCGTCCGGCTGCAGCACCGCACCGGGCGGGAGCGGATGAGGCGTATAGTCGCAGACGTCATCGTCGTTCAACACGCCGTCATCGTCGACGTCATCGTCGCAATCGTCGATCACGTGATCACCATCGAAGTCCGGCTCGCAGCCATCCAGTATGCCGTTGTTGTTGCAGTCCTCACACCAGTACGAGCCGTCGCAATCGGCCATGTCACACTCGTCGAGGATGCCGTTGTTGTTGCAGTCCGACCAGTCCCTGAACTTCTGGATTCGATCCGGGAGTTGATCTCCCACGTAGACGTTTCCCGCGTTGTCAACCGCGATTCCAGTCGAGCCTTGGAATTCACCGGGCCCGCTACCCCACGGACCCCAACTGGTAAGCAACGTCCTTTCGGAGGTGTCTGCGGCGAACTTCATGACCTGGTGGGGTGTAAGGTCAGTGTCCGTCACATACACGTCTCCCGCAGAGTCCACCGCGATCCAGCTCGGACCGAAGCCGGACAGAACATCCGCCATGTCCCATTCATGCAGGTACTCGCAGTCGTCTCCATCGAGGAAGACGATTCGCCGGTGCATTGTGTCGCACACCATGACGCGCCCGTCCTGGTCGAGCGCCACGCCATAAGGGTCACTGAAGCCCCCTGAAGAGCAGACGAAATCCAGAGGTTCCTCTTGATTCAGGTCGCAGAACTTCTGGAGGCGGTTGCTCCAGTCAGACACGTACACGCATCCCTCCGCGTCCACGGCCACACCTGCCGGGCTGTCGAACTCGCCATCGCCGCCGCCCACGTGATCCGCCCCCAGGTCACCCTCCGGCAGGCGGTCACCGGCACACGTGAACTTCAGAACCCGGTATCCGTGGCCGCCGGACTCCAAGAAGAAGAGGCTGACATAGGCATAGCAATCACCCGAGCTGCCTTCCGGTTCGTAGATGGCAATGCTGTGGGGCATGCCTTCCGTTGGCCAGGGCTCACCAAACAACGTGCCATCCGGGTAAAACTTCTGAACACGGTTGTTGGAGTGATCGCAGACGTAGACGAATCCGCGTGAATCCACGGCCATACCGTAGGGGTTGTGGAATTGGCCCGGCTCAGTTCCGAGTTCTCCCCACTCGGTCACGAAGTAATACTCACCCAGATCGCACTCATCCAGTGTACCGTTGTCGTTGCAGTCAGCGGGAGGAATGCCGTCTCGCTCGATGACGCCTTGGTACATGCTTTCTTCGTCTGCGCAGGGATAGTCTGCCCAGGCTTCGGTTCCGCTGTAGCACATGACGGCGCAATCTTCTCCATCGCCCCAATCATTGGGCTCGCCCGGACTCCAGTTTGTGTAGATGACGGGATCATCGGTGAGCCATGTCCACCCGCCGGCCGGTTCCTCACTGCCAGGCGGTTGATGGAGGCCCATGAAAACGTCCTGCCCGGGCACCGCGAGTGCTTCGCAAATCCACTGGTCTTCGACTGCATCACGAATCGTGGCCAGATGCCCGCCGAGGCAGACTGCCTCCGCCTCTCCATCCGCCCAGAAACCCGGGGCCGGGCTCAGACGATACGAGTGGCTATTGTGGGGCAGGTAGGTCCACTCGCCTGCGGTGGTCAGCTCCCATTCGTCGGGGACGCCGTTTTCATTGCAGTCCACGCTCTGGCCGCAGCTCGTCGGAAATTCTACGCCGCACTGGCCTGCGCAGGACAGATCGCAGTCATCGGGAATGCCGTTCCCGTTGCAATCGGGCGCAATCGTCACCACGACGTTATCCACTCCCCAGCTTTCGTCCGCAGGCTGCTGGTTCTGATAACTGGTGAACCGCAGCACGAGCGTTGAGGCGGCATGTTCGAAGCGGAGATACCACCCATGCTGCGCGTCGGGGAAGCGATAGACCGAGTCTCTGGGTACGCTCAGAACGTAGCCCAGCGTGTTGGTTTCAAACGCACCTTCGCCGGCAGGGTAGTTGCCATGGCCGTACTCGGCCGGGTAGTCCTGCGTGTGGGTACCCCAGTTGTTCGAGAAGGTGGTGTAGAGAAGCGTCTCGGCAGGCCCGGACTCATCGAGGGCCCATGCCGCGGACCAGCCGTCGGGGCCACCGTACGGCCCGTTGCCGTCCATGGTCCGAATGACATAGACGTCAAAGGAAACCATGACCCACGCATGGGCCGGCAGGTCAGTCAGCGTCAAAGTGATTGGAGAGCCTTGCGTGTTCCCAAACTGACCAAGGAATCGATCCGGCGGGTGCAGATCGGTGCCTGGCGTCACGTCGGTGTTGGGATTCGACCACTCGACAAGTGGATCCGCTGGATTCTCGAAATTCTGGACGTATACCTCCTGCGCTTGCAGGGGCAGGGCTGCCATGAAGAAGCTGAACATACATTTGGCGACGTTCATGGTTCTTTCTCCTTGTACGAGGTACGCAGACTTGCATACGCAGACAGATCCCCCCCACGGGGCGGTCCCGGCACGAACGCCCGTACCGGCGCACCGCGAGACCCGCAAAGGACTAGACCACTGGGCGAAACAGCAGACTGCCGCTCAACCTCCTGCACGAGATAGAGCCGGACGACGACGACGGGGGCCTCATAAAGAAAAAAGTCCCGCCGCGCAGCGGGCGGTTTGCGGTCCTTGGACATGGCTTGCTGTGCGAGGCGGCGCCGGAAGACGGAGCTTTCCCGGTGGGAGAGGTGACAGACAGCCGCTTTGTCCGCATCGGGCGGAGGCAGCGCGCGAGATTCCCCCTCTGATATACCTGCGGTTCGGAAGGGGGTACGCGCTGGATGGGGCGAGAACTGGCTGGGCGACCAGGATGATCAGGGCGGCGTCTGAGTTTCTAGGCTGCGGGCGTTCCTGGACGCCTGGGACAGCAGATTCGACCAGGGCAACGGCACCGCAGCGGCGAGCTTGGCGAGCGTGGCCTGTGCCTCTCCGGGCGGGCGATCGGTAATCATCGCCTGGTGGTGGGCGAGGGCGGCCGCCACCGCCAGGAAGTAGCCCAGCATGGCCTGTAGCCAGGAATCTTGGTCGGCGGCCTGCTCAGCCAAGGCCGTGCACTGGCGTTTCCATAGCCTCAGCCGCGCGAGGGTAGTGGCCGGGGACAGAAGCTCCGCTCCGGGGCGGCCGGCCGATTCGCCGAAGACAGCCGTCACGGCCGAGGCGAACCACCTCGCCCCCTCCGCGGCCTGCACCCGCTCGAGCAGAAGGTCGACCGGCTGGTCAGACTCGCTCAAGCCCAGGCGCAGCAGGCGGGAGGCCATGGTAGGTGTTAGCGAAGGCAGCTCGCCAGCGGTCTTGGGCGACGGTTTGTCCTTCATGACTCGGCATCCTTCAGAAGTGAGCGTATCGCATCGTCCACATGCTCCGGATCGGCGCCGTCACGGATGAACAGCTCCCGGACAGCGCTGCGAAAGTATTCCCGCGCAATCCGTGTCATCTGCTTTGCCTTCTCCACTTTCTCGTTCAGGTCGCAAGCCACGTCAGCAAAGGGAAGATCCCGGAAGTAGTAGAGCTGGAAGGCCTGCCAGTGTCTGCCGAGCCCCCGCCTTTCGCATTCCCGCCCTGCATCCACGAGGGCTTGCCGGACGATCGTGGCCATACAAGCTCGGTCGACAGCGACCATTAGCTTGGTCTTCGGACCTTGAGAAGGATCGCGGAGGAGCGATTCCCACCCGTCACCGCGCAAGGCGTCCGGATGGCTGTCGGCGATCTCCCGGAGATAGAAGTGCAGGCCATTGATCAGCCACTTGCGCAAAGGGAGGCCGCTTCGCTGCCACTTCTCGAAGTAGTCCGCCCGGCCCAGCCGGTCCGCCAGGAAACCGTGGACGATCTCCATCGGCTCGCCCGCCCAGCGACAGGAACTGCCGCGGACATAAACCTCCAACGGCTGCGCATAAACCTCCATAAGGTGGCGGTTTACGTCGCGCCGCCCCGAAGTTCCCCTGGCCAGTGCGGCCAGGATCCACGTCACCTGGGTCGGCTGGAATGCCTGTCGCGCTACCTGCCCAACCTGTGTAGAGCACATCTTCGCACTCGCCCTCCCGTGCCTGCCCGCACCCTCAGGCATGCCGTCAGCGACGACCTGCGCCCGCATCCCCTTCCCCAGATAGACGGAGAACGACTGTGGGGGTGTCGGAAATAGCGGGTGTTTGATAGAATGCTAAGCGACTACCAGAATTGACACAATGGGTCGGGGTTAAGCTCAGGGGCGCGCCACAATGCAAGGTGCGCTGTCCGTGTGAGTGAGGATTGCGGGAAGCGGCGCGGTGTGGGTGCAGGTGCTTCCCTTTGCCTGGATGCGACTGGCCCCGGAAGCGTCCGTCGCCGGCGCGGCCGCACGAACGGCCTCGCGCAGAGTCCCATGCGGTAGCGCTCTTTTGCTGCGGAGCATGTCCAATGCCCGACGTACAAGGTGGATCAGCCTCAGGCGACCCATCACAGGGATCGAAGCAGTTCTGGGAGGGCTCCCTGCCCCCCCGGCTCAGCCGGCACTGGGCGGGTGAACGGGTCGGTGCCTACGAACTGATCGAACGCATCGACAACGACAGCGGGATGGGCGAAGTGTGGCGGGCAGAACGGGCGGACCAGAAGTTCAAGAGGGTCGCCGCGATCAAGTTCATCAAGCCCGGCATGGACACACGGAGACTCCTGGAACAGTTCCAGCGGGAGCGGCAGATTCTGGCCGACCTGAAGAACGAGAACATCACGGTCCTGCACGATGCCGGGACGACAGAAGACGGCAGCCCGTACCTCGTTATGGAGTATGTCACCGGCCTGCCGATCGATGAGTATTGCGAACAGCACCGGCTGTCGACACGCGAACGGCTGCGTCTTATCGAGAAGCTCTGTCGGGCGGTCGGCTCGGCCCATCAGGCCCTCGTCGCCCACTGCGATCTGAAGCCCAACAACATCCTGGTTACCCGCGACGGCGTGCCGAAACTGCTGGATTTCGGCATCGCAAAAGTGCTCAAGGCCGAAGAGGCCGCCGGGGACAGCACCATCACCCTGGCCCAGCTGCGGCTTTTCACTCCCTCCTACGCCAGCCCCGAACAGGTCCGCAGCGCGCCGATTACCACCGCCACCGACATCTACTCTCTCGGTGTCGTCATCTGCAAAGTACTTACCGGCAAGCATCCCTATGACGTGGACAGCAACGCTAGTCTGGAGGCCGTGGTCAACACCATTCTCCACGTCGGTCCGGCCAGGCCAAGCGCCCTGAAGAAGGGCATGGACCGCGATGTCGATTTCATCGTGCTCAAGTGCCTGCGCAAGGAGCCGCGGGAGCGCTACTCGAGTGCGGCAGCGCTGGCCGACGACATCAGCCGCCACTTGGCCGGTGAACCCATCGACACGGGGAACGGATGGTACGTTCTGCGGAGGACACTGCACCGTTATCGTGTACCCCTGGCGGTTGCAGCGGCTGTCGTTCTCTTGCTGACCGCGGCGCTGATTACGTCCCTGCGGGCGTGGCAGGCCGCGGACTGGCAGCGTTATGTGGCAACTCTGGGGGCGTCCAGCCGAGCCCTCGAGCTCTACCGCGCTGCCGAGGCCTCAGAGCTTCTGGACCACGTCCCGCAGCGCTTCCGGCAGAACTGGGAATGGCAGTACCTGGTAGCTCACCTTGACGAAAGCGCGGCGACGCTGTGTGGACATACCGACGCCGTCCTGGATGTGGCATTTAGCCCTGATGGTGCACTCCTATACTCCGTCTCCAACGACCAAACAGTCGGGTGCTGGGACATCGGCAGCCGGCGGCAGATGTGGTCACACCAGGGACATGAAGACTGCGTCAACTGTATCGCGATTGATGGGGCCGGGTGTACTATCGCTACTGGGTCAGCCGATCAGGACGTTCGGCTGTGGGATGCGCGGACGGGTGAATTGCTCAGGACGTTCGAGAACGCGCTGGGTGGATCGATCGTCTCCTTGGCTTTCAGCTCGGACGGGACGAAACTTGTGGCTGGTACGGCGACGGGCGATGCTCCCGAGGGTACGATCGGAATCATCGACTTGTCGTCAGGTGAGGTCGTGTCAATACCCACCGGCGACTACACCATCAACGCCATTGCGTTCCTGCCCGACGGCACGACATTCCTGACGGGCGGCGAGGACGGCATCGTCAGGCGCTGGGATGTGTCCAGCGGTGAGGAGCTTCAGTCTCAGGAAGTCCCGTGCTGGGGCATTACCGACATCGCCGTTAGCCCAGACGGTTCCCGTTTCTTCCTGGGAGCCAAGGATCATACCATCTGGACGGGAGATACGAAGTTGGAGTCCGGCGTGCGCCGATTCGCCAGACATGATCGGTCGGTAACCAGCCTCGCCCTCAGCCCCGACGGGAGCTGGCTGGTCTCAGGTTCGGAGGATCATGCCGTCCGCGTCTCGGACACGAGTACAGACAACGCCCTCCGGACGTATGTCGGGCATGAGGCTGCAGTCCGGGGAGTGGCCTTCAGCGCTGACGGTGCCTGGCTCGCCTCGTGCTCTGCTGATGGAACGGTCAAACTGTGGGACGCGGCCCGCAGTACGCGCAATTCGGTCCTCACCGTGCGCAGCGGCGATCGCGACAAGGACAAGTACGTCCACGCGCTCGCCTTCAGCTCCGATGGCGCGCTGCTCGTGACCGGCTGTCGCGACGGGAAGCTGGGGCTCTGGAACGCGGTTTCGGGAGAGCCTTTGTGCGCGCCGTTGGTCGAACAGGGAGGGATACTGGCGGTGGTGCTGCTGCCCGATGAGCAGAAGCTGCTGTTTGCCACAGGCGGTTCGCAGGAGGAGGAAAACGGTGTGTACGTCTGGGACATCAGCGCTGGCTGGGATGCCTCCACGGATCACGTGCACAAGCTGTCTCGGATCACACCGAACAACCGCCTCGTGAGCAGGGCGGCGTTCAGCAGGGATGGCCGGCTGGTGGCCATCACGGGCCACGACGAGACGCTGGCCGAGATCTGGGATGTACGCACAGGAGCACTTGCTGCCCGGCTCTTAGGGCACGCCGGTCCGATCCACTGTCTGGCTTTCGACCAGTCAGGCACTTTGATCGCTACCGGCTCGGATGACAAGACCGCGCGGCTTTGGGACGCCACGACCGGGTCGCTCCTGCATACGCTGCACGGGCATGGAGGAGTGGTGCGGCAGGTGACCTTCTCCCCGGATGGAGGCAGGATCGCCACGGCGTCGTTCGATCATACGGTCAGGATCTGGGCGACGGCGAGCGGCCGGGAGCTGCAGACTCTGCGGGGGCACAGTGATGTGGTACTCTCGGTCGCGTTCAGCCCTGATGGCACGCGCGTGGTCTCGGGATGTCAGGATCACACGATCAAGGTATGGGATGTCACGACGGGTAACGACCTGCTGACGTTGCGCGGCCACGACGAGGCGGTGCACTCCCTGTGTTTCAACTCCAATGGGACACTGCTTGCGTCGGGCGCGAGGGATGGGATCGTGCGACTGTGGCGGCGCGAGAAGCCCACGGATTCTCCCGACGGGCGTACAAGTCGGTAGACCGGCCCGGCTCGAGCTGGCCACGCAGCCCCCCGCGTCTTGGTGCCCCACGTCCGCTACGGTCGATGCGGGCGGGCGACGCCCGCCCTCTCCACTACCGCCCGGCAATCAGACACGTCCTGTCAGGGGCAGACGTTGCCGACGCCGAGGATGCGCCACTTCCCGCGCACGCGCGCCAGTTCCAGGTTGACCGACCAGCCGGCGCGGGCCTTGGCCGTCAATGCCTTCGGGAGCGCGATCTCGATGTCCTCGCCGCCCTCCAGGAACGCGTCCAGGTACAGCGTGCCCGGCTCCACCTTGCGAATGGTGAACTGGTCGTCGAAGTAGTCATCATCCGGCAGATCATCGGGA